>NZ_LZLQ01000109.1 GCF_001673315.1 Mycobacterium asiaticum | reverse complement strand
GAATCGCACGAATCTTCCCGATTTCGTGCGATTCTGCGTCTGCTCGCCCGTCGCCCGCCGCCCGCGCGTCGCTCGCGCGCCGCCCGCGGGTCGCGCGCCACGCGCCGGGTTAGTTGATCAGCGGGTCCCGTGGCATGCCGAGGATCCGCTCGGCGATTTGGTTACGGGTCACCTCTGATGTTCCACCGGCGATCGCCATGCCGCGGGCACCCATCACCATCCGCCCGGCCAGCGCGCCGGGCCCGTCCAGTACCGCGACTTCGGGGCCGGCCAGGGCGGTGGAGATGGCAGCACCCTCGATCATGTGGTCGGCCAGCTTGAGTTTGGTGACATTGCCTTCCGGCCCGGGACCCGATCCCTCGACGCTGCGCGCCGCGCGGCGCAGGTTCAGCAGCCGCAAGGCATTCTCCTCGGCCAGATAGGTGCCGACGCGAATGACCGCGCCCGCCAAGCGATCCGCCCGCTGCTGGGCACCCTTCACCAGTTCCGGGGCCAGTGCTTCGTAGAACAGGCCACTGCCGCCGATGCTGACCCGCTCGTTGCCTAGCGTCGCGCGCGCCACCGTCCACCCGGAGTTGGGTGCCCCGACGACATCCTCGTCCGGCACGAACAGGTCGTTGAAGAACACTTCATTGAATTCCGCGCCCCCGGTCATCTGGCGCAGCGGCCGCACCTCGACTTCCGGGGCCTTCATGTCCACGATCACCGTGGTGATGCCTGCGTGCTTGGGCGCCTCAGGGTCGGTGCGCACGGTCGCCAGGCCACGGGCGCAATACTGCGCCCCGCTCGTCCACACCTTCTGGCCGTTGATCTTCCAGCCGCCGTCCACCCGGGTGGCCCGGGTCTTGACCGACGCCGCGTCCGAACCCGCTTCCGGCTCAGAGAACAATTGGCACCAGATCTCGTCTTTTCTGAGCGCCTTCTCCACGAATCTTTCGATCTGCCAATCGGTTCCATGCTGGATCAGGGTGAGGATGACCCAGCCGGTGATGCCGTAATCGGGCCGCTTGATCCCCGCGGCGCGGAATTCCTCTTCGATGACCAGTTGCGCTACCGCGTCCGCGGCGCGGCCCCACGGCTTGGGCCAGTGCGGCATCACGTAGCCGGTCTCGATCAGTTTGTCCCGTTGCGCCTGTTTGTCCAGACCCGCGAGTTCGGCGGCGTCGGCGCGGATCTGGGTACGTAGTTGCTCGGCCTCGGGTGGCAGGTCCAGACTGTTGTCCCGGACGACGCCTGCGGCGGTGAACTCGAACACATCGCGGGCCGGTGCGTCACCGCCCAGCAGTGCCGAACTCACCAGCGCCCGGCGCAGATGCAGATGCGCGTCGTGCTCCCAGGTGAACCCGATGCCGCCGTGCACCTGGACGTTGAGTTCGGCATTGCGCGCGTAGGCGGGAAAAGCCAGTGTCGCGGCGACGGCAGCGATCAGCTGGAACTGCTGCTCGTCCTCCCCGGCGGCACGCGCGGCGTCCCAAACCGCGGCAAGTGCAGATTCGGCCGCCACCAGCATGTTCGCGCAATGATGTTTCACCGCTTGGAATGTCGCGATAGTGCGGCCGAACTGCTTGCGTACCTTGGCGTATTCGACCGCGGATTCCACGCAGTCGGCCGCGCCTCCGACAGCCTCGGCGGCCAGCAGTATCCGTGCGCGCGCCAATGCGGCCGACCGGGCGCCCGGCAGGATGTCGTCGGCACTCACTTTCACGTTTTCCAAGCGAACACGGCCGGATCGCCGGGTTGGATCGAGGTTCTCCGGCACCTCCACCGAAACTCCCTCGCGGCCGCGGTCCACTACCAGCACATCGTCACCGGCGATCAATAACAGCAGTTCGGCCAGGCCGGCACCGAGCACAATCCCAGCGTCGCCGTTGGCCACGCCGTCGGAGACCCGCACGTCACCGCCCACCCCGACACCGGCGGTGGCCGTGCCGTCGATGAGTCCCGGTAACAGTCGTGCCTGTTGATCTGCGGTGCCGTCGTGGGCGATCACGGCCGAGGCGATTACCGTCGGCACGAACGGCCCCGGTGCCACCGCACGTCCGAGTTCTTCGACCACCACCACCAATTCGGGCAGACCGTATCCCGAGCCACCGTGCTCTTCACCGATGTGCAGACCGAGCCAGCCGAGTTCGACGACCCCCTGCCAGATCGCCGGCCGCTCCTCCTCGGGCGCGTCCAGCAGCGACCGCGCCGCCGCGCGCGCCTTCTGCGAGGTCAGGAACCCGCGGGTGACATCCGCGAGTTCGCGATGGTCGTCGGTCAGTGCGATACCCATGCGGATCCTCCTCGCGGCGCTGCCAAGTACCTAAAGAGTGTACTTAATGCGCGAGGAGGGTCCTGGCCTGCCCGGGTTTACTTCGGTGCGAAACGCTGCCCGGCGTCCAGGCGCAGGCACTGCCCGTTGAGCATCGGGTTGTCCACGATGGCCGCTACCAACTTGGCGTACTCCTCGGGTCGTCCCAGACGCTTGGGGAACGCCGCGTCTTTGGTCAGCGCGGTCGCGAACTCGTCCGGGATGCCCTTGGTCAATCCGGTGGCGAACAGGCTCGGCGCGATCGCCAGTACCCGGATGCCGACCGAGCCCAGGTCGCGCGCCATGGTCAGGCACATGCCCGCGATGCCCGCCTTGGCGGCCGTGTAGGCGACCTGTCCGATCTGTCCTTCGAAGGCCGCGATGGACGCGGTGTTGATGATGACGCCCCGCTCGTCGTCTTCGGGCTCGTTCTTGCTCATGTGCGCGGCAGCCAGCCGGCTGATGTTGAAGGTGGCGACGAGATTGAGGTCCACGACGGATTGGAAGGATTCGAGGTCGTGCGGGCCGGTTTTGGTCAGCGTGCGCTTGGCGATGCCGCCACCGGCGGTAGTCACGGTGACATGTAGGCCACCGAGTTCGTCGACCGCGGCCTGCAGCGTTTCCTCGGTGCCGGCGAAGTCGGTGACGTCGACGGGAAAGAACTTGCCGCCCACCCCTTCGGCTACCTCTTTGCCGTCCGAACCCTCGCGGTCCAGGACAGCGACCTGGGCACCACGCTGGTGCAGCAGCTCGGCGCTGGCGCGTCCCATCCCTGAGGCGCCGCCGATCACGACGACCTTCTTTCCGCTGATCTCCATCCGGACCTCCGTTTTCTGGGTTGTCACATAGCCTTGAATTTGTAACGTTACCGAGGCACGCTAGCGCGTCTGCCCGGCGGGGTTGTCGGCGAGTCGTGCCAAGCTCGACACCGTGCTCCTTCTCGACGTAGCAAGCACCTCGCTCCACGTGGGCGCCTCCTCGTCTCGGCTCGCCAAGGTCGCGCAGATCGCCGAGCTGCTGCAGCGTGCCGGAGCGGATGCCGAGCTTGTCGCGACCGTCGTGTCGTGGCTATCCGGGGAATTGCGGCAACGCCAGATCGGCGTGGGCTGGGCTGCCCTGCGCTCGCTGCCGCCACCGGCATCGGAGGCCGCACTCACCGTTGGCGACGTCGATGCCAGGTTCACCGAGATCGGTGGCATCGCGGGCAAGGGCTCGCAAGCCCGCCGGGCGGCCCTGATCAATGGCCTGTTCTCGGCTGCCACGGACACCGAGCAGACTTTCCTGCGGCGGCTGCTCAGCGGCGAGCTGCGCCAAGGGGCACTCGTCGGGATCATGACCGACGCGGTGGCGAAAGCGGCCGGGATCGCCGCCGGCAAGGTCCAACGGGCGGCCATGCTCGGCGGTGACCTTCCGGTGGTCGCCGCGGCGGCGCTGACCGGCAGATCGCTGGACGAGTTCACCCTCCAAGTGGGCCGTCCAGTCGGGCCGATGCTGGCCCAGACCGCCACCAGTGTCGCCGGTGCCCTCGAAAAGCATGGCGGTACATCGATTTTGGAAGCGAAGCTGGACGGCGCGCGGGTGCAGATCCACCGCCGCGGCGATGATGTCCGGGTCTTCACCCGCACCCTGGACGAGGTCACCGCGCGGTTGCCTGAGGTAGTCGAGGCGACGCTGGCCCTGCCGGTCAGCCATCTGGTTGCCGACGGCGAAGCAATTGCGCTGCGCCCGGACGACCGGCCGCACCGCTTCCAGGTCACAGCGTCGCGTTTCGGCCGCTCGGTGGATGTGGCCGCCGCCCGGGACGCGCAACCGCTTTCGGTGTTCTTCTTCGACATCCTGCACTCCGACGGGGTCGATCTGCTCGATGCGCCCACCACCGAGCGACTGGCCGCATTGGATGCCCTGGTGCCGGCGCGGCAGCGCGTCGACCGGCTGACGACCTCCGACCCCGTCGAGGCCGCCGCGTTCCTGGACGCGACGCTGGCCGCAGGCCACGAAGGCGTGATGGCCAAGGCACCGGCTGCGCCGTATCAGGCAGGCCGGCGCGGAGCAGGGTGGCTGAAGGTCAAGCCGGTGCACACCCTCGACCTGGTGGTCCTGGCCGTGGAATGGGGTTCGGGGCGCCGGAGGGGAAAGCTGTCCAACATCCACCTGGGTGCGCGCGATCCGGACAGTGGCGGCTTCGTCATGGTCGGCAAGACGTTCAAAGGGATGACCGATGCCATGCTGGATTGGCAGACCGCACGGTTCAGCGAGTTGGCCACCAAGGGCACCGACGGCTATGTCGTGCCAGTCCGGCCGGAGCAGGTGGTCGAGATAGCGCTGGACGGCGTGCAGGGTTCGACGCGGTATCCCGGCGGCGTGGCGTTGCGGTTCGCCCGGGTGGTGCGCTACCGCGACGACAAAAGCCCGGCCGACGCTGACACCATCGACACCGTACGCGCAATGTACTGACCCGGCTCGAGCGTGAATTACACGACGCGACACGCCGATTCGGCGTCGCCAGCTTCACACTGGTGAGCGATATCTGCGGACGGACCTCAGTTCGACCCTGGGATCTTCTTCTCGACGCCGCCGGACGCGCCGTGCAGCGGCAGTGGAACACGCACACGCAAGGCCACTGAAAAGAAACGCAACCGGCCCTAGAATTGGGCGGAATGAGAGTCGGTATCGACTTTGGGACCACACACACCGTCGCGGCGATCGTCGACCGCGGTAATTACCCGGTCGTCTCCTTCGACGGGTTCGACGCCTGGCCCTCGCTGGTCGCCGCGAATGCCACCGGGGAGCTGCGGTTCGGACTGGACGCCGCCGCCGTGCGCCACGCACCCGGATGGTCGGTGCTGCGGGCGTTCAAACGACTCCTCAACGATGCCGGCCCGCAGACGGAGGTCGTGCTCGCCGGACGCACCTACTTGCTGGCCGACCTGCTCACCGGATTCCTGGCTCAACTGAAAAGCGATCTATACGACCGGGCCAACGCGGGCGCGGCGGCGGGCGAACCAATCGACGTCGCGATCAGCGTGCCGGCTAATGCATCCAGCGCCCAACGCTTCATGACCCTGAATGCCTTTGTGGCAGCAGGCTTTCGCGTGGTTGCACTGCTCAATGAACCCTCAGCCGCGGCATTGGAATACGCGCACCGGTACCGGTCGACAATCACCGCCAAGCGCGAGTACGTCCTTATCTACGACCTTGGCGGTGGCACGTTCGACGCCTCGCTGTTGCGGATGGTCGGACAGGTGAACGAAGTCGTCATCAGTGAAGGGATTCAGCGCCTGGGCGGCGACGATTTCGACGAGGCGATCGCACAGCTGGTGTTGAACGCAACGAAGTTGCAGATCGACGACGACGCCTACGAGCTGCTGCTTGAGGAATGCGCGACGCGGAAGGAGACGGTCGGACCGCAGACGCGCCGATTGCTGGTCGATCTCACCGAGATCGACGGTGCCGGCCGCCCGCCATTCTCGTGCCCGATCGACGACGTCTACGCAGCATGCGCGCCGCTGGTCGATAAGACCGCCGATCTCTTGTCCCGGGTACTGCACAATCCGACCGGCGACGGCCGGGATGTCACCTGGTCGGAGGTGGCGGGCATCTATGTGGTCGGCGGCGCAGGCAGCTTTCCCCTGGTGTCCCGGATGCTGCGCACGCAGTTCGGCGACCGCCGCGTCAAGCGTTCCCCACACCCCTTCGCCGCGACCGCCATCGGACTGGCGGTCTTCCTCGACAGCGACGCTGGATTCGTTCTATCCGAACGGTTTTCGCGACATTTCGGTGTCTTCCGCGAGGCTCAGGCGGGCGCCGATGTAGTGTTCGACCCGATCGTCCCCAAGGACGCGCCGCTTCCGGTCGACGGTCGCACGCCGCTGGTAATCCGTCGCACCTACCGCGCCGCCCACAACATCGGACACTTCCGCTTCGTCGAGTGCAGCCGGGTGGTCGACGGGCGACCCGACGGTGACGTCACGCCCTACGATCCGGTCCTCTTCCCATTCGACCCCGCCCTACACGACCGCGAGGATCTGGGTCGCCAACCGGTCGGCAGATGGGGCGACGGGCCACAGGTCGAGGAACGCTACGTGGTCGCTCCGAGCGGCGCGGTGGAGGTCACCGTCACCACGCTGCCCAGTGGTTACCAGCGCACCTTCCGCCTGGAACGCGCAGAGGTCTGACTCCATGAAGCTTTACGACGTCATGCGCAGCACCTTCGCTGCGCGTGAATTCACCGACGAGCCGCTGCCCGACGATGTGTTGTACCGACTCTTCGACAATGCCCGGTTCGCACCGAGCGGCGGCAACCGGCAGGGTGCGCACATCACGGCCGTCCGTGATCTGGACGCCCGTCGGCGGATCGTCGAACTCAGCATCCCGGCTGCCCGCCGATACTTCGCCCAGATGGCAGCCGGTGAAAGCCCGTGGAATCCATTGCAGGCCAGCGTAATTCCGCAGGAAACCATCGAACGAACCGAATTCCCGGAACAGTTCCTCGCGCCGCTGGTCAACGGCTCGGTGGTTCTGGTGATCTCGGTGGACCTGGGCGTTGTCGCCGCCCTCGACCAGAACCTGGACCGTGTGGGTCTGGCAGCCGGCGCCTCGGTATATCCGTTGGTGTGGAACATTCTGCTGGCCGCGCGCAACGAGGGCTTCGGGGGCACCATCACCACGATGGCCATCGCGCAAGAACCGGAACTTCGGGAGCTGCTGGGAATCCCGGAGACCCATGCGATCGCCGCGGTGGTGCCGTTGGGCAAACCGGTACGGCAGTTGACGAAGCTGCGCCGCCAGTCGGTCGGGGACTTCGTCACCCGCGAACGCTTTGACGGACCAACGTTTTCCGGGTGAGGGATTAGAGCGCGCTCTGCCCGTCGGTGCCGTTGTAAGCCGGGTAGGGCCAGTAATGGGAGCCGCCCTTGCCGCCTACCCCGCCCACCGCACCGCCGTCGCCTCCTGCGTTGCCCCTGTCGAGGATGCCCGGACCACCTGTAGGTACGCCGCCCGGCGCACCACTGCCCGGGAATACGAGGTTGTAGGCGCCGCCGCCGCCACCGCCGCCCACGCCTCCTGCTCCGGTTGCGCCTGCGCCACCGGTCCATGTGACGTTCCCATTGGTCTTGGTATCACCGCCGTCGCCACCGGTACCGGCGGCGACGCTGACGGAGCCGGCCCCGCCGCCGCCGCCACCACCACCGGTGATGGCCGCGTTTCCGCCTGCCGCGCCGCCGGCACCACCGCCGCCACCACCGCCGCCCTTGCCGCCCACTGAGGTTGCGTTGGCGGCGCCGACACCGCCGGTACCGCCGGACCCACCGGTTGCGGTAATCAGGTCCGTGAAACCGCCGCCGAAGTTCGCGGTGCCGCCGTCACCGCCAGCGCCGCCCGACCCGCCGGTGTTGCCAAAGCCAACGAAACCCTCGCCGTCACCGATCAGCGGCCGACCCAACAACACAGTGGTGGGGGCATTGATGGCGTCCAAGATGGTTCGCTGCACG
>NZ_LZLQ01000108.1 GCF_001673315.1 Mycobacterium asiaticum | reverse complement strand
CGGCGCCCCCAGACCCACCGTTGAAGCGGCTGCCACCGTTGTAAACGCCGGTTACGCCGTTGACAGCGCCAATTTCGTTGACGGTGGCCGTGCCGGTGAAGGTGCCAGTGTCACCTCCCTGCCCCCCGGCACCGCCGACTCCGCCGCTGCCGCCGTTACCCCAGAGCAGCCCGCCAACGCCACCCCTGCCGCCAGCACCGCCGGCCCCGCCGGCCCCGCCGGCCCCGGCGTAGAGGGTGCCGTGGTTTTGGATGCCGCTACTCGTGCCGGACCCGGCGCTGGTGCCAGTGCCGGTGAACGTGCTGGAGTTACCACCTTGGCCGCCGACTCCACCGCTCCCGGCGCTGCCGCCGGTACCCCATAGCAGCCCGCCGGCGCCCCCAGCTCCACCGGCACCACCGGCACCGCCGGCGCCCCCAGCCCCACCGTTGAGGATGCCGGTGTATTCGGTGAAAATGCCTCGTACCTGGCCAGTGCCGGCGCCGGTGCCGGTGATGGCGCCGCCGTCACCTCCCTGACCGGCGGCCCCGCCGTCACCGCCAGCCCCACCGTGACCCCAAAGGAATCCGCCAGCCAGACCCGCAGCACCGGCGCCACCCGCACCGCCGTTGCCCCACAACAAACCGCCCGCACCACCGGCGCCACCAGCCGTGGTCGCATCCGCGCCATTACCGAGCAGCGGACGCCCCAACCACGCCTCAAACGGCGCATTGATCGCCCCCAGCACCACTTGCTGGGCATTAACGGCCTCAGCAGCCCCATAGGCTGCCGCGTTGCCGGTCAGCCTCGCCACGAACTGCTCGTGGAACAGCGCGGCCTGCCCGCTCAACGCCTGATACTGAACAGCGTGGCTGCTGAACAACGCCGCAATCCCCGCCGACACCTCATCAGCGGCCGCAGCCACAATCGCCGTCGTCGAGGCTGCTGCGGCCGCATTGGCCGCACCCACCGCCGACTCAATCCCCGCCAGATTCGAGGACGCCACCGAAACCCATTCCGGCACCACACTGACAAATGACACAACCGACCTCCGAAGTCCGCGGGAATCGCCCCAAA
>NZ_LZLQ01000107.1 GCF_001673315.1 Mycobacterium asiaticum | reverse complement strand
CGGGGGTAACGGCGGCATGTTCTTCGGTGACGGCGGGGCCGGCGGCGTGGGCGGCGGCGGCGGATTTGTCGGTGCGGCCGGAGGTAACGGCGGCAGTGGTGGCATGCTGATCGGCTCGGGCGGCGAGGGCGGCGCCGGACGTGCCGGGCAACTCGGTGATCCCGGCGGTGCCGGTGGAAACGGTGGCAACGCCGGAGTGATCGGCAATGGAGGGGCTGGCGGCGCCGGCGCGGCCAGCACCGGCAGCAAGGGCGGCAACGGCGGCAATGGTGGCAACGCCGGGTCAGTCGGCGACGGCGGGAACGGCGGCAACGGCGGAGTCGGTGCGCCACCCGGTACGCCGGGCACCGGCGGCATCGGCGGTCAGTTGCTCGGCGCTAACGGGAACACCGGGCGGCCCTGACTATTTCGTCGACTACTTCGTCGACTACTTCGTCGCCAAGGCGCGGTGCTCGGCCCGGCCGGTCCTAACTCGCTTCTTTGACCGGCGGGCGGTAGAAGATCAACAACTGGCCGATGGCCCCGGCCAGACCCAGGCCCAGCGAGATCGCCAGGCCGTGCCAGCCGTCGAACCAGTTCTTGCCGAAGATCAGATGATCCAGGCTGAGCTTCCCC
>NZ_LZLQ01000106.1 GCF_001673315.1 Mycobacterium asiaticum | reverse complement strand
GAGGCCGGTTGGGCGACCCCGACGAGTACGGCGCGCTGGCCGTGCACATCGTGGAGAACCCGATGCTCAACGGCGAGGTCATTCGGTTGGACGGCGCAATTCGGATGGCGCCACGCTAGCCGCGGGCCTTTCTGCGCCGAGACTGCGCTCAGATAGCGCCGCGCTGTCGCGAGCCTTTCTGCGCCGAGACTGAACTCAGATGGCGCCGCGCTCGCCGCGGGCCTTTCGGCGCCGAGACTGCGCTCAGAGCGCGATTCCTAGCGTTTCCGCGACCTGGCTACAGTTTCGGCGCCACCGTTACAGTCTCGGCGTCACCGCTGCAGTCTCGGCGTCACCGCTGCAGAATCGCCGTCACCTCTGCATTCTCGCCGTCACCGCTGCAGTCTCGCCGTCACCGCTACAGTCTCGACGCCACCGCTGCAGTCTCGGCGTCACCTCTAAAGTCTCGCCGTCACCTCTAAAGTCTCGGCGTCACCTCTAAAGTCTCGCCGCCGACGAAAAAGCCCCCCGCCAGAGGCGGGGGGCTCACACCGAAGACATCGGGTGCGCTAGCGACGGAACCACCGCGTGGCGGTCGGTTCGGCCATCAGTAATCGTGCAATTACGCCCATGGGGTTACCTCAGCTCGCTGTCGGCAGGGGTTGCCAGTCTTCGAACTGCTCCGAGCACTCACCCTCGACGAGCATGTCGCCGTGGTAGAGAGCTTCGAAGTCAGCCTTGATGACGTCGGCACTCGTGTCGTCGATCCACATGACACTGAGCGTAAAAGCCAGCATTAAGGATTCGGTGAGTCACGATTCGGAAAATGATGGCAATTCCTACCGACGGGTAGGTTGCCGTCGCGACGGCCGAGATTACCCATTTCGGCGCAAGCTGAACCATATGGGCTCGATACCCGTAATCAGGACGCGGACGCTGTTCGACATCTGTACGTTAGCGTTGGTAAATAGCGTGAATTTCTAAGGCCGCGGCAGCCCCTCGGGACGGGTCTGAACCGTGGTGGAGGGACACAAAATGCTGCAGTGGATCGCCCGACTGGCTCTCGCGGCACCACGGCGAATCATCGGCATTGCCCTCCTGGTCTTCGTCGCCGCCGCGATCTTCGGCATCCCGGTCGCCAAGAGCCTGTCGCCGGGCGGTTTTCAGGACCCGGACTCCGAGTCCGCTCACGCCATCGCCGTGTTGACCGAGAAGTTCGGACAAAGCGGGCAGCAGATGCTGATCCTGGTCACCGCGCCCGAAGGGGCCCGAAGCGACCAGGCGCGCACTGTGGGCACCGACCTCGCCGAGCAGCTGAGTCGCTCACCGCTGGTGTACAACGTGTCCTCGGCCTGGACAGCGCCGCCGCAAGCCGCTGCCGATCTGATCAGCAAAGACGGTAAATCGGGACTGATCGTCGTCAACATCAAGGGTGGCGAGAACGACGCGCAAAAGAACGCCCAAACGCTGTCCGATCAGATCGTGCAGGACCGACCCGGGGTGTCGGTCCGCGCCGGCGGTTCTGCCATGGAGTACGCCCAGATCAACAAGCAGAATCAAGCCGACCTGCTGGTCATGGAGATGATCGCGATTCCGTTCAGCTTCCTGGTGCTGGTCTGGGTGTTCGGTGGGTTGCTGGCGGCGGCATTGCCGATGGCGCTGGGCGCCTTGGCTGTCGTCGGGTCGATGTCGGTCCTGCGGCTGGTCACCTTCACCACCGAGGTGTCGATCTTCGCGCTCAACCTGAGCACCGCGCTCGGTCTAGCGCTGGCCATCGACTACACATTGCTGATCATCAGCCGCTATCGCGACGAGTTGGCGGAGGGCTGTGACCGGGAGGAGGCGCTGATCCGGACGATGGCCACCTCCGGTCGCACCGTGCTGTTCTCGGCGGTCACCGTGGCCCTCTCCATGGCCGCGACTGTGGTCTTCCCGATGTACTTCCTCAAATCGTTCGCTTACGCGGGGGTCGCGACGGTCGCCTTCGTGGCAACCGCGTCAATCGTGGTCACGCCGGCAGCCATCGTGCTGATGGGTTCCCGGCTCGACGCGTTCGACGTGCGGCGCCTGGCACGCCGGATATTGCGCCGACCCGAGCCTGTGCACAAGCCGGTCGAGCAGCTGTTCTGGTACCGGTCGAGCAAGTTCGTGATGCGGTATTGGCTCCCGGTCGGTGGTGCCGTCATCGCGCTGCTGCTCCTGCTCGGGCTGCCCTTCGTCTCGGTGAAGTGGGGATTCCCGGACGACCGGGTGTTGCCGGAGTCGGCGTCGTCGCATCAGGTTGGCGACGAGCTGCGCGATAACTTCTCGCGTGATTCGGCGACCTCGGTGCCGATCGTCATCCCGGACGTTCGCGGTGTGAGCCCCGCGGACCTCGATAGCTACGCGGCCGACCTCTCGAAGGTTCCCGATGTGGCCGCCGTCTCCGCGCCGAGTGGGACGTTCATCGGCGGCAAGGCCGCGGGCCCGCCCGTCGGGGCCACCGGAATCAAGGACGGCAGCGCATTGCTCACGGTGAGCAGCACCGCGCCGCTGTTCTCTTCGGCGTCGGACAACCAGCTCAAACGACTGCACCAGGTGGCGCCGCCGGCCGGGCACTCGGTGGAGATGGCGGGTGTCGCGCAGGTCAACCGCGACAGCGTCGACGCGGTGACAGACCGATTGCCGCTGGTGCTCGGCCTGATGGCCGTGGTCACGTTCGTCCTGCTGTTCCTGCTGACCGGCAGCGTAGTGCTGCCGCTGAAGGCGCTGGTACTGAATGTGCTCTCATTGACGGCCGCATTCGGTGCGCTGGTGTGGATCTTCCAGGACGGCCATCTCGGTGCCATGGGAACCACCCCCAGCGGGACCCTGGTGGCGAACATGCCCGTGCTGTTGTTCTGCATCGCGTTCGGGCTGTCGATGGACTACGAGGTCTTCCTGGTCTCTCGGATTCGCGAGTACTGGTTGGCGTCGGGCGCGGCGCGGCCGGCCACACCCACTCCACAGGAGGCGCACGCGGCCAACGACGAAAGCGTCGCACTCGGGGTGGCGCGCACCGGCCGGGTGATCACCGCGGCCGCGTTGGTCATGTCGATGTCGTTCGCCGCGCTGATCGCCGCGCATGTGTCGTTCATGCGGATGTTCGGGTTGGGCCTGACGCTCGCCGTGATCGCGGATGCCACGCTGGTGCGCATGGTGCTGGTCCCGGCCTTCATGCATGTGATGGGCCGTTGGAACTGGTGGGCGCCCAAGCCGATGGTATGGCTGCACGAGCGGTTCGGCATCAGTGAAAGCGGTGCCGCCGAAGGGTCCGACACCGCGGGGCGAACCATTGGAAGCCAGTCCGGCGGAGCCCCGGTTCGTAGCGGACGCAACGGGCAGGAGATCCACGCTTCGGTGACGCGTAATGGTTGAGTCGGCAAAGGTCGAGAATCCGTTCTTCGCACGGGTTTGGCCCGTGGTGGCCGCGCACGAAGCTGAGTCGGTGCGCGCCCTGCGCCGGGAGAACCTGGCCGGACTGTCCGGTCGGGTGCTCGAAATCGGCGCGGGCAGCGGGACGAACTTCGCTTATTACCCGGACACCGTCACTCAGGTCGTCGCCGTTGAGCCTGAGCCGCGGTTGGTGGCCAAGGCGAGGGCCGCGGCGGCGGCCGCGCCGATACCGGTCGAGGTGACCAGCGTCGCGGTTGAGGAGTTCAGCGACCAGGATGCGTTCGACGTGGTGGTTTGCTCGCTGGTGTTGTGCTCGGTGCACGACCAGGTCGCGGTGCTGCGGCGACTGCGCGAATTGTTGCGTCCCGGCGGGGAACTGCGCTTCCTCGAGCACATAGCCAGCGGCGGTGGGCGCGGCCGGCTGCAACGGTTGGCGGACGCCACGATCTGGCCGCGCATGTTGGGAAACTGCCACACGCACCGCCATACCGAACGCGCGATCGTCGACGCGGGCTTCGAGATCGTTGAATCCCGGCACGAATGGACGTTGCCAGCGTGGGCGCCGCTGCCCGTGTCAGAGTTGGCGCTGGGGCGCGCGCGAAGGAAGTGAGCCTGCGGTCGCCGTCATGAGCCTGGGCCAATACGTCGAACCTGCAGGTGCCGCGCGAAAGGCGCCGAAACTGTAGCCACTGCCTCGAGCCTGCGGGTACCGCCTCGAGCCTGAGGGTGTTGCGCCGAAACTGTAGCCACCGCCTCGAGCCTGCGGGTACCGCACCGAAACTGTAGCCACTGCGCGTTTACGCCGCGGATTGCGCTGTGGGCGCAGGCTCGATGCGCTCACTACAGGTTCGACGCCCTCACCGTAGGTTCGACGCCCTCGCCGCACACTCGATGCCCCCGCCACACACTCGACGCCCCCACCGCAGACTCGATCCCCTCACCACACACTCGACGCCCTCACCGCACACTCGATGCGCTCACCGCAGGTTCGACGCCCTCACCGCACACTCGACGCCCTCACCGCGCACTAGATGCTCGGTAATCCAGCGCATCTCGAACGCGACGAACAATCTCGGCCGGGCGGTCGGTGACCAGCACCCGAATGACAATCCAGCCGAGTCGCTCGAGGTCCTCGCTGCGTCGGACGTCTTTCTGGTACTGCCAGCGGTCGGTTCGATGGTGCTCGCCGTCGTACTCGACGGCGACCATGGTGTCCTCCCAACCCATGTCGAGGTAGTACCGACGCGCGTCATCGGGGGCGACGACCGGGATTTGGGTGGTCGGACGGGGCAGACCGGCCTGGATCAGCAAGAGCCGCAAAGACGTTTCTCGAGGCGACTGCGAACCGGTGTCCACGAGTTCCAGCGCGGATTCCAGCTGTCTGAGCCCACGCGCGCCGCGGTGGCGTTCGGCAACGCCAATGACGTCCCGCACTTTGGTGCTTGTCGTCGCAAGCAACGCATCGAGCTGGGGTATCGCGCTGTCGAGCGGTTCACGGCGTCCGATATCGAAAGCCGTGCGGGCCGGTGTTGTCACGGGCAGGCCGGCAACGACGACGGTCTCATCGGCTGCAAGCCGGATGTCATAGGTCTGGACCCCCGGCGGCGGCCTGAGATTCGACCAGGCCAACTCGACAGGTCGATCCTCGTCCACCCAGCGCGACCCATGCCAGGCGGCTGCGGTCAGACCGGCGACCACCCCCCGTCGACGGGACCACAGCCAGGCGGCCAACGTGCGTTGCCGCAGTGACGGCTGCTGGTCGCGACGCATGTAGACGTCGGGCAGCAGTGCACGAAATCGCGAGCGCAGCTGACTTGGCCGCAGTATCCCGCCGGCAATAGCTTCGCTGCCGATGAACGGATCGTCGCCAACCATGACGGCAGGATGCTCGTCCGCGCGGCCTCACGCGTGCCGAAATTCCTCGACGCTCACCGGGCTGTGGAACAAACGCGATCTGTGTGGCTCTACTTCAGCAGCGCCGGCAGCCGGTCCAGCAGCCCGGGCAACGCCGTGCTGGCCGACTCCCGGATGCTGAGCGTGACGCTGCTGGTCAACGGGGTGGGCTCGGGATTGACCTCGATCACCGGTATGCCGCGCGCGACGGCGAGCTCGGGCAGCCCGGCGGCCGGGTAGACCACGGCCGAGGTGCCGACCACCACCACCAGATCGGCGTTCTCGGTCGCCTGGACGGAGCTCTGCCACGGCCCCTGCGGCAACATCTCGCCGAACCACACGATGTCCGGCCGGATCAGCCCGCCGCAGGGACACACCGGCGGCTCCACCTCGATCACGGCTTCCGTCATCACCGGCAAGGCCTCGTGGTAGTGCACACCGCAACGCGCGCAACGAAATTCGAACAAACTCCCGTGCAGGTGATGGACGGTGGCACTGCCGGCGCGCTCGTGCAGGTCGTCGACGTTCTGGGTCACCACGGTGACTTCAGCTACTTCCGGATGGCTCTGCCACGCCGCGATCGCTCGGTGTCCGTCGTTGGGCTGAACATCGGCGACCAGGTAGTGGCGCCACAAATACCAACCCCAGACCCGTTCGGGGTTGCGTTCCCAGCCCTGAACACTGGACAACTCATAGGGATCGAAATTGGCCCACAGGCCGTTCTTGTCGTCGCGAAAGGTCGGTACTCCGCTTTCGGCGGAGATGCCCGCGCCGCTAAGCACCACCACTCGCATCCCACAAACATAGCGGCGCTTGGGCAATACTGGGTATGTGGAGTTGCGCGATTTGTTGAAGGTCGACGTGAAGGCAGGCAAGCCGCTGTTCGACCAGCTCAGAACCCAGGTGATCGACGGTGTCCGCGCGGGCTCGCTGCCCCCCGGCACCCGGCTGCCGACCGTGCGCGACCTGGCCGGCCAGCTCGGCGTGGCCGCCAACACCGTGGCCCGCGCCTACCGCGAACTCGAGTCCGCAGCCGTCGTCGAAACGCGCGGACGCTTTGGCACTTTCATCTCCCGCTTCGATCCCACCGATGCCGCGATGGCAGCTGCCGCCAAGGAATACGTCGAAGTCGCCCGTGCTCTAGGGCTCACCAAGTCCGACGCGATGCGCTACCTCACGAATGTCCCGGACGATTAGAACTCCAGCAACGTAAGGTTCGGCCGCACCGGATCCAACAGCGGAACGCTGTAGATGGCCGACATCGCAGTGTTGAGCAGTAGGCCGCGCCCGGGCGGCAGGTGTATATCGCGGACGGCGCTGACTCCCGGCACGATATTCAATAGATTTGCGGCCTCGCTGACCGACAGGCTGAAAGGCATCGTCGGCACCGTGTAGCGCAGTGAGGTGCGCAAGCCGAGCCGAGTCCACATGCTGAACCACCGCGGCGGCAGATCGAACATCATCTGGCCACCGGGAAAGCGTTTGGCGCACTCGGTGATCAGCTCCATGGATTGTTCGGGCTGCAGATACATCAGCAGCCCCTCGGCGGTGATGAACACGCCGTCGGACGGGTCGACGGCATCCATCCAGCTGTAGTCCAACGCCGATTGCGCGCGCACCGCGATCCGCGGCGACCCCGGCAGCAAACGCGCCCGGATGTCGACAATAGGCTCCAAATCTACTGTCAGCCAACGGAATTGGCTATCGGGCAGCGCCGCGTCCAAACGCCAGAAGCTGGTCTGCAGGCCTTCGGCCAACGCCACCACCGTCGCCGACGGGTGGGCCCTCAGATAGGACTCGGCCGCTTTGTCGAACGCCCGCGCTCGCAGCGCGATGTCCTGACCGGTGCGGCCGAACTTCGCGAAATCGAAGTCGATCGCATCGACCAGGGCTACTGCCATCGGGTCCTCGATGATGGCGTCGGGTCGGCGTGCCTCGCTGGCTCTGGCGTTCAATGTCAACAGAGCGGTCTCGGAGACACCGGTGAGAGAGACTTTCTGCGGCGCGGATTCGGGCTCGCTCATTTCAGCACCTTAGCCAGGGTGCGCAGGTTGCGGGTGGTGGTCGACGCCTTGTACCGCTTCTTTCCCATTGTCTTGCCGATCGTGCTGTTAAGGGTGCTGCCCTTGGCCACCTGCCAGTAGATGACGCCCTCGCCGCGCTCGATTCGCTCCTTCGGTCCGGCGGGCAGGTCGCCGAGTTCGTCGAGCACGTCGGCATCGGTGACGAAGGTGACGTAGGACTGGTATCCGTCGACCTCCCGCTCGAAGGGAAACGTGCGATCGATGGCGCGCACCGTCTCGATGTCGTACGCGAGCACCCACGCGTCGTACCCGAAACGCTCGCGCAGCGCGGATTCAGCCTTGGTGCGCACCGTCGCGACATTCGAGTCCGACTCGAGCAGAACATTGCCGCTGGCCAGGATGGTGCGCACATTCTCGAATCCGACCTTGGTCAACGCGTCAGCCACCTCGGCCATCTTGAGGTTGACGCCGCCGACGTTGACACCCCGCAAGAATGCCGCGTACTCGGTCATGAACCGATTCCAGCAGCCCATCGGCGAATGGTGCAACGCGACGTAGGCTTTCGGCATGGGACGCCAAGTCTTCGACGACAAGCTGTTGGCCGTGATCAGTTGCAACTCGATCGGGGTGCTGGCCACCATCAAGCGCGACGGACGCCCTCAATTGTCGAACGTGCAGTACCACTTCGACGCGCGGAGTCTGGTGCTGCAGGTCTCGGTCACCGAGCCGCGGGCCAAGACTCGCAACCTGCGCCGCGATCCGCGGGCATCCCTTCTCGTCGACGGCGACGACGGCTGGTCTTACGCGGTCGCCGAAGGTGTCGCTGAACTGACCCCGCCGGCAGCCGCGCCTGACGACGACACGGTTGAAGCGCTGATCACGTTGTATCGCAACATCGCTGGCGAACATCCGGACTGGGACGAGTACCGAGAAGCCATGGTCACCGACCGCCGGGTGCTGCTCACGCTGCCGATCTCGCATGTGTACGGCATGCCGCCGGGTAAGCGATAGGCTGCAGCCATGGCTGAATCGGACGACTTGGAAACGCCAGAAGACGAGAACAAGCGCAAGTTCCGTGAAGCGCTCGAACGCAAGAGCGCAAAGTCGGCTGGTGGCTCCGATCACAAGGACGGCGCCGGCAAGCAGTCCCGAGCGCACGGTGCCGCGGGCAACCGTCGGGAATTCCGCCGCAAGAGC
Organism: Mycobacterium asiaticum; assembly: GCF_001673315.1. GTDB lineage: Bacteria > Actinomycetota > Actinomycetes > Mycobacteriales > Mycobacteriaceae > Mycobacterium > Mycobacterium asiaticum_B. The sequence goes on along the minus strand of NZ_LZLQ01000106.1, from coordinate 35,158 downwards.
GGCTAACGTGTTGCCGGGCAAGCAGATTCCTTTCTAATCTGATGCTCTGGCGGAGTGCTGGGCAGTCGGTTCTAAACTGAGGACGTGCCGAAACTTCAGCTCGTCCAAGAAACGGCCGCCGACGCTTTGCTGGACTCCAACCCCTTTGCGCTGCTGGTCGGCATGTTGCTCGATCAGCAGGTTCCGATGGAGACCGCGTTTGCGGGTCCGAAGAAGATCGCCGACCGGATGGGCGGTATCGATCCAGCCGAAATCGCGGACTACGACCCGGACAAATTCGCCGCTCTGTGCTCGGAAAAGCCTGCCATCCACCGCTTTCCGGGATCGATGGCCAAGCGCATCCAGACGCTCGCCCAGATCATCGTCGACCGGTACGACGGGGACGCCGCGGCATTGTGGACCGCCGGCGATCCGGACGGCAACGAGGTGCTGCGGCGGCTCAAAGCCCTGCCGGGCTTCGGCGAGCAGAAGGCTCGGATCTTTCTGGCTTTGCTAGGCAAGCAGTACGGCGTGACACCGACGGGCTGGCGGTCCGCGGCGGGCGAGTTCGGCAAAGCGGGCACACACATTTCCGTGGCCGACATCGTCGACGCCGAATCGCTGGGCCGGGTGCGGTCCTATAAGAAGCAGATGAAAGCTGAGGCCAAAGGAAAGGCGGCAACGTGAAGACACACATAACCTGCCCGTGCGGCGAGGCCATCGTGGGCAAGGACGAGGATGAACTGGTCGAGCTGACGCAGGCGCATCTCGCCAGCGTTCATCCCGGTCTGGAGTATGACCGGGACGCCATCCTGTTCATGGCCTACTAACCGTCGCCTGCCCTGCCGCGAGCGCGCGTGTCGGTACGAAGACACGCCGCGGACGGCGTACATTCGCGCGCGCTCGCGACGGCAATCTCGCGACGGCAATCTCGCGACGGCAATCTCGTGACGGCAATGGCGCTACGGCAATGGCGCGACGGCGGCGCTACGGCACTACCGTCGAGCCGATGGTGGGCATGAACTGGCACTGACGGTCTTTGGTGGTGACCTGACCGAAGATCGTCGACATGATGCTGCCCGAGCCGGTGTCGACGATCGCGGTCAGCGTGGTCGGTCCCTCCGCGTTGATGTCGGTGCGCGGCTTGAGGGTTGCCGTCCCGGACTTGCCGGTGGTCAGGTTCACCCAGGTGACATTCAGCGGCAATCGCTGCACATCCGCGGGGCCGGGAGTACCGACCGCGGTGAACACGTACGCGGTCTGGCCCGCGGCGGGACCTGGCGTGGGGATGGCGGCCGGTCCTGCCACCGATAGCGCGGTGGCCAGGGCGCTGGTTCCGTCGCCAAGGCAATTGGTGCCGATCGACGGGTACATGAAGTCCTGCGTGGGCGGGGCGTCCGGTCCGAAAGCCGGTGCCGCGGCCTCTGGCGCGGGCGCGGGAGCTGGAGCCGGTGCGGCGGCTTCCGGTGCCGGGGCCGGAGCCGCGGCCGGAGCTGGAGCGGGAGCCGCGGCGGGCGCCGCAGCCGGAGCGGGAGCTGCGGCGGGCGCCGGAGCCTGAGCTGGAGCCGCGGCGGGCGCCGGAGCGGCAACCGCCGCCGGAGCCGCCGAGGGGGCGGCGACGGGTGCAGGCGCCGGAGTAGCCGCGGCAGGGGCCGGTGCCGGTGCGGGTGCCGCGGGGGCCGGTGCGCCCGCGGGCGCCGGACCTGCCGCGTGGTTGGGATCTACGCCCGTCGGCAGATGCGGCAAGGTGCCGGGTTCGACGCCCGGCGGAGGAACGTGCGGCACGGGGGCCGCTTCCGGCGGCGTCGGCGCCACACCGGCCGCCGTTGCCGGTCCGCCGTGATGGGGCGTGCCGGCCACCGGAATCGACGGATCTGCCACGAACTGGTTGACCGACGTGGCGACGTTCTTGGCTTCGGGTGGCGCGGTCGGGTTGTGCGCGAACGCTTGAGCAGCCGCCATCAGCAGTTGCGTAGCCTGCGCCGGGTTGCCGGCCGCCTGCTGGATGATCGGGCTCAACTCGGCCAATGCTGGCAGCCCAGGGAGCTGTTGGGCGGGGTTGGGCGGCGGTGTCGCCGGGTCGGCTGCCGCGCTCGGACAAAGCGCGAACGCGGCAGCCGATGTGACGACGACTGCGGCCAAACCTTTGGACAGACTCCAAGTGCTTGCCACGGTATTTCTCTTCTCCCGTTATCGGTGGTGGTGGTTCAGCCGTCGGATGACGAGGCTCAGGGCAGTGCCGCGAGCAGCGTCTGGGGCGGTCCCGCGGGTGCCGGTGCGGTGGCGCCGGGTGCCGCGGGCGCGGTTCCCAAGCCCGGAATGCCCCCTGGAATGGCTGACGTCAGACTCGGCAGTGCCGCCTGAGCCAACCCCGGAAGGGCGGACGCCAGCCCTGGAAGCGCCGAAGCCGGAGCGGCGGGCGCCGCTGCCGCCGGTGCGGCAAGGCCAGGGATCGCCGACGCGAGGCCCGGAACCGCCGCTGCGGGCGCCGAGGCCGGAGTCACCGGCGCGGTGATCCCTGGGATCGGGGTGTTCACACCGGGAATCGAGGGAACCGCCGCCGGAGCCGGCGCAGCCGGAGCCGGAGCCGCAAGCGCCGGAAGCGGCGTGTTCACACCGGGAATGGCCGGCACCCCTGCGGGTGCGGGTGCTGGGGCGGCTGCCGCGGCCGGCGCGGTGATGCCCGGAATCGGCGTGTTCACACCCGGAATCGACGGAACCGACGCGGGAGCCGTAGCGGCGGCGGGCGCGGTTGCCCCCGGAAGCACCGAGGGCAGATTCAACCCGCCCGGGGTTGCCGGCACCGGGTCCGGCGCGCGAAGAATACCCTGCGGTGCCGGCGAAGTGCCCTGCGCCGGCGGGGTTGCACCCAGGGCAGTCGCCAGGTTCTGCAGAATCTGCGGTGCGTTGGCGGCCGAAGCGATCAGCTGCTGGGGGATGTCCGGTTGCGCGGGCGCGGGCGCGGGGTCGGCGTGGGCGATACCACCCGTCAGCAGCGCGGCGGACGAGCCGACCAATACAGCGGCGGCGCGTACGTAAGTCCAAATGGTTGGCATGACTCTCCCTGGTTGTTTCAACGGGCTATTCCAGGCCCCCACAGGACCTGAAGCCGAAGCTATCGCGGTACAGAAGTGACTCAAGTGACACGTGTGGCATTTATGCGATCGTTACCGATACGAGCGGCGGCAGTGACCGGCCACCAGGGATTCGTGTCCTGGCCGTGATCAACGGCCTGGCGCGCGACATGGTCGCTAAAGTCGGTCGAATCGACACCATCTCGGCCGCCGCGGCGGCACCCGCCCGCAAGACAGCCCTAGCCGCGCCGCTGCTGATCCTCAGCGTCCTGGCGCGTTTCGCCTGGACCTATTTCGCGCCCAACGGCGCCAACTTTGTGGACCTGCACGTCTACGTAGGCGGCGCGGCGGCGCTCAACCATCCCTGGTCCCTCTACAGCTACGTCTACGCCGACCAGACGCCGGATTTCCCGCTGCCGTTCACCTATCCGCCGTTCGCTGCCGTCGTCTTCTACCCGCTGCACGTGGTGCCCTTCGGCCTGCTCGCCTTCATCTGGCAGGCCGCGACCGTGGCGGCGTTGTACGGCGTGGTGCGCATCAGCCAGCGACTGATGGGCACGGACGCCGACCGCCGCGCCGCCATGCTGTGGACGGCGGTCACCATTTGGATCGAGCCGCTGCGCAGCAACTTCGATTACGGCCAGATAAACGTGTTTCTGGTGCTGGCGGTGTTGTACGCGGTCTACACCACCCGCTGGTGGCTGTCGGGGACGCTGGTCGGTGTCGCGGCCGGCGTCAAGCTGACCCCTGCGATCGCCGGGGTGTATCTGCTTGGGGCCCGCCGGTGGTCCGCGGCGTTGTTCGCGCTGTCGACGTTTCTGGTCACCATCGGGATATCGCTGCTCGTCGTCGGCGACCAGGCGCGGTACTACTTCACCGACCTACTGGGCGATGCCCACCGAGTCGGGCCGATCGCCACCTCGTTCAATCAGTCCTGGCGCGGCGCGATTTCGCGCATCGTGGGTTACGACGCGGGGTACGGGCCGCTGGTTCTGCTGGCGATCGGTGTCACGCTGGTGCTGGCGGTGCTGGCCTGGCGAGCGCTCGAAGCGTCCGACCTGCTCGGCAGGCTGCTTGTGGTCGAAATGTTCGGCCTGCTGCTGTCGCCGATTTCGTGGACGCACCACTGGGTGTGGCTGGTGCCGCTGATGATGTGGCTGCTACACGGGCCGCTGCGGAAACGACTCGGCGCCAAGGTCCTGGGCTGGGGCTGGCTGGTGCTCACTGTGATCGGCGTGCCGTGGTTGCTGAGCTTTGCACAGCCGACCATCTGGGTGATCAGTAGACCGTGGTACCTGGCGTGGGCGGGGCTGGTGTACGTGCTGGCGACACTGGCCACGCTGGGCTGGATTGCCTTGCCGCACCGCGCTACTCGCGCCGGAACAGCCGCCCGTGATTGCGGAACCAAATGATGTTGCCGACTTGGTCGCGAACGAAATTCGAACGGGTGCCCACCGGCTTGCCGTCCGGCCCGAGATCAAGCCCGTAGTCGGGCCGGTAGAACGCCAGACCCATCGGGGTACCGCGTTCAGTCGGGTCGGCCGAGCCCATCGTGCCGTCAAGCTGGCCCGCCCCTGCTCGAAAATTGATGACCGCGCGTTCCACATTGCCGGATTCCGGGATGAACTCGGCGACGTACCGGCCTTCGTATGGCGCGAGATCGCCGGCGCTGCGGCGCTGCACCGTCGCGGGCAGGTTGCCTACGCCGGCAAACCGGCGCAATGCCCAGTCGTCGGCGAAGAGGTCGATGTTGAGTTGTGCTCCGCCTTCGGAATTCGTCAGCAGCGTCATCGCGAAATCACGGGCCGGCACCATCAAGAAGCCGGAACGCTGGCCGTTCCATGTCCCGCCGTGCTGGACGATCAACTTGTCCTCCGCCGATGGCCGCAGCATCCAGGCCACACCCATTCCGGTCAGTTCGACCTGTAATGTGCCGCCGGCACCGGGATTGGCGCGCATCGACTGCAACGCCTGCTGGCTGAGCAGTCGCGTGCCGTCGGGTGTCGTGCCGTCGCCGAGGTGAAACCGCGCGTAGCGCAACTGGTCTCGTACATTAGATATCAGTCCACCGGTGGGGTTGCAGCTGCGCGGAAATGCCCAGAAGCTTTGTTCTACAACAGGTTTTCCCTCGACGACGTCATGTGGTGCGGCCACGCTGAGGCCTGACAACTGGTCGGAGGAGAAATGGGTATGTCCCAATTGCAATGGGTCGAGCAGCAGCCTCTGCACCGCTGACTCGTAGGTCGTACCCGAGACCACCTCGACGATCCGGCCTGCGACCGCCAATCCCGCGTTGTTGTAGGCGAATACCGCACCGGGCGGGCTGAGTTGCGGTAGCCGGGCCAGCGAGCCGACGTAGCGGGCCAGCGCGTCGTCGCCGCCGCCGAAATCCTGCACGTCGTCACCCATCCAACCGGAGGTGTGGTTGAGTAGCTGGCGCAACGTCACCGCGGCGCTCACCTCAGGGTCGGCGACGGCGAAGTCGGGCAGGTATCGGCGCACCGGGGCGTCCAGCACCACCTTGCCCGCATCCACCAGCCTCATGATCGCGGTGCCAGTGAATGTCTTTGTGGTGGAGCCGATCCGGAAAACGGTATCGCCGTCAACAGGAGTCGGCTGGTCGACACTGGTGACGCCGTAGCCCTTGACGTATTCCTGCCCGCCGGCCCAGACGCCGACGGCCACACCAGGAATCCCGTACGTTTTCATGCCGGCGGTGATTTTGGCGTCGAGTTCGTCGAACACCGTCGGCCTGGCCGGCTTGGCCGGCGAACATGACATGGCGGCAGCCGCCGCGCCAACAACGGCGCCGCCAAGCACGGTGCGACGAGTTACCGCGGTCACGGCGGCGGCGGGTTGACGGCGAACGTCGGTGGCAGCGTCCTGCCGACGCAACTGGTGTCGGGGCGCTGCGGGTCGTTGAAGAACGACGCGATGACGGCCGCGCCGCAGGGATCGGCATAGATGCCGTGGGCGGCACCCGGGACCGTTACCGAAATGGCGTGCGGAAGACGCTGCGCCACATACTGTCCCGACGCAGCGCCGGTCTGTCCGTCGTAACTGCCGGACAGCGCCAACGCCGGCATGGTGGCGTCGCTGATCCCGCGCACCCAATCCGACGCCTTGGGCACATTCCATGCCTGGCAGGCCTGCCGCAGGAAGGGCAGCTGCGGTGCCTGGGCGCGCACCGAATCGGGCAGCGCGGCGAAAACCTGTCGCGCGGCGCGGTTTTGGTCCTCAGCGGAGTCGAACGGCACCCATTCGCTGCACCAGATGCTCAGCGTCAGGCCCCAGCCCATGACCCCGACCTTGGCCGGGTTCACCCAGGCCATGGCCCATTGCTTAGCGGTCCGCGTGGGGTTGCCGTGCGCGAGTTCGTCGATCGCGGCGGGCATCTCGGCCGGAAGATGCGTTGCCATCGGAACGAACCAGTTCAGCAGCGCACCACCGTCCAACACGATCTTTGTGTCGCCGGCCCCCTCGACATTGACCGAGGTGGTCACCGGGTGCGCCTCGAGTTCGTTCACCAACCGCACGAATGTGTCGCCGAGGTTGGGATAGCGCGCCTGGCAATCCGGTTGCACGGTGCACGCGCTCATCATGTTGTCGAACGCTTCCCGTGCGCTGCTCCAAGTCCAACTCGGGCTCGCGATCGAGGGCGGTGTCATCCCGTCGAGCACCAGCGACCGGATGGCCGGCCCGTCTAGGCGCGAGTAGATCAATGCCAGGTCGGTGCCATAGGAGTGAGAGAACAGATTCCACTGCGTCACGTGCAGGGCGTTGCGCAGATCGACGAGATCGTAGGCGCTTTCGGTGGAGTTGAACGCTGCCAGGTCGGCAGTACCGGCCAACCGGTCATGGCACGTCTTGGCTGCCTGCACGTATTCGGCTCCGGTGCCGGGCGCGTCGTACACCAAGCCCACTCGGCGGCTGAAGAAGTTATCGATTTCCGGGCAGGTCAGCGCCGGTTGCGAGGAATGGTTGCCGCGTTGCGCGAGCAGGATCAGGTCCCGGTTGCGATTGAGGTCCACGTCCTGGGCGATCGGCGGATCCATGATGGCGTCCTCGCCGGGGCCGCCGGTGACGAAGACGATCGGGTCGGGCGCGGCGGGTTGCGTCTGTGCCGGAATGACGGCGACCGCCAACCGTAATGTCCGCCCGCCGGGCTTGGTGCGATTCTCGGGCACGACAAGTGTGGCGCACTGCGCCCGCTGCAGTTCGGGCGCCGGGTGTGGCAACGTCGGGCAGGGGCCCGGCTCGTACTTCACCGCGGGGTGGGCGACCGTAGTAGGCGCTCCCGAGGCCGGCGGTCCCGATGCCGGTGGGCCCGAATGAGAGCACGCGGTGCCGGCGGCTGCGAACAAGATCGCGATGGTCAACCGCAACGAGAGCGTCATCGCGGATCACCCTATCGTCGCCAACCCAACCTGGTTGCGGTTTTCGGCCCGGGATTTCGCCGTGTGGTTCGACTCGCGTAGCGGCGCCGGCTCAGTTACCGACGATGCCGTTGATGTCCCTGGCCATATCGATGTCTTTTTGCGTAATACCGTTCTCCGAGTGCGTCACCAGCGCGAATGTGACTGTCCGCCAACGGATATCGATGTCCGGATGGTGATCTTTGGCTTCGGCGTGCTCGCCCACCCGGCGCACCGCGTCGATACCGGCCAGAAACTCCGGAAACTTGATCGACCGCCGCAGGGCTCCGTCGACACGCTCCCAGCCGTCGAGTTCGGGCAAAGCGGCGTCTACTTGCTCATCCGATAACACAGCCATACCTCGAAGGTATACCGTCACTGGCCATGCCGACCCAGATCGTCGTCGCCGGAGCGATCATCCGCGACCACACGGTATTGGTGGCGCAACGGGCCCGTCCCCCGGAATTGGCGGGCCGGTGGGAACTCCCCGGCGGCAAGGTCGCAGCCGATGAAACCGAACCCGCCGCACTGGCCCGGGAACTGGCTGAGGAACTGGGACTCGAGACGAGCGACGTCGCGGTGGCGGGACGCCTGGGCGGGGACGTGGCGGTCTCGGCCACGATGACGCTGCGGGCCTACCGCGTACGCCTGCTCGGCGGCCAACCACAGCCACACGACCACCACGCGTTGCGGTGGGTGACTGCGGCCGAGCTTGATGAGGTCGACTGGGTGGCCGCCGATCGAGCCTGGCTACCCGACCTGCTTCGCGCTCTGTCCTGACGAATTCCACAGTCCGTCTACAGCAAACATCCAGGCCCGCTGAAGGTAGCCGACGTCAACTGTTGAGAAGGGCAACTTAAAACGATGCGTTGATGACGAGGAGGCATCCTTGACTGTGACGCCGCATGCCGGTGGACACCTCGAGGAATTGTTGGCACGCAGCGGGCGCTTCTTCACCCCGGGCGAGGTATCGGACGACGTGCGCACCGTTTTTCGACGCGGCGGCCGCGAGGGTGACGTGTTCTACCGCGACCGATGGAGCCACGACAAGGTCGTGCGGTCCACCCACGGGGTGAACTGCACCGGATCGTGTTCGTGGAAGATCTACGTCAAGGACGGGATCATCACCTGGGAAACCCAGCAGACCGATTACCCCTCGGTCGGGCCGGATCGTCCCGAATATGAGCCGCGGGGATGCCCGCGCGGAGCTTCCTTCTCCTGGTACAGCTATTCGCCCACCCGGGTCCGCTACCCGTACGCCCGTGGCGTGCTGGTGGAGATGTACCGCGAAGCCAAGGCCCGCCTCGGCGACCCGGTGCTGGCGTGGGCCGACATTCAAGCCGATCCGCAGCGTCGGCGCCGTTACCAGCAGGCCCGCGGCAAGGGTGGGTTGATCCGGGTGAGCTGGGCTGAGGCAACCGAGATGATCGCGGCGGCACACGTGCACACCATCAAGACCTACGGTCCGGACCGGGTCGCCGGCTTCACTCCGATCCCGGCGATGTCGATGGTCAGCCACGCCGCGGGCTCGCGGTTCATCGAGCTGATCGGCGGCGTCATGACATCCTTCTACGACTGGTATGCCGACCTTCCGGTGGCCTCGCCGCAGGTGTTCGGCGATCAGACCGACGTGCCGGAATCCGGGGACTGGTGGGACGCCTCCTACCTGGTCATGTGGGGCTCCAACGTGCCGATCACCCGAACCCCCGACGCGCACTGGATGGCCGAGGCCCGCTACCGCGGCGCCAAAGTCGTTGTGGTCAGCCCGGATTACGCCGACAACACCAAATTCGCCGACGAGTGGATACGCTGCGCCGCAGGCACCGATACCGCCCTGGCGATGGCGATGGGTCACGTCATCCTCTCGGAATGCTATGTGCAGAACCAAGTTCCGTTCTTCACCGACTACGCATGCCGCTACACCGATCTGCCCTTCCTGATCAAGCTGGAAAGCCGCGGCGAGCGGTTGGTGCCGGGGAAATTCCTGACCGCAGCCGACATTGGTGAGGAAGTAGAGAACTCAGCCTTCAAGCCCGCCCTGCTGGATCAGGCCACCGACACCGTGGTAATCCCACAGGGCTCCCTGGGGTTCCGGTTCGGTGAAGACGGGGTGGGCAAATGGAACCTCGATCTGGGTGCGGTGGACCCGGCGCTGAGCGTCGAAAGTGCGGACGGCACCGCCCAACTCGTCGACCTGCCCAGCTTCGACACCGTCGACGGTCATGGTCAGACCGTATCGAGGGGTGTACCGGTGCGCCGGGTCGGGAAGCATCTGGTGTGCACGGTGTTCGATCTGATGCTGGCCCAATACGGGGTGCGGCGCGACGGGTTGCCCGGCGACTGGCCGAGTGGTTACGACGATGCGACACAGCAGAACACGCCGGCATGGCAGGAACCGATCACCGGGGTGCCTGCCGCACAGGCTATCCGGGTGGCCAAGGAATTCGCCCGTAACGCCGAAGAATCCGGCGGCCGATCCATGGTGATCATGGGCGGCGGGATCTGCCATTGGTTCCACAGCGATGTGATGTACCGATCGGTACTGGCGCTGCTCCTGTTGACCGGGTCGATGGGACGCAACGGCGGTGGCTGGGCACATTACGTGGGTCAGGAGAAAGTCCGCCCGCTGACCGGATGGCAGACCATGGCGAACGGCGCGGACTGGGCGCGGCCGCCCCGCCAGGTGCCCGGCGCCTCGTACTGGTATGCCCACACCGACCAGTGGCGTTACGACAGCTACGGCGCGGAGAAGCTGACCAGCCCGCTGGGCCGCGGTCGGTTCGCCGGCAAACACACCATGGACCTGATCGCCTCGGCGACGGCGATGGGCTGGAGCCCGTTCTATCCACAGTTCGACCGATCCAGCCTCGACGTCGCCGACGAGGCAGACGCGGCCGGCCGCGAGGTCGACGAGTATGTCGCTGAGCAACTGGCCGAACGCAAACTCAAACTCGCGGTGACTGATCCGGACAACCCCGTCAACTGGCCGCGGGTGCTCACGGTGTGGCGAGCCAACCTGATCGGCTCATCGGGCAAGGGTGGCGAGTACTTCTTGCGGCACCTGCTGGGTACCGACTCCAACATCCAGGCCGAATCGCCCGCCGACGGTGTCAAACCACAGAATGTCCTGTGGAACAACGATATTCCCGAGGGCAAGCTTGACTTGATGATGTCGATCGACTTTCGGATGACGTCGACGACGCTGGTGTCCGACGTGGTGTTGCCCGCCGCCACCTGGTACGAGAAAGCGGACCTGTCCAGCACCGACATGCACCCCTACGTGCATGCTTTCAGCCCCGCAATCGATCCGCCGTGGGAAACCCGTTCTGACTTCGACGCTTTCGCGGCGATCGCGCGCACCTTCAGCTTGCTGGCCCGACGCCACCTCGGCACCCGCTCCGACGTGGTGTTGACCGCGCTGCAGCACGACACCCCGGATGAAATGGCCTATCCCGATGGGGCCGAACGCGATTGGTTGCAGACCGCAGAGGAACCGATTCCCGGCCGGACGATGAGCAAGATCACCGTCGTCGAGCGTGACTACACCGCGATCTACGACAAGTGGTTGACCCTGGGGCCGCTCGTGGAAAAGTTCGGCATGACCGTCAAGGGTTACACGGTCCACCCGTTCCGCGAGGTAACCGAGCTGGCAAGCAAATTCGGGGTGATGAATTCCGGTGCTGGCGCGGGGAGGCCGGCGATCACCACCGCGCAGCGAATGGCCGACACGATTCTTGCCCTGTCCGGGACCTGTAACGGACGCCTGGCCGTAGCGGGTTTCCTGGAACTGGAGAAGCGCACTGGGCAGCGATTGGTGCAATTGGCCGAAGGCAGCGAGGAAAAGCGCATCACCTATGCCGACACCCAGGCGCGTCCGGTCCCGGTGATCACCAGTCCGGAGTGGTCGGGCAGCGAAACTGGTGGGCGCCGATACGCCCCCTTCACCATCAACATCGAGCACCTCAAGCCGTTTCACACCCTGACCGGTCGGATGCATTTCTATCTCGCCCACGACTGGATCGAAGAACTCGGCGAACAACTGCCGGTGTATCGACCGCCGTTGGACATGGCCCGGCTGTTCGACCAACCTCGACTGGGACCCACTGACGACGGCATCGGGCTCACTGTGCGGTATTTGACGCCACACTCCAAATGGTCGTTCCACTCCACCTACCAGGACAACCTGTACATGCTCTCCTTGTCGCGGGGCGGGCCCACCATGTGGATGAGTCCGGGTGACGCAGCCAAAATCGAAGTGCGCGACAATGATTGGGTTGAAGCCGTCAACGCCAACGGCATCTTTGTGTGCCGGGCCATCGTCTCGCACCGGATGCCCGACGGCGTGGTGTTCGTCTATCACGTGCAGGAGCGCACCGTCGACACCCCGCGCACCGAAACCAACAACAAGCGCGGCGGCAACCACAACGCGTTGACCAGGGTGCGCATCAAGCCCAGTCACCTGGCTGGCGGCTACGGGCAGCACACTTTCGGATTCAACTATCTCGGTCCCACCGGCAACCAGCGTGACGAGGTTACCGTGGTGCGCCGGCGCAGCCAGGAGGTCACGTACTGACATGAAGGTAATGGCGCAGCTGGCGATGGTGATGAACCTCGACAAATGCATTGGCTGCCACACCTGCTCGGTGACGTGCAAGCAGGCTTGGACCAATCGTTCGGGTACCGAGTACGTGTGGTTCAACAACGTCGAAACCCGCCCGGGCGTAGGTTATCCCCGCACCTACGAGGACCAGGAGCGGTGGCGCGGGGGATGGGTGCGTGACGACAAAGGGCGGCTGCGGTTACGCGACGGCGGCCGGCTGCAGAAGTTGCTGCGCATTTTCGCCAACCCCAACCTGCCGACCATGGACGACTATTACGAGCCGTGGACCTACGACTACGAAAACCTGACGCGAGCGCCGGCCGGGGATACCTTCCCGACGGCGGCGCCCCGCAGCCAGCTCACCGGCGAGCCGATGAAGGTGTCATGGGGCTCCAATTGGGACGACAACCTCGCCGGCTCAACCGAAATCGTGCCCGAGGACCCGATCTTGAAGAAGATCGGCGACGAAGTTCGGTTGAAGCTCGAAGAGACCTTCATGTTCTACCTGCCGCGAATCTGCGAACACTGCCTCAACCCCTCGTGCGTCGCCTCGTGCCCGTCGGGAGCGATGTACAAGCGCAGCGAAGACGGCATCGTGCTGGTGGACCAGGACCGCTGCCGGGGCTGGCGGATGTGTGTTTCCGGATGTCCCTACAAGAAGGTGTATTTCAACCACCAGACCGGCAAGGCCGAGAAGTGCACGATGTGCTATCCGCGCATCGAAGTCGGCTTGCCCACGGTGTGCTCGGAAACCTGCGTCGGACGGCTGCGTTACCTCGGGCTGGTGCTCTACGACGTGGACCGGGTGCTGGAAGCGGCGTCGGTGGAGAACGACACCGATCTCTATCCGGCGCAGCGACGAGTCTTTCTGGATCCCCATGACCCCGAAGTGATTGCCGGCGCGCGGGCGGAGGGCATTTCCGAGGAATGGATCGACGCTGCGCAACGCTCGCCGGTTTACGCGCTGATCAACACGTACCAGGTGGCTCTACCGCTTCATCCGGAATACCGCACCATGCCGATGGTCTGGTACATCCCACCGTTGTCGCCTGTGGTCGATGCCGTCAGCCAGGGTGGGCACGACGGGGAGGATCTGGGCAATCTGTTCGGCGCTTTGGAGGCGTTGCGCATCCCGATCCAATATCTCGCCGAGTTGTTCACCGCGGGTGACACCCAGGTGGTGGCCGGAGTGCTTCGGCGCCTGGCCGCGATGCGGTCCTACATGCGCGATATCAACCTGGGCCGGGAAACGCAGCCGCACATCCCGCACGCAGTCGGGATGACCGAGGAGCAGATCTACGAGATGTACCGGTTGCTCGCCATCGCGAAATACGAAGAGCGATACGTGATCCCGACCGCCTATTCGGCGGAGGTGCCCGCCGCCGCGCTTACCGAAGAGATGGGCTGCTCGTTGTCGTTCGAGGGCGGGCCCGGGATGTACGAGTCGGGCCCATTCGGTCAGGACAGCGGTACGCCGGTGCCGGTCGCGGTGGAGAGTTTCCACGCGACTCGGCAGCGACAGACGAATCTGCTGAATTGGGACAGTAGGGCCAAACCGGTCGGGTTGTTTCCGGAATCGAAGCGGGTCGACAAGTGAAACTGTTGTCCCGCAACAAACAACGCACGCACACCATGCACGATCGCCTGGTGTGGCAGGCGGCGTCGCTGCTGTTGGCCTATCCCGACGAGAATCTATCGCGGCGTCTGGACACCGTCGACGACCTGTTGGGTCACCTCGACGAGCCGGCACGCAAACTGCTCGGACAAACGGCCGAGCGGCTACGTTCCTACGAAACGCTCAATGCGGCAATCGATTACGTCGAAACATTCGACATGCGTCGACGTGCCACCATGTACCTGACCTACTGGACCGCCGGCGATACCCGTAACCGGGGCCGCGAAATGCTGGCCTTCGCCAATGTCTACCGCGACGCCGGGGTGGAACCGCCGGGCGGCGAGGCGCCCGATTATCTGCCCGTTGTGCTGGAATTCGCCGCCACCGTCGACCCGGAGGCCGGCCGCCGTGTACTGGTCGAGCACCGCACCCCGATCGATGTGCTGGGCAAGGCGCTGGTCGATGCCCAATCACCCTACCGACACGTGGTGGCGGCGGTGTGCATGACTCTGCCGGCAGCTACCGACCAAGACCTGCGCCGGGCGCAGCGTCTTGCCCAGGCCGGTCCACCTGCGGAAGCGGTTGGCCTGCAACCGTTTACCCTGACCGTTCCGCCCAAGCGAGGTTCGGCATGACCCTGCTGCAGATCTTCTGGGACGACGCACCATATGTCGTGCTGGCCATCGCGGTCGTCGGCACCTGGTGGCGGTACCGCTACGACAAGTTCGGCTGGACCACGCGTTCGTCGCAGATCTACGAATCGAGGCTGTTGTCGATCGGCAGTCCGCTGTTCCACTTCGGCAGTCTCGCGGTCATCATGGGGCACATCAGCGGTCTGTTCATTCCGGAGTCCTGGACCAGGGCGATCGGGATGAGCGATCACCTCTATCACCTGCAGGCGCTGATGCTAGGCGCCCCGGCCGGTTTCGCCACCCTGCTCGGCATCGGGCTGCTCATCTATCGGCGCCGCACCAGCGGACCGGTTCGATCGTCCACCACACGCAACGACAAGCTCATGTATGTGGTGCTGGTGTGTGCACTGGTGGCCGGATTGAGTTGCACCCTGATGGGCGCAACGCACTTCGGTGAACTGCACGACTACCGGCAGAAGGTGTCGGTGTGGTTCCGCTCGATCTGGATCCTCGAACCCCGCGGGGACCTGATGGCCCATGCCGCGGCGTACTACCAGATTCACGTGCTGATCGCGCTCACCCTGTTCGCGCTGTGGCCCTTCACCCGCCTGGTGCATGCCTTCAGCGCGCCGTTCGCCTACGTGTTCCGGCCCTACATCGTCTACCGCAGCCGTGACGTGGCGGGCCGTAATCAGCTGGTCGGCTCCACGCCGCGTCGCCGCGGTTGGTAACGCTCAGTTCGCTTATTCACCGCTTCCGCTGCCACAATCACCGACGTGCCATTTCGTAATGTCGCCATTGTCGCCCACGTCGACCATGGCAAAACCACCCTCGTCGACGCGATGCTGCGGCAGTCCGGCGCCCTGACCCACCGCGGCGACGACACCCAGGAACGCATCATGGACAGCGGTGACCTGGAGCGGGAAAAAGGCATCACCATCCTGGCCAAGAACACCGCCGTGCACCGCCACAACGGCGACGGAACGGTCACCGTGATCAACGTGATCGACACCCCGGGTCACGCCGACTTCGGCGGTGAGGTGGAACGCGGCCTGTCCATGGTGGACGGGGTGCTGCTGCTGGTCGACGCGTCGGAGGGGCCGCTGCCGCAGACACGGTTCGTGCTGCGCAAAGCGCTGCAGGCACATCTGCCGGTGATCCTCGTCGTCAACAAGACCGACCGGCCCGACGCCCGCATCGGTGAGGTCGTCGACGCCAGCCACGACCTGCTGCTCGACGTGGCATCGGACCTGGACGACGAGGCGGCCGCGGCTGCCGAGCACGCGCTGGGACTGCCGACCCTTTACGCATCCGGGCGCGCCGGCATTGCCAGCACCGAGCAACCCGACGATGGCCAGGCACCCGTCGGGGACAACCTCGACCCGCTGTTCGACGTATTGATGGAGCACATTCCCGCGCCCATGGGGGATCCCGAGGCCCCGCTGCAGGCCCTGGTCACCAACCTCGACGCATCACCGTTCCTCGGCCGGCTCGCGTTGATCCGCATCTACAACGGCAAGCTGCGCAAGGGCCAGCAGGTGGCCTGGATGCGCGAGGTGGACGGCGTGCCCGTAATCACCAGCGCCAAGATCACCGAGTTGCTGGCGACCGAGGGCGTGGACCGCGCCCCCACCGACGAAGCGGTCGCGGGCGACATCGTGGCGGTGGCGGGATTTCCCGACATCATGATCGGCGACACGCTGGCCGACCCCGACCACGCCCACGCCTTGCCGCGCATCACCGTCGACGAACCCGCCATTTCGGTCACGGTCGGCACCAACACCTCGCCGTTGGCCGGCAAGGTCTCCGGCCACAAGCTGACCGCCCGGATGGTTCGCAGCCGTCTCGACACCGAACTGGTGGGCAACGTGTCCATTCGCGTCGTCGACATCGGCCGGCCGGACGCGTGGGAGGTGCAAGGGCGGGGCGAGCTCGCGCTGGCCGTGCTGGTCGAGACGATGCGCAGGGAGGGCTTCGAGCTCACCGTCGGCAAACCGCAGGTGGTGACCAGGACCATCGACGGCAAGCTGCACGAGCCGTTCGAGGCGATGACGATCGATTGTCCCGAAGAGTTCGTCGGCGCGATCACTCAGCTGATGGCCGGACGCAAAGGCCGGATGGAGGAGATGACCAACCATGCCGCAGGGTGGGTCCGGATGGATTTCATCGTGCCCAGCCGTGGCCTGATCGGTTTCCGTACCGACTTCCTCACCCTCACCCGCGGCACCGGCATCGCCAACGCGGTCTTCGACGGCTACCGGCCGTGGGCCGGCGAGATCCGCGCCCGGCACACCGGTTCGCTGGTGTCGGACCGCTCCGGCGTCATCACGCCGTTCGCGCTCCTGCAACTCGCCGATCGCGGCCAGTTCTTCGTCGAGCCCGGCCAGGACACCTATGAGGGCATGGTCGTGGGCATCAACCCACGTCCCGAGGACCTCGACATCAACGTCACCCGCGAGAAGAAGCTGACCAACATGCGGTCCTCGACTGCTGACGTGATGGAGACGCTGGCAAAGCCGCTCGAGCTGGACCTGGAACGCGCCATGGAGTTCTGCGCGCCCGACGAGTGTGTCGAGGTGACGCCGGAGGTCGTGCGGGTCCGCAAGGTGGAGCTGGACGCTACGTTGCGCGCCCGTGCCAAGGCACGCGCGAAGGCGCGCGGGTAGGCGGAGTGCGGCTCGATACTCTGATGGGCGTGCTGCACCGGGCTCGCCACCTCCTGTTGGCGGTCGGTGTTCTCGTCGCGATCATCGGCCTGGTGCTCTCGGGTTGCACGGTGAGTCCGCCGCCGGCACCGCAGAGCACCGACACACCGCGCAGCACGCCACCGCCGCCGCAACGCCCGACCCAGATCATCATGGGCATCGATTCAATCGGCGCCGGCTTCAACCCGCACCTGCTGTCGGATCTGTCGCCGGTGAACGCGGCCATCAGCGCTCTGGTGCTGCCCAGCGCTTTCCGGCCCGTCCCGGATCCGAGTTCATCGACCGGGTCCCGGTGGGAGATGGATCCGACGCTGCTGGTGTCCGCTGATGTGACCAGCGCGAATCCGTTCACCGTGACCTACAAGATCCGCCCGGAGGCGCAGTGGACCGACAACGCCCCGATCGCCGCCGACGACTTCTGGTACCTCTGGCAGCAGATGGCCACCCAGCCCGGCGTCGTGGACCCGGCCGGTTATCACCTGATCACATCGGTGCAGTCGCTGGAAGGTGGCAAGCAGGCCGTCGTCACGTTCAGCCAGCCGTACCCCGCATGGCGCGAGCTGTTCAACAACCTGCTGCCCGCGCACATAGTTAAAGATGTATCGGGCGGTTTCGCGGGTGGGCTGGCGCGGGCACTGCCCGTCACCGGCGGACAGTTCCGGGTGGAGAACATCGACCCCCAGCGCGACGAGATCCTGATCGCCCGCAACGACCGCTATTGGGGGCCGCCGGCCAAACCCGGCCTGATTCAGTTCCGTCGGGCCGGCGCCCCGGCCGCGCTCGCCGATTCGGTGCGCAACGGCGATACACAGGTGGCGCAGGTGCACGGCGGTTCTGCCGCGTTCGCCCAGCTGTCGGCCATCCCTGACGTGCGGACCGCCCGGATCGTGACGCCGCGCGTCATGCAGCTGACGCTGCGAGCCAACGAACCAAAGCTGGCGGACACCCAGGTCCGCAAGGCGGTCCTGGGCCTGCTCGACGTAGACCTGCTCGCCGCCGTGGGTGCCGGTAGTGACAACACGGTGACGCTGGATCAGGCGCAGATCCGGTCGCCCAGCGATCCCGGCTATGTGCCGACCGCGCCGCCGGCGATGAGCCGGACAGCGGCGTTAGGCCTGTTGGAAGCGTCAGGGTTTCAGATCGAAAGCAACACCACGATCACCTCGACGCCTGGATCGGTTTCCACCACCACGCCGGTCAGCACCGGACCAACCGAGGTGATCCACGGCCAGGTGAGTAAGGACGGGAAGCAACTGACGCTGATCATCGGGGTGGCCGCCAACGACCCGACCGCGGTGGCCGTGGCCAACACCGCCGCAGACCAGTTGCGCAATGTCGGCATCGCCGCCAGCGTGCTGGCGCTGGACCCGGTGACGCTGTACCGCGACGCGTTGAAGAATCACCAAGTGGACGCGCTGGTGGGCTGGCGTCAGGCCGGCGGGAATCTAGCCACCGCCTTGGCATCCCGGTTCGGGTGTCCCGCATTGCAGGCGACGGAGATTCCCAACCCCAACGTGCCGACACCCACCCCCTCGAAGACAACCGGAAACATCGGAACCACGCCCCAGGCGGGACCGGACACCAAGACACCGCCGACCACCACCCCTCGGCCACCGGAACCCGGTGCGTTGGTGAAGGCGCCGTCGAACCTCACCGGCATCTGCGACCGCAGCATCCAATCGAACATCGATGCCGCGCTCGACGGCACCAAGAACATCGGCGATGTGATCACCGCGGTGGAGCCGCGGCTATGGAACATGTCGACCGTCCTGCCGATCCTGCAGGACACCACGATCGTGGGTGCCGGGCCCAGCGTGCAGAACGTAAGTCTCACCGGCGCCGTCCCGGTCGGCATCGTGGGTGACGCCGGCCAGTGGGTCAAAACGGGGCCATGAGCCGCGCGGGTACGCCGGAGCGGCCGCTCGTTGAGCTTGCGACAAATTGTTACAAAAATTGCGTTTGGAAATGGCACGCGCGGGCAACACCGGCGATACGCTCGGCCAGGGGGCACCTGGTCGGGCAGGGGTAGCCAGCATTCATTGATGCGGTTAGGGGTCCGAAATGTCGTTTGTCTTTGTCGAGCCGCAAATGATGGCGGCGTTCGCTGCCAACCTGTCCGGCATTGGTTCGGCGCTCAGCGCCGCCAATGCCACTGCGGCGGCATCAACCACCGGCGTGCTCGCCGCGGCGGCCGATGAGGTCTCAGCGGGGATAGCCGCGCTGTTCTCCGAGAACGCGGTGGGGTATCAGCAGGTCAGCGCCCAGGTGGCGGCGTCATATGAACGTTTCGTCCAGGCGGTGACGTCGGGTGCGAACGCTTATGCCGCAGCCGAACTCGGCACCGCGCAAACCTTGGTGAACGGGTTGGCCGCACCGGCCCTGTCCGTCGAGGGCTTTGCTCAGGGGTATGCCAACTTCGCCGCCAACGTCGTCAATGCTGAGCTGAGTTTCAACCAGGCGTTGGTTGGCGGCGAGGTGGCGTTGCGGCAGCTCGTCTTCGGCAGTGGCAACGCGCTGTCCGCCGCCGTTGATTCCGGCCTGACGGTCGCGAACTCGTTTGTGGGTGCCGGCCAGACAGCTCTCAATACCCTTCTTGGAGCACAGGTTCCGGCCAACTTCGCCTCGAGTCTCGTCGTCGACAGCTCGCTGGACGCAAACCTCGGACTGGGCGGTCTGTCCGGTTCGTTCAATGCGGCAATCAACGGCCTTGGCGCCCAGCTCAATGCGGCTCTTTCGGGCAACCTGAGCGCTGCCCTGCCCGACCTGAACGTCCTGGTGCAGGCCGGGAACGCGTTGGCGGCCAACGTCAATGCGGGCATCAACAGTCTCGTGCAGACCGGCGGCGCCCTGGCGAACAATTTCGTGTCGAACCTCAACGCGCTCACGCAAACCGGCGGGTCGTTGTCGGCCATCTTCGGTGGCGACCTGTCAGCCCTGGGTGCTCAGATCAACGGGGCGGTAAACGCCGCTCTGTCCGGGAATCTCGGCCTC
The DNA here is from genome assembly GCF_001673315.1 of Mycobacterium asiaticum. GTDB lineage: Bacteria > Actinomycetota > Actinomycetes > Mycobacteriales > Mycobacteriaceae > Mycobacterium > Mycobacterium asiaticum_B. The sequence continues at coordinate 15,147 of NZ_LZLQ01000106.1, read as the reverse complement.
GGGTTGCCCGACCTGTCCGCCCTGGCCCAGACCGGTGCCGTGTTGGCGGCCAACTTCAACAACGCACTCGCCGGATTCGGTGTGAATTTCCCGGCTCTGGCCGCGAACGTGAGCACGGCGCTGAATGGATTGTTGACGGGCAACCTCGACCTCGGTCTGGTACTGCCGCCGCTGCCCACCCTGGACTCGCTGGCCGCGAATCTGACCGCGGGACTGAACGGTCTGGCAAGCAACTTCAACCTGAACCTTCCCGCCTTGGCGGCCAACATAAACGGCGCTCTCGGGCCCCTTGGCGCCCAAATCAACGCGGCCTTCACCGGCGCCTTGAACGGCGACGCGTCCGGGCTCAATGCCCTGATCAACGCGGTCGCGGGTCTCCCGACGACTGGCTTGGCGGGCTTCGAGCAACTGCAGAGCGGGCTCTTGGTCGACCTGACCACCAATGAGCTTGCGCTCAACGCATCTCTGGTCGCCAACGAGCGCGCTCTGGTCTCTGCATTGCTCGGCGCACCGGCCCTCTTGGGTCCAGCGGGCTATTTCTTCAACGCCGGAAACTTGTTGCTGGGTACCGGTGAACAGTTCCTCAATGGCCTGGTTGGTGCTCCGGCGGTTAACTTGACCAGCAGCCTGCTCTTCAACGGCGCGCTGCCGCTCGGCGGCGGGCTCGCTCCCGTCGGCGGTCTGACCGGAGTTGTGCAGCAATTGCTTTCGCTCAACACGGCGCTGGGTGGCGTGCCCGGCCTTGATGCGGCCCTGTTGACCCAGCTGGGTCTGACCCCGACCGCCTTGCAGGCTATTGCTAACGCACAACTTGCTTTCAACGCCAACCTGGTCGCCAACGAGCAGCTGTTGCAACTGCAGCTCTTCGGCACAGGTGGCGCGCTCAATGGTGCGGTGAACAACGCCTTCAACGGCCTCAACCTGGCATTGGTCGGCACGCCTCAGGCAGTCATCAATGCGCTGCTGGGTGTGCCGGCTGTGCCCATCGCGCCCAGCCTGCTGGTCAGCGCTACCGGCGATGTGTTCGGCGGCGTCACGGCCGGTGGTCTGCTAGGTGCCCTCGAGCAGAAGTTCCTGTTCGACGCCGCAGTGCTGAGCAACCTGTTCGCCCCGGTTCAGGTGACCCTGACAGGAGGGCTGCCGAACTTGCTCACCAACCTCAACGCCGTATTGACCGGGCAGGTCACGGTGAATGCAGGTGCCAACACCGGCGGCTAGCCGCCCGAAGTCGCTCTAGAAGCGACGTCGCAGCGACGTCGAATCAACATTTCACCGGTCGGTCCGTCACCTCTGGGTGCCGGGCCGACCGCGTTTATGTCAGTGCGCGAAGCGGATATCCAGTATGCGATGGCCGGCAAATTTATCCAACGCAATTCATAGAAACCACCCACACGACCTAGGTTGAATCGCTAACCTCTGCACATCATCGTCGCCAGCGGCGGCCCGGGAGACCCATCGCTGGCCAGAGTGGGGAGGACTGCGATGTCTTATTTGACGACGGTGCCAGAATTCGTGTCGGCCGCTGCAACGGATTTGGCCGGCATCGGTTCGGCCATCGGCTCGGCCAGCAATGCGATAGCCGGAGCGACGACGGCGGTACTGCCGGCGGGCGCTGACGAGATATCGGCGGCCATCGCGGGCCTGTTCGGTTCGCATGGACAGGACTTCCAGCAGCTCAGCGCCCAGGTGAGCCGATTCCACGAGCAGTTCGTGCAAGCCGTCAGATCGGCTGCGAGCGCCTATGCCGGCGCGGAGTTCGCCAACATCGCGCCGCTGCAGGGACTTGCGAGTGCGGCGGCGGGCAGTCCGTTCCAGCAGTTGGAGCAGATGCAGATCGGTTTCAACACCAATCTGGTAACCAACGAGATGTTGTTCAACAAATCGTTGGTGGCGAATGAGGTTGCGCTGGAACGGATGTTCTTCGGCACCGACAGTGCGTTCAATGGTGCGTTGAACCGTAGTTTCAATGTTGGCAACTTGTTGTTGGGTAGTGGTGAGCAGGCGGTGAACCTGTTCTTCGGTGCGCCGGTGCCGGCGAACTTCACGTCGAATCTGTTGCTGGGCAGCGCAGCGCAAACCTTCAACGGAGGTCAGATCGGTGGCCTGGTGGGTGCTTTCGATCAGAGTCTGATGGTTCCGACGGATTTGATCGGCATGTTCACCGGTAGTTCGGGTCCGACGGCTGCGGCGGGTCTGGCGGGGTTGGGTGTGGCCGCCCCGGCCAGTCCGTTCCAGCAGTTGGAGCAGATGCAGATCGGTTTCAACACGAACTTGGTGGCCAATGAGCAGTTGTTCAATCAGTCGTTGGTGACTAACGAGGTTGCGCTGGAACGGATGTTCTTCGGCACTGACAGTGCGTTCAATGGTGCGTTGAACCGTAGTTTCAATGTTGGCAACTTGTTGTTGGGTAGTGATGAGCAGGCGGTGAACCTGTTCTTCGGTGCGCCGGTGCCGGCGAACTTCACGTCGAATCTGTTGCTGGGTAGCGCAGCGCAAACCTTCAACGGGGGTCAGATCGGTGGCCTGGTGGGTGCGTTCGATCAGAGTCTGATGGTTCCGACGGATTTGATCGGCATGTTCACCGGTGGTTCGGGTCCGACGGCTGCGGCGGGTCTGGCGGGGTTGGGTGTGGCGGCCCCGGCGAGTCCGTTTCAGCAGTTGGAGCAGATGCAGATTGCTTTCAACACGAACTTGGTGACCAATGAGCAGTTGTTCAATCAGTCGTTGGTGACGAACGAGGTATTGTGGGAGCAGCAGGTTTTCGGCACTGACAGTGCGTTCAATGGTGCGTTGAACCGTAGTTTCAATGTCGGCAACTTGTTGTTGGGTAGTGGTGAGCAGGCGGTGAACCTGTTCTTCGGTGCGCCGGTGCCGGCGAACTTCACGTCGAATCTGTTGCTGGGCACTGCGTTGCAGACGTTCAACGGGGGTCAGATCGGTGGCCTGGTAGGTGCTTTCGACCAAGGCCTGATGGCGGGCGTGGATGTCATCGGCCTGATCGCGGAACCGTTCACCGTCTGAGGCGATTAGTCCTCGCGGGCTGCCGGCGCTTTCGGCGGTATGACGGTATCGACAACGAGCAACAACTCGCGGCGGGTCGGCGGCGTTCCGGTCAGCATGAAATGCTGATTGATCAACGCCGGCCCGATGCGCGATGTCAGCGGCGTCAGCATCCCCGCATCGATGTCCCCGTCGCGCACAGCGCTATTGAGGATCGACTCGATGATTTGCAACCGCGGGCAGACAACGGCGTCGGCGAAGATGGCCCGCAACTCGGGCTCGTGCAGCAGTTGGCTGATGATTTCCAAGCCTGGGAAATCGGTCTTGCCCGCCAACACATCACGATGAGCGGTGACGACCGACAGGAGATTCTCCCGAGCCGACCGGCCGGCGCGCGGTTCGGGCACCGGCGGCACGGTGTGCGTCATGGCCGCCTGCACCAGGTCGTGCTTGCTGGCCCAGCGTCGGTAGAGCGCCGCCTTACCGGTCTGGGCGCGCGCCGCGATGCCTTCCATCGTCAGACCGCCGTACCCGACGGAAGTCAACTCCGCCAAAGTCGCCGCGTAGAGTGCACGTTCAAGCACTTCACCGCGCCGGCGTCTTCGGCTGACGGTCGGTCGGGTAGCCTGCGCCATACGTCGATAGTAGCCGCTAGCGTTCCTATTGGGGCCATTGTCCGGTTTTCGGTGTCGGTCTGGGGACGGCAGGTAGGGTGCCTCCATGCCTGAGACACCGCGGCTGTTGTTCGTACATGCACATCCCGACGACGAAAGCCTGGCCAACGGGGCCACCATCGCTCACTACACCGCACGCGGCGCGCAGGTACACGTCGTCACATGCACCCTGGGTGAGGAAGGCGAAGTGATCGGCGACCGATGGGCCCAACTCGCCGTCGATCACGCGGATCAACTGGGCGGTTACCGCATTGGCGAGCTCAGCCGGGCACTGCACGCACTGGGTGTCCGGGAGCCCGTCTACCTCGGGGGAGCGGGCCGCTGGCGGGATTCCGGGATGGCCGGCACCGAGCCCCGCGACCAACGCCGATTCGTCGACGCCGACGAGCGAGAGGCCGTCGGAGCGCTGGTGGCGCTGATCCGAGAGCTGCGCCCGCACGTCGTGGTGACCTACGACCCCGACGGCGGTTACGGCCATCCCGACCACATCCACACCCACGTCGTCACCACCGCCGCGGTGGCGGCCGCCGCGACGGAGGACTACCCGGGTGAGCCTTGGTCGGTGCCGAAGTTCTATTGGACTGTCCTGTCGCGGGATGCCATCGCGACTGGCCTGCGCTCGCTGATGCCGGAAGACCTGCGGCCCGAATGGGTGCTGCCGCCGGAAGAGATCCCGTTCACCTACCCGGCCGAGAGCATCAATGCCGCCATCGAGGCCGACGCGGACGCGCATGCCGCCAAGGTCGCCGCACTCGCCGCGCATGCCACGCAACTCGTCGTTGGCACAACCGGTCGGGCCTGCGCCCTGTCCAACAATCTGGCGTTACCGATTTTGGCCGCGGAGCATTACATACTCGTCGCGGGCACGCCGGGCGCACGGGACGCGCGCGGCTGGGAGACGGATCTGCTGGCTGGTCTGGGCATCGCAGGTCTCGGCACGTAAACTGCCAAATAGGCAGCCACGGAAGGAATTCGCATGGACCCGGACTTGGACCCTAACCTGCAGCACTGGCAAGACCGGCTCGACAGCTTGCAGTGGGTGCTCGGTTCGATCGTCTCGCAAATCGACAGCGTCCCAACCTGACAGACACCACGTCACGCGTCGTCTCGGTTGAGGAGACCGGCGCAACTGATCCCGCTATCCGTGTAGTCGTGTTGGCGCTTCTGGCGGTCGACGGAGTCCTGTCGGCACTGGCCGGGGCGCTGCTGCTGCCCTCCTACATCGGCTCGGTTCCTTTTCCGGTGAGCGCGTTGCTGAGCGGGTTGGTCAATGCCGCCCTGGTGTGGGCCGCGACCCGCTGGACCACCAAGCCACGGCTGGCCGCGTTGCCATTGTGGACCTGGTTGCTCACGGTCGCTGCGTTGAGCCTCGGCGGCCCCGGCGGCGACATCGTCCTGGGTGGCCAGGGAGTGATGGCCTACAGCGCGTTGCTGCTCATCGTGCTGGGTACCGCACCGCCGGTATGGGTGCTGTGGCGGCGTAGAGCGCGCGTCTGACGGTCACGCACCGGGGAAGAACGGCGGCAGGGGCGGCAGCGGCGGGAGGAAGCTCCGGAACCAGTAGATCTCGGTTTCGATGAACTGGTTGACCGATGCCGTGGTGGCGGACCAGAAATTGCTCAGCCCCTGCTGGAAGCTGACCGTTCCGGCAAGGAAGTCCAGCGTATTGAACAGCCCGCTCTGGACGATCGGCTCGAAGAGGTAATAGAAGAAGTTGATCTGCGGCGCCAGAATGCCGACCCAGGGCAACCACCCAGCGGCGTACGCGGCCAGATTGAAGCCGTATTGCACGTAGGGCTCGAACGCGAGATAGGCCTGTTCGATCGCGGTGGCCCAGGAAACGGGTAGGACGGCCGCCGGGGCGGCCTCGGCCACCGGCGCCAACAGCGAGGCGCCCAGCGCCGCGGTCGAACCTGTCGGCAGCCCCAGCAAGCTCCGGATGCTCCCGCCCACCGAGCCCATCGAGCCCACGGCCTCGCCGATCAACGGCTGACCCAGCAGCTGCGCGGTCGGTGCGTTGACCGCACTGGCCAATGTCTGCGCCGCACCGCGCTCAGCGGACGCATAGGACGCCGCACCGGCGCCCAGGACCTGCACGAACTTGTCGTGGAATGCCGCAACCTGGGCACTGAGCTGTTGATAGCTCTGTGCGTGCGACGAGAACAACGCTGCGACCTCGGCCGATACCTGATCGGCGGCTGCCGCTACCAGCTTGGTGGTGGGCAGCGCGGCCGCCGCATTGGCCGAGCTGATCTCTGAGCCGATGCCGGCGATGTTGGAAGCCGCCGTCGCAAGCGCCTCGGGCGCCGCATGCATAAACGACATTCCATTCATCCTTGCGCTATCTCAGTTCGGTTCGATGGACGGATCGTATCGCGATCAGGACCAAATTTTGCCCGACTCGGCGGAATGGCACTCCGGATTGCCGCGCCGGTCAGTCGCGTGCCGACCGTGGCATGCCGCTACCCTTGCGCGTATGGCGCCCGGGATGCCCAACTGTTCACATGGTGGGACGCACGGATGAAATTCGACTGCGGGGAAGTTACACCAACGTGCCGGTGACACCCGAGCCGACGGCTCTGCCTAACCCAGTTGTGCCTTCTCAGGCCCCCAGCGCGTCCGCGTTGCGGCGCGTGTTGCGGCGGGCCCGGGACGGCGTGGCGCTCAACGTGGACGAGGCTGCCATCGCGATGACGGCCCGCGGCGACGATCTGGCCGATCTGTGTGCGAGCGCGGCGCGGGTGCGCGACGCGGGCCTCGAGTCGGCGGGCCGGCGCGGCCCGAGCGGCCGGTTGCCGATCAGCTACTCGCGCAAGGTCTTCCTGCCTGTCACCCACCTGTGCCGCGACAATTGCCACTACTGCACCTTCGTCACCGTCCCGGGTAAATTGCGCGCCCAGGGAATGGGCCTATACATGGAACCCGACGAGATCCTCGACGTCGCGCGCCGCGGCGCGGAACTGGGTTGTAAGGAAGCATTATTCACCCTCGGCGACCGACCGGAGGACCGTTGGCCGGAGGCCCGCCAGTGGCTGGGCGAACGGGGTTATGACTCCACCCTGTCCTACGTCCGGGCCATGGCGATCCGAGTTCTCGAGACCACCGGTCTGCTGCCGCACTTGAACCCCGGCGTCATGACCTGGTCGGAGATGTCGCGCCTCAAACCAGTTGCGCCCTCGATGGGAATGATGCTGGAGACGACGTCTCGGCGCCTCTTCGAGACCAAAGGGCTCGCGCACTACGGCAGTCCCGACAAGGATCCGGCGGTGCGACTGCGGGCGCTGACCGACGCGGGCCGGTTATCCATTCCGTTCACCACCGGTCTGCTGGTGGGCATCGGCGAGACGCTCGTGGAGCGGGCGGAGACTTTGCACGCGATACGCAAGTCGCACAAGGAGTTCGGCCATATTCAGGAAGTCATCGTGCAGAACTTCCGGGCCAAGGAACATACCGCGATGGCCGCCACGCCGGATGCCGGCATCGAGGACTACCTGGCCACAGTCGCTGTTGCCAGGCTGGTGTTAGGGCCAGGCATGCGGATCCAGGCGCCGCCGAACCTGGTGTCCCGCGACGAATGCCTGGCGCTGGTTGCCGCAGGTGTCGACGACTGGGGCGGTGTATCGCCGCTGACGCCCGACCACGTCAACCCCGAGCGGCCTTGGCCCGCGTTGGACGACTTGGCGGCCACCACCGAGGAAGCCGGCTACGACCTGGTGCAGCGGCTGACGGCGCAGCCTAAGTACGTGCAGGCGGGGGCGGCGTGGATCGATCCACGGGTGCGCGGACACGTTGCCGCGCTGGCCGATCCGGCAACGGGGTTCGCCCGGGACATCAACCCGGTGGGCGCTCCGTGGCAGGAGCCCGACGAGGTGGCATCCAGCGGCCGGGTCGACCTGAACGCCGCAATCGACACCGAGGGCCGCAACAGTGAATCCCGCAGCGACCTGGACAGTGCCTTCGGCGACTGGGAATCGATCCGTTCCCGGGTTCATGAACTTGCCGCCCGCGCTCCCGAGCGCATCAACACCGATGTGCTTGCCGCGCTGCGTTCGGCAGAGCGCAATCCCGGAGGCTGCTCGGACGACGAATACCTCGCGCTGGCCACCGCCGATGGCCCGGCGTTGGAAGCGGTTGCGGCGCTGGCGGATTCGCTACGCCGCGACGCCGTCGGCGACGAAGTGACCTTTGTGGTGAACCGCAACATCAACTTCACCAACATCTGCTACACCGGTTGCCGGTTCTGCGCGTTCGCCCAACGCAAAGGGGACGCCGACGCGTATTCATTGTCGGCTCAGGAGGTGGCCGACCGGGCCTGGGAGGCCCACGTTGCCGGCGCCACCGAAATCTGCATGCAGGGCGGCATCGATCCCGAGTTGCCGGTGACGGGCTACGCCGATCTGGTGCGTGCGGTCAAGGCGCGGGTGCCGTCCATGCACGTGCACGCCTTCTCGCCGATGGAGATCGCCAACGGCGTGACCAAGAGCGGGCTGAGCATCCGCGAATGGCTGGCCGGGCTGCGCGAAGCCGGACTGGACACCATTCCCGGCACAGCCGCAGAGATTCTGGACGACGAAGTCCGGTGGGTTCTGACCAAGGGCAAGCTGCCCACCTCACTGTGGGTGGAGATCGTGACCACTGCGCACGAGGTGGGGCTGCGCTCGTCGTCGACGATGATGTACGGGCACGTCGACAGCCCCAGGCACTGGATCGGCCATCTCAATGTGCTGCGCGGCATTCAGGACCGCACCGGCGGCTTCACCGAGTTCGTGCCGTTGCCGTTCGTGCATCAGAACTCGCCGCTCTATCTGGCCGGCGCAGCCCGGCCCGGGCCTACCCACCGGGACAACCGGGCGGTGCACGCGCTGGCGCGGATCATGTTGCACGGCCGCATCTCTCACATCCAGACCAGCTGGGTGAAGCTCGGCGTGGAGCGCACGCAGATAATGCTCAACGGCGGCGCCAACGACTTGGGCGGCACGCTGATGGAAGAAACCATCTCGCGGATGGCGGGTTCGGAATACGGGTCGGCGAAGACGGTAGCCGAATTGACTGCTATCGCCGAGGGCATCGGCCGGCCAGCACGTCAGCGCACTACGACGTACGCTCCGCTAGCCGCCTGAACCTCGCGACCTGAAAGCCTGCAGAAACAAACGCTGCGAAGCGCAGAACAAACCTGCGAAAAAACCGCGAGCGCAACGCCGGCACCACTCTCGGGGAGTTGTGCAGCGGCGTTACGCTCGCGGGTCAAACTCAGTAGCTGTTACAAACTCCGGCGACGGACTCGACGACGCCGATGTACTGCGACGCGCCCGGCATGGCCTGCAACTGTGCGGCCATCTGTGCGCGCGCCGGCGGCGGCGAAGCCAGGAACCGCTGCAGGTAGCTTTGCGCAACCGGCGAAGCGTTGAACTGCGCCGCGGCACCCGGGTTGGTCGCGTTGAGTGCCGCGATCACCTGTGGGTAACTGCAGGTTGTGTTCACAACGCCATCGAACGGATCTGCCGAGGCAACTCCGGTCCCTAAGCCCAGCGACGCTGCCAAGCCCCCTGTAACCACGGCCATCTTGATAAGCGACAACCTCATTTTTCGGACACCTTCCCCAAATATTGCACCGCCGGACACGACGGCGACGACATCTGCCCAGCGGTTGCCGTCTGCGCTAAAGGCTACCAGGCTCCGTGGACTTGCTCCTATCAAGATTGTTATCGCCAGACCCTCGCCGGTTGTAACAACTTGCAGGTCAGAGCATTATTCGCGGCGATTTCGCGGTGGGCGAAATAGCGGTTCCGGGGGCTACCGGTACCCCGTCGAGCGCCGTCGAACCGACATGCCGGTCCCCGGTCCTGCCGGCAACGGCACCCAGCACGATGCGATGCAACTATGTTCGACACGAGTGGACAGTTCGGCAGGCGTGCCAATTGCCGGAGTTGTATGTGCAACGTCTAGTATCAGTAACCGAAGGCATACCCGAGAAGCCCCTTGGGTACTACTAGCAGCCCGCCGTTGACCCGTACTGGTTGACCCGTACCTGGAGGACACGTTGAGGAGACGTCCGTGACGTACACGATCGCCGAACCTTGCGTCGACATCAAAGACAAGGCATGCATTGAGGAGTGCCCGGTCGATTGCATCTACGAGGGTGCCCGGATGCTGTTCATCCATCCCGACGAGTGCGTCGACTGTGGAGCCTGCGAACCGGTCTGTCCGGTCGAGGCCATCTATTACGAAGATGACGTGCCCGATCAGTGGAGCCAATACACGCAGATCAACGCCGACTTCTTCGTCGAGTTGGGATCGCCGGGCGGTGCCGCGAAGGTTGGCATGACCGAAAACGACCCGCAGGCGGTCAAGGATCTGCCGCCGAAGGCCGAGGACTGACCACGCCGATGCCAAGCCGGCAGATCGTGTCGGCGACCCTGCCGGAGTTCCCGTGGGACACCCTGGCGGAGGCGAAGGCCATTGCCGCCGGTCATCCGGACGGCATTGTCGACCTATCGGTCGGCACCCCGGTGGACCCCGTCGCGCCGCTGATCCAGGATGCATTGGCAGCTGCCGGCGCCGAGTCGGGTTATCCGGCCACCGCCGGAACCGCTCAGTTGCGAGAATCGGCCGTGGCCGCACTGGCGCGCCGGTTCGGTGTCACCGGCATCGACCAGGCGGCGATCTTGCCCGTCATCGGCACGAAGGAACTCATCGCCTGGCTGCCGACGCTGCTCGGGCTGGGTGCCGGCGATGCGGTGGTGGTGCCCGAACTGGCATATCCGACTTACGACGTGGGCGCACGCCTGGCGAAAGCGCGGGTGGTACGCGCGGATTCGTTGACCCAGCTCGGCCCGCAAAGACCCGCGCTGATGTTCCTGAATTCGCCGAGTAACCCCACCGGTCGCGTCCTGGGCGTCGACCACCTGCGCAAGGTGGTCGAGTGGTCCCGCCAGCGCGGTGTTCTGGTGGTTTCCGACGAGTGCTACCTGGGCTTGGCCTGGGAAGCAGAACCGCTATCGCTGCTGCACCCGACCGTTTGCGACGGCGACCATAGCAACCTGTTAGCGGTGCATTCGCTCTCGAAGAGTTCGTCACTGGCCGGTTACCGGGCTGGCTTTGTCACCGGCGATGCCACCCTGATCGCCGAACTGCTGGCGGTGCGCAAACACGCCGGCATGATCGTTCCCACGCCGGTGCAGGCTGCCATGGTGGCTGCGCTGGACGACGACGATCACGAGAAGCTGCAACGGGAGCGCTATGCGCAACGGCGGGCGAGCCTGCTGCCGGTGCTGCGCTCGGCGGGCTTCACCGTCGACCATTCGGAGGCCGGTCTGTATTTGTGGGCCAGCCGGGGCGAGGGATGCCATGAGACCGTCGCCTGGCTGGCCGAACGGGGCATTCTGGTGGCCCCCGGCGATTTCTACGGGCCCCGGGGCGCGCGCCACGTGCGGATAGCGCTGACCGCCACCGACGAGCGCATCGGCGCTGCGGTCGAGCGCCTCTCCTAGGAATGGTCAGGAACGGTCGATGACGAATTCAGCGGAGGATTCGACCGGTAAGCTCCGGATCCCGCTGACGATCGGCGACGTGTTCAAGCGGGTGTTTCTGGGCAAGCCCCTGATCACCCAGGAACTGGCGGACGAGCGGTTGTCCAACCGAGTCGCTTTGGGTGCGCTGTCGCCGGATGCGATCTCGTCGACTGCCTACGGGCCCGAGCAGATCCTCATCGAACCGCTGCCGCAAGCGGGCCTGGCGGCGTTCGCGCTGCTGCTCCCCGTTACCGGCGTCATTTTGTTGATCCTCGTCCTGGTGGCGGCGTCGTACCGCCAGGTGGTGATGGCCTACACCCGGGCCGGCGGCTCCTACATCGTTGCGCGCGACAATTTCGGACCGAAGATCGCTCAGGTCGCCGCCGCGGCGTTGCTGATCGACTACGTCGTAACGGTGGCGGTGCAATCGGCGGCCGGGACCGTGGCCGTGGTGTCGGCGTTGCCGGCGCTGGGGCCGTTCAGTCTGGAAATCACCATCGGCGTCGTCGTCCTCATCTGCTACCTGAACTTGCGCGGCCTCAAGGAAGCCGGAAAGCCTTTCGCGGCGGCGACTTACCTGTTCATCATCATGATCGCCACCACCATCGTGACCGGTGTTGTCCGCCAACTCTTTTGGAGCCTGCCCAGCTACGATCCGCAGCACCTGCCCGGAACCGTGCCCGTCCATCAGGGCAATGGCCTGGTGATGGGCGCGACCATTCTGGTGTTGTTGCGTGCGTTCGCCAACGGCGGTTCGTCGCTGACGGGGGTCGAAGCGATCTCCAACACCGTGGAGGTGTTCCGGAAGCCGCAGGGGCGCAACGCGCGTCGCGTGCTCACCGCAATGGCCTGCATCCTCGCCTTCCTGCTGGCCGGCGTCGCCTACCTCGCGTATGCCACGCACGCCACTCCGTACCTGACCGAATATCCGTCGGTGCTGTCTCAGATCGGGCGGGCGGTCTTCGGTAACGGCGTGATCGGCAACGTGTGCTTCTTCCTGGTTCAAGCGTCGACGGCGGCAATCTTGTTCACCGGTGCCAACACCAGCTTCAACGGCTTCCCGGCGCTGGCCAGTTTCGTTGCCGAGGACCGGTTCCTGCCGCGGCAGCTGATGAAGCGCGGGCACCGGCTGGTGTTCTCCAACGGGATCATCGCGCTCACCGCTCTGTCGGTGCTGCTGGTGGTGATCACCGGGGGTTCGGTGAACGCGCTGGTGCCGTTCTATGCGATCGGGGTGTTCACCGGTTTCGCCATGGCCGGTTACGGAATGACCAAACATCATCTGACACACCGGGAACCGGGTTGGCGGCACCGGCTGGCGATCAACCTGTCCGCAGGCATCATGTCGACGATCGTGGTGGGTATCTTCGCGGTGGCGAAATTTACCGAGGGCGCGTGGCTGGTCGTCGTCGTCTTTCCGCTGCTGGTGTTCGGATTGATTCGGCTGAACCGCGAATACCGGGCCGAGGCAGCCATTCTCGAGATGTTCCGCACCGATCGGCCCGAGTTGGTGAAGTACGCGCGGCACCAGGTATTCATCTTGGTGAACTCGGTCGATCTGGCGGTGATCGAAGCCCTGCGGTACGGCAAAGGGTTACGCGCCGACGAATTGATCGCGGTGCATTTCATGGTCGACGCGGTGCATACTGCCCAGCTGCGCAAGCGTTGGGACGACTTCGAATTGGATACCCGGCTGCGGGTGATCGATTGTCCGGATCGACGCGTCACCCGGTCTGCCCAGATATTGGTCGCTCGCACGAGTAAGGAGAACCGGGACACCAATGTGACGGTGCTGCTGCCGCGTCGCACCTATGCGCCATTGCTGGGCCGGTTGCTGCACGACCGGACCGCGGACAAGATCGCCCGCGCAGTGAGCCTCATCCCGGACGCCGCCGCCACGATCGTGCCCTACGACGTGCAGTCCCGGATCAAAGACGCGTATCCGCATCGACTCGAGCAACGAATCGCCTGTGAACTCGACAAGGTCGAAGCGTGGGTGTCGCAGGCGGAGGATCGCAACGTCGAGGCCTACGAGCACCCGGAGCATCGGTCGTCGGTGATCACTGTGGCCGCCTTGATCCCCGGCCAGCGCGCCACCTTCGAAGGGCGGGTCAACGAGGTCGAGGACATCGCCAAGCGCCGGGGGACGTTCCGTTGGATCGTGGTGGGCGATGACAGCGGGGAAGTCCGCATCCGGTTCCGGCCGGGGCATGACGGCGCCGACATCCAGCCCGGCCAGCTGCTGCGGGTGACGGGCAAGGCCCGTCAGAGCGGTGACCGCACGAAGTGGATGGTTGACCCCTCCTACACCGTGGTTCAGGAGCCTGCGGAGACGCGGGACGCCGGCGGCGCCGGGGCACCCGGGGAGATCGGCTGACCCGGCCGGTTAGATTCGATGGGTAGTCGTGTGAGGAGACAGCTTTGAAACGATTGGCCGCGGTCGGGGCGATGTTGCTGGCGGTGTTGGGGTCGGTGTTCACCGTGAACGGCTACCGACCGTTGAGCAAAAAGGGGTACGGCGCGGGCTACGCCTTCGCTTTCGGTCTGTTCGCTTCCGAACTTCCGCTGCAGTCGGCGGCGGCGCACGCGACAGCGCTGGCAACGGTGTCACGGTGGGTGCCGGCCCGGTTGCTCGGTGTGAGTTGGCTGGTTTCGGTGCTGTCCTGGCTGGGCCTATTCGGCCTGCACCGCATCGGGCAGCGCGCCAACGAACCGCTGACCGCAGCGCTGGATGAAGGACTGGGTACTGATCGCCGCCGAGAGGCTGGCGACTTGTGGAAGGTGCCGGCTTCGAACGGGGCCACCGCGAAGAAACCGGGTCCGGCGCGGATGCTGCGGATCTGGCGCGACTACGCGCACGACGCCGACATCAGTTACGGCGAGTTCGGGAAGCGAAACCATCTCGACATCTGGCGGCGACCCGATCTGGACCGCGGGGGACGGGCGCCGGTGTTGCTGCAGGTTCACGGCGGAGCCTGGATGGTGGGAGACAAACGCGGACAAGGACATCCGTTGATGAGCCACCTTGCCGAGCTGGGTTGGGTATGTGTCTCGGTCAACTATCGGCTGAGCCCGCGCTCGACGTGGCCCGACCAGATCGCCGATGTCAAGCGGGCGATAGCGTGGACGAAGGAGCACATCGCCGAGTACGGCGGAGATCCGGATTGGATTGCCATCACCGGAGGTTCGGCCGGCGGACATCTGTCATCGCTCGCCGCAGTTTCCCCCAACTACCCGTTGTTTCAGCCGGGTTTCGAGGAAGTGGATACCCGCGTGCAGGCGGCGGTGCCGTTCTACGGGTTCTACGACTTCACCCGGGACGACGCAGTGCATCCGATGATGCCGGCCATGATGGGCAAGCGAGTGTTCAAGCTGAGCCGGAACGAACTCGCAGAGCCGTTTCGTCTCGCCTCGTCGATCACCCACATCTCCGAGGACGCGCCGCCGTTCTTCGTCCTGCACGGGGTCAACGACTCGCTGATTCCGGTTGAACAGGCACGCAGTTTCGTCGCAAGATTGCGCGAAGTGAGCCGACAGCCAGTGGTCTATGCCGAAATGCCCTACGCCCAGCATGCTTTCGACATCTTCGGGTCGACGCGCGCGGCGCACGCCGCGGTTGCCGTCGAGCAATTCCTGGCCGAGGTGTATGCCTCATCTCGAACGGGAAGCGTCAGTCACCGGGCGGGTTAGCGCGTTCTGGGTTACCAGACGGACTCGGCCCACGTGGGCGCATGCTGTCGCCACGGATGTTCACCACGGGTTGCGAAGTCTTCGGGTGGCGAAGTCTTCGGGTGGCGGCCGAATTGCTGGATCTCGCAGTGTATTTGGGTGCGCTGCGGTGCCGGTAGAGAACGGACCCAGGGTGACCGGGGCTAGTTGTTGGTGGGTGGTGGTTGGGGTTCGTAGGGGGTGTACCACCACCAGTCGGCGCGTTCGCCGAGGGGTCCGGGACACGGTGGGAC
>NZ_LZLQ01000105.1 GCF_001673315.1 Mycobacterium asiaticum | reverse complement strand
CTGACCATTCGGAGCGTGCTTCCGTGACTTACCGCGAAGAAATCACCCTCAAAGAGGCTGCGGCACGCAAGCGCTGCAATCTGCAGACGATTCGCCGAATGATCGCCTCAGGGCAATTGCCAGCACACAGGTTTGGCCCGCGGCTCATCCGCATCTACGCCGACGACCTCGAAAAGGTCGGCCACCCCCTTGGCAGCGCTGGTGCCGCATGACAGCCGCCACCGAACCACCGGAATCCGAAGCGTTACAGTGGTGCCACGCTGTCAAACGGGCGACCTACCGGCGCCGCCCGCGTGGGCTGCTACGCAACATTAACCGCCCCAAACCGGCTGCAGCACCGGTCAGTCCGCCCGTGAATGTCGGCATGGGGACACAGTCGGAATTTCATCGACGCCTGCAAGCGGGGTGAGGTCCCTGGCGTGAAATATGACGCCGATGGCCCTCGGAGTGGCCGCTGGCGTTGGCGGCGTAGCTGACTCTGCCGGCGGCGTGCAAGGGAATGCCCCGATCTCAAATAAGCCCTATCGCAACGACCTTCGGCCCCTGGTTGCAACCTCATCCCCGAAGGAATTCACCACCGATGATTACCCCTGTCAATACGAAAGGCCCGGCCGCCGAAGCGGAACCGGACCCCTCACCCAAGGAAATTGCGCACCACCACAATCCACGTTCCAGTATAGCCGTTGCACACGACGATGCCGCAGACAAAGTCCCGCAGAACGACAAATGGGCGCTTGATCTGCAGCGCCGAGTTGGCCGCGCCGCGCGCGATACCGCCTACTACACAAGCGCAAGGTTGCTTGCATCCCATTGGCGGGTCTCTGGATGCACTAATTGCCTACTAGGCCGCGGGCGGTTACTCGCCCACGTCGCGCATATTTTGAAGATGGCTCCGCATCGCTTTTCGGACGTGGCTTCGCTTCTGCGGGTTTTTGAGCAAATCTCGGTGCGTCGAGCCATCGTCGGTCGCACTCGATAGCCATGCGTCGATTTGGGTTGTCGCAGTGGCGATGTCAACGCCGTCTTCTTCGCGGTCGATACACCAGTCTTCGGTAATGTCAGCCTCTTCGAACTGGGCGCTGCTTACCTCTTGGTATAGATGCGTCGCCACAATGGCTCTGCTGTTGTGATGGACCCAACGCTGCAGAAGAAGGTTAACGCCTGTCTGCGACATGCACGCGATGCGGGTCGCGGCTTGCAATTCTGCCGGCGTCGCGAGATGGGGCATGTGGAGCATGGCCGAGTAGTGCTGCGAGGCTTTGTCTTCAGTGCCAGGAATCAAGTCCGCAAGCGGCATCTGTTTGAAATGCCCTGAAGCCCACTTGGACGGTGTCAGAATTGCTGCCTTTTGGACCTCGGCGACCAGTATCCGGGGCACTAGTGTCACGCCGTCCGTCCTGATGGCGCATGGATGCTGAAGGATTATCAGCGTTTTCGGCTTGGATTCTGTGGCGAGCTGGACGCCGCAAAAGATGTCTCCAGTGAAGATTGGCCGGTGGGGGACGACCTCGTATCCCCGGGCGCGATAGATGCTCGCCCAATCGGGCGCGTCATCGGTCCCGGGTGCCTCGAGGTTGTCCGCCACTCGCTACTGACCTTTAGCTCGAATCGATAGGTTTCCGTCGTCGGCCTCGAAGACCTCCCAGTTGCTGCGGAAACTTTCCCGCCAATCCGGCCGGAATTCGTTCATCGCCTGCTCGGGCGTAATATGTTGCGTAGCATATTCGAACAGCACTAAATGATTTCCCTCGGACCAAATGTCTATTGGGGTTATTGGAGCGCCGTCAATTATGGGTGTTTCAAACCACTGAGCTACATCTTCGGCATGGAAATGCGCAATAATGAAGTCGCAAGCGGCGACTAAACTGGCGAGCTTATGCCGATTCGACCCCGTGACGTTGTCGCCTTTCCGCCATTTCTGAATAGCGGCGACGCTGACTCCCACCATCTTCGCAATGTCACGCCAACTGAAGCCAAGGTCGGCAAGGTCGCTCAGCATCGTGGCAGGGCTGGATAGCGCCCGTTGTTGTGTGAGCACCTGCCATTCGTGCTGGTAAGTCTTCTGGTGCGTTTGACCGACGTCGACAGCTAGGTTCCGGACACGCTTTCGGAGGTCATGAGCGTCCTCCGTTAGGAGCAGGGCCGTCGACCGGGTTGTGGTTGGCCTATGCGGTGGTGTTATGCCTGTTCCAGCGGTGCCCAAGTCGTCATCGCCCCATAACAGGTCATGGTAGCGTCCCGTTGTTCTAACCATTGCGAAGTACCTCATTTCTGTAACGGTCGGTGATTAAGTCTTCGAAGAGGGTGCGAACAGGGCGGTGTAGATCGTCATAAAGTGAGTTCAGATAATCCTTTTCAAATTCGGGGATTGGTCCATCGGGTACCCAAAAACTATCGATATCCATGAGAAAAAACGGACCTGGGCCGACCGTCTTTACTCGACGCAAATCGGAATCTGGGTCGACCGCATAACCATCGCGGGGGCCGTAGCGGAGAACTAATGACTGCCCAGGTCGAGGGCACCGGTACATTGCTGCACCCTGTAGCTCCATCAGTTCGAGACCGGAATCGGTGGACGTGTCGGCTTTCGGGCCGAGCAACGACGTATCGACCCAATCGCCCCAATTGCCAACGACCGCAGCGGCTTCAGGGACGCGAACCTCGTCTACGTACCGAAGCCCGACCCTCTCGATCCCAGCGATCGGCGACACCTGCACGCGTGCTTCGAGTACCAGCCATAAAAGCTCGAGGAAAGATTGCCAGCCCTTGTAGGCGCTAGTCTCGACGATCGTCGATTGCTCGCGGATGGCTGTGGCAACGTTGCTTTCTCGGTTCAGGAATCGAGGAAAACGTTCGATCGTGGCGGTTGGCTGCGCGGGGGGAGCCACCATCTCGAAGTGGACATTTTGGCCAGGCCGTTCGATCGGAAGTCGCTCCGCGAGGAGTCGCTTCAACGCACGATTCTCCGAACTGGTCAGCGGGCCTGCCGGAGGATGGCGGATCTCCATGGTAACCAGGACGACAGGCGCGTTTGGATAAACCTCGTCCTCGGTCATCCTTCAAAGGATACCAAAACTACAACCAAAACAGCAACCATGGCGTGGCCATGAAACCCCGATCTCTCGCCGATGCATGGATTGATGGATGTTGCATTTCCGCCGCTAGCCTGACCCGTCAGAAAGGCCCTGCTCGGTAGCGCTGATCTCCGGAAGAGCCGCTGCGCAGAACCCGGCGGCTGTTTTTGCTGATTTGCTGCGCCGCCGGCTCATTGCATATGAAGGTCATGCCGGGGGTATGGGCATTGCGATGGGACCTCGAAAAGTGCCTCTGAACTGCGGCGACGCTGGTGCCCCTGTTCAGAGTCGGTTGATGGGTGACATTTCTATCTCGGTTGATCCGTGACACTCGGGGTTATGGGTTAGGCCTGTTCGCGGGTGCGGAAGGCCCGTTTGTTTCTTACCTCGCCGCGGTGGGTGCGCGCGGCGGTCTTGACTAAATGATCGCCGATCCAGAACCGCAGCAGGTCGCCGTCGACGTGGATGTCGCAGCGGGATCCGGCGTAGTGGGCGCCCACACAGACCTGCTGCCAGGCCACACTGACCACCCCGTTGGTCGTCACACGTCGGCTGACCCAGTCCTCGCCGACGCGCTCAGCCCGGGTATCTGTCGGTGCTGACGGCGTGGCTGCGGCGCCGCCGCAGGTAAACCGCTGCGCGGGAGTGGTCATCTGCAACGCCTGATGGGGCCGCTCGTTGTTGTAGTAGGCGACCCACTCGTCCAGAGCCCGCTGGGCTGCCTTCAGATTCGGGAAAGCGGCTGTATCGCTGAGGAATTCAGCGCGCAGACTGCGATGGAACCGCTCAATCTTGCCGGTCGTGGTCGGAGACCGGGGCTGAGTCAACAGATGCTCGATACCGTTCTCGCGGCAGATCGCATCAAAGAGCACCTCCACGGGCGGATGATGAAACCGGCCGGTGAACACCTTGCCGTTATCGGTCAGGATCTGCTGCGGCAGCCCATAGGTCGCCAGCGCAGCCCGCAGCCCATCGCAGACCGCCCGCGTGCGCTCACGAGCCATCAACCGTGCACATACGCACATCCGCGAGTGGTCATCAATCCCGGTCAACGCTTTCGCGCTGGTCCCATCGGCCAGCGGGAAACCGCCGACGACATCCATCTGCCATAACTCCATCGGCGCACCGCGTTCCCAGCGCTTCCACTTCCGCGAACGCCGATCCCGATCCGCGGGATCGATCATCCCCGCACGCAGCAACGCCCGATATACCGCCGACTCCGAGGGCACCGCAGCGACGCGTCGTTTGGCCAACTCGAACACCAACCGCCGCGGACCCCAATACGGGCGCGACCGCCGCAACTCCAGCACCGCCGCCTCCACCGGCGCGGGCATCTGATGCGGACACGACACCGGCCGATGCGACCGATCCCTGAGCCCCTCGAGGCCCTCGGCCTCATACCGGGCCAACCAGCGGTGCAGCGTCTGACGCGCCACCCCCGCCTTCTCCGCCGCCTGCGACACCGACAATCCATCGCCGATCACCGCCATCACGGCCTGATACCTCTGCTCAGCCACGCTCAACTCCCTCATCGAAGGAGTGTCACGAATCAACCGAAACAACTGTCACGCATCAGCCGAAACACTGTCAGGCATCACCCGAAGACGAAATGTCACGCATCAACCGACGCAATACACGACGCTGGTGCCCCCGGCAGTGTGGTGTTTCAGGACATACGCATAGGGTGTCGCAACACATCGGCATAGGTTGATGGCGCGACTTTCAGTGGGTGTCGAAGGCTCGCTTGGTCATCACCGCTGTTGTCATCGAGGGTCGCAGCCAATCTGAGGTCGCCCGTGATTACGGGGTTTCCCAGCCTTGGATTTCGCGGCTGGTCGCACGCTATCGAGCCGAAGGTCAGGCGGCGTTCGAGCCCAGATCACGACGCCCGCACACCACACCGGCCAGGCTGGCTCAAACCACGATCGATCTGATCCTCGAGCTGCGCGAGAAACTGACCAGCAAAGGCCTCGACAACGGGCCACACACCATCGCCTGGCACCTCGCCCAGCACCACGGCCGACGCGTGTCGGTGGCCTCGATCAGCCGTCACCTGCACGCTGCAGGTTTAATCGAAGCCGCCCCGGCCAAACGACCCAAAGCCTCCTACATCCGGTTCGCCGCCGAACTGCCCAACGAACGCTGGCAAGCCGACTTCACCCACTGGTGGATCGCCGGGACCACCCACACCGAGATCCTGTGTTTCATCGACGACCACTCCCGCTACGCCCTGTCGGTCACCGCACACCACCGCGTCACCGGACCCATCGTCTTGGCCGCCTTCCGCAAAGCCTATGAACTACACGGCATTCCGGCCTCAACACTGACCGACAACGGCATGGTCTTCACCACCCGCCTCGCCGGCGGACGCGGCGGCCGCAACCACCTAGAGACCGAACTACACCGCCTAGGCGTGACCCAAATCAACTCCACCCCCAACCACCCCACCACCTGCGGCAAAGTCGAACGCTTCCACCAAACCCTCAAAAAATGGCTCACCGGCCAACCCCGCGCCACCACCCTCACCCAGCTGCAAACCCAACTCGACGAATTCCTCAACGAATACAACCACCACCGCGTACGCCGCGACCGCATCGACCACTACGCAAAACTCACCTTGCGCCACGCCGGACGCCTGCACCACATCGGCGTCGGCCGCACCCACGCCCGAACCCACGTACTAGTCCTCGTCCAACACCTCGACATCAGAATCATCAACGCCGCCACCGGCGAACTCCTCCGCCAGCTAACCCTCGACCCCACCAGGGACTACCAACCCCGCGGAGTCCCCGCCGGACGCCCAAAGAAAAAACCCGAACCCTAAACGAGGGTTCGGGCTATGCGTATGTCTTGAGACATCACACTGGTGCCCCCGGCAGTGTGGTGTTTCAGGACATAGGAATGGGGTGTCTCAAGACATCGGAATAGGCGGTCGGCCAGTTTCAGCTGGTGT
>NZ_LZLQ01000104.1 GCF_001673315.1 Mycobacterium asiaticum | reverse complement strand
ATATGGCAACGGTGGCGGCGGTGGCGCGGGCGGCGCCGGCGGCGCCGGCGGTACCGGTGGCGGCGGCGCGGGTAACAACGGCTCGGGCAAAGACGGCGGAAACGGTGGCAACGCGCAGCTCATCGGCGACGGCGGAAACGGCGGCGCCGGCGGTGGTGGCGGCGCGGTCGGCGGCATCGGCGGACGGGGCGGCACCCTGGCCGGGAAAGCCGGCGCCGACGGGCCGTCCTAACGCCGCAGCGCCGTAGGCACCCGGCACGCTCGAGGAATAAAGACTGTCGGTGCCTGGCTTTACCCTGGTGCTATGGCTTTCGCCACCGAACACCCAGTAATCGCCCACTCCGAATACCGTGCCGTCGACGAGCTCGTTCGCACCGCCGGCGCGCGCTTCGAAGTGGTCAGCCCACATCAGCCCGCCGGCGACCAGCCCGCTGCCATCGACGAGCTGGAGCGCCGCATCAAGGCGGGGGAGCACGACGTGGTGCTGCTCGGCGCCACCGGCACCGGTAAGTCCGCCACCACCGCCTGGCTGATCGAACGGCTGCAACGTCCGACTCTGGTGATGGCCCCGAACAAGACGCTGGCAGCCCAGCTCGCCAACGAGTTACGAGAGATGTTGCCGCAC
>NZ_LZLQ01000103.1 GCF_001673315.1 Mycobacterium asiaticum | reverse complement strand
GCGGGCCACCTCGGAGTCCCAGCCGGCCTCGATCAGGGCCAGGAACGCGTCGGCGGTGCCCGGCAGCGGCGGCCGGGACTCGGAAACACCCGCGCCGCCGCTGCCGCTGCCGGTGTTGTGGTCGCGTTTCCACGCCGCGATCAGCGCGTCGCGGTGCGAAGCCAGGGCGGCATCGAATTTCGCGGCATCGTGGTGGTCGAGCTTGATGCGGTAGCAGCTGCCGGCCTCATCGGAGGTCTTGCTGATCACCGGGCGCGCCGGCGGCGCCACCGGCTCAGGTTCGGGTCGCGGTTCAAGGTTGACCGCGGTACGCAACTGATTGACCGTGGCCACCGCGGCCAACTGCGCGTAATGCTCATCCGAACCCGCACCGGCCCGCGAAGCGATGACCCCGACCTGATCCAGTGAGAACCGGCCCTCGCGCATCCCCTGCACACAACGCGGGAACTCCTCCACCCGGCGCGCGATGGTGGTGATCGTTTTCGCATTAGCCGAAGACGAAGCGGTTTTCCAGGCCACCAACGACTCCACCGAACGCGCCCCGGTCATCCCACACAACTCATCGCGCTCCAGCTCAGCCACAATCTCCACGATCTGCCCATCAATCGCGTTGCGCTGACCGGCCAACTCCGCCAACTCCTCAAACAACACCGCCAAGCGCTCTTTAGGACTCACCACAGCCGACGCACCCGAAGACATAACCCCATCATCACAGGGGGGTACGACAAGTCGGGGTCGCCGGATTCTGACCTGGTTCGACAGATGGTGTCGCCCCTGAGGAGCGCACGAATTTGACCCAGCCCTAGCGCGGGGCCACCATCGCGAAGGCCTGCATCGCGACCTTCAGCATCCAGCTGGTCACCGTAGGCCCGTGGTCGCGCGGCCAGTTCAGCTGGAAACTGACCACCCACCGCTGTCCGGTCTTGTCAACCGCGTACCAGCTGAACGTCAAATCCCCTGGCAGCCCACCGGCTTTCGCACCGATATACGGCCAGACGTTTCGATCCAATTGGATCCCGGATACGGCGGACAGGATCTGCCGAACCGGCGCGGCTTTACCGACCGCGTCGGCCTGCAGCGCGACATGTACTCGGCAGATATCCTGCGCATTGCCATACCATTCCGCGCCGTATTTGGAAGCGGGACTGTGGGCGCGCGTCGGATCCGGTTTGTATGGCGTCGAATTGGCCTGCGCCAGCAAGGCGGCCCGCTCCTGTTGTGAAGCGTGCTGCCACTTCTCCCGCAAATCTGGTTGACCCCAGCCGACCGAGAACAGCTCGTACATCGTGGGAAACGGGGTCATGCTGGCCGGATCGTGGTGACCTGCGGTGGCCAGAGCTTCCTCGATAGCTTGCGTGCCCAGTCGGCCGATGAGTAAATCGGTGGCCATGTTGTCGCTGGTGGCGATCATCTTCTCGGCTGCTGTTCGAACCGAAAGCTGTTCGCCGGGAGCAAGTTCCAAACCGGAAGAACCGACCGCTTTGCTCTTTTCGGTAACTGTCAACTGGTCGTCCCAGGACACCGTCCCCCGTTGGATCGCACCGGCCAGGGCATGCAGCACGTACAGCTTGAAGATCGAAGCCAGCGGCAAGGATTCGCCGGTATTGGCACCGGCGACCGGTTCACAGTTGCCGTTGTCGACCTTGGCGACCTGATACGAGTAGCGGGCGCCGGTGGTATTGAGCACCGCGTCTATGTCATGCCAGGAATTGATCGGCGGTGGCGGTTGGGTTTCCAGTTCGAACCGATCGACCTCACCCAGGTCGCTGGTGTGAATACGGATGTCCTGGCGCGCGCCATAAGAGGAGACGAGTTGCAACGTGGCTACGTTTGCGCCGATGTAGATCCCGCTCAGGGTGAACGGGCGATCCCACCACAACCCCTCCATGGTGGCTTCTACTGCCTCCACCTGGTCGGCCGCGGCCAGGGTGCGAACACCGACCGGTCCGATCGGCCAGTCCGAGTTGAGCATGTCCATGGTCTGTTGAGCGCGCAGACCCGGCGGTGTGCTGGTATCGATCCGGTGCCCGGCATTCGCCGCGTTCGCCGATGGGGTGGGCGAAGACGAGCAACCCGGGGTAAGCGTTACGACTAGCGCGGCGGCGGCGCTCAAGGCCACCACACGGCGCCGCGCCGCACGCCGGCTACTGCGCCGAAGTGTTCCCAGCAACGTCGAGCACGACCTCAAATTCCAGGAGCGAAGCACCGGTGGCCACCGGGTTGGCACGCTGACCGGCGTGTGCCTGGATGGCGGGCCCGCTCGCCCAAGCCTGAAAAGCTTCGTCGGACTCCCAGTGAGTCACCACGAAGTACCGGTCTTCGCCTTTGACCGGACGCAACAGCTGAAAGCCGAGGAAACCGGGCGAGTTCTCGACCGCGTGCGCACGATGTGCGAACCGCTTCTCCAGCTCCGGGCCAGCGTCGGGCGGCACCTCAATTGCATTGATCTTCACCACTGGCATGGGGCTAGGTTACCGTGCCCCGCATGCCTTCGGATCTGCTGACCCATCGCGGCGGACACGGCAGGCCGCTGGTCCTGGTGCATGGACTGATGGGCCGGGGGACCACCTGGTCGCGGCAAACGCCATGGCTGACCCGGATGGGTTCGGTGTATACCTACGACGCGCCCTGGCACCGGGGTCGCGACGTCGACGATCCCTATCCGATCAGCACCGAGCGATTCGTCGCCGATCTCGGCGACGCGGTCGGCGGCCTGGGGGTGCCGGCCACCCTCCTCGGGCATTCCATGGGCGGGCTGCATTCCTGGTGTCTGGCTGCCGAGCATCCGGAACTGGTGACCGCGCTGGTGGTCGAGGACATGGCTCCCGATTTCGTCGGACGCACCACCGGCCCCTGGGAACCATGGTTGCACGCCCTGCCCGTCGAATTCCATTCCGCCGAACAGGTATTCACCGAGTTCGGGCCCGTCGCCGGCCAGTACTTCCTAGAGGCGTTCGACCGCACCGACACCGGTTGGAGGTTGCACGGCCACACCGCACGATGGATAGAGATCGCCGCCGAATGGGGCACCCGTGATTACTGGGCCCAGTGGCAGGCGGTGCGCGCACCGACATTGCTGATCGAAGCCGGAAACTCGGTGACGCCGCCGGGGCAGATGCGGCGCATGGCCGAACTCCCAACTGCTACAACGTATTTAAACGTTCCGGGAGCGGGTCATCTGATTCATGACGATGCACCCGAGCTGTACCGGGAGGCGGTCGAGGCCTTCCTGGCGGCGACCGCGTCCTGAGTCTTCTTACTCTTCGCCGGCCAGCGCGAACCGGCCCTCGGTGGTCTGAGTGACCAGGCCATCGGCCAGCAGTGAATACAGGGCCCGGTCCCGTTGGGCGGTATCGGTGAGCCAGGCCATGTCCAGCTGTGCGCGGGTGACCGGAGCATTGTTGTCGCGCAACACATCCAGTAGCCGTCCGCGGACTTGACGGTCGGTTCCGGCGTAGGTCTGCACGCGTCGCGCCGGACCTGTAGCCGGCGGATAACCGGCGCGTCGCCAGGCGCAACCATCCAGCGGACATATGCCGCACCGCGGCGTCCGTGCCGTGCACACCGTCGCTCCCAACTCCATCAATGCCACCGAGAATTGCGGCGCCAATGCGTCATCCGGCAACAGGGCGGCTACGTCCGCGTGGTCTCGGTTGGCCGAGGGCGCGCCCCCGTCGGCGCGACCGTGGACGGCCCGGGCCACCACTCGGCGCACATTAGTGTCGACCACCGGCACTCGCTGCCGGTACGCGAAGCAGGCGACGGCCCGTGCGGTGTAGCTGCCAATCCCCGGCAGGGTCAGCAAGACGTCGACGTCGTCGGGAACCACGTCGTCGTGGTCGCGCGCGATGACGGTGGCGCACTCGTGCAGGCGCTTGGCTCGCCGCGGATAGCCGAGTTTGCCCCATGCCCGTAATACGTCGGCCGCGCTGGCCGCGGCGGTGGCCGACGGCGTGGGCCACCGACGCACCCAATCCGTCCAGATCGGTAACACGCGAGCCACCGGTGTCTGCTGCAGCATGAACTCGCTGACCAGGATCTGCCATGCGCTGACGTTCGGCTCGCGCCAGGGCAGGTCACGTCGTGATCGCTGATACCAGTCCACAAGATTGGTGACCGGTATGTGTGCGGTGCCGGTCACCGGCCAGTACGGCAGAATGTCGGGCATGCCCAACAGCAACCCGGTGTCCGCATGGAAAGCACTCAAAGAGGGTAACGAGCGATTCGTCGCCGGCAAGCCCGAGCATCCGAGTCAAAGCATCGACCACCGCACCAGCCTGGCGTCCGGCCAGAAGCCGACCGCGGTCATATTCGGTTGTGCGGACAGCCGAGTGGCCGCTGAACTGATCTTCGATCAGGGGCTCGGGGATGTGTTCGTGGTGCGTACCGCCGGGCAGGCCATCGATGCGGCGGTCCTGGGCTCCATCGAGTACGCGGTGGCAGTTCTCGACGTGCCGCTGATCGTCATTCTCGGCCATGACAGCTGCGGCGCTGTCAAGGCCGCACTGAGCGCGCTCGACGACGGTGAGATACAGACCGGTTTCGTGCGCGATCTGGTGGAGCGGGTCGTCACGACCATTCTGTTGGGCCGTCGCGACGGGCTGACCAGGGTCGACGAGTTCGAAGCGCGCCACGTTCGCGAGACGGCCGCGCAACTAATGGAGCGCTCGACAAACATCGCGGACCGCGTCGCGGCCGGCACGCTGGCAATCGCCGGCGTTACCTACCGCCTCGCCGAGGGTCGGGCGGTGCTGGTCCACCATGAGGGTGATATCGGAGCCGAGCCGGACAACTGAGCGGTCCTTCTAACACGGTCCCAGGGCTCAGCTAACGCGCGACACGCCGAGCGGGGTCAACCGTGACGGCATGAGCTGGCCCTACCGTGTAAATGTGCTGGATCTGGAACCGCGTGGCCCGCTACCCACTGAGATCTATTGGCGGCGCAGGGGGCTGGCCCTGGGCATCGCGGTCGTTGTGATCGGGATTGCCGTCGCCACCGTCATCGCCTTCGTCAGCAGTAACGCGGGCGCCAAGCCCGCCGACAAGCCTGCGTCCGCCCAAGGGCACGCGGGCTCTAACCCAGCTCAGGCGCCCCAAGCCCCGCAACCGGCGGGGCAGACCGAGGCCCCGGCGCCCGGTGCCCCGCCCGGCACCGTGAACCCGGAGGCGCCCACTCCGACGGCCGCGGTGCAACCACCCCCAGTGCTCAAGGAGGGCGACGACTGCCCGGACTCGACGCTGGCCGTCAAGGGTCTGACCAACGCGCCCCAGTACTACATCGGTGACCAGCCGAAATTCACCATGGTGGTGACCAACATCGGGCTGGTGTCCTGCAAGCGCGATGTCGGCGCGGCAGTGCTGGCGGCCTATGTGTACTCGTTGGACAACAAGCGGCTGTGGTCCAACCTGGACTGCGCGCCCTCCAACGAGACCCTGGTGAAGATGTTCACCCCCGGCGAGCAGGTGACCACCGCGGTGACCTGGACCGGGATGGGCTCGGCACCCAAATGCCCACTGCCGCGTCCGGCGATCGGGCCGGGCACCTACAACCTGGTCGTCCAGCTGGGCAATCTGCGCTCGCTGTCGGTTCCATTCGTGCTGAATCAGCCGCCGCAGCCGCCGGGCCCGGTGCCCGCACCGGGACCCGCGCAGGCTCCTCCGCCGGAAGCACCGCCCGCGCAAGGCGGCTGAGCTACTGGTCGGTGATGGTCGATTCGGCCAGTTGGGATAGACCCTCGCGCACGTGGCGGGCCCACATCGCGCCGATACCTTCAACCGACTGCAGGTCGTTGGCGCTGGCCGCTAATAGGCCCTGCAGCGTTCCGAATGCCCGTACCAGCAGGTCGACATGGGCGAACTGCAGTCGGGGGATACCGTCCATCGCGCGGTAACCGCGCGGGCTGAGGGCGGAATCCTGGGCCTCGGCCGTCGTCGGATAGCCGAGCACCTTGGCCAGCGAGGTGAAGTCCAGCAACTCGGTATCCGACAAGGCATCCAGCTCGTCCAGGGTCGCCGCGATCTGGTCCTGGGACGGTGGCTCGGGATTGGCGTGATAATCCCGCACGATCAGTTCCCGGGCGGTGTCGTTGCCGCCCAGCAATTCCTCCAGCTGCAGCCGTAGCTGTCGCCCGTCGGTGCCCAACTCGACCGCGTCATAGTCGATGGCCAAGCCGATCCGCCGGACCAGCTCAAGCCGCTGCACCACCGTCAACACGTCGCGCAGCGTGACGAAGTCTTCGATCTCGGCCCGCGAGAGTTGTCGGCTGACTTCGTCGAGCCGGGTCTTGTACCGCTCCAGCGTGGCGATGGCCTGGTTGGCCCGCGACAGGATGGTTGCGGAGTCGGTGAGCACGTGACGCTCGCCGCACACATAGACGGTGACGATGTTCATCGAGTGGCTGACCGAGATCACCGGATAGCCCGTTTGGATCGCGGCCCGTTCCGCCGAGCGATGCCGGGTGCCGGACTCGTCGGTGGGTATCGACGGATCCGGCACCAATTGCACGTTGGCCCGCACGATGCGACTGCCGTCGGTGGAAAGCACCACCGCGCCGTCCATCTTCGAAAGCTCGCGCAGCCGGGTGGGCGCATACCGGACGTCGAGGGAGAAACCGCCGTCACAGATCGCCTCGACGTTCTCGTCGTGACCGAGGACGATCAGGGCGCCGGTACGGCCGCGCAGAATGCGCTCCAGGCCGTCGCGCAGGCCGGTGCCGGGAGCCAGGCGGGCAACAGCCTCCCGCAGGGTCGGACGAGTCACAGCGAGCATTCTGCTATGGCGAGCGGTCCAGCGGGACCCCTAGTGCGAGTTATCCACCGCACGAAGAGTCACCGGCGCCGGGGTTCGGTGGTCGGCAATGTCGACCATGTGGTGTAAGGCCTCGACAATGGTGGCCGCGCCGAGGGCGCGCAAACCTGCCGGAACCGTTTTGCAGCCCGGTGGCACCAACGCGATGGTGAAGCCCTGTCGGGCCGCCTCGGCCAGCCGCCGCTCCATCCCGTGCACCCGCCGCAAATCACCTGCCAGCCCTACTTCGCCGATCATCACAGCGGTGGTGGGCAGTGGCAGGTTGGTGTGTGCCGAGGCCAGCGCGACGGCTACCGCGAGATCCGACGACGGATCGGTCAACCGCATGCCGCCGACAGTCGACAGGTAAATGTCGTTGGCGGCTAGGCCGAGCCGGGCATGCTTTTCCAGCACCGCGGTGATCATCGCGGCGCGCGCGTGGTCGATACCGCTGACGGCCCGCCGAGGCGAACCGCCGTTTGGCGTGGCCAGCAATGCCTGCACTTCTCCGATCAGCGGCCGTTTGCCGTCCAGTGTCACGGTGATCGCGGTCCCGGGAACGGGCGCCGGCCGCTGGTCAAGAAACAGGTTCGACGGATCCGACACGCCTTCGATTCCGTTGTCGTGCAACAGGAAACAGCCAACCTCGTCGGCGGCGCCGAAGCGGTTCTTGATCCCGCGGACCATGCGTATCGCGCCGTTGCGGTCGCCTTCGAAGTGCAGCACCACGTCGACGAGGTGTTCTAGCGAGCGCGGCCCCGCGATGGCTCCGTCCTTGGTGACGTGACCGACCAGGATCATCGCGACGCCCTGTGCCTTCGCCGCCGCGGTGAGCGCGGCGGTCACGGCACGCACTTGGGTTACCCCGCCCGCCACGCCGTCGGCCTCGCTGGTGGACATGGTCTGCACCGAGTCGACGATGACCAGCGTGGGTCGCACCGTGTCGATGTGGTGCAGCACGGTGTGCAAGTCGGATTCGGCGGCCAGATACACGTCGTCACCAGCGCAGCCGATCCGGTCGGCCCGCAGCCGGATCTGCCCGGCCGACTCCTCGCCGGAGATGTAGAGAGCGCGTCGCCCCTGTTGCGCCCAACGGTGGGCCACTTCGAGCAGCAACGTCGACTTGCCCACCCCGGGGTCGCCGGCCAACAGCGTCACCGACCCGGGAACCACACCTCCGCCCAACACCCGATCCAACTCGTCGACTCCGCTACGGCAGTGCCGGCTCTTATTGGGCTCCACCGTGCTGATCGGAACCGCGGGAGACCCGGTAGGTGCCGAACGCCTGCCACTGCCGACAGCGGCCAGTACGGCCACTTCTTCGACGGTTCCCCAACTGCCGCAGTCGAGGCAGCGCCCCACCCATTTGGCGCTGAGATGCCGGCATTCCGAGCACCGGTATTGCGATCGTGCATTGGCCACAACCGTGACCGTATCGACAGGTGCTGACAATTCCGGTGAAGGAAACGCCCTGTCGGATGTCGGGCCGGGTCAGGAGTGGTTGGAGTGCTCGCTGGGCTGCGCGACGCCGGCGGAGATCGGCACGTCCACGGTGGCCTCGCCGGCCTTCTCGAACTTGAAGGTGAAGTTGTAGACCAGTCCGTTGGAGATCGGCTTGCTCAATTTCACCGTCGCTTTGGCGACGCCGGTGGACTGCGGCGGACCTGGCGCCTTGGCCTGGCCGTCCGGCGTTCCGATGAACAGCATCCCGCCGGCGGGGAGCTTCGCATCCCCGGACAACGTCACGTTGCCGATGTCGCTGGTGATACCCGTCAAGCGATCCCCGGCTACCGTGGAATTGTTCACCGCCACCAAGACCAGATCCACGGTGCGGCCGGGTTCGATGAAGTCGCCGGTCTGCTTAGCCTGGATCCGAATGTCGCGCAAGGCCACGTTCTTCACTGTGACCCGGTTGCCGTTCACGGCCGGTTCCTGCGCCGCGGTCTGGGCGATTTGGCCGGTTCCGCAACCACTGAGCGCGACCACTGCCAGGACGCCACTGGCCAACCAGGCCGTCAGCTTCGCCAAGCGGAACGGCAGGCGGATGTTCAGGTGGTTCACTCAATGCCTCCTGCTCGGCCCGGATCGCGGTATTCAACCAAGCACTGCAGTTTTCAACTGAGCAGTGCGGTTTTCAACTATGCACAGTAGTAGCAAGGGGCTGTGGGCGGTAGCGGCGGGATGCCTGGCGCGGACTGTGTCGGCATGCTCCCCGGTGAAGTCCGAGTCAGCCGCAGGTCTATCCTTAGAAGCGCTTTCGGGCTCGCGCCCAAGGGCCCGAATGCGCTGAGAACCATCAACCCCTGCATGTCTGGGTCCGCCTGTCAACCCCCACTCTGCGCGTGGCGTGCCTCTGACCTGCACCGTTGATCCGCACGCGTCGGGCCCGCGTGTTAGACTGAATTAACGAAAGGGGCTCGAATCAGATGATCTTCAAGGTCGGTGACACCGTTGTATACCCACACCACGGTGCTGCGTTAGTCGAGGCGATTGAGACTCGAACCATCAAAGGGGAGGCAAAAGAGTATCTCGTCTTGAAAGTTGCGCAGGGCGACCTGACTGTTCGAGTGCCCGCTGACAACGCCGAGTACGTCGGCGTCCGCGACGTCGTTGGCCAGGAAGGTCTCGATAAGGTTTTCCAGGTTTTGCGTGCTCCGCACACCGAGGAGCCCACCAACTGGTCGCGTCGGTACAAGGCCAACCTCGAGAAGCTGGCCTCCGGCGATGTGAACAAGGTTGCCGAAGTCGTGCGTGATCTGTGGCGTCGCGACCAGGAGCGCGGCCTGTCGGCGGGTGAGAAGCGCATGCTGGCCAAGGCCCGCCAGATCCTGGTCGGCGAACTGGCATTGGCCGAGAGCACCGACGACGCCAAGGCGTCGACCATTCTGGACGAGGTTCTGGCTGCCGCCTCCTGAAGGGAACCGTAGTCGCGATAGTCCCGGCCGCAGGGTCGGGTCAGCGACTGTCTGCGGGGCTGCCGAAAGCCTTCTACCAACTCGAGGGACGCTCTCTGGTCGAGCGTGCCGTGGCGGGCTTGCATGAATCTGGCGTTGTCGACAATGTCGTGGTCGCGGTGCCTCGGGATCGCACCGACGAGGCCAAACTGATCCTCGGCCATACCGCCACCGTCGTACCCGGTGGTGTCAGCCGCTCGGAATCGGTGAGCAAAGCGTTGACGGCTATCGGTGATGCTCCCGACTTTGTGCTGGTGCACGATGCCGCCCGCGCGCTGACTCCGCCGGCGTTGATCGTGCGGGTGGTCGAGTCGTTGCGGGCGGGCCATGATGCAGTCGTACCCGGCCTTGCGCTGTCGGACACCGTCAAGACCGTGGACTCCAACGGAGTGGTACTGGGCACGCCGGAACGGGCGGGATTGCGGGCGGTGCAGACTCCGCAGGGTTTCGCCACCGACGTGCTGTTGCGCGCCTACCAACGTGCCGGCACCGCCGAGTTCACCGACGATGCGTCCCTGGTCGAGCAGATGGGGAGCCAGGTTCAGGTGGTCGACGGCGACCCGCTGGCGTTCAAAATCACCACGCAACTGGACCTATTGCTGGCCAAAGCTATAGTTCGCCGGTGATGGACTTGCCCCGCGTCGGCATGGGCGTCGACGTGCATCCGATCGAAGCGGGCCGGCCGTGTTGGCTGGTGGGCCTGCTGTTCCCCAGCGCCGACGGCTGCTCCGGACATTCCGACGGCGACGTCGCCATCCACGCGCTGTGTGACGCGGTGTTGTCCGCCGCCGGGTTAGGTGACATCGGTGGTGTGTTCGGCGTTGACGACCCCCGTTGGGAAGCGGTCAGCGGCGCCGATATGTTGCGGCACGTCGTCGAACTGCTCACCGAGCACGGCTATCGAGTCGGCAACGCGGCGGTCCAGGTGATCGGCAATCGGCCCAAGATCGGTTGGCGACGATACGAAGCGCAAGCTGTGCTCTCCCGTTTGCTCAATGCGCCGGTCTCGGTGGCGGCAACCACCACCGACGGCCTGGGCTTGACCGGGCGGGGCGAGGGGCTGGCCGCGATCGCCACCGCACTGGTCGTTTCGCTGCGATAGCACCCGCGACGCGAAGCGCCGCTACGGCAAGGCAGTAAGCTGGCACGTCGTGACCGATCGTGCCCACCTGCGACTACATGACACGGCGACGGGTGTCGTCCGTGACTTCGTGCCGCTGCGTGCCGGGCACGTCTCCATCTACCAGTGCGGTGCCACCCCGCAGGGGTTACCGCACATCGGACATGTCCGCAGCGGAGTCGCCTTTGACATCCTCCGTCGCTGGTTGATCGCACGCGGCTATGACGTGGCGTTCATCCGCAACGTCACCGACATCGAGGACAAGATCCTGGCCAAGGCGGCCGCGGCGGGTCGTCCATGGTGGGAATGGGCGGCCACCCATGAACGCGCTTTCACGGCCGCCTACGACGCGCTGGACGTGCTACCTCCCTCCGTTGAACCGCGCGCGACCGGCCATATAACCCAGATGATCGAAATGATGGAACGGCTGATCGAAAAAGGCCACGCGTATGCTGCCGCCGGCGACGTGTACTTCGACGTGCTCAGCTATCCGGATTACGGCCAGCTATCCGGCCACCGGATCGACGACGTCCACCAGGGCGAGGGAGTGGCCACCGGGAAGCGCGATCAACGTGACTTCACGCTGTGGAAGGGCGAGAAACCCGGCGAACCGTCGTGGCCGTCGCCGTGGGGACGCGGACGGCCGGGTTGGCACATCGAATGCTCGGCCATGGCCCGCACCTACCTCGGTCCTGAATTCGACATCCATTGCGGCGGAATGGATTTGATCTTCCCCCATCACGAGAACGAAATCGCGCAGAGTCGTGCGGCCGGCGACGGATTCGCCCGGCTATGGCTGCACAACGGCTGGGTGACGATGGGCGGCGAGAAGATGAGCAAGTCGCTGGGCAACGTCGTGTCCATCCCGGCGATGCTGCAGCGCGTCCGGCCCGCCGAACTGCGCTACTACCTGGGCAGCGCGCACTACCGGTCCATGCTGGAGTTCTCCGAGCCCGCATTGCAGGACGCCGTCAAGGCTTACGTCGGCTTAGAGGAATTCCTGCACCGGGTGCGCCGCCGGGTGGGTGCGGTCTACCCCGGCGAGTGGACGCCACGCTTTGCTGAAGCCCTCGACGACGACCTGTCGGTGCCGGTTGCGCTGGCCGAGATTCACCAGGTGAGAGCCGACGGGAACCGGGCGCTCGACGCGGGCGATCACGAAGGCGCGCTGAGCAGCGCCAGCGCCATCCGCGCGATGATGGGCGTGCTGGGTTGTGACCCGCTCGACGAGCGCTGGGAAACCCGCGACGAGACATCGGCAGCCCTGGCTGCCGTGGATGTGTTGGTGCAGGCGGAAATTCAGAATCGACAGAAGGCGCGGGAGCAGCGTAACTGGGCGCTGGCCGACGAGATCCGGGACCGGCTGAAGCAGGCCGGTATCGAGGTCACCGACACTGCCGACGGCCCGCAGTGGATGCTCGGCGGCGACGGCAAGTAGATGGCCGGTAACTCCCAGCGCCGGGGTGCGATACGCAAAGCCGGCAGCAAGAAAGGGCCTCAAGTCGGGTCAGGTGGCCAGCGGCGCCGTGGCCTGGAAGGGCGGGGTCCGACACCGCCCGCGCACTTGCGCCCCAACCATCCCGCCGCGAAGCGAAATAAGCCGCCGCAAAGGCCGGCTAAGAAGCCGGCTAAGAAGACCGACGAAGCCGAAACGGTGCTGGGCCGCAATCCGGTGCTGGAATGTTTGCGCGCCGGTGTCCCAGCGACCGCTTTGTATGTCGCGCTAGGCGTCGAAGCCGACGAGCGAGTGACGGAATCTGTTGCGCGCGCCGCTGATTCGGGGATTGCCATCCTCGAGGTGCCACGCAGTGATCTGGACCGGATGACGGCCAACCATCTGCATCAAGGCATTGCGTTGCAGGTGCCGCCGTACAACTACGCTCATCCCGACGATCTGGTCGCCACGGCGATCGAGTCGCCCCCTGCGTTGTTGGTGGCGCTGGACAACATCTCCGATCCGCGCAATCTCGGCGCGATCGTGCGGTCGGTTGCGGCGTTCGGCGGCCACGGCGTGGTGATTCCGCAGCGACGATCCGCTTCGGTGACCGCCGTGGCGTGGCGCACCAGCGCGGGCGCCGCTGCCCGGATCCCGGTAGCGCGTGCAACGAATCTGACTCGGACACTGAAGGATTGGGCCGATCGCGGACTACGGGTGGTCGGCCTGGACGCTGCCGGTGACACCGCGCTGGACGATCTTGACGGCACCGACCCACTGGTGATGGTGGTCGGCTCGGAGGGTAAGGGATTGTCGCGGCTGGTGCGGCAGAACTGTGACCAAGTGGTCTCCATCCCGATGGCGGGGCGCACCGAGTCACTGAACGCCGCGGTGGCCGCCGGCGTGGTGCTGGCCGAGATTGCGCGGCAACGGCGGGGCTAGGCCAGCGCTTGTTCAGGCACAAGTGCAGACGCACCGATCAGGAAAACTTGCGCCGGCGTGGTGCTTGCCGAAACCACCTGCCACCGCAGGGGCTGATTCTCGGCATCGACCACGGCTAATGCCGCGCGGATTTGGTGGCTGCCGTTTGTCCGTTGGACCGGCAGGATCACCGCTCCATCTATGGACACTTCTGGCTTACAACGAGCTTCTGCCTTGGCCGCCGGAGCCGCCGGCTCCACCTGTGCCCGGGGCACCGGAACCGGTGCCGGGGGTTCCCGTTTGCCCAGGGCCGCCGTCGTAGCCCGGCAAAGAAACGGTCGGGCCATTCCAGCGGCCGCCTACTCCGCCATCACCACCACGCCCACCGTGACCACCGGAGCTCACAAAGTCACCCTGGCCGCCGTCACCGCCGTAACCGCCGGCTCCGCCACTACCACCGCTGCGGACACCCGCACCGCCCGCTCCTCCCGTGCCGCCATTTCCACCTTGGCCACCCGGTCCAAGCAGAGCGGCGCCGCCGGTGCCTCCTCGGCCGCCGGCGCCACCGGCACCGCCCACGACATCAGGTGAGGTGCTGGCGCCGCCTTTGCCGCCGGTCCCCGCATGCCCTCCGTGCCCGGGCGCTGCTAAGACGGCGCCGGGGTTGCCGTCGCCGCCGTTGCCGCCAGCGCCGCCGTTGCCGCCGCGATAACCGTCGCCGCCGTTGCCGCCGACGCCGCCATAGCCGGCCCGGTCACCGTTGATACTGGTACCGCCGGCGCCGGCGTTGCCACCGTCACCGCCGTTGCCGGAGATGCCCTTCCCGGATGCTCCGTTGCCGCCGGCGCCGCCGGCGCCGCCGTGGCCGCCGTTGCCGCCGGTATAGCTGCCGTTGGCGCCCTCGTGCCCGTCGCCGCCACGACCGCCGTCACCACCGGATCCAGCGGCGCCGTCTCGAATGATGCCGTGGCCGCCGTCGCCGCCGACGCCGCCAGCACCCCCGTTCCCGCCATCGATCACGGCCGGATCGCTGGCTTTGCCGTAGTCGCCGGCGCCGCCGGCTCCGCCATTCCCGCCAGCGCCGCCGTACAAGCCCGCGCCCCCCTTACCCCCGGCTCCGCCGTCAAGCTCCTTGCTGCCGTTGCCGCCATTGCCGCCGTGGCCGCCAGTATGGATCATGGCGCCGTTCTGGCCGTGCTGCCCGGGGTTGGCGCCGGCGCCTGCGGCGCCTCCGATGCCTCCGGTGCCGGCGTTACCACCAGCACCACCAGTTCCGCCGGTACCAAAGGACATGCCCTTGCCGCCGTTCCCCGGAGCTCCGCCATTGCCGCCAGTGCCACCGTCTCCGCCGTTGCCCTGCGTGCCGTGCAAGCCGGATTGGGTGCTGCCGCCGGAGCCGCCGGTGCCGCCGGTGCCACCGGTGCCGCCTTGGCCGCCGTGACCTCCATCCTGTCCGGCTGTGCTAAAGGGAGCAAAGGGATGGTCGGCGCCGTTCCGCCCGTCGCCGCCGGTGCCGCCGTTGCCGCCCGTGCCGCCTGCACCGCCGTTCCCGGCGGCACCTTCCAGGCCCTTCCCATATTTTTGCCCACCGTTGCCGCCGTGACCGCCGGTACCGCCCCGGCCACCCTGCCCGCCGATTTTCCCGTCACCGCCATCGGCGGTGGCGTTCTCGCCTACCTGGCCGGTGCCGCCGGTGCCGCCGGTGCCGCCGTTGCCGCCCGCCCCTCCGTCGCCGGAGATCCTGCCGCCGTTGCCACCCGCGCCGCCCTGCCCACCGGTACCGCCTTGCCCGCCGGTAATGCTCGATGCCCCGCCGGCCCCGCCGGTCCCGCCGTTGCCGCCGTTGCCGCGCGTGCCGGCGTGGCCGCCTTGCCCGCCGTTGCCGCCGGTGCCGCCTGGGGTGGTGGCGTTAGCGCCGTTGCCACCGTTACCGCCGTTACCGCCGCCGCTGCCGACAGCTCCGGTGGTGCCGTCGGCGCCGCGGGTGGAGCCCGCACCGCCGCTGCCGGCGTTGCCGCCCTCACCGACGTAGCCGCCTTCGCCGCCGCCACCGCCGTGACCGGTGCCGCCGTTGGCGAACGAGCCGTCCTGGCCGTTGCCGCCGTTGCCCGCTTTGCCGCCGGTACCGCCGTTGCCGCCGTTACCACCAGCACCTTGCACACCGTTGTTTCCCGAATCCGACAGCGCCTTACCCGCAGCGCCGCCGGTGCCGCCGCTGCCACCGGCACCGCCTTTGCCGCCGTTACCGCCGAATTCGCCGAAGTCCCCAGGGTTTTTGCCGTGGCCGCCGTCGCGGGCATCCCCGCCGCTGCCGCCGTTGGCCCCGGCGCCGCCCTTGCCGCCGTTACCGCCGTCACCGCCGTCGATGCCGCCGTCGCCGCCCGCGCCTCCGGCACCGCCTTTGCCGCCGGCTTGCCCATCGGTGCCCGAGATCGCCCCGGTGCTACCGGCGTCGCCGGCTTTGCCGGCCCCACCGTCCCCGCCGTTACCGCCTCGGCCCACGGACCCGCCGTCACCGCCGGCACCGCCCGCGCCGCCCTGGGCGCCTGCGGTCAGGGCATCGGCCCCGGCGCCACCATTGCCGCCGTCACCGCCGCTGGTCGGGGCCGCCCCCTGGGCGCCATGGGCGCCGACCGACGAACCCCCACCACCCTTGCCGCCAGCTCCGCCGTGGCCGGCGTCGCCGCCCTTACCGCCATGACCGCCAATGCCGGTGCCGCCGTTGTCGAACGTGCCTTTCGTGCCATCGGCACCACTGCCGCCTTGACCACCGGCTCCACCGTCACCGCCGGCACCGCCGGCACCCTCGACACCGTCATGGCCGGTACCAGATAAGGCTTGGCCAGCGGCCCCACCGTTGCCACCAGCCCCGCCGGAGCCGCCGTTGCCGCCGTCGCCGCCGGCTCGACCGTCGGCGCCGGCCTTGGAGAAGTCGGGCAGGTAGCTCTGGCCGGTACCGCCCGAGCCGCCCTTGCCTCCGCTGCCCCCGGCACCACCGCTACCGCCATTGCCGCCATCGATCCCGCCGCTGCCGCCAACCCCGCCGTCACCGCCCGCGCGGCCAGCGGCGCCGCCGGCCTCAGCCCGACCACCGGTGGCGACGGCGGCGACGGTGGCGCCGGCGCCAAGGGAGCCGACAGCTTGAGCGGTGGAGGGGGGGGGGGGGCGGGCGGGGC
>NZ_LZLQ01000102.1 GCF_001673315.1 Mycobacterium asiaticum | reverse complement strand
CCCCCTGGATTACCGGCTCGCTCCCGAACACCCGTTCCCCGCGGGAGTTGAGGATTGCTGGGCCGCCTTGCGTTGGGCGGGGATCGCGTACGGCGTTTACCTGACGGTGATCGCACTGCGGATGCCGCCGGGCAGCGAACTGACCGGCCACTGGGTGCTGCAACCCTTGTTCAAAGCGTCGATGGCGCTGCTGCTGGCGATCGCCGCTGCAGCCCACCCCGTGGCCCGGGAGCGTCGCTGGCTCGTGCCCGCGCTGCTGTTCTCCGCCGCCGGCGACTGGCTGTTGGCGCTGCCGTGGTGGGCGATGTCGTTTGTGTTGGGCTTGGGCTCGTTTTTGTTGGCGCACATATGTTTTCTCGGTGCGCTGCTGCCACACGTCGTTCCCACCCGCGCGCGCATCGCGGCCGCCGCGGTCATGGTGTTGGCGACGGCGTCGATGCTGGTCTGGTTCTGGCCGCACCTGGACAACGGAACGGAGAACTTGACCGTCCCGGTCACCGTCTACATCACCGTGCTCAGTGCGATGGTCTGTGCGGCACTGCTGGCCCGCATGCCCACGATATGGACCGCCGTCGGCGCGGTGTGCTTCGCAGCTTCGGACTCGATGATTGCGATCGGCCGCTTCATCCTGGGTAACGAAGCGCTGGCGGTGCCCATCTGGTGGTCATACGCCGCCGCCGAGATCCTGATCACGGCTGGTTTCTTCTTCGGCCGCGATGACCTGGTTGAAGACAGCGAATTCGCCGCAGACACCGCCGCACCCGCCGAGGGCTGATTGTCGGTCAGTGCAGGTACGGTGTGCCCACATTGACTAGAAAAATGTTGAGTTCCAGCGCATCTGGCGGTGCTATGAGCGGCACGGCCGAAGTGGAGCCCATCGCGCGGGTGCTGCCCATGCTGTCGGTGCCACACCTGGATCGCGAGTTCGATTACCTGGTCTCGCCCGAGCAGTCTGACGACGCCCAGCCGGGTGTACGGGTGCGGGTGCGCTTTCACGGCCGGTTGGTCGACGGATTCGTCCTGGAGCGCTGCAACGACACCGATCACCAGGGCAAACTCGGCTGGATAGAGCGGGTGGTGTCGGCCGAACCGGTGCTTACGCCGGAAATCCGCCGGCTGGTCGAAGCCGTTGCCGCGCGCTACGCCGGCACCCGGCCGGACGTGTTGCGGCTGGCCGTGCCGCCCCGGCACGCGCGAGTGGAGAAGCAGCCGTTCGCGGTGGCGCCGCGGCCGTCAGTCGCGCCCGTGGACCCGGCGGGCTGGGACAACTACAGCCGCGGCGGCCAGTTCCTGATTGCGCTGGCCGAGTCCCGTGCCGCGCGTGCGGTGTGGCAGGCATTACCTGGAGAGACATGGACGGACCGGTTCGCCGAGGCGGCCGCGCAGACGGTCGCCTCGGGGCGTTCGGTGCTGGCGATCGTGCCCGATCAGCGCGATCTGGACGCGTTGGGGCAGGCGACCGTCGTCCGCGTCGGTGCGGACAGTGTGGTGGCGTTGTCGGCGGGACTCGGGCCCGCGGCCCGGTACCGGCGGTGGCTAGCGGCGCTGCGGGGCAGCGCGCGCGTCGTTCTCGGCACCCGCAGCGCGGTATTCGCGCCGGTCAGCGACCTCGGGCTGGTCATGGTTTGGTCCGACGCCGACGACAACCTGGCCGAGCCTCGGGCTCCCTATCCGCACGCCCGCGAGGTGGCAATGCTGCGCGCGCACCAGGCCCGTTGCGCGGCGTTGATCGGGGGTTATGCCCGTACCGCCGAGGCCCATGCCCTGGTGCGCAGCGGGTGGGCGCACGACGTCGTCGCGGTCCGGCCGATGGTGCGGGCCCGCACACCCCGGGTAGTCGCGTTGGACGACGGCGGATTCGCCGACGAGCGCGACCCGGCGGCGCGCACCGCCCGGTTGCCGTCCATCGCGCTTCGCAGCGCCCGATCGGCTTTGCAAGCCGGCGCACCGGTTCTGGTCCAGGTGCCGCGGCGGGGGTACGTGCCCTCGCTGGCGTGCGGGCGCTGCCGTGCGATCGCTCGCTGCCGGCACTGCACGGGTCCGCTGGCGCTGGCCGAACGTGGTTCCGGTACAGCCTGCCGGTGGTGTGGCCGGGTGGACCCGACACCGCGGTGTGCACGGTGTGGGTCAGATGCGGTGCGGGCGGTGGTGGTCGGGGCGCGGCGCACCGCCGAGGAGCTGGGCCGGGCATTCCCGGGCACCCCGGTGGTGACGTCGGCCGGGGACAGCATCGTTTCGGAGGTGCCTGCGCGCCCCGCACTGGTGGTGGCCACACCGGGGGCCGAACCGAGCGCCGCGGGCGGGTATGGGGCGGGGCTGCTGCTGGACACCTGGGCGTTGCTGGGCCGACAGGATCTGCGCGCCGCGGAGGACGCCCTCTGGCGGTGGATGAGCGCTGCCGCCCTCGTGCGTCCCCGTGGTGAGGGCGGTGTGGTCACGGTGGTCGCCGAATCGTCTCTTCCGACTGTGCAATCGCTGATTCGCTGGGATCCGGTCGGTCACGCCGATACCGAGTTGGCGTCACGCGCCGAGGTCGGGTTGCCGCCGAGCGTGCACATCGCCGCGCTGGACGGCGCCGCCGACGCGGTGGCCGCACTGCTCGACGAGGCCCAGTTGGCGGATCAGGATGGCCTGGATGCCGAATTGCTCGGCCCGGTGGACCTGCCGCCGGGTGCGCGCCGCCCGGCGGGCACCGGGCCCGACGGCACGGTGATCCGGATGCTGGTGCGGGTGCGTCGCGACCAGGGCTTGCGGCTTGCGGCAGCGCTGCGTGGCGCGGTCGGTGTGCTCAGCGCGCGGCAAACCCACGACCCCGTTCGGGTGCAGATCGACCCGCTGCATATCGGTTAGTCGCTAGGTTTTCGAACCCGGCTGGCCGGCCTGGCCGTAAAGGGCTCCGCCGGTGCCGCCAGTGCCCGGTGTTCCCGGGGAGTTGCCGCCGTTACCACCGTTGCCGATCTGCTGGGCGTCGCCTCCCCGGCCTCCAGTACTGCTACCGCCAGCGACAGTCGATCCGCCCAGTCCGCCGCTGCCGACAATCCCCGCCTTTCCGCCATTACCGCCATGCGAGTCGCCGCCGCCGAAGGCGATCTGAGATCCACCGGCGCCACCGTCACCCTGCAGGAAGCCGCCGTTGCCGCCGTTTCCACCCGTTCCCTGGGTCCCCGCGGCGTTGCCGCCCAGGCCTCCGGTGCCGAACAACCCGGCATTGCCGCCCGCGCCGCCGACAGGCTGGGACGACAACACACCGACGGGGCCGGCACCGCCACCAGCACCGCCACTGCCCCAAATGATTCCTCCGGTGCCACCGGCCCCGCCGTGCGGGGCGCTGTTGGCGAATGCGTTGCCCCCGGCGCCGCCGATGCCGAATAGGCCGGCGTTGCCACCAGTGCCCGCCGTGGCACCCGCGTTTCCAGTGCCTGTGTTCCCGCCGTTGGCTGCAGTGCCGTACAGCAGCCCGGCGTCGCCGCCGTTACCGCCAGCACCTGCCGTAGTGTCGGCGTTTCCGCCCGTCCCACCCGCTCCGCCGTTGCCGGTCAACCAGCCGGCATGACCTCCGGCCCCGCCAGCGCCGCCGTTACCGCCACTGGTCAGAGCTGTCTTGGCCAGTCCGCCCCCGCCGCCAGCACCGCCGTCACCGAAGAATCCGGCGTTGCCGCCGATGCCCCCATTGCCGCCGTTGCCCTGGTTGCCAGGCAGGTTCCCACCCAGGGAGTCGCCCCCCGCACCGCCGGCGCCGGCGCTGCCGGTGACCCAGGACCTGCCGCCTGCCCCGCCGTTGCCACCCTCAAGACCGGGAGCTGACTCGGTGCCCAACCGCAGCAAGCTGGCCCGATATGACGCGGTGACGTTGTTCGTCGAGCGTGCCCGCGCCG
>NZ_LZLQ01000101.1 GCF_001673315.1 Mycobacterium asiaticum | reverse complement strand
GGGTTGTCGGGGGACAATCTGACGGGGTTTGGTGCTTTTAATACGGGTAGCGGTAATGTGGGGTTGTTCAATTCGGGTACCGGGAATGTGGGGTTCTTTAATTCTGGTACGGGGAACTGGGGGTTGTTCAATTCGGGGAGTTATAACACGGGTGTGGGTAATTCGGGGGTGGCGAGTACTGGTGTGTTCAATGCGGGTGGTTTCAACACGGGGTTGATGAATGCGGGCAGTTACAACACCGGTAGTTTCAATGCCGGTGATGCCAATACCGGCGATTTCAACCCGGGCAGTGTCAACACGGGCTGGTTGAACACCGGTGACACCAATACCGGGCTGGCCAACTCCGGCAACGTCAACACCGGCGCCCTCATCTCGGGCAACTACAGCAACGGCGTGTTGTGGACCGGCGATTACCAAGGCTTGTTGAGCTTCAATCTGCCTGTTGGCAACCTGATTCCCGAAACATATCTCGTCTATATGCGCGAAACGATGAACCTGGGTCCCATTCACATCGATCCGATCCATGTTCACCTCGCACCACTGGACATTGACCAGACCTTCGACATCGGGCCGTTCACAGTGGATCCGATCACGGTCAATGCAATCCCTTTGGATTTCCATCAAACGTTCGATCTGGGTCCCATCGTCCTTTTCCCGCCCATCAACATTCCTGCCACCGTTATCAACTCGATCACCTCGTCCCCGGCTGGCACGGCACCGCCGCCCTTCGTGATTCCGGCCACAACCGTCTGGTTCTCCACTGTCGACTTCGCGAATGGCAATCCGGTGCTCGGCCCATATCCGGGCGGTCTCCATGCAACCACCATTCAGCTTGGCGCTTCCGGGCCATCCTTCTCAGCGCTCAACCTGAGCATCCCCCCCATCGCCATTCCAGGATTGACGATTCCGTCCCTGCCGCTGAGCATCGACGTGGCCGGCGGTCTGCCGGCGTTCACCCTATTCCCGGATGGGCTGGCTTTCCCGAGAATCCCAGTGCATATCGATGCGTTCGGCGGCATCCCTGACTTCACGGTCTTCCCGAACGGCTACACAATCGACCCGATTCCCCTCAACCTCAACGTCGACCTCATTCTCGGCCCCATGTCGCTCAATCCCCTGCATATTTCGGCGGTGCCGGGGTTCGGGAATTCGACTGTTGCTCCGTCGTCGGGTTTCTTCAACTCCGGTGCTGGTGGGGTGTCGGGGTTTGGCAATGTGGGGTCGCAGGTGTCGGGTTGGTTCAACCAGGTTCCGTCGGGGTGGGTGCGGACGGTGTCGGGGTTGTTCAATGCTGCTTCGTTGAGTTCGGGTGTGTTCAATCTTGGGTCGGATGTGTCGGGGTTGTTTAACTC
This sequence comes from Mycobacterium asiaticum, assembly GCF_001673315.1. Lineage (GTDB taxonomy): Bacteria > Actinomycetota > Actinomycetes > Mycobacteriales > Mycobacteriaceae > Mycobacterium > Mycobacterium asiaticum_B. Next base: position 113 of record NZ_LZLQ01000101.1, on the reverse strand, counting down.
CAGTGTGTTGGGTGTGGGGACTTCGGCGGTGGTGTCTGGTGTGGGCAATGTCGGTGCGCAGTTGTCGGGGTTGTTGAGTTCGGGGGTCAACCTGGGTTGGGCCGATGTGGGGG
>NZ_LZLQ01000100.1 GCF_001673315.1 Mycobacterium asiaticum | reverse complement strand
GGGCGCGAGCACGCCCAGATTGGCGCGAGCACGCCGAGATTGACGAGCGAGCCCGCCGAGATTGAAGCTGCGCACACGGTCGTCGGCGTGTTGTGTGCGCGGTGTCAGTGTCGGCGCAATCGGGCGGACGAGCCACGGCGCGCGGTGTCAGTGTCGGCGCAATCGGGCGGATGAGCCACGGCGCGCGGTGTCAGTGTCGGCGCAATCGGGCGGATGAGCTACGGCGCGCGGTGTCAGTGTCGGCGCCGTCGGCGGATGAGCTACAGCGCGCGGTGATGAGCCCGGCCCACGTGGTATCCCGCCGGGAAGGACTTTTCGATGACCTGCAGTTGGTGGTCGATCCTGGACTCCAGTTCGAGGACCACACAGCCGTCGCCGACAGTCTTGGACTCGAGAACTATGTAGCGTTGGCCGCCATCGGTGATCGGGTCACCGGAGTGCAAGTGTTCGACGGGCACCATTTCAGGGGTTCCGTGTGATTCCACCCAAATCACAGTAGGTCAACTCTGCGGACGAGGGAATAGTCGCGCCGCCCGGTCGCCGATTCGGCGACGGATCTGCGAGCAGGCAAGATTGGATGCGATGAACGGCCCGAATACACCGCAGCTGCCCGCCGACGCACCGACCTGTTACCGGCATCCCGACCGTCAGACCTACGTTCAGTGCACCCGGTGCGAACGTCCGATCTGTGGGGACTGCATGCGCAGTGCGGCCGTCGGACACCAGTGCGTGCAATGCGTCGAGGCCGGCGCCCGGACCATTCGGGAGAAGCGGACGCCGTTCGGCGGACGGGAGCGCGCGGGAAAACCCGTTGTCACCATCGCGCTGATCGTGGTCAACGTGTTGGCCTTCATCGCCGAAGTCACGGTGATGAGCGTGCAGAAGCAGTTCACGCTCTGGCCGCCCGCCGTCGCCGACGGACAGTATTACCGCTTGGTGACCTCGGCGTTCCTGCATTACGGCGCACCGCATCTGCTGTTGAACATGTGGGCGCTGTATGTGGTGGGTGCACCGCTGGAGATGTGGCTGGGCCGTCTGCGCTTCGGCGCGCTGTATGCGGTGAGCGGGCTAGGTGGTTCGGTGCTGGTGTACCTGCTGTCGCCGCTGAATACCGCGACAGCGGGTGCTTCCGGCGCGGTATTCGGTTTGTTTGCTGCTTTGTTCGTGGCGGCGAAGCGGCTCACCCTCGACGTCCGAGGTGTCCTCGCAGTGATCGTCATCAACCTGGCGTTCACGTTCGTAGTGCCGGCGATCAGTTCCCACGCGATTAGTTGGCAGGCACATGTGGGTGGTCTGGTCGCCGGTGGATTGCTCGCTGCGGCCTACGTGTATGCGCCCCGCCAGCATCGGGACATCATCCAGGCCGCGGCGACGGCCGCGGCATTGACGTTGTTCGCGGTGCTGATCTGGTGGCGGACGGGTGTTCTGCTGGCCCAATTCGGGATTCAATGAAGTGGTTGATCGCGCACGCCGAACGGACGCTGACCGAAGAGGTGCCCGCGCCGCCGGGGGAGGTGCGCGACTTCTACGTCGATCTCGACAACATCAGGCTGGTGCACCCGCTGATCGTGTCGGTGCAACTTTTATCCCGCACCGAGAAGGACGACGGCTATGTACAGAGCTACCGAGTGGTGGATCGCATTCCGGTGGGTCCGATCACCATGAAGGTGAGCTACCGTGCGCGACTGCACGTTCGGCTCAACGGTGACGTGCTGACCGAAGCCGACCAGTCGCCGGGTGTGCGCCTGCGCGGGACGGTCAGCTTCACCCCCGTCGACAGCGGCACCCGAATCACTGAACGGATACAGTTCGCAGCGCCTCGCCCGCTGGCCGCGTTCACCGTACGCGAGGCGGTCAAGGCGCACGCCAAAATGCTCGACGGCATCCGGCGGCATTTCGAAACTCGTTGAGTCAGCGAGGCTTCCACTCCGAAGTCAGAGCCCAGTCAGACAGGTATTTGGTAGCACTCCAGCCGCCGTCGACCACGATCGTCTGGCCGTTGATGAAAGCCCCGCCCGGGGAGCACAGGAACGCCACCGTGCTGGCGACGTCCTCGACCGTGCCCAACCGTTGATGCGGCGTCATTTCGGTGTTGATGCGCCGGAACCGCTCATCGCCCAGCCGATGCTCGGTCATAGCGGTCTGGATGACTCCAGGAGCCACTGCGTTACAACGGATTCCCTGCGCCCCGTACTGGCAGGCAATGTGAGTGGTCATCGCCGTGAGTCCGCCTTTGGCCGCGGAGTAAGCGCCGCCTCGCATGCCGCCGACGACGGCGAACGTCGACGTGATGTTGATGATCGCCGACCCGGGCTGCAGGTGCGGCAACACCTCACGGATCAAGCGGAATGGTGCCCGCAGCATCAATCCGAGGAAGTGGTCCAGGGATTCGTCATCGGTCTCGTGCAGCGGCTTCGGGCTGCCCACGCCCGCCGCGTTGATCAGGAAGTCGATGCGGCCCCAACGAGCGAGGGCGGCGCCGACGATTTCGCTGGGCGCCGCGTCGTCGGTGAGATCCACGGCGTGCGTAGCCAACCGGTCCGGATCGCCGACCCCCCGCGCCAGTTGGTCGAGCTTGGTTTCGTCGCGCCCGGTCGCGAAGACCGCCATGCCGGACTCGGCAAGCTTTGCGGCGCAGCCGGATCCGATGCCGCCGGTCGCTCCCGTCACGATCGCTACCTGCATGTCACTGCCCTGCCTCTTCCAGCGCCGCCTTGATCCGGTGCTTGAGCACCTTCCCGGCGTCGTTCTTCGGTAGATCGTCCCAAATGACCACCTGCTCGGGGGCTTTGAAACGGGCAACACCCGAGTCCTCCAAAAATGCGCGCAGGCTCGCGGTGTCGGGAATCGAGGCGGTGGCCGGCACGATTACCGCGCACGCCCGTTCACCAGTTCGGTCATCGGCCAGGCCGACGATGGCGATCTCGGCCACGTCCGGGTGGCTGACCAGGACGTCCTCGACTTCTTTGGGTGAGATGTTCTCTCCGTTGCGGATGATCACGTCCTTGGCCCTTCCGGTGACGACAAGGTAGTCGTCGTCGACCCAGCGGCCCAGGTCGCCGGTGCGAAAGTAGCCGTCGGCGTCGAAACATCCGGCGTCGTCTTCGGGGTGCAGATAGCCGACCAGCATCTGCGGTCCGCGCACCAGGATTTCGCCGTTGTCCAGCTTGACCGTGGCCAGGCCGACCCGGCCGTCGGTGTCCGCGGCGTAGTCGCGGTGCTGGGGGGACCCCACCGTCGTCACCGGCACCTCGGTGGATCCGTAGACGCGGGTAACTACTGCGGACCCGAAATATGCAGCCGCTCTTCGGATCAGCGAAGGCGACACGGAAGCGCCACCGCAAATGAACAGTTTCAGAGTGGGCAACCGGGTGCCCGCGCGCCGTGCCGCCGCCAACAGTTGCTCCAGGAATGGAGTCGCGCCCGCCATGTGGGTACAGCGCTCGGTGTCCATCAAGCGCACCGCCTCGTCGGCGTTCCAGCGTTCCATGAGGACCGCGGCGGCACCGAGCAGGAAAGGAGCTTCGAACGCGTAGATGGAACCGCCGATGTGAGCGATCGGCGAGGCCACCAGAAACGAGTCGCACGGCTCGACCATCCAGTGGTCGCGTATCTGGCTGAGCAGGGCGTTAATTGAATTATGGCTGTGCAGAACACCTTTCGGGCGACCGGTGGTGCCAGAGGTGTAGAGGATCATGCGCACCGCGTCGGGGTCCAGCGTCGGCAGCTGCACGGCCGCGGGACTCCCGGCGGTCAGCATCTCGAATGGCACCTGGTCGGAGCCGCAATCTCCGCGCAGCACAACCACATCCGGTGGCGACGCCAACTGGGCACCGACCCGGCGCAGCATCGCGGCGTAGTCGTGCCCGGCGAGGGTGGACGGAATGAAAATGATTCGGCTGTCGGCGTCTTCGAGGATGAAACGCAGCTCCCGATCCCGTAGCGATGGCAGGATCGGGTTAGCCACCATGCCGGCGAGGGTGGCGGCCAGGTACACCACCGCGGCTTCATGCCAGTTGGGCAGCATGAACGACACCACGCTGCTCGGCGGGATGCGCCGGAGCAGGGCGTGAGCCAGCGCTGTCGCACGCCGGTGCAGATCGGCACAGGTCAGTCGGTTGTCACCGTCGATCAACGCCACGCGCCCCGGAGTGTCCCGCGCCGCCGTCCGCACGGCGTCCCCCAGCGTGGTGTCCGTCCACCAACCACGCGAATAAGCAACGGCAGCGCGCTCGTCGTCCCAACGAACCCACCGCCCGTCTTTGAGCTGCCTAGCCACGCACTCGTCGCATCGTCATCGAATGGCGGAAGCGGGCCGCCGGGTGGGTGTTGATCGTGACCTGTGCGACTTGACCATCGGAGGCCCGGTATGTGCGCTGCACCTGGAGGGCGGGCGTGCCCGATTCGACGTCCAGGCCCGCGGCCAAATCGGATGACAGTAGTACGGCGACGATCTCCTGATGAACCTCAACGATACTGAGCCCGAACAAGTCCTCGATCAGCGGAAAGACGGGCCCTTGGTGTCGTTGCAATAGCCGTCCCACCGCCGCGAATGCACGGTTGATGTAGTACTCGGTTCGGCACAGCGGGGTGGCGGTGTCGCCGATCCCGTCGGTTTGACGGTAGCCGCGCACGGTGAGCCACTGCTCACCGAGGGCCAGACCGGTGCGGGCGGCGAGTTCATCGTCGATGCTGACCATCGCTACGGACTCCGCCGCAAATCGGGTACCGGTGGCGAATTCCAGCAGATCGTTGATCGACATGACGTGCTGCACGTAGGAGTCGGCCGAAGGTCGTGGCACCACCAGGGTTCCGGTGCGTGGACGCGATGAGACCAGGTTGTCGTCGCGCAGTCGGCGCAACGCCTCCCGGATCGTGTAGCGACTGACCGAGAATCGCTCGCACAGCTCGTGTTCCGTCGGCAGTTGGGAGCCGACCGGATAGACACCGTCGACGATTTCCTTGCGCAGCGTGCGCGCGACCTGCAAATAGCGGTGGTCGACAGCTTTGGTGTCCGACAACGCCGTGGCCCCTTCAGGTTTCCCGGCGCAGTGCCAGGACGCTGCCGTCGGCATCCGCCGACAGATAAAGGGTGCCGTCGGGGCCGGCCGCGATACCGGCGAACGGTCCCTGCGGCCCGGAGAACGGCGGCATCCCTCGCAGCGGTTTGGGACTGACACCGGGGGGCGCCCCCACCGGCAGGTCCGCGACGATGGTGCGCCGGGCTCCGCTGCTCAGGTTCACGGCGATGAGTTCCTTTGCGCCGGCGTCGATTACATAGATGTGATCGTCGAGCACCAACAGCCCCTGCGGCCGCTGCAGCCCCTCGAGTAGTGGGACAGTGTCGCCCAGCTTGAGCACCCGCCCGGCGCCGGCCTCGGAGACCAGGCAACCGCCGTCCCGGGTGACTGCCACGCCGACCGGTTCGGCCAGACCCGCTGCCAACACCTCGACGCCGCTGCTGTTGATGCCGAGCACCCGTCCGGTGCCCAGTTCGGCGACCACGAAGCTGTCCGGGGCGGCCACCGCTACCCCGTACAGCTGATCGAAACCGGTTGCCAGGAAGTCGCTTTCGTTACTGTCCGGCCTATATCGGGCTACTTCGCCGTTGGAAGTGGTGACGACGAACTCACCGGGGCCGGTGGCGGCCACGCCGCGCAGGAACCCCGGGTAACCGGGACTGAACAACATGCCGGCGGTACGCATCGCGCCATCCGCCAAGGCGTAGAAATAGGTTCCATCGGCGACGTAGAGACTGCCGTCAGCGCCGACGGTCAGGTCCAGCGGCCAGTTCAAACCACCGGGCAGCACGGCCCGGGTGGTGCCGTCACCCAGGATCTCGGTGATCTCGCCGGTGAAGTTGGAGACGAACAGTCGCTCGCCGACGAACGTCAGGTTGTCCAGTCCCGGATTCAGATTGGCGAGGACACTGCGCTCACCCGAGCGTGGATCAATGCGCAGCACCTGACCACTGTGCACCTGGGTCGAGACGATATGGCCCGCCGCGTCGAACTTCACCGCGTCGGGGACGCCGAGGTCCGCGGCGACCCGCTCCGGCTCACCGCCTTCGGGGTCGATGCGCCAGATCTCGTTGGCCCCCATCACCGGGAAGTACAGCAATCCGTCCGGCCCCACCTCCATCGCGTTGGGCGACGGGACGTCTTCCAGCAGTATCCGGGGTGCGCCGCCGTTGCGGTCGAGTTCGAGCAGGCGACCCCCCGCGCGGCATTCCCCGACGAACAGCCTGCCCCGGTGCACGGTGATGCCGTTCGCGGACGGAATGTCGTCACGAAGAACACGGCTGCGGCCGGCAGGGTCGCGCATGCTGACCCGCCCATCCATCACCTCGGTCGCATACAGGTTGCCATCCGGATCGAAAGCCACGTCGTCGGGAGCGATGATGTCGCCGCCCTTGGCGCTGACGGTGTCGAGTCGGCCGGTCGCCGGGTCCAGGGCACTGATCTGGCTGCCCGTCACCTGGGCGATGTAGATGCGTCCGTCGGGACCGGTGCGCAGACCGTTCGCCCCGAACAGTCGACTGGGCTCAGTGAGCCGGGTCAGCGTCCAGCCTTCGGCAACGCTGGGAGGCCGGGCGGCGCTGTAGCGAGCAGCCTTCACCGCTCGGACGATAGCAATCCCTATTGGTCCAGACAATAGCCCAGCACAAAAACCGCTACGGTCTTGACGTGCAGCGCAGTAGCAGAGAATCATGCTCTCTAATGGATGCACGTCATTATCTTGTCCGGACAATTACGTGACCGGGGATCTTCTCAGCCTGGCCGGCCGGGTCGTTGTGGTCGCCGGCGCCGGCGGCGGTGGGATCGGCACCACCGTCACGCGAACGGTCGCCGAGGCGGGGGCCACCGTCATCGCGGTGAGCCGCGGCCAGGACAATCTCGACGAGCACGTGGGACCGCTGATCGCCGACGGCCTGGCGGTGTTGCCAGTGGCGGCCGACGTGTCCACCGACGACGGCGTCAATGCTGCCCTGGACGCCGCGCGTGAGGCCGACGGCGAGTTGTACGGACTCGTCAACGTCGCCGGTGGGGCGGATCCATCGACGTGGATGCCGTCCACCCGCGTGACGCGCAGCGACTGGCGCGAACTCTTCACCCGCAACCTCGAGACCATGTTCTTCATGAGTCAGGCGGTGGCCGCCGAATTGAAGAGCCGCAAGCGATCCGGCTCGATCGTGTCCATTTCGTCGATCAGCGGGATGAACACCGCCCCGTTCCACATCGCGTACGGCACCGCCAAAGCCGCCATCGTGGCGGCCACCCGCACCATGGCCGCCGAACTGGCATGCGACGACGGAGGTGCCATCCGGGTCAACGCCGTCGCCCCGGGCGTCACCGAGACACCGGCATCCCGGACCTACACCGACGACGATCCCGAGCGTGACCGCCGCGCCATCGCGATGGGTCGACGTGGGCGTCCCGACGAGGTGGCCGGCGCGATCCTGTTTCTCCTGTCGGACCTGTCGACCTACATAACCGGACAGACCTTGCTGGTCGACGGCGGACTCAATTTGAAATGGGGACACCTGGGAGCGGACAACACGTCGTTGTTCCTCAAGGACGAGTCCTTCCGCGCCGCGATACAGCGCTGGGACTAAGGAGATCGCGATGGATGACGAACTGACCGCTCCGGTGACCATCGGGGTCGAGGCGTACATCTCCGAGGAGTATGCGCGTGCCGAACGGGACAGGCTGTGGCGCAAAGTATGGCAGCAGGTCGGACGCGTTGAAGATCTACCAAAGGTGGGCAGCTACCTCACCTACGACATACTCGACGACTCAATTCTGGTGGTGCGTACCGGCCCGGACACATTGACGGCGCACCATAACGTGTGCGTGCACCGCGGCCGTCGCCTGGTGGATACCCCCGCGGGCGCCAAAAGCGCTTGCGGACACAAGAAGTCCTTCGTTTGCGGATTCCACGGCTGGACCTACGACCACGACGGCAAGTGCGTACACATTCCCGAACAGGCCGATTGGCAGGGAGCGCTGACACCGGAGAACACCCATCTGACCACGGTGCACGTCGACACCTGGGGCGGTTGGATCTGGATCAACATGGATCCCGCGGCGGAGCCGCTGCGCGAGTACCTTGAACCCGCCGCCACCATGCTCGACCCCTTCAACCTGCAGAACATGCGGTGTAAGTGGCGCAAATGGCTGCATTTCCAATGCAATTGGAAGGTCGCGATGGAGGCGTTCAACGAGACCTACCACGTCGCCACCACACATCCGCAGTTCAACAAGTTCGGCAATTTCCGGGGCTGGGCCGCCGCCCACGGTAAACACAGCAACATCGGCTACGACGCGCCCAAAGATCTCTCCGAAACGAAATCCAAGATCCGGCTCGGCACCGGGGCAGACGCGCGCGTTTCGACCGCAGAGATGCAGCTGTACACCTTGGAAGAGACCAACGCCACCACCACCAGGACACTGGTCGATGCCGCGCTTCGCCTGGTCGACGAGTTACCCGAGGATGCGCCGCCTGACAAAGTGCTCAGTCACTGGCTAGCGTCGGCGCGCCGGGACGACGAAGCGCGCGGGGTGATCTGGCCGACCATAGATCCCGAGCACCTGGCCAACAGCGGCACCGCGTGGCAGATCTTCCCGAACTTCCAGATCGGGCAGGGCTTGACCACCGCACTGTGTTACAGCGCCCGTCCCCACGGTTACGACCCGGACCAGTGCATCTTCGAGGCATCCTGCTACGAGCTGTATCCGAAAGGCGAAGAACCGCAGACGGAGTGGGTGTATGCGCCACCCGACGACCCGAACTGGCGCAGCGTGTTGCCGCAGGACTTCTCCAACATGGCCGCGGTGCAACAGGGCATGAAGTCGCTGGGGTTCCGTGGCCCCAGACCAAACCCCTACATGGAGCGCAGTACCGCGAACCTGCACCGCAACCTGGCGGAGTACATGGGAACCGGGGCCCCGCGAGAGCTGGCCGCCGAATTCGAGAGAGAGACGGAGATGCAACGATGAAGGTCAATCTTGGCTTCGGAGCCCACAACTCCCAGGACTGGGACCGGGTGCTCGCAGAGGACTTCAGCCAGCCGCCCGCGACGCCGGACTGGGAGTGTGTGCAAGGTACGCTCGCGATCGCCGACCTCGCCGAGCCGCTGGGGTTCGACGGCGTCTGGATGCCCGAGCACTGCGGAACCCCATACGGCATGACGCCCAACCCGATTCAGGCGCTGAGCTACTTCGCCGGGCGCACCGAGCGGATCAGTCTTGGCACCTTCGTCGTGGTCGCACCGTGGTGGCACCCCATCCGGTTGGCGCATCAAATCGCCTACCTCGACATCCTCTCCAACGGCCGCTACGACACCATCGGGATCGGCCGCGGGGTCTCGAAGGGCGAATTCGAGGCCGTGGGTGTCCCCCGCGAAGAAAGCCGGCAACGCTTCAACGAGACCCTGGACATTCTGCAGTTGGCGTTTTCCGGGGAGCGGTTCTCCTACGACGGGGAGATCTTCAAGGTGCCGGAGATGTCACTGCGCCCCGAACCGCGCAGCCGCGATTTGTTCAATCGAATCTACAGCTCGTCGTCTACGGCGGAGTCGCTGGAAATCCTGTCCCGGCGGGGCATGGTGCCGCTGTTCGTGGGCAACAAACCCATCGAGGAGGCGGGGCGAGAAGTGCAGAAGGTCAACACTTTCCGTCGGGAAGAAGGCCTGCCGCCGTGCCAACCCAAGAACGTGATGTTCATGTACTGCACGGCCGACCCGGACGACGCCGCGCGATCCGAAGAGTGGATCTGGACGGCCAACCGTGACGTCACAGTGCACTATGGATTCGCGGACGCCTCGAATTTCAAGGGCGTCAAGGGATATGAAGCCTATGCGGCGCGGGAAGCCACCGCCACCGCGGTATTGGCGTCATCGGTCACCGGTTCCGAGAGCAAAGCAGCAAAGGGCCCCTCGAAGACGCCGGGTTATCACGCTTCCAATCTGTTGATCGGGACGCCGGAAGACATCTACCAGCGGATTACAGCGGCCCAGGAAGCGTGCTCATTCTGCGAGCTGACGATCGTCCCGCAGTTCGGCACCATGCCCTACGACGACGCGCTGGCCAGCACCCGGCTGTTCGCACAAGAAGTACTGCCGGCCGTCCAGAAGATGGACGCGCCACTGCATCCCGCGGCACTCCCGGAGAATGCCCTGGCATGACTGGATTCTCCGACTGCCCCCCGACAACGGCGCCCGTCGACATCGACTTGGACGCGTTGCGGGAGAAGTACCGCCAGGAACGCGAAAAGAGGCTGCGTCCAGAAGGTTCCAAGCAGTACATCGAACTGGTTGACGACTTCGCCGGATACTACGAAATCGACCCGCACTCGCCGGACCTGGTGCGCGATCCGATCTCGGCGGACATCGATGTTGCCGTGCTTGGCGGCGGATTCGGCGGCCTGCTGTGCGCAGCGCACCTGAAGAAGGCCGGCGTCGAGGACGTTCGCATCATCGAACTCGGCGGCGACTTCGGCGGCGTGTGGTACTGGAACCGCTACCCCGGACTGCAGTGCGACAACGAATCATACTGCTACATACCGCAACTGGAAGAACTGAACTACATCCCGAGCAAGAAGTTCGCCGACGGGACGGAAATCTACCAGCACTGTCAGCGCATCGGTAAGCACTACGGCCTCTACGATTCCGCGCTCTTCTCCACCCAGGTGCGGGCCCTGCACTGGGATGAGGACATCAAGCGCTGGCGGGTCGGCACCAACCGTGACGATGACATCCGGGCGCGGTTCGTCGTCGTCGCGTCGGGACCGTTTCACCGTCCCAAGCTGCCGGGAATCCCTGGGCTGCAGGACTTCCAGGGCCACAGCTTCCATTCGTCGCGCTGGGACTACAGCTACACCGGAGGGGACAGCAACGGCGGCATGGACAAGCTCGCCGACAAACGCGTCGCGGTAGTGGGCACCGGGGCGACCGCTATCCAGATAGTCCCGTTCTTAGGCCGGGATGCCAAGCACCTCTACGTTTTTCAGCGCACCCCATCCTCGGTAGGGGTCCGCAACAACACCCCAACCGATCCCGAATGGGTTAAATCGTTGCAGCCGGGCTGGCAGAAGGAGCGGCAGCGCAACTTCCATGCGTGGACGTTCGAAGGAATGGCGCCCGGACAACCGGATCTGGTCTGCGACTTCTGGACCGAACTCGGCCGCAACACCGCCGCCCGGGTGCTGGCCCTGGAAGATCCCGGTTCGTTGACCCCGGAGCAGTTCATGGCGATCCGGGAGGAGGAGGATTTCAAGGTCATGGAGCGGCTGCGTCACCGCATCCAAGACATCGTCGACGATCCCGACACCGCAGAGGCGCTCAAGCCTTATTACAACTTTCTGTGCAAGCGCCCATGCACCAACGACGACTACCTCCCGACGTTCAACCGTCCCAACGTGACGCTGGTCGACGTCTCGTCGTCCAAGGGGGTGGAGCGAGCGACCGCAAAAGGGCTGGTCGCGAATGGCGTTGAATACGAGGTCGATTGCATCATCTACGCCAGTGGGTTCGAGATCACGACGGAGATCAGCCGTCGGTACTCCCTGGAAGCAATCGAGGGCCGTGACGGTCTGTCACTCTTCGACTACTGGAACGACGGCTACAAGACGTTGCACGGCATGACCAGTAGAGGATTCCCCAACCAGTTTTTCACCGGATTCACCCAGGTCGGCATTTCGGCGAACATCGCTGCGAACTACGAATTGCAGGGCGAACACATCGCTTACATCATCGCCCAAGCGCTGGCCCGCGGTGCGACCACCGTCGAGCCCAGCCAGGAGGCGCAGGATCAGTGGGGCAAGACGATTCGCGAGACCGCGATCGACAACAGTGCATTCGATCAGGCCTGCACGCCCGGGTATTACAACAACGAAGGGGGCGGAGCCGAGGGCATCCGGTCACATCTAGGTGAGCCGTACGGGCCAGGCTTCTATGCTTTCGGTGACCTGCTCGCGGAATGGCGCGCCACCGGCACACTCGATGGCCTAGATCTGAAATCGTGATGACTGAACTCAGATTCGACGATCGGGTTGCGGTGGTCACCGGCGCCGGGCGCGGCCTCGGGCGTGCCTATGCCCTGATGCTGGCCGCGCGAGGTGCCAAGGTCGTAGTCAACGACACCGGCGGCACGCTGACAGGGGATGACGCTGACCCATCGCCGGCCCACCAGGTAGCCGCCGAAATCGCCACGGCCGGAGGGCAAGCCGTCGCCTGTGTCGAGTCGGTCACCACCCCCGCGGGCGGGCAGGCGATCATCCGGGCCGCAGTCGACCATTTCGGTCGCATCGACATCCTGATCCACAACGCCGGCACGGTGCGCCGCGGGTCACTGAAAGAGATGAGCTACCAGGACTTCGATGCCGTGCTGGACGTGCACCTGCGCGGCGCCTTCCATGTCGTGCGTCCGGCGTTCCCGCTCATGTGCGAGTCCGGTTACGGCCGGATCATTCTGACCTCGTCGATTGGCGGACTGTACGGCAACCACGGGGTAGCCAACTACGCCGCCGCGAAGGCCGGACTGGTGGGCTTGGCCAACGTGGTCGCGCTCGAAGGTGCGGCCGAAGGGGTGCTGTGCAATGTCATCGTTCCCTCGGCCGTGACGAGAATGGCGGACGGCCTTGACATCTCGGCGTATCCACCGATGGGTACCGACCTGGTGGCACCGGTGGTGGGCCTGCTGGCGCACGAATCCTGCCCGATCACCGGTGAGATGCTGATCGCCATCGCCGGTCGAGTGGCCAGAGCGGTGGTGGCCGAAAGCCCAGGGGTGCAGCGGTTGTCGTGGACGATCGAGAACGTCGCCGAGCAACTCTATGCGGTACGGGATCTGGCCGCGCCACTGGTCTTCCCGCCGGTGCCGAACGGACATGCCGATCACATCCGCTACAGCTTCGAGTCCGCCACGTGGGCGGGCCGGGAAAGCGCGCATCATGCCTAGTACCGGGCCACTGGCCGGCGTGCGCGTCGTCGACCTCACCGCAATGGTGATGGGACCTTACTGCACCCAGATCATGGCCGATATGGGCGCCGACGTCGTCAAGATCGAACCCCCGCAAGGCGATGACACCCGGTACATCTCGGTGGGGCCGGCGCCCGGCATGAGTGGTGTATTCGTCAATGTCAACCGCGGCAAACGAGGAATCACCGTCGACCTGAAGTCCGAAGCGGGCCGGACGGCCCTGCGCACACTGATCGAACGGGCCGACGTGTTCATCCACTCGATGCGATCCAAGGCGATCGCCCGGTTGGGATTCAGCTACACCGACGTCGCCGCGATCAACCCGGACATCGTCTACACCAACTGCTATGGCTACGGGAGGCGCGGACCAAACCGGGACCTGCCCGCTTACGACGACACCATCCAGGCCGCCTGCGGACTCCCGTCTGTGCAGGAGCAGCTGACCGGCGAGGCCAACTACGTCGGGACCATTCTGGCCGACAAGGTAGCCGGCCTGACCGCTCTGTACGCGACGATGATGGCCCTGTTCCATCGCGAACGCACCGGCGAAGGGCAGGAGGTGGAGATCGGCATGTTCGAGGCGATGGCGTCGTTCATGCTCGTCGAGCACGCCAATGGCGCCATGTTCGATCCGCCCCTGGGCCCGGCGGTCTATCCGCGCACGGTCGCACCCAATCGGCGGCCCTACCGCACCAGCGACGGCTACATCGCGGCGCTGATCTACAACGACAAGCATTGGGCGGCGTTCATCAACGCCGTCCGACCGCCCTGGACCAGCGATTTGTACGCCACGCTCGAGGGCCGGGCGCGCCAGATCGACACCGTGTACGCGCTGCTGGCCGAGACATTCGCCCAGCGCACCACCGGCGAATGGCTGGACCTGTTGCGCCGGCTGCAGATTCCGGCATCGCCGATCTCCAGTCCTGCCGCGCTGTTCGACGATCCGCACTTGGACGCCGTCGGGTTCTTCGAGACGGTGGACAGTTCGCACGGGCCGGTGCGATTCCCGGGCGTGCCGACGTGGTTCTCCCGCACCCCGGGACAGGTCGCGGGTCCGGCGCCGGAACTCGGTGCGCACACCGACGAGGTGCTCGACGAACTGGGTCTGCGGGCCGCGGAAGCCAATCCCGCCTGACCTAGCCGGACTAGCCGGCCGTAAACACCCGGTAGAAGTAGGTCAAGTTGTCAGGCTCGCCGTAGTCGACGCGTTTGAAGGCCTTGCTGATCGGGTTGGCGTGAGTGCGAGTGCCGGGGTGGTACACAGTGAGGGCGCCCAGATGCCGGGCCAGATCCGCCGGTGTGTCCACCCACACGTAACCGGCGTTGCGGACCATGACTTCACCGATGTAGCAGCCGAATACGAAAATCGATTCGGCCATGACGTCGGATCCCGGTTCGCGGAACCCGGCCAAGATCGCGTCTACGTGCTGCAGGGAGTCGGGCGTGTAGTCGAGTTCGATGCCGGACACCGTACGGGCGGCATCGGCGGCCCGTCCGGCCAACTCGGGTGCGGCGGCGGGTGTCGGCAGCGCCGGTAGACGGAGTGCCCGTCCGACCCAGGGCGGCCCGGCGTCTGTCCTGGGAGGGGTGTAGTCGCGCATGGCGCGGGCGGGAGAAGGGGCGGGAGGAGCGGTCCTTTCGCGCCGGGAGAACCAGCCCATGTCGTCGCCTTCTGTCCGGGTAACGCGTATTCGGAGTCCAGGATACGAGGCCCGTTGCGGCCGGCCCTGCCGCGCTACCCACGCAGGCGCAAAACCGTTGTGTGTCTTCGGCTATCCCGCGTGTCGGTCGGTTCGATCCAGCCGCGCCGGCTCTAAACTTTCTCGGATCAAGAGGAGGGGCAGCGACGTATCGGCATCAAATACGGCGCCGGACGGCAAGGTGGTCGCGGCGCGCTGACAGTCAGCACGGAACCGGGCGGAGATAACGCCGCACCGGCGGCTTCTGCTTCCCGACGTGCAGGGAAACCCCGTTGGGTGGCGCCGGTCCGCCGAGTGGGTCGGGTCGCGGATCGCCCCGAGCGGCAACGCGGTATTCCGGCCCTGGACGGTCTTCGGGCGATCGCCGTCGCGCTGGTACTGGTCGGGCACGGCGGCATCCCGGGTGTGGGCGGCGGATTCATCGGCGTCGACGTCTTCTTCGTGCTCAGCGGATTTCTGATCACGTCGCTCCTGCTCGACGAGCTGGGACAGTCCGGCCGTATCGACCTCGCCGGATTCTGGATCCGCCGGGTCCGCCGACTGTTGCCGGCGTTGTTGCTCATGGTTCTCACGGTCGGAGTAGCCCGCGAATTTCTGCCCTACCAGGCGCAGAACGGACTGCGCGGCGACGCCATCGCCGCATTCCTGTGGGTGGCCAACTGGCGGTTCGTGGCCCAGCAGACCGACTACTTCACCCAGGGCGCTCCCCCTTCGCCGTTGCAACACACCTGGTCACTAGGCGTCGAAGAGCAGTACTACTTCGTCTGGCCGCTGCTACTGATCGGCGTGACGCTGCTGATGGCGGCCCGAGCCAGGCGTTACTTCGCCAAGATCACCGTGGGCCACGTTCGGTTGGCCGCCTTCGTCATCGCCACCGTGGGAGCACTGGCGTCGGCGGTGGCCGCGATTGCCTGCACCTCCGACGCGACCCGCGATCGGATCTACTTCGGCACCGACACCCGTGCCCAAGCTTTGTTGGTCGGCGCCGCCGCTTCGGCACTGCTGGTGCGGGATTGGCCGGCGTTGAACCGGGGATGGTGCCTGATCCGGAGTAGGTGGGGCCGGCGAGTCGCGCGGACGCTGCCGCTGGTGGGCTTGGCTGTCCTCGCGGCGATCACGCATCTGGCCACCGGGGGCGCCGGCGAATTCCGACACGGTCTGCTGATCGCGGTGGCGATTGCCGCCGTCCTGGTAATCGCCCCCGTCGCGCTGGAACAGCGCGGCGCGGTGGCCCGGGTGCTGGCATGGCGTCCGTTGGTGTGGCTGGGCACCATCTCCTACGGCGTCTACCTCTGGCACTGGCCGATTTTCCTCACGCTCAACGGAGAGCGAACCGGCTGGACGGGCCTGGGGCTGTTCGGTGCCCGGTGCGCGGCGACCGTCGTGGTGGCAGGGGTGTCCTGGTGGGCGATCGAACAGCCCATCCGGCGCTGGCGACCGCAACGGGTCGCGCTGTTGCCACTGGCCGCCGCCACCGTCGCCAGTGCCGCTGCTGCGACGATCATGGTGGTTCCGGTCGGGACGGGGTTGCGCGAAGTCGGCCTGCCACCGGACGTGTCCGCGGTGGCCGCGGTGTCCCCGTCACCGCCGGGGGCCGGCCTGCCGACACCGCTCGGTCCGCGTGACCCCAATCAGCCATTCACCGTTTCGGTGTTCGGCGATTCGATCGGGTGGACGATGATGCACTACCTGCCGCCGACACCCGGCTTCAAGTTCCTCGACCACACGGTCATCGGATGCAGCCTGGTGCGCGGCACGCCGTACCGCTACATCGGCCAAACCCTGGAACAACGCGCGGAATGCGACGGCTGGCCGGCCCGCTGGGCGGCCCAGGTCAGCCACGACCGTCCCGATGTCGCCCTGCTCGTCATCGGCCGGTGGGAGACGGTGGACCGGGTCAACGAAGGCAAATGGACCCACATCGGTGACCCGACATTCGATGCTTATCTCGATTTCGAGCTGAATCGCGCGCTGGACATCGTGGGCGCGACCGGTGTCCGCGTCATGGTCGCCACCGTGCCCTACAGCCGCGGCGGTGAAAGGGCGGACGGCCGGCTGTACCCCGAGGATCAACCCGGTCGTGTCAACGAGTGGAACACCATGTTACGCAACGCAATCAGCCACCGGTCCAACGTCGGAATCGTGGATCTGAACAAAAAGCTATGTCCCGACGGTGTTTACACCGCCAAGGTCGACGGCATCAAGGTGCGCAGCGACGGCGTCCACCTCACCCCCGAAGGTGTCAAATGGTTGTTGCCGTGGCTCGAGGAGTCGGTTCGCTGACTAACCGGTTGTCCGGCAACTGAGTTCCATGCTGTCACTGGCCCGGGCCGGAAAGTTGAAGCTGACGTAACCATTACCTGGATCCCGGACGTGATCGAGATAGCTGCGGGTGTCGGTTGCCTCGGTGTTGTCTGCGATCACCAGCGCCCCCGGCGACAGCTTCGGCTCGATCAGCCGAATCACGGGTAGATACAGGTCTTTCCAACCGTCCAAAAGCACGAATCCGACTGGCTTGTTCAACTCGGCCAGCGTGACCAACGCATCCCCTTCCAGAATGGTGATCACATCGTCCAGACCGGTCTCGGCGAATGTCCGCCGGGCAGCAGCGATCTTGGCCTCGCTGAGTTCGGTGGTGATCACCCGGCCGGTGCCGTTGTCGCGCACGCCCGCCGCCAGGTGAATCGCGGAAATGCCGAAAGACATCCCGAATTCGACGATGGTCTCGGGGCGGGTCGCCCGCACCAGCGCGTACAGCAACCGGCCCGCATCAGGGGTCACCGGGATGTAGAACTCGCTCATCGCTTCGGTGCGCTCCTGCACGGTCATCGGCCGGGCAAACTCGCCCTGCCTGTCCCGTAACAGCGCCATCTGGTCTTGGGCGGCGGCGTACATCCGGTCGAGCGCCGAAGTGACCCTGGGGTCCTGCAAGGTGTTGGTCATGGCAGCGGTCAGCCCAGCGCGTTCTGATCTCAGGCGACGACGTTGATCGGGTCGCCGATCGTGACCATGTTGAAGTACCAGGCGGCGTTGTCCGGGCTCAGGTTGATGCACCCGTGGCTGACGTTGGCGTAGCCCTGCGAGTTCACCGACCACGGCGCCGAGTGGACATACACCCCGCTGCCGGTGACGCGTACCGCGTATTGGGCGGTGATCAGGTACCCGTCCGAGGAATTGAGTGGGATACCGATGGTGCGGGAGTCCATGACGACCGACCGTTCCTTCGACATCGCATTGAAATTACCGATCGGCGTGGGACGGCTCGGCTTGCCCATCGAGGCCGGCATGGTCCGGAGGATGACGCCGTCGCGGCTCACGGTGAATGTATGCGCGGATATGCTGGCGACGCCGAGCAGGGCGTCACCGGTCTCGAAGCCCTCGGTCAGCTCCTGAACGCCCACCGAGATGCGGGTGTGCGCAGGCCAGTACTGGTCCGGAATCCATTGCACGACATTGCCGTCCAACCACTGGTAGTGGCCCGTCGGATTGCCCGGGGCGCCGATGCGGATGGATCGTTCGGCCGCGCGGCGATCGGTGACCGGTGCGGTGAACGTCACCTCTACCGGAGCGCCCACGCCCACCACCGCCCCATTGGAGGGGAAGACGGACGCCACCGCGGGCAGCGGGTGCGGCACTGGAACGGCGCCGGTGGCGGGGCTGCCGGACCCAGCCGCGGCCATGGTCGTGATCGCGATCACCACGAATAGATACCGAACTGCTCGACGCATGGCGTTCACCCTTCGGGTTGGTGCGATCAACACAAGTCAATATTCTAGTGGCTATCCGTGTGGGGCGGGTCATAGCAAACAATTCCGATGTAGCCGAGTGCGCGACCACCGCTATCTTCCCGGGTCCGGATCGACGGGTTAGCCTCAGCGGGGACGCGGGCCATCGCCAAAGGAGGTGCGGGTGCTCTTTCGGCAGCTGGAGTACTTCGTCGCGGTCGCCCAGGAGCGCCACTTCGCCCGCGCGGCCGAACGGTGTTACGTGTCCCAGCCAGCGCTGTCCGCCGCGATTGCCAAGCTGGAACGCGAACTCAACGTGACGCTGATCAACCGGGGGCACAGCTTCGAGGGTCTTACCCCGGAGGGCGAGCGGTTGGTGGTCTGGGCCAAACGGATCCTGGCCGAGCATGACGCGTTCAAAGCCGAGGTACACGCGGTGCAGTCCGGCATCGCAGGAACGCTTCGGCTGGGCACCGTCCCGACCGCATCGACGACCGCGTCCCTGGTGCTGTCCACGTTTTGCTCGGCCCACCCCTTAGCAAAGGTACAGATCAGTTCTCGGTTGGCCACAACCGAGCTGTACCGACGCCTGCACGAGTTCGAACTGGACGCCGTGATAGCGCACCCGGCGCCCGAAGCCGGCCAGGACGTGGCGCTGGTGCCGCTCTACGAGGAGCAGTACGTGCTGCTGGCGCGCGCGGACATGTTCCCGCCCGGTGCGCGCGTGATGCGCTGGCCGGACGCGGCGCAACTACCGCTGGCACTGCTCACCCAGGACATGCGGGACCGGCAGGTTATCGACGCGGCGTTCGCCGAGCATGACATCACCGTGCGTCCCCAGGTCGAAACAGACTCGGTTGCTTCGCTGTTCGCGCAGGTGGCCAACGGAAACTGGGCAACCATCGTGCCGCACACCTGGTTGTGGATGACGCCGGCGCGCGGCGAGATCCGGGCGGTCGAATTGGTCGATCCGGTACTGCGGGCCCCGATCGCCTTGGCCACCAATGCCACTGGGCCGGGATCTCCCGTCGCCCGCGCACTCGTAGCGTCAGCGCAGCGGCTCGCCCTCGACGAGTTCTTCGACGCGCAGTTGCGCGGACTCACGCAGGCGCGCTAGCCCTGGCGGGGTTGAGACCGGCCAGATGCCCGCTCTCCACCCCGGCGGCGGGATCGAGTTCGCAGTCGATCAACGCCGGCCCCTGCGCGGCGAGTGCCTCGGACAACGCGGCGTCCAGTTCCGTCGGCGTGGTCACGTGATATCCCTTGCCGCCGAAGGCTGCTGCGAGCAGTTCGTGACGAGCGCCGGCGTTGAGCACGGTCGGCGCCGGGTCGGGTCCGGACACCGACTCGTCGCCCCGGTAGACGCCACCGTTATTGAGGACGACGACGGTGACCGGTAGCCGGTAGCGGCAGATGGTTTCGATTTCCATGCCGCTGAAACCAAAGGCGCTGTCACCCTCGATGGCGACGACCGGTCGCCCCGTCTCGACCGCCGCAGCGATGGAATAGCCCATGCCGATGCCCATCACACCCCAGGTTCCGGTGTCGAGCCGGTGCCGCGGCAACTCCATATCGATGACGTTGCGGGTCAGGTCCAGCGCGTTGGCACCTTCGTTGACCAGGTAGACGTCTGGGTTACGTTGCAGCACAGCACGAATGGCCGCTAGGGCGTTGTAGAACCGCATGGGGTGCGGATTCTCGGCCAGCCGCTCCCGCATCTTGGCGTCGTTGCATGCCTTTCGTTCGGCGAGCTGGTCAATCCAACCGGCCGGTGCTGTCACCGCGCGCGCTGCCGCGCCGTCCAGCAGCGCCGACAAAACCGAGCCGATGTCACCGGCCAGCGGTGCCGCGATCGGCTGATTGCTGTCGAACTCCGCTGCGGCGATGTCGATTTGAATGAACTCGGCATCTTTCGACCACTGTGGCGAATCACCGTGACCGAGCAGCCAATTCAGTCGGGCACCGACGAGCAGCACGGCGTCGGCGCGGGCGATCGCCAACGAACGGGCGGCTGCGGCCGAGCGCGGGTGCGAGTCCGGTAGCAAGCCCTTGGCCATCGACATCGGCAGGAAAGGAATCCCGGTAACTTCGACGAACTGCCGAATCACCTCGTCGGCGCGGGCATATGCGGCCCCCTTGCCCAGCACGATCAACGGCCGCTGCGCCCGGCTGAGCACATCCAGCGCCCGCTCGACCGCCTCCGGTGCCGGCAACTGGCGCGGTGCGGGATCCACAACACGCCAGACCGTCGACGCAGCGACGGACGTTTCCAGACACTGGCCCAGCACCTCGCCGGGGATGTCGAGATAGACCCCGCCCGGGCGGCCGGAGACCGCGGTCCGGATCGCCCGCGCCACACCGCGGCCGATGTCTTCGACCCGCCCAATCCGGTACGCCGCCTTGACGAACGGCCGCGCCGCGTTGAGCTGGTCAATGTCCTGGTAGTCACCTCGCTGCAGATCCACCACCGCGCGGCCACTCGACCCGGATATCTGGATCATCGGAAAGCAGTTGGTAGTTGCGTTCGCCAGCGCGGGCAGGCCGTTGAGGAAGCCGGGCCCCGAAGTGGTCAGGCACACGCCGGGCCGCTGAGTCAGGAACCCGGCTGCGGCGGCAGCGTGGCCCGCCGAACCCTCGTGCCGGAAACCGATGTACCGGATCCCGTTGGCCTGCGCGGTGCGCGCCAGGTCGGTGATCGGTATCCCGACGACGCCGTAGATGGTGTCCGTGCCGTTGGCTCGCAGGGCGTCCACCACGAGTTGAAAACCGTCGGTCAAGCCGGCTGCGTCCAAATGCGTCGTCATGGTTCCTCACTGTTGTCGGGACGGCCGAGGATGTCCAAGACCGGATCCCTATGCAGCGATTCACGCCGTCTATCGAGTCGTCGATAGCCGACGGCTATCAACCGTTAGCGGATCGGTATTGGACAGCGCGCATCGGCCACCGGCAGGGTTTCCTTAGCTGCCGGAGGTGCCGGCACCGTCGGCCCAGCCGGAAGGAGCAAAGGATGACATCCGAACGCAGCACCGGCAACCAGACGTTGGCGGAGCAGACCCCGGGAATTGCCGAGTTGATCGCAGCAACGGCCGCGCGGATGCCCGACGCACCGGCCGTTGTCATCACGGCCGACCGGGTCCCGGTTAGCTACCGCGACCTGATCCGGCTGGTCGACGACCTGGCGGACCAGTTGACCGGCGCGGGGCTGGCCCACGGTGACCGGGTGGGATTGCGCGCCGGCAGCAACGCAGAGTTCGTCGTCGCGCTGCTGGCGGCATTGCGCGCGAACCTGGTGGTGGTCCCGTTGGACCCGGCTCTGCCGCCGGGTGACCAACGCGCACGCAGCGAGGCGGCCGGAGCGCGGGTAGTGCTCGTCGACGGCAGGGCGCCGGGTGACGACTCAGAACCCGCCGTGCCGCGGTGGCCCGTAGCCGTGGCGGTCAGTCCGGATGCCGTACATCGCGGGTTTTCCGTTCAGCTGGACTCATCCGCCGCCGCCAATCCGAGCAGCTCGTCTCCGGAGGGGTTGCGGGTCGACGATGCCATGATCATGTTCACCGGCGGTACCACCGGATTGCCCAAGATGGTGCCCTGGACGCACGACAACATCGTCAGCTCGGTGCGGGCGATCATTGCCGGCTACCAGCTGGGCCCGCAGGACGCGACGGTCGCAGTGATGCCGCTCTATCACGGTCACGGTCTGGTCGCCGCGCTGCTGTCGACGCTGGCATCCGGGGGAGCGGTGTTGTTGCCGGCCCGCGGACGGTTCTCGGCGCAGACCTTCTGGGACGACATCGACGCCGTCGGGGCGACCTGGTACACGGCTGTGCCCACGATTCACCAGATTCTGCTGGAGCGGGTGGCGACCGGACCGGCGGAAGGTGCGAGCGCCGCCCTGCGTTTCATCCGCAGTTGCAGCGCGCCGCTGACTCCCGAGGTCGCCCGAGCCCTCGAGGCCGAATTCTCCGCACCGGTGTTGTGTGCATTCGGCATGACCGAAGCCACCCACCAGGTGGCCAGCACCAGCATCGGTCAGGAGGTGAACCCCGCGGTATTAACGGGTTTGGTGGGTCGCTCGACCGGGCCGGAGATCCGCATTGCCGGCCCCGACGGACAACCCGTCGCGCCGGAGGTCGTCGGGGAGGTGTGGCTACGTGGTCGCACCGTGGTGCGGGGTTACCTCGGTGACCCCAAGATCACCGCCGCGAACTTCACCGAAGGTTGGTTGCGCACCGGTGACCTGGGAACGCTGTCGCAGGCCGGGGAGCTGAGCATCCGCGGCCGGATCAAGGAACTCATCAACCGCGGCGGCGAGAAGATCTCGCCCGAGCGGGTCGAGGGTGTGCTGGCCACCCATCCAAACATCATGGAGGTGGCGGTGTTCGGGGTTCCGCACCCGATGTATGGGGAGGCGGTCGCAGCGGTGATCGTGCCCCGAGACGGCGTCCCCGGCGCCGAGGAGCTCATCGAATTCTGCCGGGACCGGTTGGCATCTTTTGAGATTCCGGCAACCTTTCAAGTGACCGACGAGTTGCCGCATACCGCCAAGGGCTCGTTGGACCGCCGCGCCGTGTCGCAGCGGTTCAGCCAGTCGGCCGGCCAATAGCGGCTGCCGACCGCTTACGCGGAGGCTTTCACCCGAGCCGCCGCGGATTCGGGCATGGCTTCGTAACGGGCGAATGAGCGGGTGAACGACGCCGCGCCGTGTGCGAGCGAACGCAGGTCGATGGCGTACCGGGTCAGTTCCACCTGCGGCACTTCGGCGTTGACCACGGTTCGCTCGTGTCCGGCTGTGTCGGTGCCCAGCACCCTGCCCCGACGCCCGGACAAGTCGCCCATCACCGCACCGACGAAATCATCGGGCACCAGCACCGAAATCTCGTCGATCGGCTCCAGCAGCACCACCTTCGTTGCGGCCGCGGCTTCGCGCAACGCAAGTGAACCGGCCATCTGGAACGCGAAATCCGAAGAGTCCACACTGTGCGCCTTGCCGTCGACCAGGGTGACGCGAATGTCGACCACCGGGTAGCCGGCGTGCACCCCTTTCTCCATCTGCGCGCGGACGCCCTTCTCCACGCTGGGAATGAATTGGCGCGGCACCGCGCCCCCCACCACCTTGTCGAGGAATTCGAATCCCGCACCCTCCGGAAGCGGTTCCACCTCGATGTCGCACACCGCGTACTGGCCGTGGCCGCCCGACTGCTTCACGTGGCGGCCATGACCTTTGGCCTTGCCGCCGAAGGTCTCTCGCAGCGGCACCCGTAGTTCGACGGTATCGACGGTGACGCCGTACCGGTTGGCCAGTGCGTCCAGAACCACCCCGACGTGGGCTTCACCCATGCACCAGAGCACCACCTGGTGCGTCTCCGGGTTCTGTTCGATCCGCAACGTCGGGTCCTCGGCGGCCAACCGGGCCAGCCCCACCGACAGTTTGTCTTCGTCGGTCTTTGCGTGCGCCGCAATGGCCACCGGAAGCAGCGGTTCCGGCATGGTCCAGGGCTTGAGCACCAATGGCTCGGCCTTGTCCGACAACGTGTCCCCGGTTTCCGCGCGGCTCAGCTTGCCGATCGCGCAGATGTCCCCGGCCACCACGGCGGGGGCGGGGCGCTGCTGCTTTCCGAGTGGGAAGGACAGCACGCCGATGCGTTCGTCTTCGTCATGGTCGGGGTGGGAATGCGTGGCCCCGCCGTTGCCGTTGCCGCCACCGAAAAAGGACGAGAAGTGGCCTGACACATGGACCGTCGCGTCGGGTTTGATGGTCCCGGAGAACACCCGCACCAGGCTGACACGTCCGACGTATGGATCGGAGGTCGTCTTGACGACTTCGGCCAGCAATGGCGAATTGACATCGCACGCCAATTCCTTGTGGCTGGCCCCTTGGGGTGTGAAGACCTCCGGCAAGGGGTGTTCCATCGGCGACGGAAAGCCCCGGGTGATGACCTCGAGCAATTCCCGTGTGCCCACGCCGGTGCTACTGCATACCGGGATCACCGGGAAGAACGAACCGCGAGCTACAGCCCTCTCGAGATCCTGAATCAGCACCGACTCCTCGATCGACTCGCCACCGAGGTAACGCTCCATCAGTGACTCGTCCTCGGACTCCTCGATGATTCCTTCGATCAGGGTTCCGCGTGCTTCCTCGATGAGGTCGGCGTCGGAGGCGTCGGGTGACGCTTCGGTGCGCTTACCGTCGGAATAGGTGTACTTGGTCTGGGAGAGCAGTCCGATCAGCCCTTTGCACGCGGCTGCCGACGTGGGGAGGTAGAGCGGTAAGACCTTGTCGCCGAACGCATTCTGTGCTGCCGCCAACGCCTCGTGGTAGTTGGCGCGGGCGTGGTCGAGCTTGGTGATGACCACCGCGCGCGGCATGCCGACTTGGCTGCACTCCTGCCACAGGGACTTGGTCGGTTCGTCGACGCCTTCGTTGGCCGCGATGATGAACAGCGCACAGTCGGCGGCGCGCAGACCGGCGCGCAACTCGCCTACGAAGTCGGCATATCCGGGGGTGTCGACCAGGTTGATCTTGATGCCCCCATGGGACAACGACGCAACCGCGACACCTACCGAACGCTGCTGTCGTATCTCGGCGTCGTCGAAGTCGCAGACGGTGCTGCCCTCGGTGACCGATCCCGGCCGGGACAGCACCCCGCCGGCCACCAGCAACGCCTCCACCAAAGTGGTCTTGCCGCCCCCCGATGGCCCGACGAGCACTACGTTGCGGATGCCGTCGGGAGCGTTCGCGGTGGGGGCGGCACCGGCGCCCTGGGAAGTATTCGCTCTGTCGGCCATGACGTTCCTCCAGTTCTCCCTGGGTGGCGCCGACGCCCGTCTGCCGCGGCGTGATCCAGCCCACAGGACGCATTGGCAACTTTTCCCCCAACGACCGCCCAGCACAAGGGCCCGCCACCACCGGAGGATCAGGCGTGCCAGCTGGACCAACGGGTCGTGGCAACGCTGATCACTGGGCCGCCCAACGAAACCGACTGATACTGAGGGTATTTGGCGCGCAGTAACCGGTATCCGGTGTCCAGTGCGGCGCCTTCGGATGCGATGGTGGCGGTGCCGTCCACCCGTACCCACCACAACTGCGTCCAGTCGTCGGCGTAATGGTCGACGAGCAGACTGACCGAGGGATTGCCTTCGATGTTGTCCAGCCGGCGCAGCCGCTGGGTGGTCTTGGGCTTGGCGTCCACCGCCGTGTAAATGGTCTTCCCGTCGACCGCGAAGACCACCGGCACCAGGTGCGGCTGGCCGTTCGGCGCCACTGTGGCCAGCCGTGCGATCGGCGACGCCGCAAAGCGGGCCCGCGGGTCGAAGTCCACTTTTCTAGCCTAGGGTTCCAGCCTAGGGTTCCAGCCTGACGTTCCAGCGTGACGTTCCAGCCTGCCGTTCCAGCCTGAGAATCAAGCCTCAAGCCCAGACTAAGGTCCACCGCCGCCCCGGCATTTTCGTGTCATCGCTCACATATTTGTTCGCGGAACGCATAACGCGGCGTATTCGGGCGTAATCGGAGGCGGGATTTCGACAATTCGTGGTCTGACCACCGCATTAATGGGTATCTGGATTACGGTGGTAGTGGCGACAACGTCCGCACCAACCGGCGCTTGTGGTCGGGGCAATTTAATTCTTCACCAGACGCAGGAGGATTACCGGATGAGCAAATCTCGCCACCGCGCATTCAGGTGGTCATGGTTGGTCGCCGTGTTGACCATGATCGGGTTGACCTCTGGTTTGGGTCCCGTCGCGCCCGCCCACGCGGTGCCGCTGAAGGAGTTTCCCGGCGTCCCGCTCGACCCGGCTGCTGCGGTGGCCCAGGTTGGTCCGCAGGTGGTCAACATCAACACCAAACTGGGTTATAACAACGCGGTAGGTGCCGGAACCGGCATCGTCATCGACCCGAATGGCGTCATCCTGACCAACAATCACGTCATTTCGGGTGCCACGGACATCAGTGCGTTCAGCGTCGGTGACGGCCGCACGTATGGTGTCGACGTCGTCGGATACGACCGCACGCAGGACGTCGCGGTGCTGCAGTTGCGCGGCGCTGGTGGGCTCCCCACCGCCGCGATCGGCGGTCCGGTCAATGTCGGCGAGCCCGTCGTCGCACTGGGCAACACCGGCGGGCAGGGTGGCGCTCCCCGCGCAGTTCCCGGCAAAGTGATCGCCGTCGGCCAGACGGTCCAGGCGTCTGATGCCCTGACCGGTGCCGAGGAGACCCTGAACGGATTGATCCAGTTCGACGGCGCGATCCAACCCGGAGACTCGGGTGGTCCTGTGGTGAATTCCGCCGGACAGGTTGTCGGGATGAACACCGCCGCCAGCGAGAACTTCCAGTTGTCCGGCGGACAGGGCTTCGCGATCCCGGTCGGCACCGCGATGGGTATCGCCAATCAGATCCGGTCCGGGGGCGGCTCGCGCACCGTGCATGTCGGGCCGACGGCCTTCCTCGGCCTGGGCGTCGTCGACAACAACGGTAACGGCGCCCGGGTGCAACGCGTGGTGGGCACCGCGCCCGCCGCGTCGGTCGGAATCGCGGTCGGCGACGTGGTCACCGCCATCGACGGCGTGCCGATCAATTCGGCCACCGCGCTCTCGGATGCGCTGACTCCGCACCATCCCGGTGATTCGATCTCGATCAGCTTCACATCCAAGTCGGGCGTCGCCCGTACCGAGAACGTGACGCTCGCCGAGGGGCCGCCAGCCTGATCGGACCGCTGTTCTGACCGCGAGAGCGTGTTTGCCAGGCGCACGAATTGCTGTGGTGCTAGCGGCTTTTCGATATCAGGGGCCGGGCAATGTCGCCTTGCGTGATTCTTAGTCAGGCCTGTCGGGTACCCGTGGCATCGTGGATTTGATGAATGACGCGACAGAGACCTCGAGGCAGGATTCCGCGCACCATCCGGTTGAGGGCAGTCACGTCGAAGGAGGTGTGGTCGAACACCCGACCGCGCAGGACTTCGACAATGCCGCCGCCCTCCCCGCCGACCCAACCTGGTTCAAGCACGCGGTTTTCTACGAGGTGCTGGTCCGGGCATTCTTCGACTCGAATGCCGATGGGTCGGGCGACCTGCGTGGACTCATCGACCGGTTGGACTATCTGCAGTGGCTCGGCGTGGATTGCCTCTGGCTGCCGCCGTTCTACGACTCGCCGCTGCGCGATGGTGGGTATGACATCCGCGACTTCTACAAGGTGCTGCCGGAGTTCGGCACGGTCGAGGACTTCGTCGCGCTGATCGACGAGGCCCACCAGCGGGGCATCCGGGTCATCACCGACTTGGTGATGAACCACACGTCGGAGTCGCATCCGTGGTTCCAGGAATCCCGCCACGACCCCGACGGGCCATACGGTGACTTCTACGTCTGGAGCGATACGAGCGAGAAATACACCGACGCCAGGATCATCTTCGTCGACACCGAAGAGTCGAACTGGACTTTCGACCCGGTACGGCGGCAGTTCTATTGGCACCGCTTCTTCTCTCACCAGCCGGACCTGAACTACGACAATCCGGCCGTGCAGGAAGCGATGATCGACGTCCTGCGGTTTTGGCTCGGTTTGGGTATCGACGGGTTCCGCCTGGATGCGGTGCCTTATCTGTTCGAACGGGAGGGAACCAACTGCGAGAACCTTCCGGAGACGCACGCGTTTCTCAAGCGGTGCCGCAAGGTCGTCGACGACGAGTTCCCGGGTCGGGTGCTGCTGGCCGAGGCCAACCAGTGGCCCGCCGACGTGGTCGAATACTTCGGGGACCCCAGCACCGGCGGGGATGAATGCCACATGGCATTCCATTTCCCGCTCATGCCGCGGATCTTCATGGCGGTACGGCGGGAATCCCGATTTCCGATCTCCGAGATTCTGGCCCAGACGCCGGACATCCCCGATTTGGCTCAGTGGGGGATCTTCCTGCGCAACCATGACGAACTGACGCTGGAAATGGTCAGCGACGAAGAGCGCGACTACATGTACGCGGAGTACGCCAAGGATCCACGGATGAAGGCCAACGTCGGGATTCGCCGCCGATTGGCGCCATTGCTGGAAAACGACTTCAACCAAATGCGCCTGTTCAACGCGCTACTGCTGTCGCTGCCTGGTTCGCCGGTGCTGTATTACGGCGACGAGATCGGCATGGGCGACGTCATCTGGCTGGGTGACCGGGACGGGGTTCGCACCCCCATGCAATGGACTCCGGACCGCAATGCCGGATTCTCTACCGCGAACCCGGGCCGCCTCTTCCTGCCGGCCAGCCAGGACTCCGTCTACGGTTATCAAGCGGTCAACGTGGAAGCGCAACGCGACACCAGCACGTCGCTGCTCAACTGGACGCGCACCATGCTTTCCGTCCGGCGCCGACACGACGCGTTCGCGGTCGGATCATTCCAGGAATTGGGCGGTTCGAACCCGTCGGTGCTGGCGTTCGTGCGCGAGACGCGCGGCGAAAACGGGGAGGAGGGTGACGTCGTGTTGTGCGTCAACAATCTGTCGAGGTTCCCCCAGCCCATCGAACTGAACTTGCAACAGTGGAACAACTACACGCCGGTTGAACTCACCGGGCAGGTCGAGTTTCCCCGCGTCGGCCACCTGCCGTACCTGCTGACACTGCCCGGGCACGGGTTCTACTGGTTCCAGTTGTCCGCATCGGAGGAGGAACGATGAACGCGACACCCGTGGCCACCCAGGCAGCCAAGCTGCCATGGGCGGAGTGGCTTCCGCAGCAACGTTGGTACGCCGGGCGGAATCGGGAACTTTCCCGCGCCGAGGTCGCGGTGGTGGTGCCGCTGCGTGAGGCGTTGGATCTGGTGCTGATCGATGTCGGGTATGTCGACGGTTTCAGCGAGCGCTACCAGGTGATCGTCCGCTGGGATTCGGAACCAGTCGCCGAATACAGCTCCCAGGCCACCATCGGGTCTGCCGACGACCACATCGGCTTCGACGCGCTTTACGACTCCAAGGCCCCACAGTTCCTGTTGTCACTGATCGACGAGTCGGCGACCCGCAGTTCGTCCGGCACCGAATTGAGGTTCAGCAAAGAGCCGGACGTCGAATTACCCCGGGATGCCTATCCTCGCGTGGCGGACGCCGAGCAGAGCAACACCAGCGTGATCTTCGACCGCCCGCCGGCCGCGATATTCAAGGTGTTCCGCCGGGTCAGCCAAGGCATCAACCCGGACATCGAACTCAACCGGGTCTTGGGCCGGGCAGGCAACCCGCATGTCGCCCGCCTGCTGGGTGCCTACGAGATCGCCGGTTCCAGTGCGGACGAGGCGTCCCCGCTGGGCATGGTGACCGCGTTCGCGGCCAACGCGGCCGAGGGCTGGGCGATGGCCACTGCCAGTGTTCGTGACCTGTTCGCCGAGGGTGACCTGTACGCCTACGAGGTTGGTGGTGACTTCGCGGGGGAGTCTTATCGGCTGGGTGAAGCCGTCGCGTCCGTGCACGCCGCGCTGGCCGAGCATCTGGGGACGGCACAGGCCACCTTCCCGGTGGAGACGGTGCTGGCGCGGTTGGCGTCGGCTGCGGCCACCGTGCCCGAATTGAGCGACTACGTGGTCACCATCGAGGAGCGGTTCGGCAAGCTCGCCGATGAGCCGATCACGGTGCAACGGGTGCATGGCGACCTGCATCTAGGGCAAGTCTTGCGGACCCCCGAGAGCTGGGTGCTGATCGACTTCGAAGGCGAGCCGGGCCAACCGTTGCAGGAGCGCCGGGCACCGGACTCCCCACTGCGTGACGTAGCCGGGGTGTTGAGATCGTTCGAGTACGCCGCGTACGGTCCGCTGGTCGATCAGGGCGGGGACAAGCAACTCGCCGCGCGAGCCCGGGAATGGGTAGAGCGCAATCGCACCGCGTTCTGCGACGGGTATGCGGCCGCGTCGGGAACCGACCCGCGGGACTCGGCACTGGTGCTGGGCGCCTACGAACTCGACAAGGCGGTCTACGAGACGGGTTACGAGTCCCGGCACCGTCCGACCTGGCTGCCAATACCGCTGCGGTCGATCGCGCGCCTGACGGTTTGACCCGGCGGCGCGCCGTCCACGGCATGATGTGGCGGTGCGCCTGGAAAAAGAGATCTACGACAGTGAGGCCAGACTGGCGTGGTTGCTAGCCGGCCTGGCCGGAGTGCTGGGGGCCACCGCGTTCACGCACTCCGCCGGCTATTTCGTTACGTTCATGACCGGCAACGCCCAACGTGCCGTGCTGGGTTTCTTCCGCCACGACGTGTCCTTGTCCGTCAGCGCCGCAACTTTGCTGCTGTGCTTTGTGGCTGGTGTGGTGTTCTCTTCGGTGTGTCGCCGACGCTATTGGGCGGAGCATCCGCACGGGCCGACCGTGCTCACCACCTTCTGTCTGATCTTCGCCACCGGGCTCGACATCGTATTGGGTGGCTGGGAGGATCCCCTGCTGGATTTCGTGCCAATCATGTTCGTGGTCTTCGGGATTGGCGCGTTGAACACGTCCTTCGTCAAGAACGGTGAGGTGTCGGTGCCGCTGAGTTATGTCACCGGCACGCTGGTCAAGATGGGCCAGGGCATCGAACGCCACATCGCCGGCGGCAAGATCGAGGACTGGCTGGGCTATTTTCTGATGTTCGCCACCTTCGTCGCGGGCGCCGCGGTCGGTGGCGCGATCAGCATGCTGGTCAGCGGCACCCAGATGCTTGGGGTTGCGGCATTCGCCTGCGCGGTGACGACGTGTTACACGTACCTGCACGCCGACCGGCGTGGCCTGTTGAGTTAAGAAACATCGGCAGCAGCGCTGGCCGTTGCGCTGCTGCCGATGTGGTCTTTTCCGGGTGGCCCCGGGATCAGGTGGCGGGCCCGGTGACCGGAGCGGCCGGGGCAGCCGGTGCCGGCGCGGGTGCGGGCGCCGGTGCGTTGACGGCGTTGATCACCTGCAGCATGTCCGGCTTCATTGCCATCAGCTGCTGGTTCCAGTAGTTCCACGAGTGAGTGCCGTTGTTGGGGAACTGGAAGACGCCGTTGCGTCCACCCGAGGCGGCGTACGTTTGCTGGAACTGCTGGTTGGTGCGCAGCGTCAGGCCCTCCAGGAACTTGGCCGGCATGTTGTCTCCGCCCAGGTCGCTCGGCGTGCCGTTGCCGCAGTACACCCAGATCCTGGTGTTGTTGGCTACCAGCCGCGGGATCTGCAGCATCGGGTCGTTGCGCTTCCAAGCCGGGTCGGTGGACGGACCCCACATACTGTTCGCGTTGTACCCCCCGGCGTCGTTCATCGCCAGGCCGATCAATGTCGGCCACCAGCCGTCGGCCGGGTTGAGGAAGCCCGACAGCGACGCTGCGTAGGGGAACATCTGCGGGTAGTAGGCGGCCAGGATCAGCGCCGAACCGCCCGACATCGACAATCCCACCGCGGCGTTGCCGGCCGGCGATACACCCTTGTTCGCCTGCAGGAAGGCGGGCATCTCGCGGGTCAGGAAGGTCTCCCACTTGTAGGTGTAGTTCTGCCCGTTGCCCTGGGAAGGTTGGTACCAGTCGCTGTAGAAGCTGGACTGGCCACCCACCGGCATGATCACCGACAGTCCGGACTGGTAGAACTCCTCGAATGCCGGTGTGTTGATGTCCCAGCCGCTGAAGTCATCCTGGGCCCGCAAGCCGTCCAGCAGATAGACCGCGTGGGGTCCACCGTTCTGGAATTCGACCTTGATGTTGCGGCCCATCGATGGTGAGGGAATCTGCAGGTATTCCACCGGCAGTCCCGGCCGGGAGAATGCCCCCGCTGTCGACGATCCGCCGACGGCACCGACCAGACCGGTCAGCAGGGCTGCCCCCATCGCTGCGATCGCCAGCCTCCGGGGCATGGCTGTCGCTGTGCTACGCAGCTTGTCCACGAACTTCATCGGTTGACCCATCCCAACTTTCATCTGCCGCTTGTGCGGAGGAATCTGTTCTGGGCGAGTGAAACACAATTGGCAGACGTCCTCCGGCCGTCACGGCCGAAGGGTCATGTCGCGGTTGGCTAACGATTAGGAATCGAGCCGGACTCCGCGGCGGAGCCGTTGCATTTCGATAACAATCAGGCCACGAGTCTACGCAGAACCGTTGATGCCGTGACGATTCCGACCACTGGGGCTACCAGCAGCACCGCGATGTCGACGGCGTGGAACGGGGCGCCGATCAACAGTGCCCGCAACACGTCGACCTCATAGCTCAACGGGTTGACCGTGCTCAGCGCGCGCAACCAGGCCGGCATGACATCGACCGGGTACAGCGCGTTGGATGCGAAGAACAACGGCATGGTGATGGCTTGCCCGATACCCATCAGTCGATCGCGGTTGCGGACCAGGCCAGCCAATGTCATTGACAGACAAGCAAAGAACGCTGCACCAAGCACGACCGCCGCCATCGCCGCCAAGATCCGCAACGGATTGGCCGTCAAACCGATCCCCATCACGTAAGCCAGCGCGAGGACCCCGACGACTTGAGCCACCGAACGCACGCCGGCCGCGAACGCCTTCCCCGTGATCAGAGCCGAAGCGGGGGCAGGCGTCACCAAGAGCTTGGCCAGTACGCCGGCATCGCGATCCCAAATGATCTGTATGCCATAGAAGATCGAGATGAACAGCGCCGACTGGGCAATGATGCCCGGGGCCAGAAATGCTTGGTACGAAACCGATCCGGTGTCGATCACGTGCAGGTGATTGAAGGTGGTGCCGAAGATCAGCAACCACAGGGCGGGCTGCACCATCCGCATCACCAACTCGGTGCGGTCGTGTCGCAGTTTCTGCAACTCGACGAGCGCGAACGCACCAACGCGGCTCAGTGTCGCTCCGACCAGGTCCATTCCGCGTGGTGCGCGGACCAGGCGCACTTGGTTGTGCTGACACTCCCGATCAACTGACATGACGTCGTGTCCTTCTGCTGGAACGAATTTCGCGCATATCAGCTGACGGGCTGTCCAGGTCTGATGCGGCGTAATGGCGGAACACGTCTTCGAGCGTGGCGTCCGGTGCCACGGTCGCCTTCAATTCATCCGGTGTGCCGACCGCTTGCAGCGCGCCCTTGTGCATCAGCGCCACCCGATCGCACAGCGCATCCGCCTCTTCCATGTAATGAGTGGTGAGCAGCACCGTCATACCGAACTGCTGCTGCATCTGCCGGACCTGTCGCCAGACTCCGTCGCGTGCGATCGGGTCCAGGCCCACCGTCGGTTCATCGAGGACCAGCAGTGACGGCCGATTGACGAGGGCCTGCGCCACTTCCAGCCGGCGAACCATACCCCCGGAGTAGCTCGAGGCCAGCCGGTCAGCGACGTCGAGCAGATCCATCGCGACCAGCGCCTGGTCGACGCGTTCGGCCCGTTCGGCGCGCGGCACCCCGTACAGTCGCGCGAACCACGCCACGTTCTGCCGTCCAGTCAAGGCGGTCTCGATCGAAAGTTGTTGCGGGACATAGCCTATGTTGCTGCGGATGTCGATGGTCTGGCGCCGCGCGTCGAGCCCGAAGATGTACAGATCGCCGTGTTGCACGGGAGCCAGCGTGGTCAACACACGCACTACGGTCGTCTTGCCGGCGCCGTTGGGTCCCAGCAGGCCCATGGTTTCGCCGGGCTGTACCGAGAACGTCACGTCGTCGACGGCGGTGTGCGAGCCGTACCGGTAGGTCAGGTGTCGGCAATCGATCGCGTCAGTCATCTCTGTTGCTCCTGCAGTTTCTTGGTCATCCCCGCGAGGACTTCCAATCCCTTGGCCAATACCCCGATCTGGTGGTCGTCAAGCTCGTCGAGCAGGTCAATGAGTACGGCGCGCCGCGCCGCGGCACTGACGTCCATCACCCGTTGGGCCGATTCGGTGAGGCGCAGTCGACTGATACGACGGTCGGTGGGGTCGGCCGTTCTTTCCAGCAAGCCGGCGCAAGACAATTTGGACACCAGCGTGGAGGCGGTGTTGGGCACCAGTCCGAGTTCGGCGGCCGCGACGCTGACCGAAACGCCTGGACGGTGCGAGACCAGTCGCAGCAGCTCGGCCTGGGACTCGGACAGCTGCCCGGATGCATACCCCGGGCCCGCGGCCCGCCGCAACTGACGGCGGAAGCGCCCCAGGATCCGCGGCAGGTCGGCGGCAAGATCGCTGGTCACTCTGACCACGATACCTCTTTAGCGAAGCTATCTATAAGCGTTCGATGCGATGCAGCCTCACGTCCATCGCTGCGGGGGTATCTTGCTCGAGCGTGACGACCATGTAGGTGCAGTAAGGCTGCCGCCGGCGGTCCGTCGGCGAACCGGGGTTGAGCAGCCGCAGGCCGGTCTGCGTCGTGGTGTCCCAGGGGATATGGCTGTGGCCGAACACCAGCACATCGGTGTCGGGGTAGAGCCGCGACATCCGTGCTTCACGGCCGGACGCGGCACCCGTCTCATGCACCACCGTGAATCGACGCCCGGCCAGGTCTGCGTCAGCGCGCTCGGGCAGGCGGGACCGCAGGCCGTCGCCGTCGTTGTTGCCCCAGCAGGCGATCAGACGCGCAGCCCGGGCTTCGAGCGCGTCGAGCAACTCGACTGTCACCCAGTCGCCGGCATGAATGACGACGTCGGCCGCCGCAACCTCGTCCCAGACCTGAGCGGGGAGGTCGCGCGCTCGTTTCGGGACGTGCGTGTCGGCGATCAGAAGGAGCCGCATAAGTTCTATGCATACCCCCAGCACAGGAGAAACCATGCGCACCTTCGAGTCAGTCGCCGACCTCACGGCAGCCACCGGCGAAACGATCGGACAGAGCGACTGGGTGACGATCAGTCAGGAAGAGGTCAATCTGTTCGCCGATGCGACGGGTGACCACCAGTGGATCCACGTCGATCCGGAACGGGCCGCCAAGGGTCCGTTCGGCACCACGATCGCCCATGGATTCATGACGTTGTCGCTGTTGCCCCGTTTGCAGCACGACATGTACACGGTCAAGGGCATAAAGCTGGCAATCAACTACGGCCTCAACAAGGTTCGGTTCCCGGCTCCGGTGCCGGTGGGTTCCCGGGTGCGTGCGACGAGTTCGCTGGTCAGTGTCGACGACGTCGGTAACGGCGCCGTTCAAGCGGTGGTGTCGACGACCGTCGAGATCG
Source organism: Mycobacterium asiaticum (assembly GCF_001673315.1). Classification (GTDB taxonomy): domain Bacteria; phylum Actinomycetota; class Actinomycetes; order Mycobacteriales; family Mycobacteriaceae; genus Mycobacterium; species Mycobacterium asiaticum_B. Next base: position 80,082 of record NZ_LZLQ01000100.1, on the reverse strand, counting down.
ACGGGTCGGCCAAGCCTGCGTGCGTGGCCGAGAGCATCGTGCGCTACATCACCTAAGCCGCGCGAGCAGACGCAGAATCGCACGCCGGCGGCCCGACCAGTGCGATTCTGCGTCTGCTCGTCAGGGAACGTGCGCGGGCTCAGAACTCGGCGATCGAGTGTTCCAGGCGTGCGGCCAACCGCGCCTCGGCCTCGGCCTTTCGCGTCGGTATGTGTTGGGATGGGAAAGGCGTTGTCACCGGCTGATATTCGCGCAGAGTCCGGCGCGCCACCGTCATCTTGTGCAACTCCGTGGCACCATCGGCGATACCGAGTGACTCAGCGGCCACCAGCATCTTCACGAACGGCATTTCGTCGGAGACGCCAAGGGCACCGTGCAGATGCAGGGCGCGTTGGGCCACGTCATGCAGCACCTGGGGCATCGCCACTTTCACCGCGGCGATATCACGGCGGACCTTCTGGTAGTCGTGATGCTTGTCTATCAACCACGCGGTGCGCAGCACCAACAGTCGGAACTGCTCGATCTGAATCCAGCTGTCCGCGATCTTCTCCTGCGTCATCTGGAAATCAGCCAGCCGGCCGTGCCGGGTCTGACGCGACACAGCGCGCTCACACATCATGTCGAATGCCCTGCGGGCCAACGCAATCGTGCGCATTGCGTGATGAATTCGGCCGCCGCCCAGCCGGGTCTGGGCGATCATGAACGCCTGACCCTCGCCGCCGAGCACGTGATCGGCCGGCACCCGGACATCCTGGTACCGGACGTAGCCGTGCGTGGCGCGCTTGGACGATTCGGCGCCCACACCGACATTGCGCACGATCTCGATTCCCGGCGTCTCGGCCGGAACGATGAACAGCGACATCTTCTCGTAGGTGCGGCCTTCGGGATTGGTCACAGCCATCACGATGAAGAAAGAAGCGTGTTTGGCGTTGGTGGAGAACCACTTCTCGCCGTTGATGATCCAGTCGTCACCGTCGCGTGTCGCGGCCGTCACGAACAGCCCGGGGTCGGAACCACCCTGCGGTTCGGTCATCGAATAGCAGGACGTGATCTCGCCGTCGAGCAACGGCTGCAGATAACGAGCCTTCTGTTGATCGGTGCCGAATAGGGCCAGGATCTCGGCGTTCCCCGAGTCCGGTGCCTGGCAGCCGAACACCGAGGGCGCCCAGCGTGACCGCCCCAGGATTTCGTTCAGCAGCGCGAGCTTGACCTGCCCGAAGCCCTGACCGCCCAGCTCCGGGCGGAGGTGGGCTGCCCATAGTCCCTGGTCCTTGACCTGCTGCTGCAGCGGCCGCAGGACCGCCATCATCTCGGAGTTCTGCTTGTCGTACGGGTCAAGGGCAACCAGGTCGAGGGGCTCGAGTTCCTCGACCATGAATTTCTCCACCCAGTCCAGTTTGGCCTGGTATTCCGGGTCTGTTTCGAAGTCCCACATCGTCGGCACCGTTCCCCGGTGCACCGCGGCACCGGCATCGTTGAAGGAGCGACACCATCGTATGCGTCTCGGCCAACGCGTTCCTGCGCAGCCGCTCGACGGCCGGTTCGACTTCTCAGCTCTCGGCGAGGTCTTTGCGGAATTCGATGACCGCACGCGCGATTTCGACCAGGGGCGTATTGGATTCTTGGGAGAGCCGTTTCAGAAGATCGAAGGCCTGGACGGCATCGACGTCGAATCGCTGCATCAGTATGCCCTTCGCCTGGCCGATGAGATCTCGGCTGGCCAGGGCGCTGCGAAAGTTGTGCTCCCGGCGGACGCTGTCCCAGGCCAGCGCCGCGTGAGTCGCGAAGACGACGCCGATTTCACCGGCCTCGCGGTCGAATGCCCGAGGTGCCTCTGCGTAAATGTTCAGCGCGCCCAATGTGTGGTTGCTGGTGAACAACTCGAACGAGAGAATCGAGCGAATCGGGGTCTCCTCGAGCGCGGTTTGCTGATACTTCGGCCAACGTTTCTCGGTCGCGAGGTTGTCGACCCGCACCGTGTGGTGTTCCGACGCGGCGCTCAAGCACGGCCCTTCGCCGTAGCGCTGTTGAATCTCGTCGAGATATACCGGCCAACGGTGGGTGCTCGCCTGCGTCTGCACCTCGCCGTGCCGGGAGATGACAGTAAGGCCGCTGTACTGCGCACCGGGAATCGTCTGTGTCGCTGCGAATACCAAGCGGTCAATGACGTCCTGGCTGTCCGCGCCCGGTCTGTCGTGCAGCTCACGCGCCAATCCCGCGATTCGGTTGTGGAGTAGCCCGATGTCCCGTCGCACGGCTCGTCCCCTTCGGCTATCCGCCCCAACGTGCCGACGCCCATCCTAACCGACATCGGCCGGCTGTCACCAAGGGTGCGAAAACCGTTGCTAGTGAGCGCATTTGCGCGAATGTGTTCCCGCTATCGGATCAAAACCGGGCCTGAGCAGACACGGGTTCGGGCTGGATAGTCGCGAGACCCCGTCCTGTGTGCCTACCGCGAAGCAGCCAAACCGAATATGTCTCGTACCACGCAACTTTGGCTGCACCGTGACTGGTGAAGATCGCGGTGCGCCGGAGGTGCCGATGTGGTGGGACCTGTGCCGGACCACCTACTAGCCTGAGCAAGATGACCCCACATACCCGCGCCGCCCAGCGAGCCGATGTCCGCGAGTTGGGACGCACCTTGGGCCGGGCGTTCTTCGACGATCCGGTCGCGCTGTGGTTACTGCCCGACGCCGATGCGCGACGGGCGCATCTGGCGCGGTTGTTCGCGACCATGACGCGCCACCATCACCTGGGCGCCGGCGGCGTGGAAGTGGCGTGCGACGGTCCTGAGATCGGTGCGGCCGCCTTGTGGGATCCGCCGAATCGATGGCAGGAATCGCGCCGCGCCCAGTTGGCGCAAACCCCGACCTTCCTGCGGGTTTTCGGATTCCAGGCGGCGAAGGGGCGGGAGCTTCAGGAGTTGATGAAACGCAATCATCCCGAGGAGCCGCATTGGTATCTCGCGGTGATAGGCAGCGATCCCGCGGTGCGCGGCCGTGGCTTCGGGCAGGTGCTGATGCGGTCTCGGCTGGACCGTTGCGACGCGGAATACTGCCCGGCCTACCTCGAATCCAGCAAACCCGAAAACGTGCCCTACTACGAGCGTTTCGGCTTCCGGGTCACCGGTGAGATCGTGGTCCCCGGCGGCGGGCCGACGCTGTGGCCGATGTGGCGGGACCCGCGATGACCGCACCGCGATTCGCGAACAAAATCGCGTTAATCACCGGCGGAGCCGTGGGTCTCGGGCAAGCATTCGCCCGGGCCCTGGCCGCCGAGGGGGCCGATGTGGCGATTGCTGAGATCGATATGGACGGCGCACAGCGAACCGTGGCGGAATTGACCGCGACCGGTGCACGGGCGATCGCGGTGCCGTGCGATGTCGCGGACGAGCGCCAGGTGGACCGAGCCGTCGACACCGTCGTCGAAAAGCTCGGCGGCATAGACCTTCTCATCAACAACGCCGGCCGTCATCTGATGAAGTACAACCAGCCGTTCGGCGTGCTGTCCCGCGACGACCTGCGTGCAATGTTCGACGTAAACATCATGGGTGTGGTCAATTGCACTCTGGCGTGCCGTGATTCGATGCGTGACCGCGGCGGCGGGGTGGTGATCAACATGTCCTCGACCGCGGGTTTCCTCAGCGGGACCCCGTACGGGGTGTCCAAGCTGGCGGTGCGGGGCTTGACCGTTGCCTTCGCCGCCGAGTTGTCGCCCGATCTGATTCGCGTCAACGCGCTCGCGCCGGGGCTGACCAACACCCAAAGCGCACTTGCCGACGTGCCGCGGTCCCTGATCGACGGGTACGTCGAGGAACTGCAGCTGGTGCACCGGATCTGCACCATGGACGACGTCGTGGCGGCCATGTTGTATCTGTGCTCGGACGAGGCGTCCTTCATCACCGGCGAGACCCTGAAGGTCAGCGGCGGCTATCCGCTGTCGGTCTGAGCGGGTTTAGCCCTCAGACCTTGCGGGCAACCGTGGCGCATGGCTACCGATGATGCAGGTTCTGTCGATGGCGCGGACGTCCCGGAGGAAGGTGGACCGGGCGATACCTTGAACGCGGAAGAGTCGACCGACTCCGACGAACTTCTCAATGACGACGGCGACGTCGTCGTCGATCCGCCCGAGGGCTGGAGCGGGGCCGACAAATTCGGCATGACGGCGCGCGAAGAACGTGAGGGGGAACCGCTCGACGCGCGACTTGCCGCCGAGGAGCCGGACGTCACCGAGGGGTCCGCCACCACCGGGGTCCCCGACGACGGTGTCGGGCGCGCCCATCGGGGCCAGATCGACGGTGCACCCGAAGACGGCGACTCCCTCTTTCAAGTGGTCGACGAGTAATCAGGGACTGCTTTTCCACCCGGCGACGCCGATAGCGATCATGCGCAGCTGCTTGACCGCGATCCGGTGAATATCCTGCAGTCCTTCGGCGCTCTGGGCGTCCTCGATGGCTTCGGCGATGACGATCATGGCGTTGACGAATAGGCTCGCCAGCACGTTGAGGTCCTCGGTGCTCCACTCGTTGAGCCGCGGGAAACGCGCGAGGTCGGTGGCCAACTCGGAAGTGAGCAGTCGAATCTCGGTGCGAATCGCATAACGCAGCACCGAAACGCCGGTCGACCGTTCGCGGGAGATGAAACGCCAGTGCTCCCGCTGCTCGGCCACGCTGCCGATCAGAATTTCCACCGATGATTCGATCACCCGGTTCGGGTCCAGCTTGCCAGCGCGGGCTCCGCGCAATGTATCGCGCAGGCTGCGGAATGACTCATCGATCAGCACTAGGCCGAGCGCCTCCATTGACTCGAAGTGCCGGTAGAAAGCCGCGGGCACGATCCCGGCCTCGCGCGTCACCTCACGCAGGCTCAGCCCGCTGAAGCTGCGGTCGTTGAGCGCCTTGAGTGCGGCGGCGATGATTGCGCGCCTCGTCGCTTCCTTGCGTTCCTCCCGCGACGGGCTCTCCCGGCCGTTAGAACTACGCGAATCACGGGCCCTGTCCTGGGCCGATCGTCGCGCATGTGAGCTAGGAGTACGACTGTTCACTATGTGAACCGTAACACAGAGCCGTCGAAACCCTTGACCACCTGCGCATAACGATGCAACGGTGTACACATGTTCACTCAAACTTTCACTCGGACGATCGCGAAGCGGGTCCTGAGTTCCGACCTTATCGATCTGCTCACCGGGCCGCACGGCGTCGACCGGTACACCGAGCTTGTGACGCCGACCTGGACAGCGGGTGAGGCGCGCGCCAAGGTGGTCGACGTTCGCCGCACCACCCCCCGCAGCGTCACCCTGACGCTGGCCCCGAACGCGGCGTTCACTGAAGGTCACACCGTCAAGGCCGGGCAGTTCGTCAACGTCACGGTCGAGATCGACGGCCGTAAGTACTCCCGGTGCTACTCGCCGGCCAACGTCGAAGGCAGCACGCAACTCGAGCTGACCGTCGGCGTCCACGACGGCGGCCTGGTCTCGACCTACCTGTACGAGCGCGCTCGTCGCGGCATGGTGGTCGGCCTGGACGGCGTCGGTGGCGACTTCGTGCTGCCGGTTCACCGGCCCAAGCGGATCCTGTTCGTGGGCGGAGGCAGTGGCATCACGCCGGTCATGGCGATGCTGCGCACCCTGGTCGCCGAGCAGCACGTGCGATTCCGCCGGGGCGAGATCGCGTTCGTGCACTACGCGCGCACCCAAGAAGAGGCGTGCTATCGCGAGGAGCTGGCCGGAATGCGCGGGGTACGGGTACTGCACGGCTACACCCGATCCGGTGACGGCGACCTGCAGGGCCGCTTCGGGGCAGACCACCTGGCGGCCGCGATGGAATCCCCGGACGCGGTTTTCGTCTGCGGGCCAACCCCTTTGGTCGAGGCCGTCCGGCAGCACTGTGAAAACGTGTTCACCGAAAGTTTCGTGCCGCCCGTGATCGAAGCGCCGGCCAATCCCACTGGCGGGCGGGTGAGCTTCGCCGACAGCAGGGTCGACGTTGTCGACGACGGGCGCCCGCTGCTGGAACAGGCCGAAGCGGCCGGGTTGAAGCCGGAGAACGGGTGCCGGATGGGCATCTGCCACACCTGCACGCGACGGAAGACTTCCGGCACCGTGCGCAACCTGGTGACCGGTGCCGTGTCCACCGCACCGGACGAGAACGTGCAGATTTGCGTCACCGTGCCCGTCGGCGACGTCGAGATTGCTCTCTAACAACCCCAAAACGTAGGGAGAAAAATAATGGCCCAGAAAAAGATCACCCTGACCAAAGACCAGGCCGACGCCTTCGGCCGCGAACTCGACGCCATCAAGGAACGCGAGATGGCAGACCTGGGCGAGGAGGACGCCGAGTACATCCGTCGCATGATCAAGACACAGCGAGCGCTGGAAGTCGGTGGCCGCGCGCTGCTGTTCCTGCCGCCGGCCTGGCTGTTGGGCACCGGCATGCTGGGTATCGCCAAGATCATGGACAACATGGAGATCGGCCACAACGTCATGCACGGCCAGTACGACTGGATGCGGGACCCGACGATCTCCGGCCGCGATTTCGAATGGGACACCGCCTGCCCAGCCGACCAGTGGCGGCACTCGCACAACTACATGCACCACACCCACACCAACATCGTGGGGATGGACCGCGACATCGGCTACGGCATCCTGCGGATGAGTGAAGACCAGAAGTGGAAGCCGTACTTCCTGGGCAACCCGGCCTGGGCCTTCCTGCTCATGGTGCTGTTCCAGTACGGCGTCGCGCTGCACGAGATGGAAACCGAGCGCATAGCCTCCGGTGAGATCAGCCTGCGCGACAAGCGCGACACTTTGAAGGAGATCTGGAAGAAGACGCGTCGGCAGTCACTCAAGGACTACGTCGCGTTCCCGTTGCTGGCTGGGCCGTTCGCACCGTTCGTCTTCACCGGCAATCTCACCGCTAACCTGATGCGCAATGTGTGGTCGTACATGATCATTTTCTGCGGCCACTTCCCGGACGGCACCCAGGAATTCACCATCGAGGAGACCAAGGACGAGACTCGCGGTCAGTGGTATTTCCGCCAGGTGCTCGGTTCGGCGAACCTGACCGGCGGCGATCTCTTCCATGTGTTGTCCGGCAACCTGTCGCACCAGATCGAGCATCACCTGTTCCCGGACATGCCGGCCCGCCGGTACCCCAAGATTGCGCCCGAAGTGCAGGAGATCTGCGAGCGCTACGGCATTCCTTACAACAAGGGTCCACTGCTCAAGCAGTTCGGCACCGTGGTTCGCAAGATCGTGCGGCTCGCCGTTCCTGACAGCTGGCCGTTGCGGCGCAAAGCCACCGCGCCCGCGGAATTGGAGTTGGTGGCCGCGTAACGCGCAATGAGCCTGCGCCGATGGCGCCGAGACTGCATTCAGGGTGTGTCACTTAGACATCGGGTGACATCGGGTGACATCGGGTCACCCTGGACGCAGACTCGGCGTCATTTTTGGTGGACAATGGCTGGGTGCAGTGGACCGGCGCACGTTATTCGGACACGCCAACGGTAGAGGCCGCGACGTGGATTGATGCCGATCAACATCGTGTTTGGGATCTGGTTTCCGACATCGAGCTGATGCCGAGCCTCAGCAACGAGTTGCTGGCGGTCGAGTGGCTGGACGGTGCCACCGGCCCGCAACTCGGATCCCGGTTCGTGGGGCACAACGAGCACGACGCATTCGGACGGTGGAGCACCACGTCACAGATCATTTCCTGTGACCAGCCCCGCGAATTCGCCTGGGCGGTGGGAGAACCCGACCATCCGGCGGCAATCTGGCGGTTCCGCCTGGCACCCAGGGACGGCGGCACCGCGCTGTCGTTCTGGACGCAGCTAGGTCCGGGCCGATCCGGGTTGTCGACCGCCATCGACGCGATGCCCGACAAGGAGCAGAAGATCGTGTTCGTGCGGCTACGGGAATTCGAAGCCGCCATCGACAAGACGTTGGCGGCGATCAAGAGGCTGGCCGAGCACGGGGTGCGGTGATGCGGACCGCGACGACCGTCGAACTGTCCGCAGGCCACGCCGCACGAGAGACCATCGACTTCGTCGTCGAGTCGGAGCGAATGGGCCTGGACGTGTGCTGGGTGGCCGAAGCGTGGGGCGCCGACGCTCCGTCGGTGCTGGGTCACCTCGCGGCCCGCACCGATCGGATGCTGCTCGGTTCCGGCGTGATCCAAGTCGGTATCCGCTCGGCGGTCCTCGTCGCCCAAACCGCGATCACCCTGTCCAACCTCTCGGGTGGCCGGTTCCTGCTCGGTCTGGGCGCCTCGGGTCCTCAGGTGATCGAAGGCTTGCACGGCGTGCCGTTCGCCAAGCCGCTCGTCCGGGTACGCGAGACTGTCGAGGTCATCCGTCAGGCATTCGCCGGTGGCAAAATCTCCTACTCCGGCAAGCAGATTCACATTCCCCGGCCCGGCGGCGAGGCAGTGCCGATGCGATTGTCGACACGGCCCGAACACCGGATTCCGCTCTATCTGGCCACCCTGTCGCCGGCCATGCTGCGGTTGACCGGGCAGCTCGCTGACGGGTGGCTGGGCACCAGTTTCGTTCCCGAGGGCGCCGAGACGGCCTACTTCGCCCATCTGGACGAGGGACTGGCCGCCGCCGGGCGCAACCGCTCCGACATCGACATCTGTCAGGGCGCCGAAGTTGCCTTTGCCGACGACGAAGACACCTTGCGTGACATGCTTGCCGCCCGCAAGTCGGAGCTGGCGTTCAGCCTCGGCGGTATGGGTTCGGCCAGCACGAACTATTACAACCAGGCCTACAGCCGGCAGGGCTGGAGCGATGCTGCCGCGGCGGTGCGGGAACGGTGGCATGCCGGGGACCGTACCGGGGCGGCCGCGCTGGTTACCGACGACATGGTGCTGGCCACCACCCTGATCGGCACCGAGGAGATGGTCCGGGCGCGCCTGGCGGTATGGCGCGACGCGGGCGTGGACACGGTACGGCTCTATCCCGCGGGTGAGACGCTCGATGCCAGGCTCTCGACGCTAGGCCGCGCGATCGAGCTGGTTCGCCAGCTCTAATGCACCGCGGTCGGCGCGTCGGATACTTGGACCAGTTGCACTTCCGGGCGGGCCGGCACCGCGTCGGCGAGGAACCATCGAAACGCGAGGTTGCCGCGCGGATATCCCAGTGTGGTAAGGGAATTCGGGTGTGCAGTTTTGCCGCGGGACAACACGATCGTCACTGACCCGTCAGCGTTGGGCACGGCGCTGTGACCGTTGACGGAGCAACGTGCGTCCGGTCCTTCCGCAGCTCCGTAGGTGGCCATGAACTGGTTCCACACCACCATGTTCCAGAACCGGCACGCCGGCGGCCGGTGCGTGATGAGGAGTGCCTCGTCGTCATCGAGCACGAAACTGCCGTACGCATAGCAGGCGTCGCGCGCCGACCAGCCGAAGTTGGCATCGGGTACCTGATAGGGTTCCGCGAATTGGTTTGCGGTGTGCGCGATTTCGTGGCCCAGCGAATGCGTGTCGGCTCTATTTCCCACGGGCAGTGGGACAATCGCGAACATGGTGCGCAACCAGGTGGCGGCCGCCCGCAACCGGTCCGCCGTTTCGGCGTCGCCGTGTTCGATCGGGTCCGGATCGTCTAGCGCCTCGATGTTCCAGACGACGGGGCGACCGGTAACGGGATCGGCCTGGTAGTCCCTCGTGATCAAGGCGGCAGCGTCGGGGGTCGGCGGGAATTCGAAGGAGAAGTTGCCGTCGGCGTCGATGTCGAGATCGGTGTCGCGAATTATCGCCACCACCCGATCCGACCACGCTCCGGGCGAGGGCTCGTTGTAGGCGGTGACCGAAAAGTACACGCTGTCACCCCTATTGCCGCTGATGCGGTAGCGGCGGCTCTCCTCGACCGGACACATGTAGTAGTACGCGTCGGTGTTGTCGCCGCCCCAGCGACGATCGCGACGAAAAGGTGTGTTCACTGCGACGAACTGCGGGCGACCGGGTTCGGTGAACAGGTAGCTGTCCAACGCGACGCCGAGGGTTGCGGCAAGCATCCGGTAGCCGTCGGCGACGTGCCGTTCGTCGGTGACCGCCCGCTCGCCCTCGAGAAAGGAGCGGTCCAGATCGCCCAGCGCGGCCAGTAACTCACGCCACGCGGTGGTCGATTCGTGCGTCATGCGCTGATTCCTTTCAGGAGCAACGTGGTGGTGCGGTCGATCCAAGCGTCGTCGAGATCGTTCGGCCTGGTGAGCAGGCCCAGCAGTACGACTCCGGCGACGGCGTCGGCCAGTTCGGCAGCGGTGACGTCGGCACGGATCTCACCCCGGGCGGTGGCAGCGTCGAGCCATGCGACGAGGGTGCCGCCGATCAAGCCGGCGAAACGTTGCAACAGTGCCGAATGCAGACTGGGATCGGCGGCCATCTCCCCGATCAACCCGGGCAGCGCGGCCCTGGCCGCCGGTGTGGTCAGCACTGCCCTTGTGCGGCAGACCATTTCACGTAGGTCATGGTGCAGTGAGCCCGAATCAGGAATCGCCGTGGCGGCCCCGATGGGGAACACCGCCTCGTGAACGAGGTGTGCCTTGCCGGGCCAGCGCCGGTAGATCGCCGGCTTGGACGTGCCGGCCCGCTCTGCGATGGCAGCGACCGAGAGCCCGGCGTACCCCTTCTCGGCAAGCAACTCGACGGTGGCGTCCAGCACTGCGGCGTCGATGCGCGGATCGCGGGGACGGCCAAAGTCTACAACCATTACGAAACTGAGAGTAACATAAGTCGCCGTGACCGTACGTCTCGAGGACCTCGCCCTGCCGCGGTTCAGCTCGCAGGCCCAGCCGATCCTGGACATGATGGCCGCGATGGCCCCGGACTGCCCGTTGGATGCGGATGCGTTGCACGCCAAGGCAACTGCCGACACCGGCCTGACGGATTTCGGTCCCGCCGACTACCGGGAACGACTCGATGTCTACCTGGCGGCGCTGTGCGAAATCGACATGCACGGGGCGGGCGTGGTCAATTTTCACGGGCAACTGCTGCAGTTGCTCAAGAATCGCCTGCTGCTGGCCGACCTACTGGCTCGCCACCCCGAGATCCACGACATCGAACTGAGTTCGCCGGTGGTCATCGCGGGGCTGCCCCGCACCGGCACCACCCATCTGCACAATCTGCTGGCGACACCGGCCACCTTCCGCACCATGCCGTACTGGGAAAGTAACGAGCCCTTCCCGTTGCCGGCCGAGGCGGGGCTGCAGCCCGATCCGCGGCGCACCCGGATGGACGTCGCGGTGAGTGTGATCAATCTGGTGATGCCACATTTCGTGCTCATGCACGAGATGACCACCGATCACGTCCACGAAGAAATCCAGCTGCTGGCCAACGATTTCTCCACCATGCTGTTCGAGACGCTCGCTCATGTGCCCCGTTGGCGCGACTACTACCAGAGCCATGATCAGACTCCGCACTACGAGTACCTCGCGACGCAACTGAAAGCCATGCAGTTTCTCCGCGGCGGAGAACGCTGGCTGCTCAAGTCGCCTCAGCATCTCGAGCAGGTACCGGTGCTGGATCGGGTATTCCCCGACAGCATCGTTGTTTTCACCCACCGCGACCCGGTGCCGGTTGCGCTGTCGATGGTCGCGATGATCACCTATTCCGCGCGTATGCACCGATCGGTGGTGCCCGTCGAGCAGACTGCCCGCTACTGGATCGACCGCCTCGAGCAGATGCTCAACGCACTGGTTCGCGATCGCGACACCATCGGTCCGGATCGCTCGATCGACGTTCGCTTCGACGACTTCATGGCCGACGAACTCGGCGTCGCCGAACGGATCTACGCCTTGGCGGGTGCGTCGTTCACCGAGGAAGCCCGAGTTGCGGTGGCCGACTACCTGGCCGGCCACCGCCGCGGTCGGCTGGGCAGCGTCGAAGCGTCCTTCGAAATGTTCGGGTTGGACGAAGCAGACCTGCGCGCGCGCTTCGCGCCCTATGTCGAGCGCTTCCTGCGCTAGGACTACGTTCTCAACACATGACCACTATGCCAACGCTCGAAGGCGTCGAACACCGGTTTGTCGATGTGGGCGGCGGCGTCACGATCCACGTCGCCGACGCGGGGCCGGCCGACGGTCCGGCGGTGATGCTGGTGCACGGTTTTCCGGAGAACTGGTGGGAGTGGCACAAACTGATCGGGCCACTGGCCGCCGACGGCTACCGGGTGCTGTGTCCCGACCTGCGTGGGGCCGGCTGGAGTTCGGCGCCGCGGTCGCGATATACGAAGGCCGAGATGGCCGACGACCTCGCCGCGGTGCTGGACAAGCTGGGCGTGGCCCAGGTGCGACTGGCCGCGCACGACTGGGGCGGGCCGGTGGCCTTCATCCTGATGCTGCGGCATCCCGACAAAGTCACTGGGTTCTTCGGAATGAACACTGTGGCACCGTGGGTGAAACGCGACCTCGGCGCAATTCGCAACTTCTGGCGGCTGTGGTATCAGATCCCGATCTCGTTGCCGCTCATCGGCCCTCGTCTGCTCACTGACCCAAAGGCCCGCTTCGCGCGCCGCCTGGGGGCCTGGGTCGGGGGCGGCTTCAACCTGCCTGACGAAGACATCCGGCTCTACATCGACCGGATGCGCCAGCCCGGTCATGCGGAGGCCGGTTCGCGGTGGTACCGGTCCTTTCAGACCGGAGAGATGCTGAGCTGGGTGCGCGGCGAGTACGAGGACGCGCGCGTCGAGGTGCCGGTGCGTTGGCTCACCGGCACCGAAGACCCCGTGATCACTCCAGACTTGACCGACGGATATGCCGAACGCATCGCCGATTTCGAGGTTGAGTTGGTGCCCGGCGTCGGGCACTGGATTGTCAGCCAACGACCCGATCTGGTGCTGGACCGCCTCCGCGCCTTCTTGCGCCTCTAACCGGGCCGGACCAGGATCCGGATCGGGTTGCCCTCCTGGCGGTCCAGTTTTGCGATGCCGTCGTGGATGTCCTCCAGTGCGATGATCTCGCTGATCGACCGCGAAAGATCAAGGCGCCCAGCCGAAACCAGCTTAGCCAGGGTTTCGATGTCGACGTTCTGATAGCCCAGGTGGCCCAGTGCCTGCTTGCGGCTCAAGCCGAACATCGCGGTCGGGCCCACCGTCGGTGCCTCCGCGCTCATCCCGACTCCCACCAGCCGGCCACCTGACGTCAGGGAATCCAGCGCCTGCTCGAAGGTGGTTTTCAGGCCGACGGCGTCGAACGCCACGTCCAGCTTCCGGCCACCGGTGACTTCGGCGATCTTGTCCTGCAAGCGCGCGTCGCGGCTGTCGAACGCGTAGTCCGCGCCGATCTCCAGCGCACGCTCCAGCACTGCGGGATTGATGTCGAGCGCGATCACCGGCACCGCGCCGACGAGGCGGGCGAGTTGGACTATGTGGGTGCCGACGCCACCCACGCCCCACACCCCGACCGTTTCCCCGACCGTCACCTTGCCGGTGCGCACCACGGCACCGAACGGCGTCGAGACCGCGTCGGCCAGAATCGCGGCCTGCTCGAGGGGAACGTTGTCGGGTACGCGGGTCAGGCCGGCGGCCTGCGCGACGGTGTATTCGGCCCATGCGCCGTCGTAGGCAAAGGCCATCAGCTGGATTCGCAGGCAGTTCACCACGTCCCCGCGGCGGCAGTTCGGGCAGTGCAGGCAGGGGCGACCGGCGGCCACCACGACCCGGTCGCCCTCGGCCCAGCCGGTAACGTCGGGGCCGAGGCGGGCGATGGTGCCTGAGGCTTCGTGGCCCTGGGTCACTACTGGCGTCATGGCCGGGAAGGTGCCGTTGATCAGGCTCAGATCGGAATGGCAGATCCCGCAGAAGGCGACTTTGACCAGGACTTCACCGGGACCCGGCTCGGGGATCGGGACATCTTCCAGCACAACCCGTTTGGTGTCGGCGTAGAAGCGTTCGGCCAGCATCGTCGGGGCCATGACTATTCGACGCCGATAGTGACTTCGGTGGATTTGATGAAGACCGTCGCCGGCTGGCCCACCTGCAGGCCGAGGTCGACGGCGGCGTCTTTGGTGATCGACGATGTGATGACCTGGTCGCCCCCGTCGAGGCGGATTTTGACGATGGCCATGACGCTGCCGAGGTCTAGTTCGGCGATGGTCCCCTTGAGCTGGTTTCGAGTCGATAGGCGCATGCCAACCGAGCCTAGGCCCGTGGCCCGAGCAAGGCGATCGCCGCATCCACTGCGGGTTCGACGATGTCACGGGTCGACCTGCCGTCCTCGACCGCCAGGGCGACGAGTTCGCGAAGGCCACCCAGCAGGATCACCGCCAGCGGAGGGCTCAGCGGCGGCAGTCCGGCCCGCTGGAATCCCGGGCTACCGCTCAGGTCGATCAGCAGATTGGCGAGCAGATCCAGGCCCTGACGCTGGACGGGTCGGGCGACCTCGCCGAGGTACGGAAGCTCGCGAATCCAGCTCAGCGCGATCGCCGGTCGGGACTCGATACTGCCGACGTAGCCTTCCACGGCCTGGCGGATCTGTTTTTGCCAGTCGGCCGCGGGATCGACCGCGCCGCGAATGTCCTCGGCCGTGATCGCGACCTCCAGCCGCAACAACTCCAGGAAACATTGCTCCTTGCTGGCGAATCGGTCGTAGAAGGTGCGCTTGGACGTCCGGGCGTGGCGGACGATGTCGGCGACGGTGCTAGCGCGGTATCCGCGTTCGCGGATCGAGGCGTCGAGGCCGTCCAGCAGCCGAAGCCGGAACGGGTCGGACTCGGTCAGAACCGTGTCGCCAGCTACTGCCGTCACGGACCGAGCCCCTTTCGGTCGAATGCTTGTCAGCTTTGGTACCACTGCCAGCTTTGGTACCACTTGTCAGCTTTGGTACTACAGAGTACCGTACTGGGAAAGCCCTTGGTACGACGCCGTACCAGCCCTCTGCTGGGGGGCCGACGTTGGGAGTTGCACCTCCATGAGCCACGCCATCACCGACGCGCCCACGTTGTCCGAAGTCCACCTGCCGTCGACAGTTCGGGTACCGAAGCTGTTGCAGGGGTTCGGCTTTTCGATGTATCGGCGCGGAATGCTGCGGCGACTGGCCGATCATTACGGCACCGTGTTCACGGTGCACATCCCCATGTATGGCCGCATGGTGGTGGTCGGCGAGCCGCAACTGGCCAAGCAGATTTTCACCACCAGCCCAGACGCATTGGGCAATATCCAACCCAATTTGAGCCGGATGTTCGGCTCGGGTTCGGTCTTCGGCCTCGAAGGCGACGACCACCGCCGGCGGCGCCGCTTGCTGGCGCCCCCGTTCCACGGCAAGAGCATGAAGAACTACGAGACCATCATCGAGGAAGAGACCCTGCGGGAGACTGCCGGCTGGCCCGAAGGGCAGTCCTTTGCGACGTTGCCATCGATGATGCACATCACCCTCAACGCCATCCTGCGTGCCGTCTTCGGTGCCGACGGCGCCGAGCTAGACGAACTGCGCCGCATCATCCCGCCGTGGGTGACCCTGGGTTCACGACTGGCGGCGGTGCCCAAACCCAAGCGCGATTACGGCCGGTACAGCCCGTGGGGGAGGCTTACCGCGTTTCGGCGCGACTACGAGCGGGTCATCGACCGGCTGATCGAGCTGGAGCGCTCCGACGCCGACTTCGCCGAGCGCAACGACGTGCTCGCCCTGATGCTGCGCAGCAGATATGAGGACGGAACGGTCATGTCCCGCAAGGACATCGGCGACGAGTTGCTCGCGCTGCTGGCCGCCGGCCACGAGACCACGGCTTCGACGCTGGCCTGGGCTTTCGAGCGAATTACCCGTCACCCCGAGGTGCTGGCCGGCCTGGTCGAGGAAGCCGACAATGAGGGTTCTTCAGGCGGCAGTGAGCTACGGCAGGCCACCATCCTTGAAGTCCAGCGCGCGCGGTCCATCATCGATCTGGCGGGCCGGGAGGTTTACCCCGAGACTTATCAGCTCGGCGAGTGGGTGATTCCGCGCGGATTTTCGATCATTGTCAGCATCGGGCAGATTCACGAGAACCCCGACGTCTTCGAAGATCCGGAGCGTTTCGATCCGCAGCGCTACATCGGTGGCAAGCCGTCGGCCTTCGCGTGGATTCCCTTCGGCGGCGGCACCCGCCGCTGTGTGGGTGCCGCGTTCGCGAACATGGAAATGGACGTTGTGTTACGAACAGTGTTGCGCAACTTCATAATTGAGCCGACAACTGCCCCCGGTGAGCGGCGACACTGCCGTGGCGTCGCCTACACCCCCAAAGATGGCGGGCGAATCGTGGTGCACCGGCGCTAGCGGTTGGCCTCGGCGCGCCGCGGCAGTTTCCAGCCCGGCCGCACGAAGTGGCAGGTGTAGCCGTTGGGGTAGCGCTGCAGGTAGTCCTGGTGTTCGGGTTCAGCCTCCCAGAAATCCCCGGCCGGGCTGACCTCGGTCACCACCTTGCCCGGCCACAGACCGGAGGCGTCGACGTCGGCGATCGTGTCCAGGGCCACCCGTTTCTGCTCGTCGTCGAGGTAGAAGATGGCCGACCGGTAGCTCAGTCCCCGGTCGTTACCCTGGCGGTTTTTGGTGCTCGGGTCGTGGATCTGGAAGAAGAACTCCAAAATGGTGCGGTAGTCGGTGACCGAAGGGTCGAAGACGATCTCGACGGCCTCGGCATGCGTGCCGTGATTGCGGTAGGTCGCGTTGGGAACGTCGCCGCCGCTGTAGCCGACTCGCGTGGAAATCACTCCGGGTTGCTTGCGAATCAGGTCCTGCACGCCCCAGAAGCAGCCACCGGCCAGAATGGCCTTCTCAGTGCTTGTCATTGCTCCTCCTAACGTGGGCCGGGTTCCCGTGGACGCGCAGAAGCCCCACGCTACACTCCGCCCGTGAGGTGTAACGGCGCGTGAGCGCCCCGAAATTCCCCCGCAGCGAACTGGTCGAGGCCTTCGCAAAATTCGAGCAGACGGTCGCGCGGGCCGCCGAAACGCAGGACTGGGACGCATGGGTGCAGCACTACACGCCTGACGTCCTCTACATCGAGCACGCGGCGGGCACCATGCACGGCCGCGACGAGGTGCGGACCTGGATCAAACGCACGATGACGTCGTTTCCGGGCAGCCACATGGTGGAGTTCCCCTCCTTGTGGTCGGTCATCGATGAACCCACCGCCCGCGTGATCATGGAACTCGACAACCCGATGCGGGATCCGGGCGACGGCAGCGTGATCACCGCGACCAACATCTCGATCATCACCTACGCCGGTGACGGGCTGTGGCGACGGCAGGAAGACATCTACAACCCGCTGCGCTTCGTTCAGGCCGCACTCAAGTGGTGCCGCAAAGCCCAAGAGTGCGGCACCCTCGACGAGGAGGCCGCGCGTTTCATGAAGCAGTACGGGGGTGCTTCGTGAGCGCCGCACCGAAACTGGTGATCGGCGCCAACGGCTTTCTCGGGTCGCATGTGACCCGACTGCTCGTCGAAGACGGTCACCAGGTACGCGTCATGGTGCGCCCCAACGCCAACACGCGCTCGATCGACGACTTGGAGTTGACCCGCTTTCACGGCGACGTCTTCGATACCGCCACCGTGCGCGAGGCCATGGAAGGGTGTGACGACGTCTACTACTGCGTTGTCGACACGCGCGCATGGCTGCGCGATCCGTCGCCGCTGTTCCGCACCAACGTCGAGGGCTTGCGCAACGTCCTGGACGTCGCCGTGGAGAAGCCGATCGCTGCCAACCTGCGCAGACTCGTCTTCACCAGCACCTACGCCACGGTGGATCGCCGACACGGCCGGGTGGCCACCGAATCCGACCGAATCGGCCCGGATCGCAAGGTCACTCCCTACGTCCAGTCCCGGGTGCAGGCCGAGGATTTGGTGCTGCGCTACGTCGCCGAGCATGGCCTGCCCGCCGTCGCGATGTGCGTCTCAACCACCTATGGCGCCGGGGACTGGGGACGGACCCCGCACGGCGCGTTCATCGCGGGTGCGGTTTTCGGCAAGCTGCCTTTTCTGATGAAAGACATCCAACTCGAAGTGGTCGGGGTCGACGATGCCGCGCGGGCGATGCTCCTGGCCGCCGAACGCGGCCGCAACGGCGAGAAGTACCTGGTCTCCGAACGCATGATGGCCCTGACCGACGTGGTCCGCATCGCCGCCGACGAAGCGGGGGTGCCGCCGCCGCAACGCTCGATACCGGTGTCGCTGCTCTATGCCCTCGGCGCACTGGGCAGCCTGCGTGCCCGGCTGACCGGCAAGGACGCCGAACTCAGCCTCGACTCGGTGCGGATGATGCGCGCCGAAGCCCCTGTCGATCACGGCAAAGCGGTTCGCGAGTTGGGCTGGCAGCCGCGTCCGGTTGAGGAGTCGATCCGGGAGGCGGCCCGCTTCTGGCGCGACATGCGCAAGGGCAGGAGCCGGGCGAGTTAGCAGTGCTTCGCGCTCAGATGCGGTCGATCCGGTTGCGGCCCAACGTCTTCGCTCGGTACACGGCGGGCGGTGACGGCGGAGTTGTGCACCGCGTTCCTGAAAAATTCGTCAGCGGGGTTGTAGGGAAGGTGGGCGAGATTACCGTCGCAAACCAGCAAACCGACGATGCACGATGGTCCGACGACGAACGGTGGCAGTTGATCCGCCAGGGCGGTATCGAGGTATTCCGCCGGGAGGGATTTTCTCGTGCCCGCCTCGAGGACGTCGCCATCGAAGTGGGCATCGACCGCGCCTTACTGTGCCGTTACGTCCGGTCGAAGGAAGAGTTGTTCGTGGCGCTGGTCGAACAGCCGGCCTACGAGATGACGCGCCGTTGCCGCGAAGCACTTGCATCCGACCTGAGCGCCGACCAGAAACTACGGCTGGCCCTGCGTGCTTTCATCGAGGGCCTTGCCACGCACCCCGAGCTGTTCCTGCTGTTCAACGAAAGCCGTTATCTTGCAACAACGTTCGAGGCTCGAGATATCGTCGAGAACGCCGATTCCTACGGCAAGACGCTGTGCGCCATCGTTACGGAGGGCGTCAGATCCGGAGTGTTCCGCTCGGACCTGGACCCGCGCCTGGTCATGCTCGGCATCCTCGGCATGCACAACTGGATCCACCGTTGGTATGTCCCGGGCGGGCGCAACTCGTTGACCGAGATCGGCGACACCTTCGCGGAGATGGTCCTGGCCGGCCTGCGGCCAATAGGACGTTGAGCGCACCCGGCGGGAATGCTGACCCACGACAGGTGTTGCACATAACCATGAACCATCCGGAAATCAAAGAACCCAACGCCGGGCACCCCATCACCATCGAGCCGAACCCGGGCCGGGTGCAGGTGCGCATCAACGGTGAACTTGTCGCAGACACGACCGCCGCCCTGCAGCTGCGGGAGGCGACTTTGCCTGTGGTGCAATATATTCCGTTCGAAGATGTAGTCGAGGAGCGGCTGACTCGGACCGAGACCAGCAGCTACTGCCCCTTCAAGGGCGAAGCCAGCTACTACAGCGTGACCACCTCGGCCGGCGACACCGTGGCGGACGCGATCTGGACCTACGAACAGCCGTACCCCGCGGTCGCCGCCATCGCTGGGCACGTCGCCTTCTACCCGAACAAGGCCGAGATCACCCTCGGCTAGAACGGGCCTAGAACGGGCCTAGAACGGGCCTAGAACGGGCCTAGGACTCGGCGAACATTCTCGCGAAGGACTGGGTGTCGCTGTATTCGCGCAGTGCGGTGATCATGCCGTCGTGGGTGTCGAAGATGCAGACGAATGGGCTTTCGTATTTGGTGCCGTCGGCGTTGACGCCCTCGGTCTGTCCTTCGATCACCACCGTCTCTCCCTCGTTGACGCAGCGCAGCAGGTCGATGTTGCTGACCTCGAAGACCTGCATGCGCCGTTCGTTGGCGCGGCGCATCGCGTCCTTGTCCAAAGTGGTCCGGGTGACGATGCTCCAGTAGGTGAAGTCGTCGCTGAGCAGGGCGAAACCTTCCTCCAAGTCGCCACCCCGGCACAAGCTCTGCAGGAACATCCATGCCAGCTCGGCCTGCGGGTCGTCAAACGGCGTCATCACGGCGTCATCACAAAGGTCATCCTGGCTTGGAAGATAGTTAAGGGTCAATCGACGATGCCGGATACGGGATAACCGTTCGGCTGGCGGATAGGAAAGGCAGCGGCTTGACGATCGCGCGCACCGTCACCTTTCCCGGTGCCGTCAGCTTCGGGCACACGTTGGCGCCGCTGCGGCGGGGGCACGGGGACCCGTGCTTCCGCGCGTCGGGGGACGGCAAGATCTGGCGGACGAGTCTGCTGTCGAGCGGACCCGTCACCGCGCTGATCAGTCGGGTGGATGCCGCGCAGGTGCACTGCGCGGCTTGGGGTAGCGGCGCCGCCGAGTTCCTCGAACTCTTGCCGGCGATGCTGGGCGCTGACGACGACGACTCGGACTTCGTCCCGTGCCACCCGACCGTCGCCGCCGCACGCCAACGGGTGCCGCACCTGCGGCTTGGCCGCACCGGTCGGGTGTTGGAGGCCCTGATCCCGGCAATCATCGAGCAGCGAGTACCGGGCGCCGACGCCTTCCGGTCTTGGCGGGTTCTGGTCACCAAATACGGCACCCCCGCACCCGGACCGGCGCCGGTCGGCATGCGGGTGCAGCCCTCGGCCGACGCATGGCGGCATATCCCGTCCTGGGAGTTCCATCTGGCCAACGTCGACCCTGGACGGGCGCAGACCGTGGTCAGCTGTGCGCGGCGGGCGTCGTCGCTGGAACGGTTGGTAGGGATGCCGCCTGCGCAGGCTCGCGCGGCACTGATGTCGTTACCCGGTGTCGGCGTGTGGACCGCGGCCGAGACCGCACAACGCGCATTCGGTGATGCCGACGCGCTGTCGGTCGGCGACTACCACGTCCCGAAAATGATCGGCTGGACATTGATCGGCCGTCCGGTGGACGACGCCGGGATGCTCGAGTTGCTCGAACCGATGCGCCCACACCGGCACCGGGTGGTCCGGTTGCTCGAAGCCAGCGGGCTGGCCTACGAACCGCGCCGCGGCGCCCGGTTGCCGGTGCAGCACATTCGTTTTCTGTAGTGGTTCCTTGTCTGTAGTGGTTCCTTTTCTGTAGTGGTTCCTTTTCTGTAGTGGTTAAGGACAGGACCACCGGGTACCCAGCCGAGGGAACAGACCGGGTACCGAAATCAGGGAGAATTCCATGGCGCAGTTCACAATTCCAGGCTTGACGGACAAGCAGGGGGCGCGGCTCACCGAATTGCTGCAGAAGCAATTGAGCACGTACAACGATCTGCACTTGACCCTCAAGCACGTGCACTGGAATGTGGTCGGCCCCAACTTCATCGGTGTGCACGAGATGTTGGATCCGCAGGTGAAGACGGTCCGCGGATACGCCGATGAGGTTGCCGAACGCATCGCGGCGCTGGGTGGTTCACCGGAAGGCACTCCGGGTGCGATCATTCGGGATCGCACGTGGGACGACTACTCGATCGGCCGGGATTGCGTGCAGTCGCACCTGGCCGCACTCGACCTGGTCTACACCGGCGTGATCGAAGATCTCCGCAAGAGCATCGAGGAGACCGAGGAACTCGACCCGGTCACCCAGGATCTGTTGATCGGCCACGCGGGGCAGCTCGAGCAGTATCAGTGGTTCATCCGGGCGCACCTGGAGAGTGCGGGCGGCCAGTTGCATCACGAGGGCGCTTCGAGCGAAAAGGACGCCGCGAGCTCAGCCCGCGATCAGTCCTGATCCGACGCGGACTTTCGCGCGCGCTCGGCCTCCCGTTCGCGCCGTTCCCGCTGAGCGCTCCCGCGGTCGAGCCGCTGCGCCTCGTAGATGGTGACGTTGGTTCGCGACATCAGCAGTGCAGCGATTCCCACCGACAGGATGGCCCCAGGCACCACTGAGAACGAACCCGTCATCTCCGCGACCATGATCATGATCGCCAGCGGGGCGCGGGCGACGCTGCCGAAACACGTCATCATCCCCACCACCACGAAGATCCCGGGCTGCTCGGGCACCCCGGGCAGCCCGGCCAGGTCACTCAGTCGCCAGACCGCGGCCCCGACGAATGCGCCGATCACGATCCCGGGTCCGAACAGTCCCCCGGAACCGCCACTGCCGATGGACAGGCAGGTGGCGACAATCTTGGCGACTGGCAGCACGACGATGATCCACAGTGGAATCGCCATGAGCGATCCGCGATCGGCGGCCAACTGTGCCCAGCCATAGCCGCTGCTCAGTACCTGTGGGATCACCAGGCCCAGCAGCCCGACCAGCAACCCGCCCACTGCCGGCTTGACGATGGCTCCGCCCGGTAGTCGGCGCACCACAGCAAGCGTCGCGTGGAAGCTCCTGGCGTACAGATAGCCGACGGCAGCCGCGATCACCCCGATCACTACGAACCACAGCAGCGGGCCGGCCCGCTCGAAACGGTATTCGGCGTCGATGTAACCGAACAGCGGTTCGAACCCCAGGACGGACCCGAGCACCGCGTACGCGGTGCCCGAAGTGATGAATCCGGGCAACAGGCTGCGGTAATCGAAATCGTCGCGGTAGGTGATCGATGCGGCCAGCACGGCCCCACCCAGCGGTGCGGCGAAGATGGCGCCGATTCCGGCCCCGATGCCCAGGCCCACCGCGATGCGGCCGTCCTCGTCGGACAGATTGAGCCGACGGGTCAGCATCGAACAGAATCCGGCGCTGATGTGCGCCGTCGGCCCTTCACGTCCACCCGACCCCCCCGACCCGATCGTCAGCGCGCTGGCGACCATCTTCACCAGCACTGCCCGGCCGCGAATGGCGCGAGGATCGGTGTGTACCGCCTCAATGGCCTCGTCGGTGCCGTGGCCCGTCGCTTCGGGCGCGAACTTCGCGACGATCAGTGCCGAAAGCAGTGCCCCACCCGTCGTCACCAGCGGAATGGCCCATGGGCGGGAGAATCCGGCGGACCCGCGGCTGCCGCCTTCGCCTACCGGAGTGGGCACCTGGTACCCGGCCAGATAACCGAGCAGGAATTCACCGGTGTACTTCAACGCCAGGTAGAACACGACGGCACCCAGGCCGGCGATGACCCCGATGGTGACACCCAAAGCGAGCCATTTGGGCAGGTAAGACGAGTTTCTCAGGGAAGCCCCGAATCGTCCGCCGGCCGCCTCCGGCGGGGCTTCGTGGTCATCCACCGAACCCACTGTAGCCAAGCAGGAATAAGTGGACCACGGTCCGGTTATATGGGTAGCCCGTTGAGGAGGTCCCGATGCCAGCCATCACCGCAGACACGCTCACCCTGACCCGGATCGGCCGACCCGGCCCGGCCGACATCGAGCGACCCGTTCGATCGATCACCACCGGTCCGCGCGGCTACGAGGGACTCGGGTTCCCGGTGGTGCGCGCATTCGCCGGTGTCAGCACCGCCGCCCTCGACCCGTTTGTGCACATGGACCAGATGGGCGAGGTGGATTACGAACCCGGCGAACCCCGGGGAACCGATTGGCATCCCCACCGCGGGTTCGAAACCGTGACGTACATGATCGACGGAAAGTTCGCTCACCAGGATTCGTACGGGGGTGGTGGACTGATCACCGACGGCGCCACCCAATGGATGACAGCTGGATCCGGCATCCTACACATTGAAACCCCGCCCGTCGAGATGGTAAATCGCGGCGGGATTTTTCATGGAATCCAGTTGTGGGTCAATCTGCCGAAGCGGGATAAGTTCGCGCCGCCGCGGTATCAAGCCATCGAAGGCTCCGACACCACGTTGCTTTCCTCTGATGACGGCGGCGCGTTGGTTCGCGTCATCGCCGGTGAAATCGACGGTCATCGGGGACCGGGCATCACGCACACGCCCATCAACCTGGTGCACGCAACTCTCACGAGCGCTGCGCGACTTGACATTCCGTGGCCCCGCGACTTCAACGCCCTGGTCTATGCCATGGCGGGGAGAGGATCGATAGGGCCGGCCGGGCACCCGCTGGAGCAAGGGCAACTGGCCGTTCTGGGTCCCGGCGACCGGATTTCCGTCACGGCCGGGCGCTCCGCCCTGGACGTGTTGATCCTGGGCGGGCGGCCGATTCGCGAGCCGGTTTTCCACTACGGACCATTCGTGATGAACACCCGGGCCGAGGTGCTGCAGGCGCTGGAGGACTATCAAACTGGCAAGTTCCGTAGCATCCCGCAGAACGCACTGATGCCACGTCGTGGCGGTGGCACACTCTAGTAATGCCGAAAGTGGCAAGCCGCGGGCCAGGGCGCCCTCCGGCCGCAAAGGCCGACGAGACCCGCAAGCGAATTGTGCGTGCCGCGCGCCAGGTGTTCAGCGAGCGCGGCTACGACGGCGCGACGTTCCAGGCCATCGCCGTAATTGCCGACCTGACCCGGCCGGCGATCAATCACTACTTCGCCAGCAAGCGCGTGTTGTACGCGGAAGTGGCCGACCGCACCAACGAACTCGTGATCGACGCCGGCATCGACCGAGCGCGCGGGGAGACCACATTGATCGGGCGGGTGGCTGCGTTCATCACGGTGGCGATGGAGGTCGATGCTGAGAATCCGTGTACGGCGGCGTTCCTGGCGACGGCCGTGCTTGATTCGCAGCGGAACCCGGAATTGAGCCGCGACGAGAATGACGCGGTGCGCAGGACCCGAGAATTTCTGGTCTGGGCTGTCAACGACGCGATCGAGCGCGGGGAACTAGCCACCGACGTCGAGGTCGATTCGCTGGCGGAAGTATTGCTGCTGATGCTGTGTGGCGTCGGGTTCTACGCCGGGTTCGTCGGTACCTACCAGGACGTGGACCACATGATGGGCACCTTGCGGCAGTTGATCTCGGGCAGCTTATTGGCCCCGGGACGGCAGTGAACTAACGCACAAAGCGTATAGACTGCCTAACTTATTAGGTATCATGACCCAGTCATGACTGATCTCGACTTGCCCTCGCTGCGCACCGCAGGCGACAGTTGGCACATCACCGAGAGTGTCGGCGCTACCGCCCTAGCAGTCGCGGCTTCCCGGGCGGTGGAGACCGCGGGACCGCAGCCACTGATTCGCGACGACTTCGCCGCAGTCCTGGTCTCTTCGGCCGGCCCGGCTTGGGCGCGGCTGGCCGATCCGGACATCGCTTGGCTCGACGGTGACCGGCACGGGCAACGGTTGCATCGCGTCGGCTGCGACTACCAGGCCGTGCGCACGCACTACTTCGACGAATACTTCGCCACCGCCGGCAAAGCCGGGATCCGCCAAATGGTGATTCTCGCGGCCGGCCTGGATTCGCGCGCATATCGGCTGCACTGGGCGTCCGGCACCGAGGTGTACGAGATCGACCAGCCCAAAGTGCTGGAGTACAAGGCCGAGATCCTGGGTGGCTGTGGCGCCCTTCCTTCCGCGAGCCGGCACGCCGTCGCGGTCGACCTGCGCGACGACTGGCCCACCGCCTTGATCGCCGCCGGCTTCGAACCCAGCCGGCCGACCGCGTGGTTGGCTGAAGGCTTGCTGGCCTACTTGCCCAGCGACGCCCAGGACCGCCTTTTCCAGATGTGCACGGCGCTGAGCGCACCGGGCAGCCGCATTGCCGTCGAGGCGTTCACGATGCGGATCGACGGCAACAAACAGCGCTGGAACCGGATGCGCGACCGGCTGGGGCTGGATGTCAACGTCGAGGCGCTCACTTACCACGAGCCGGACCGATCCGACCCCGCACATTGGTTGGCCGAACACGGCTGGCAGGTCGACAGCATCGCCAACCACCTCGAGATGGCGCGACTGGATCGGCCCGTGCCGGAGGATCTGCTGGACGAGGCGGTTAGGACCACACTGATGTGGGCGTGCAAGACAACAGACGAGTCGCATAGGGCGGGAGCATCCGGATGAGCACACTGCGCAGCCACGACGACACCTGGGACATCAGGACCAGCGTCGGCACCACTGCCGTGATGGTGGCTGCGGCCCGAGCCGTCGAAACCGAGCAACCCGATGCGCTCATCCGCGATCCGTACGCCAAGCTGCTGGTCACCAATGCCAATGCCGGTGTGTTGTGGGAAGCCATGCTCGACCCCGCGGTCGCGGCCAAGGTGGAAAGCCTGGATGCCGAAGCCGCCGCGATGATCCGGCACATGCGCGGCTACCAGGCGGTGCGGACCCATTTCTTCGACACTTTCTTCGCCGAGGCCACCGCTGCCGGGATCCGGCAGGTGGTCATCCTCGCCTCGGGACTGGACTCCCGAGCTTTCCGGCTGGACTGGCCGGCCGGTACCACCGTTTACGAGATCGACCAGCCCCAAGTGCTGGAATACAAGTCTTCGACGCTGACCGACAACGGTGTGAGACCGTCGGCTGATCGGCGGCCCGTAGGGATCGACTTGCGCCAGGATTGGCCCGCGGCGCTACGCGACGCCGGCTTCGACGCGACCGCCCGGACGGCCTGGCTGGCTGAGGGGCTGCTGATGTACCTGCCGGCCGAAGCGCAGGACAAATTGTTCGCCCAGGTCGGTGAGTTGAGTCCGCCGGGAAGCCGGATCGCCGCCGAAACAGCCGCATCGCATGCCGACGAACGGCGCGAACAGATGCGGGCGCGCTTCAAGAAGATCGCCGAGCAGATCGGCCTCGAAGAAAGCATCGACGTCGGCGAGCTGATGTATCGCGACGAACACCGGGCTGAAGTGGCCGAGTGGTTGAACAGTCACGGTTGGCGAGCCACCGGGCAGAGTTCCGCCGACGTAATGCAAGGGCTGGGCCGCTGGGTTGCCGAAGTTCCGATGGCTGACGACAAGGACGCGTTCTCCGAGTTTGTGACTGCGGAGCGGCTGTAATGCCGCGCACCGCGGACGATTCCTGGGACATCGCAACGAGCGTGGGAGCAACCGCGGTCATGGTGGCATTGGCGCGGGCCGCGGAAACGGCCAGCCCCGACCCGTTGATCCGGGACGAGTTCGCCGAGCCGCTGGTGTCCACCCCGGAGCTCGCGGCGGTACGCGAGCAGGTGGCTGCGTGGTGGTCGCCGCAGCCGGAAGACGGTGAGGACACCGACTTCACCGTTGACTCCCAGCAGATGATCAATTACCAGGCCGTGCGCACGCACTTCTTCGACGACTTCTTCGCCGCCGCAACCGCATCCGGTATCCGGCAGGTTGTGCTGCTGGCCGCCGGGCTGGACTCCCGCGCCTATCGGCTGGACTGGGCGGCCGGCACCACCGTCTATGAGATCGACCTGCCCAGGGTGCTCGAGTACAAGGCGGCGACGCTTGCCGAGCTAGGCGCTGCGCCGCACGCGGACCGTCGCCCGGTCGCCGTCGACCTGCGTCACGATTGGCCGCAGGCGCTGCGCGACGCCGGCTACGACGTGAACCGACCGACCGCCTGGCTGGCCGAAGGTCTGCTGCCTTTCCTTCCAGCAACCGCGCAGGAGTCGATGTTCGCCTCGATCGACGCCCTGAGTGGAGCGGGCAGCCGGGTCGCCGTCGAGGTCTTCGGGGTCGACGACGAGAAACGGGAAGAAGCGCAACAGAAGTGGGCGCAACTCAGGGCCCGACGGGCCGCCCGCGGCGAGGACACCTCGTTCAATCCGTTCGATCTGTGGTTCGACGACGAGGGTCGTCCCGACCCGGTCGACTGGTTCGCCGCGCAGGGTTGGGCCGCCGAAGCGATCTCGGCGCGGGACGAGGGAGCGCGGTTGGGCCGGCCGCCAGAGTCCGACGACCGCCGCTTCTTGAACTATTTCGTGACCGCAGCCAAGCCCTGAGCCGCCGTTTGTCCTGATCTTTCCGATTGCCGTCCTACTGCCGTCTCGGCGGGGTGACTAGGATCGCGTTATCACGGGAAGGAAGGACAACGATGACCACCGAATCCCCACCCAAGGCCGCCGCCGCGCCGGCCAATGGGCACGCCGCACCTGAGGCACCCAACATTGCAGAGACCGTGGCCCGACTGCGCCGCACTTTTGCCACCGGACGCACCCGCGACATCGCCTGGCGTAAGCACCAGTTGGAGCAGCTGGCCAGGCTGGTGGAAGAGAACGAGCCTGCGATCGCCGCCGCCCTCGCCGAAGATCTGGACCGCAACCCGGTCGAGGCGTTCATCGCCGACATCGCCACCACGGCGGGCGAGGCCAAGTACGCGGCCAAGAAGCTGCGCAAGTGGACCCGTCGCAAGTATCTACTGCTCGAGGCTCCGCAGCTGCCCGGCCGTGGCTGGGTGGAATACGAGCCCTACGGAACCGTGCTGGTCATCGGTGCCTGGAACTATCCGATTTATCTGACGCTGGGCCCCGCGGTCGGCGCCCTCGCCGCCGGGAACACCGTCATCCTCAAGCCGTCGGAAATCGCCGCGGCGTCCTCCCGCCTGATGGCCGAGCTGGTACCCAAGTATCTGGACAAAGACGCAGTCGCAGTGATCGAGGGCGACGGCGCGATCACCCAGGAGCTGATCGCCCAAGGCCTGGACCGCGTGCTGTTCACCGGCGGCACCGAGATCGGCCGCAAGGTCTACGAAGGTGCGGCCAAGCACCTGACGCCGGTGACCCTCGAGCTGGGCGGCAAGAGCCCGGTGATCGTGGCGGCCGACGCGGACGTGGATGTCGCGGCCAAGCGGATCGCCTGGATCAAGATCCTCAACGGTGGCCAGACCTGTGTCGCACCGGACTACGTGCTGGCCGACGCCACGATCCGCGACGAACTGGTCGAGAAGATCGGCGCCTCCCTGACCAAGTTCCGGGCGAAGGAGAACCAGGCCGGACTGCGCATCGTCAACCAGCGCCAGTTCGACCGCTTGGCCGGGTACATCGCCGAAGCCGAGAACGACGCCACGTCCGGTGGTAAGTGCAAGGTGGCCGCGGGCGGCAAATGCGACGCATCGAGCCTGCGCATCCAGCCGACTGTGGTCGTCGACCCGGACCCGCAGGGCACGCTCATGCAGAACGAGATCTTCGGGCCGATCCTGCCGGTGATCACCGTCAAGTCGCTCGACGAAGCGATCGAGTTCGTCAACTCACGGCCAAAGCCGTTGTCGGCCTACGTGTTCACCAAGTCCAAAGAGACTCGCGAGCGAGTGATCAAAGAGGTTTCGGCCGGCGGCATGCTGGTCAACCACCTCGCCTTCCAGGTGTCGACCGCCAAGCTGCCGTTCGGCGGCGTGGGGCATTCCGGGATGGGTGCCTATCACGGCAAGTGGGGCTTTGAGGAGTTCAGCCACCGCAAGTCGGTGCTGACCAAACCGACCCGGCCCGACTTCTCCGCCATGATCTACCCGCCATACACCGAGCGGGCCTTCAAGCTGGCTCGCAAGCTGTTCTAGCCTGACGTTCGCCCGCCGGCACCGGTCGTTTCTGGTGCCGGCGCTCAACCCTGATAGCCCGCAGAGAGGAACCTGATGCCCGGAGTGCAGGATCGCGTCGTCGTAGTAACCGGAGCCGGTGGCGGATTGGGCCGTGAATACGCGCTCACGCTCGCCCGCGAGGGTGCCAGCGTCGTCGTCAACGACCTCGGCGGCGCCCGTGACGGCACCGGCGGTGGATCGGCGATGGCCGACCAGGTGGTCACCGAGATTCGGGACGCGGGAGGCCGCGCGGTGGCCAACTACGACAGCGTGGCCGAAGCCGAAGGCGCGGCCAACATCATCAAGACCGCGATCGATGAGTTCGGTGCCGTGCACGGTGTGGTGAGCAACGCCGGCATTCTGCGCGATGGCACCTTCCACAAGATGACGTTCGAGAACTGGGACGCCGTCCTCAAGGTGCACCTGTACGGGGGTTACAACGTAATCCGGGCAGCCTGGCCGCATTTCCGCGAGCAGAGTTTCGGCCGGGTGGTGGTCGCCACGTCGACCAGTGGACTGTTCGGCAACTTCGGCCAGACCAACTACGGGGCAGCCAAGCTGGGACTGGTGGGTTTGATCAACACGCTGGCCCTGGAAGGTGCCAAGTACAACATCCACGCCAACGCGGTCGCGCCGATCGCGGCGACCCGGATGACCGAGGACATCATGCCGCCCGAAGTGCTGGAGAAGCTGACGCCCGAGTTCGTCGCGCCCGTGGTGGCCTACCTGTGCACCGAGGAAAACCCGGACAATGCCTCGGTCTTCGTCGTCGGCGGCGGGAAGGTGCAGCGAGTTGCGTTGTTCCAGAACGAGGGGCTGAACTTCGACAAGCCGCCGTCGGTGCAGGACATCGCGGACCACTGGAGTGAAATCACGGACCTGTCCGCAGCGCAAAAAGCTGGATTCAAACTCTAAATGAAATGAAAGCCTGTGTGGTTCAAGAGCTTTCCGGACCGTCCGGCATATCGTATACCGATATCGACGACGTGCCCGACGGCGGTGGCAACATCGTCATCGAGGTACGTGCCGCCGGAGTGTGCTTTCCGGATCTGCTTCTGACCAAAGGCAAGTACCAGCTGAAGTTGCCGCCGCCGTTCGTTCCCGGCATGGAGACCGCCGGTGTCGTGCGGTCCGCGCCTGCAGACTCGGGCTTCCGCGTGGGAGAACGGGTTTCGGCGTTCGGCGTGCTCGGGTGCTACGCGGAGCAGGTGGCCGTTCCGGTCTCCAACGTGATCCGCAGCCCCGTCGAACTCGACGACGCCGAAGCGGTTTCGTTGCTGGTCAACTACAACACCATGTATTTCGCGCTGTCTCGGCGCGCGGTGATGCGGCCCGGCCAGACGGTGCTGGTACTCGGCGCGGCGGGCGGCGTCGGAACTGCCGCCGTTCAGATCGCCAAGGCGATGGGCGCCAGCCAGGTGATCGGCGTGGTACACCGCCGGACTGCGATGGATTACGTTGCGGCGCTTGGGGCCGATCATGTCCTGCACCTGAGCCGGGGCTGGACGGACAAGGTACTCGAGCACACCAACGGCCAGGGCGTGGACATCGTCGTCGATCCGGTTGGTGGCCGCGCGTTCGACGACGCCATTCGGGCGCTGGCGATCGACGGCAAGTTGCTGGTGATCGGTTTTGCGGCGGGCAGCATCCCGACCCTGACCGTCAACCGGTTGCTGCTGCGCAACGTCGGTGTGCTGGGCGTCGCCTGGGGCGAATACCTCAACAAGGTCCCAGGTTCGGCCGTGCTGTTCTCCTCGGGTCTCAATCAGCTTGTCGCGCTTGGGCTGAGACCCCCTCCGCCGCAACGTTATCCGCTGTCCGAGGCTCGGGCCGCGCTGCAAACGCTCGATGATGGCGGTGTGCTCGGCAAGGTAGTGCTCGAACCCTAAGCGAAGAGGGCGTTGACCTCGCTGGCGGCATCGAGGCTGAACCGGCGCCGAGTTGAACAGGCTTCGAGGACGAAGTGGCGCCGAGATTGAACGGGCCTCGAGGACGAAGTGGCGCCGAGATTGAACGGGCTTCGAGGACGAAGTGGCGCCGAGATTGACACCACGCACACCCTGATCGGCGTTTCTTGTGCGTGGTGTCAGTGTCGCGGGCGCACTGGGTTGCTAGCCCGGCCAGCCGCGCTCCATCTCGGCGAACGAGTTGCCGAATACGCTAAGGTCTCAGGTTCGGCCCTGTTCACTTCGGATCTCAACCGGCTTGTCGCGCTCGGGCTGAGACCCCCTGCGCTGCAACGTTATCCGCTGTCCGAGGCCCGGGCCGCGCTGCAAACGCTCGATAATGGCGGTGTGATTGGCAAGGTAGTGCTCGGACCCTAAGCGAAGAGGGCGTTGACCTCGCTGGCGATATCGCTCAACGCGTGCTGGAAAACCCGCACTTCGAATCCGGCCATCAGGACTCCCAATCCCACGGTTGCCGCAAGCGGCTTGCCGAATGCATTGGTCAGTCCTCCGACCGGATCGCCGTTGAGGGCCTGCAATATCCCGTTGCCGAAGAGGTCGATGTTGTAGGCGGGTAGGGCCGTCAAGGCAGCGTTGAAGATGTCGGCGGTGGGTTGCAGCGTTGAGTAGGCTGACGCGGCGACGGCCGATGTGGTGTAGCCCAGCTTGAGATTCGCGTCCAACAACGACTGGACGAAGTTCTGCGGCGACGACATCGAGTGCTGTGCGCCCGCTAGGACCTTGTTGAGCCCGGCGGTATCGAAGGTCGGGGCCAGGGCGGCGAAGTCCGACGAATCGATGAGCGAGATCTCGTGGGCGAAGTTGTTGATGCCCAACTGAGTTCCATTGGCCAGGGCGGAGATGATCTCGCCCGGTGGGACCGGCGGGATCACGCCGAACCCGGTGGCGACGTTCGGCGGGTCGGGTGACCAACCGTTGGTGGTGCTGCCGTAACCCAAGTTCACGATGACGCGCATATCGGGCTCGATCAGCTCCGCGAGGGGATGGCCGATGATCGGGATGGCGCGCAGCGGCGACAGGATCGGCAGGTTCTCGGTGCGGATCATGTAGTAGTGCGCCAACAGGTTGGGGTCGGTCGTATTGGTCAGCTCGATAGCCCCGGCCAGCTCTTGGGCGGACAGGTACGGGTAGTGGCCGTGGAGTTCGATAATGCCGAGGAACGCGTTGATGTCCGACACCACGTTCAGCGGGTACTGCGGGAAACCACCGAAGCCGTCGTACTCGATCGTGAAGATGTTCGTCGGGAAAGAGTTGTCCGGGGTGGCAACACCGAACACGTCTATTCCCAGACTAGGCAACCGCAGGCCGGGGAAGCGGGAGAGCAGCCCACCATTGGGGTTACTTGGATTGCCCACCAGGGTGAAATTCAAGTCGTTGAATATGCTGCCGCCGGGTGTGTTGCTGGGATTGAGCGCCAGCATCTCCATCGACGCGATGACCGAGCTTTGGGAGTAGCCGAAGACATTGACCGTAGTGGCGCCGAGTTGACCGAATGCGGCATTGATCGCGTTGTCCAGGATCGTCAGGCCGCGCGCCGCGGACACGTCGAAAGTCAGGTCTTTGATACCGGTGAGGGGATACAACCCCTCTGGGGTATTGATCCCGATGTTGGTGCCCCCCGGGTAGAACGGGTCGATGTAGAGCGGGGGGATTCCTTGGATGTAGTCCTCGATGGGGATGGGATAGCCGCTGGCGCCCATCACCAGGGTGATCGCGGCGGCGGGGGCGGCGGCGGCGTTGGTCAGCAGGGACCTGATCGGTGAAATGATCGGTTCCAGCGCCGTGCTGGCGGCGTTCGCGACTTCGCTTTCTAGGTAGGCGAGTCCGCCGGCGGCCATGATGCGGGCGAACTCGGCCTGGAATGCCGTCGTTTGGCCGATCATGGCTTGGCACTGGCGGCCGTACGCGCCGAACAGCGCAGCGAGCGCTTCCGACACCTCGTCCGCCGCGGCCGCGGCCAGACCCGTCGTCGGTGCTGTCGCGGCTGCGCCGGCCGCCGTGACCACCGAACGAATTTCTTCCAAATTGGCTGCTGCCGTTGCGATTAAGTCCGGCTGCACAGTCACGTACGACATTAGGCCCATCCTTTCCGACGAACCCCCCCGGATTACCGCATGGCGGTACGGGTCAGCGTAGAACTATTCGCGTCGGCGGGTGTGAGTTTTTTACGAACGCGTCAACCGATTCAGCCCGCGGCGCCGGCAAGGTCGCCGATGACGTTCGAGATCGTATCGATGGTCACGATCGTTTGGAACCCGCCGGCGAGGGTCAGCAGCGCTACGTCGGCGGCGAACGGGTTGCCGAATGCGTTGACGAAGCCCATCGGGTCGCCGTTGGCCGCCTGCTGGAGGCCGTCCAGGAACAGGTTGAAGTTGTACGACGGCAATGTGGTGACGATTGTGTTCGCGATGTCCGCGGTGGGGAGCAGCAACGCGTATCCGTCGGCGGCCGCGCTCGTAATCGCCGTGGTGACATTCGTATTCGCCGCCTTGATGGCGTCGAAGACGTCGTTGACCGAGAAACCTGTGGTCGGCGGCAGCGCGAACGGAAGGCCGCCGCCACCGCCACCGCCCCCACCGCCGCTGGGCAGCAGGTCGGTCAGCGACGGCAGCGAAGTCGGGACCATGGCGTTGATGTCACCGGCGAAGGCGCTGAATCCCTGGTTGGCGAGGGCGATCTGGTCGCCGATGAAGTTCTCCGGCATAGGCGGAATCAGCCCGAACGGAGTGTGCACATCGGCATAGCTGGTGGAGTAGCCGTAGTGTGGATCGCCGTAGCCCCAGTTCACCAGGTAGGTCAGGTTGGGCTCGACCAAGTCCGCGATTGCGTTCCCGAACACCGGGATTGACCGCAGCGGCTGCACGAGCGGCAGACCGTCGTAGCTGATCATGTAGTAGTGGTCCAAGCCCAGCGCCTGCGTCGCAGGAGACACCGGCAATTCCACCATTTTGTACCCAGGAGCGAGTTGGCCTGACGAACCGATGATGCTCGGGTAATCGCCGTGGACGGTTTGGATGCCCAGGAACGCGTTGAGGTCGGCGAGGAAGTTGATCGGGTAGCGCGGGAAGTCGGTGTACCCGTCGTACTGCAGCGAGAACATGTTGACTGGGTAGCCAGAGTTCGCGGGTGTCGGTCCGAAAAAGTCCAGACCGAGGGCTGGCATGGACAAGCCCGGGAAGCGCGACAGCAGGCCGCCGTTAGGGGCCATCGGATTGCCCAGCAGAGTGAAGCTGAGCAGGTCCTTCGCTGGACTACTCGCGGCGATCAAGTTGCGCAGCTCCATCGAGGACAGGATGGCACTCTGCGAGTAACCCAGTACGGAAACGCTCTGCCCCTGAGCTAATAACCCGGTCGGCGAGAAGATCGCATTGTGCAGCATCTGTGTGCCCAGTTGGACAGACTGGGTGAGCGGCAGGTCCTTGATCTGGGTGAGCGGGTACAACCCCTCGGGCGTGTTCAGCGGTATCGACAGCGGGTCGGTCACACCGAACCGGATCCAGGGACGAACGCTCGCCATGTAATCCAACGACGGTATGGGCGTGCCGCTGCCCGTCATGATCAACGCCACGTCGTAAAGCCCTTGCAGAGGCAAGGGCGTCGTGACCGGAGTTCCACCGCTCATGACGCCTGCGGGCGGGGCGAATAGCGACTGCAGGGGCGCGAACAACGACTGGATGGGTGCGAGCAGCGGCTGAAGTGGCGCAAGCACAGGCGCCAACAGAGCCTCGATTGGCGAGGCGGCGGCGAGCGCGCCCCCGACCGCCGCCGCGTTGAGGAATTCGGCGTCGGCGTACGCGGCGCTGGCCGCGGCCAGGACGCGATTGAATTCTTGATGGAACACCGCTGCTTGCCCGACGACCTGCTGGTACTCCTGCCCGAACGCACCGAACAGTTGGGCGGCGGCCGCTGACACCTCGTCGGCCGCGGCGGCCGCCAATCCCGTGGTCTGTCCGGCGACTGCCGCGTTGACTTCGGCCAACGACGCCTGGATGCCGGCCAGGTTTTCGGCGGCGGCAGTCATCAATTGCGGTTGCGTCGTCACGTAAGACATCGTCGAATCCCTTCACGCCCAAGGCTTTTCGCTCTCAGGCCCACTTCGATGAGCTGGCGCAGCCAGTCGCGACGGGGCCCGGCACTTGTGAGCGTAGAACGGTCCGCTGCTTAGGTTGGGAAAATAGCGTGGATAGCTCGGCTAATTTCCTGTGAGTTCGCTGGTGGGCCTCGCTTGAGCCGTTAGGCGAAAAGGCCCTGGATGTCCTTGACGTTGTTCGCGAGCGCCTCGATGACGGTGAGTCCGTAGACGGCGCCGGCTATCGTGCCCAATCCGACGTCGGCCGCAAGCGGATATCCAATCGCGTTGATGAGGTTGCCCGTAGCGAGCTGGCTCAGGAAAAGTTCGGCGTTGTAGACCGGCACCGAGGTCACCAGGCCAAGGCCGATGTCCGCGGCAGGCAACAAGAGGGCGTAGTCGGTCGAGATGATTGACGCAGCCGCGTTGACGATCTTCTCCGGTGACGGGAAGGCGGCCAATGCGTTGAGCGCGTCCGTCGGGGACAGCGCCGTGAACGACGGCGCGGTGAACGACGGCGCTGTCAACGACGGCAACGCGGGCGGTTGGGCCATGAGCTGGGCCATGTCGTGGCTGAAGTTGCTGACTCCCTGCTGCATCGATTCGCCCAGCGCGTTGATGACGGTGCTCGGAGCGACGTCGGGGAACAAGCCGAACGGAGTCGGCACGTCGGCGTAACTGGTGGAGTACCCGTGGTACGGGTCGCCGTAGCCAAGGTTGACCAACACTCTCGTGGTCGGCTCGATGAGATTGGCGAGGGGATTTCCAATGACGGGTATGGCGCGAAGCGGTTGCAGCAGCGGCAGATGTTCGGTGGGAATCATGTAGTAATGGGTGCTTCCAGTGGGCGCGTAGCCCGGCGAAGTCGGCAACTCGATTGCGCTGTTTACCTGGCTGAGCGGCAGGCTGAAATAGGTGGGATGAACGAAGACGATGCCGGCAACGGCGTTGAGATCGGCGAGAAGATTGAGCGGGTAGCGCGGGAAGTCGGCGAATCCGTCGTATTCCAGCGTGTAGATAGCGGTCGGGTAGGGGGTGTTCGCGGGTGTCGAACCGTAGAAGTCGAGCCCCAGGCTAGGCATGGACAGCCCCGGGAAGCGCGCGAGCATGCCGCCGTTGGGATTCATTTCGTTGCCGGTCAGCACGAAGTTGAGCTGGCCCGGGAGCGGGGCTCCCACCATGTTCGCCAGGTTCCGCATTTCCAGCGACGCCATAACGGCACTCTGGGAGACGCCGAAGACAGTAACCGTTTCGCCGGCGGCGATCTGGCTCATGATGGCGTTGTGCATGATCGTCAGGCCTTCATCGACCGACTGGTTGAAGTACAGGCTCCTGACGCCGGTCAGCGGGTACAGCTGCTCGGGGGTGTTCACCCCCAACGGGTTGAGCAGGGCCGCGGTGGGGCGAATGAACAGGTTCTCAGCGCCGTCAATCAGTTTCTGCGTCGGTATGGGTACTCCCGTGCCGCCGAAGATCAACTGAATTGAATTGGCCGCGAACGGCGGAAGGGTGGCCGCAGTCGCCGCGACAGCCGGCGCGGCGGGCGCCCCCAAGAGCCCCTGCAGACCGGTGGCGATCGCGGTCTCGGCATCGGCGTAGGCGGCGGCCGCCGCTGTCAATGACAGCTGGAATTGATTCTGCAGACCTTCCAGCCGGGTGAGCATCGACTGGGCCTCCGCGCCGTACGCGCCAAAGAGATTCGCGACGGCCGCCGACACCTCGTCAGCGGCCGCTGCCAGCACAGTCGATGTCGGTGCCGCGGCAGCCGCGCTCGCGGTGGCGAGCGCCGACCCGATTCCCTCGATGTTCGCGGCGGCGGCCGCGATGATCTCGGGCTCGGCAAGGAGAAACGACATCGGCACGACCCTTCACTGGCTGACCCCGGACCAAACTGTGGTCAGCGTAGAGGGATCACGTGAAACTGTCTGGCGATTAACGAGCTTGGGTCACAGCTGTTACGGAATGAGCGCGCGAATATCGCTGATGTTTTGCGAAATCGCCTTCGAAATGACAAGGAATTGAACGATGCCCGCGATGGTGGCCAGTCCCACGTCGGCGGCGATGGGATAGCCGATCGCGTTGACCAGGTTGCCTTGGGCGAGTTGTTCCAAGAACAGTTGCGAGTCGTACAGGGGCAAGGTGGTCGCGAACGCCAGGGCCGTATCGGCTGCGGGGAGAAGCACGGAGTAGTCGGTGGAGATGACCGTGGCGGCCGTGTTGACGATCTGCTCGGGCGACGGCAGGTTGGCCAATGTCGCCAGGATGTCCGTCGGTTGCGGCGGGACGAACGTCGGGAACTCGATCGGTTGTGCTGCCAGCGCCTGCAATTCGGTGCTGAAGTCCTGGATTCCCTGCTGGGTCCCCCTGGCGAAAGCGTCGATCAAGGTGCTCGGGCTGACTTCGGGGAACAGGCCGAACGGAGTTTGCACATCGGCGTAACCGGTCGAGTAACCGAGGTTGGGGTCGCCGTAGCCAAGGTTGACGATGACTTCCAGGTTGGGTTCGATCAACGCCGCAAGCGGGTTACCGATCACGGGTATGGCCCGCAGCGGTGTCAGCAGTGGCAGTTCCTCGGTGGGGATCATGTAGTAGTACGTCTTGCCGCCGTTTTCGTAATAGCCGGGCGACGTGGGCAACTGGATGGCGCTGCCGACCTGCTCGGGGGTCAGACTCAGATATTTGGTGTGCACGGTGGCGATACCGAATACCGCGTTCAAATCGGAGATGAAATTGATCGGGTAGCGCGGGAAGCTGGCGAAGCCGTCGTATTCCTGCGTGTAGATGGCGGTCTGGTAGGGCGTATTGGATGGTGTCGCTCCGTAGAAGTCCAGACCCAGCGTCGGCAGGGTCAGGTTCGGAAAGCGGGCGAGCATGCCGCCGTTCGGGTTCATCTCGTTGCCGACCAGGATGAAGTTGAGATCTGCGGGCGGAATCGGGAAACCCGCGGCTGCCAGCTGTTGCATATACAGCGAGGAGATGATCGCGCTCTGCGAGTAGCCGAAAACGGTGAGAGAGTTCCCCGGAATGGCTAGTTGTGACTGGACGTAATTCCCGAGAATGGTCAGTCCCTCCGACACCGACTGGTTGAGCGTCATACTTTTGACACCGGTGATCGGATACAGCTCTTCTGGGGTGTAGAGGATCTGACTTATGCCGGTCGCGTGTACGTAAAGCTCGTTGGCGAGCGTGGCATATGCCGGCGGTGGTATCGGGACGCCGGTCGGACCGATGAATACCGCGGTGTCCAAGGCTGGGAAGGGTGGACCGGTATAAGGCAGCGCCGGTGCCGCGGACACCGGAACTGCGGAAAGGCCCAGCGCTGACCGCAGGCTGTTGACGGCAGCAGTCTCCGTCTGGACGTAGGCGTTCGCCGCGGCCGCCAGATTCTGTTGGAACTGGCCGTGATACGCCTCGACCTGGTTGACGACGGCCTGGAACTCCTGCCCGTGCGTGCCGAAGAGATTCGCGATGGCCGCCGATACCTCGTCGGCGGCCGCGGCAACCAGACCGGAGGTGGGTGCGGCCGCAGCCGCGCTCGCCGCCCGGATGGTCGACCCGATCCTGTCGATGTTCGCCGTGACCGTGGACACGATCTGCGGATCAACCAGCAATTGCGTCATCGCATAACCCCCCAACCCCCGGCCGCCAGAACTCACTGGCGGAAACAAATTGTCAGGGTAATGCCTTATGGCCATTTGCGGCCTATTTTGAGTTATTGAATTACGTCTAATAAGACGTCATCCAAAATGGGACGTTTGTGCCGAATTATGTGCGATTCATAGAATTCGCTTTAGAGACCCAGGCTTTGCAAATCCTGAACGATTTCGGCTGCCGCCTCCACGACCGCGATGAACTCGATCATGCCGCCCAGCGCCGCCAATCCGGCGGTGGCGGCCAGCGGTAGTTCGATTGCATCGCGCAGGTTCCCCTGCGCGAGTTGGCTGAAGAACAGCGTCGCATCGTAGGCGGGCATGGTGGTCAGGAAGGCGGTGCCCAGGTCGGCCGTCGGAAGCAGAACCGAGTAGCCGGTGGACACCACCGACGCCAACGTGTTCGCGATGTTCACCGGCGTTGCCGGCACCACCGGCGGCGGAGCCGGGACGTATTGCTGGATCAACGGAGGGAACGCCGGCGGATTGATCACGGGCGCACTGGTCAGCGCGGTCGGGGTGACGGCCAGAAAGTCGTTGATACCCTGCTGGGTCCCAGCGACCAGGGCATTGGCGATCACGTCCGGGGGCACCTCGGGGAACAGTCCGAACGGTGTCGGTACGTTCGCGGGGCTGGTCGAATAGCCGTAGTTCGGGTCGCCGTAGCCCAGGTTGACGATGACCTTCAAGTTCGGCTGCAGCAGGGCCGCAATGGGTTCCCCGATGACGGGGATGGCCCGCACCGGGTCCAGCAACGGCAGATCCGGATGCGGGATGATGTAGTACTCGTTGACCGTCGGACCCTGGGTGGGTAGCAGGATTGCCGACTGAACCTGCGCGGGTGTGAGTTGGGCATATGTGGTGTGGACCGTGAGGATCCCGAACACGGCGTTGAGGTCCGACAGGAAATTGAGCGGGTAGCGCGGGAAGTCTGCGAAGCCGTCGTATTCGAGCGTGTAAGTGGTGGTCGGATATGGGCCGTCCGGAGTCGCGCCGTAAAACGGCAGGCCAAGGCTGGTGATATTCAGGCCCGGTATGCGCGCGAGGATGCCCCCGTTCGGGTTCATCTCGTTGCCGGTCAGGATAAAACTGAGTCGCGACGGGTCCGGCATGTTCGGGCCGAGGGAGATGTAATGATCCATCAGCAGCGACGAGATGATGGCGCTCTGGGAGTAGCCGAACACCGTGACGTTGTTCCCGGCCGCGAGTTGCTCGCCGACTGCCGTATTGAGGATCTGCAGGCCTTCGGCTACTGACGTCGCCAAGGGCAGCGATCGGACACCGGTGATCGGATACAGCTCTTCGGGTGTGAACAGAGCCTGGACGATTGCGCCCGGCGAAATCGGTTGCACGAACAAACTGTTCATGGCATTCAGGTAGGTCGATCCGGGTATCGGCGTCCCGGTGCCGCCCATGATGATCGCGGCGGTGATGTTCGTCGGCGCGCCCACCGTCGGCGTGCCGAGACCTGCCGTGATGCTGCGCACCAGTGCGGCGGTGTTGAGCGCCTCGGCGTTGGCGTAGTAATCCAGCGTGGCGTTCAGTCGCTGGACGATCCCGTCGTAAAGCGTCGCCAGTCGCGCGTTGACCAACTGGAATTCCTGGCCGTAGGTACCGAAGAAACCGGCGATCGCCGCCGATACCTCGTCCGCGGCCGCTGACAGGACCGTCGTCGTAGGGGCGACCGCTAACGCAGCGGCATCCTCGATCGCCGACCCGATCCCGGCCAACTCATTTCCCGCAGCTGCCAACGCCGACGGCTGTGCGAATACGAACGACAACTCACCCTCCCGGTACCCGTTGAGGGTAAGGCGATTCCGTGCCGCTGTCCGGGCTTTGGCCCCAGCTCACAGACAGCTCAGCCGAGCAGTGCGCTCCGCAGTTTCGACACGTCGGCCGCGGTGATCCCCGCGTCGCGCAGGTAGCTGTCCAGTGATCCGTAGGACTCGTCGATCGTTTGCCATGCCGACCAGAGGTATTCGGCGCGGACGCCCAGCACCCCGTCGGAAAGCCGCGCCTTGGTGAACGTCTCGACCTCGGGCGTCAGTTCGACGTCAGCACGCTGCTGGATCATCTCGGCGATCCGGGTACGCAGTTGCGGTACGGCATCGTTGCTGCGCAGGTAGTCGGCGATGATCGCGTCGCGGTCGAGGCCCACCGCTTCCAATACCGTCGCCACCACGAAACCAGTGCGGTCCTTGCCCGCGAAACAATGAGTGAGCACCGGCCGCCCGTCGGCCAGCAACGTGAACACGCGGCGCACCGCGCGTTGCGCCCCGTTGCGAGTCGGGAATTCGCGGTATTCGTCGGTCATGTAGCGCACGGCGTTGGCTTCGATGGCCTCGTCAGATTCGTCGGATTCACCGTTGGTGAGCAACCGCTTGAACGCGGTCTCGTGGGGCGCCTCCTCGTCGGTGCCCGCGTCGTCCTCGCCCAGGTCGGGGAACGGCAGCAGGTGAACCTCGACTCCCG
Organism: Mycobacterium asiaticum; assembly: GCF_001673315.1. Classification (GTDB taxonomy): domain Bacteria; phylum Actinomycetota; class Actinomycetes; order Mycobacteriales; family Mycobacteriaceae; genus Mycobacterium; species Mycobacterium asiaticum_B. The sequence goes on along the minus strand of NZ_LZLQ01000100.1, from coordinate 38,711 downwards.
CGGGGACCCGGCCCGGCCCGCGCCGGTTCACCTCGCGGGACGCGCGCAGGTCCGCCACATCGGTGATACCGAGCCCACGCAGTATGGTCCGGCCTTGATCGTCCAGGCCGCTCAGCTCGCTGGACCGGAACAACCGACCGGGACGAAGACCGGTGGTCGCGTCCGCGACATCACGAAAGTTCCACGCGCCCGGCAGATCTCGCAGAACCTCAGCCATGGTTGGTGACCGCCGCGGCCAGCGCGGACTGCTCGCGTCCGAGTTCAGTGCGGGCAATAGTGCGCATGTGCACCTCGTCGGGGCCGTCGAAGATCCGCATGGCGCGGTGCCAGCCGTACAGCCTGGCCAGTGGCGTGTCATCGCAGACACCGGCGGCACCATGCACCTGGATGGCCCGGTCGATAACGTCGCACGCCACTTGCGGTGCGACCGCTTTGATCTGCGACACCAACAGGTGGGCGGCCTTGTTGCCGTGCTGGTCGATGGTCCAGGCCGCCTTCTCGCACAGCAGCCGTGCTTGGTCGATTTCATTGCGGGACTTGGCGATTGCGTGCTGGACGAGACCCTGGTCGGCCAGTGGCCGGCCGAACGCGATCCGGTTGTTGGCGCGGTGTGTCATCAGCGCCAGCGCGCGCTCGGCTCCACCCAGGGCGCGCATGCAGTGGTGGATGCGACCCGGCCCCAGCCGGGCCTGCGCGATCGCAAAACCGGAGCCCTCCTCACCCAACAGGTTGGTGCTGGGCACCCGGACGTTGTCGTAGATGATCTCGCAGTGGCCGTGCTGGTCTTGCCAGCCGAAGACACCGGTGGAGCGGACCACTTCGACGCCCGGGGTGTCCATCGGGACCAGCACCATCGACTGCTGCTGGTGACTGGCCGCGTCGGGATTGGTGCGGCCCATCACGATGAGGATCTTGCAGCGCGGGTCCGCGGCGCCCGACGTCCACCACTTGCGGCCGTTGATCACGTAATCGGCACCGTCGCGCACGATCGAGGTCTCGATGTTGCGGGCGTCGCTGCTGGCGACCGCGGGTTCGGTCATCGAAAACGCGCTGCGGATCTCGCCGTTCAGCAGCGGTTCCAGCCAGTCCTTGCGTTGCTGCTCGGTGGCGAACAGGTGCAACGTCTCCATATTGCCGGTGTCGGGCGCCGCGCAGTTGAGGGCTTCCGGTGCGATCTCGAGGCTCCAGCCGGTCAGTTCGGCCAGCGGCGCGTACTCGAGGTTGCTCAGCCCGGACTCGGCCGGCAGGAACAGGTTCCACAGGCCGCGCTCTTTCGCCTTGGCCTTCAAGTTCTCGATCACCGGAGGCACGGTGTGGTCGCCGGGGCCTGCCTCCTGGCGGTACTTGTCATAGTCGGCCTCGGCCGGGAAGACGTGTTCGGTCATGAAGTCCGACAACCGCTTGTGGTAGTCACTGGCTTTGGCCGACATTGCGAAGTCCATGTCCGCCACGATATGACAGCGGTCGCCGCTCCCCGCGAGCAGACGCAGAATCGCATTCGGGAGCGCTCTTTAGTGCGACTCTGTGTCTGCTCGCGGCAGAACTCGCGGTAGAAAGGGGCATGCCCGCCCCGTTTCCGCCATTCACTCATGAGACCGCCGTGCAGAAAGTGCAGGCGGCCGAGGATGCCTGGAACACCTGTGACCCCGACCGGGTCAGCCTCGCCTACACCGTCGACTCCGAATGGCGAAACCGCGGCGAACACGTCGTCGGGCGGGAAGAGATCGTCAGGTTCTTGACACGGAAATGGCAGCGCGAACTTGACTACTCGCTGCGCAAGGGCCTGTGGAGCTTTAGTGACAACCGCATCGCCGTGCGCTTCCAGTACGAGTGCCATGACCGGACCGGCCAGTGGTTCCGTAGTTACGGCAATGAGTTATGGGAGTTCGACGCGGAGGGGCTGATGGCCCGTCGTGAGGCGAGTATCAACGATGTGCCGATCGCCGAATCCGAGCGGCGGTTACTCGGTCCCCGCCCGGCAAGCGAGCGAGGGGTGGACTTTCCGCTGTGGTGAGGCTTCCCGCTGTGGTGAAGCTTTAGACGGGCGGGTAGGCGGGTGGCGGGTATCCGTTACCGGACTCGACGCCACGTAAACCCCAGGTGAGGTAGCCGAAGAAGAACTCGATCTCGTCGCTTCCGTCGTAGTCAGGACTCGGGTCCATTACTCCACCTCTCCAAGCGACTGGGTTGTGTTACCGAGTCTAGTCCTATCCGCTGCGGCGCGACAGGGACCGCGTTGCTTAGACTGTCCAACCAGTTGATTGATAACGCAGCGACGATAGTGAGTGCACATGCCGTCCGGAAATGGCCTTTCGCGCCGCGAGGAGTTGCTGGCCGTCGCAACCAAGCTGTTCGCCGCCCGCGGCTATCACGGCACTCGGATGGACGACGTCGCCGATGTGATCGGACTGAACAAGGCGACGGTCTACCACTACTACGCGAGCAAAGCGCTGATCCTGTTCGACATCTACCGTCAGGCCGCCGAGGGCACCTTGGCTGCCGTGCATGACGACCCGTCCTGGACCGCCCGCGAGGCGCTCTACCAGTACACCGTCCGGTTGTTGACCGGCATCGCGAGCAATCCCGAGCGTGCCGCGGTGTACTTCCAGGAACAGCCCTACATCACCGAGTGGTTCACCTCCGAACAGGTCGCGGAGGTCCGCGAGAAGGAAGCGCAGGTCTACGAGCACGTGCACGGCCTGATCGACCGCGGCATCGCCAGCGGCGAATTCTACGAATGCGACTCGCACGTGGTGGCGCTCGGCTACATCGGGATGACGCTGGGCAGCTACCGCTGGCTGCGGCCGAGCGGACGGCGTTCGGCCAAGGAGATCGCCGCGGAGTTCAGCACCGCGCTGCTGCGCGGGTTGATTCGCGACGAGGCGATCCGCACCACTGCCCCGCTGGGGCCGTGATCGGCGTCAGTTGAAGATCGGCGGGATGATGTGCAGCACGTCGCCGAGCGTGCCGCTGAGCAGGGACAGTGCCGTCACCGGGGGTTGGCTCAGAGCGGGGCCGAAGTAGAGGTTCAGGCCGGGATTGACCATCGGAACCCAGGGATAGGCGTCGGGGAAATACTCCGGACCCCAAAGGCCGGCCTGCACGCCGATTTCCACCGCGGCGCCATAGGGAGCCTGCAGCAGGCCCTGTCCCATGTAGTAGGCGAACGTCAACGGGTTCGGGATGTTGATCAGGCCGGCGGGCGTGGGCAGGTCGGCGTACCCGTCCGAGTAGCCGAGGTCGATCATCACCCGCAGTGGCGGTTGCAGCAGGTCGGCGATCACCGGACCGGCGTACGGGATGGCGCGAATCGGCTCCAGGATCGGCAGGTTCTGGGTCAGGAACATGTAGTACTCGGTGTTGCCCGCGTACCCCGGTGAGGTCGGCAACGGCACGGCGTTGGTGGACAGCAGTTCCGGGTAGTTGCCGTGCACGTAGAAGTAGCCCATCAGCGCGTTGACGTCGGCCAGCACGTTGAGCGGGTACTGCGGCACGTGGGCGATGCCGTCGTACTGCGCGGTGTAGATGAATGTCTCGTAGGGGTTGTTCGCCGGCGTCGCACCGTTGAACAGCACGTCGAGGCCCGGGATGTAGAAGCCGGGGAATCGGGACAGCAGGCCCCCGTTGGGGTTGTTGCCGGCCGCGGCCATGATGAAGGCCAGCCGGTCCTGGTAGGGCGAGCCGGCCGCCATCAAGTTGACGATCTCGTTGTGGACTATCGATGCGCTCTGCGAGTAGCCGAAAACGGCGACATTGTTGGATGCTATGGCCATCTGCTGATTGATCGCGGTGTTGAGTTGTGCCACACCCCTGGCGACGGATTCGGCATAGGTCATTGTGCCGAGAGCCGGGGTGACCGGCCAGAACTGCTCGGGAGTGAAGAGGCCAAGGGGAGTGCCGCCCTTGAAAATCGGCTGAACGTAGTTCTTGTTGATGTCGGTTATGTACTGGGCCAGCGGCAGCGGGTTGCCGGTGCCGCCCATGATGATCGCGGTGTTGATTGCCAGCGAGGAAGCCGCCGGTGCCGCGAATGCCGTGCCCGTGCCGCCGCCGGACGTGCCGAGAAGTGCGGCTGCCGGCCCACCGCTGAGCAATGCCCCGTTGAGGGCCTCGACCTGCGAATAAGCCAGCGCCGCATTAGCCAGCGCCCGGGTGAACTCGCTCTGGAATACCGACGTCTGGCGCACGACAGCCTGGTATTCGTCACCAAAGCTGTTGAACAGCGCGGCAATTCCCGCTGACACCTCATCGCCGGCCGCGGCCAGGAGCCCGGACGTGCGGCCGGCCGCCGCGGCGTTGGCGGCGTGGATCGCTGCGGCGATTCCGTCCACGTCAGTAGCCGCTGCCGCGAGCGACTCAGGGACTGTGAGCAAATAGGACATGGGCCCCCGTCCTTCCGCTACCCGAAACCACGGGTAGTAGGTATCAGAAAGAGACTAGAGCGGGTCAGTCGGGAAATCCGGCGTTTCGGCCGTTAAACGCGGGCGCTGTGCACATGCCGATCGACGAAGACGGTCGGTTGCTGCCCGGTGGGCCCGCGGGGCGCTAACCACAATGCCGCGTTATCACCGACAAAATTATGGACTACTGTCTAGAAAAGTTCGCAGTGATGAGGGATGGAGGACACTCATGGCGATTCGCGTCGCCCATGTGGGCACTGGAAATGTCGGTGGGCTAGCCCTCGCCGCACTCATCACCAATCCAGCGTTCGAACTCACCGGCGTCTGCGTTTCCACGCCGGAGAAGGTCGGCAAAGACGCCGGTGAACTGTGCGGAGTGGGTCTGGATGGACCATTGAAAACCGGCGTCACGGCCGTGAACGACCTCGATGCGCTGCTGGCCACGCAACCCGACTGCGTCGTCTACTGCGCGATGGGCGATACGCGGCTGCCGGACGCGATGGGCGACGTCATTCAGATCCTGGCCGCCGGAGTCAACGTCGTGGGTTCGGCGCCCGGTCTCCTGCAGTATCCGTGGGGTGTTATGCCCGACAAGTACATCGGTCGGGTGGAAGCCGCTGCGCAGCAAGGCAATTCGAGTATCTTCATCACCGGGGTCGACCCCGGGTTCATCAATGACCTGCTGCCGTTCGCGCTGGCGGGCACCTGCCAGCGCATCGAGCAGGTGCGCTGCATGGAGATCCACGATTACGCGAGTTATGACGGCGCGGAGGTCATGCACTACATGGGTTTCGCTCGTCCGTTGGACGAGGTGCCGATGCTGCTGCAGCCCGGAGTGCTCAGCATCGCCTGGGGAACGGCGATCCGTCAGCTGGCGGCGGGCCTGGGTATCGAGGTCGACGAGATCACCGAATCCTACCGGCGGGAACCGGCACCGGAGGACTTCGACATCGCGGTCGGACACGTGGCCAAAGGCACCTTGGCCGCACTGCAATTCGAGATCCGCGGCATGGTCAAGGGCCGGCCCGCCATCGTGATCGAGCACATCACCCGACTACGGCCCGACCTGCAACCGGACTGGCCGCAGCCCGCGGCGGGCGGTGGCTCGTATCGCATCGAGATCACCGGTGAGCCGTCCTACGCGGTGGACATCGTTCCCAGTAGCCGAAAAGGCGACCACAACCACGCGGCGATCGTCGGCGCGGCCGGGCGGATCGTCAACTCCATTCCCGCGGTTGTGGCGGCGCCGCCGGGAATCCGGTCCACTCTGGATTTACCGCTGATCAGGGCAAAGGTCTGCTCACAGCGAGCTAACTACACGGAAAGGAACCCTCGATGGGGCGAGTAGACGGCAAGGTCGCGTTGATCAGCGGGGGCGCCCGGGGGATGGGCGCCGAAGACGCGCGTCTGCTGGTGGCCGAGGGCGCCAAGGTGGTGATCGGTGACATCCGCGACGACGAGGGTAAGGCGCTGGCCGCTGAAATCAACGGTGAATTCGGCGACGCCGCGCGCTACGTCCATCTCGACGTGACCCAACTTGACCAGTGGGAGGCAGCGGTCGCGACCGCGACGGGTGATTTCGGAAAACTCGACGTGCTGGTCAACAATGCCGGCATCGTCGCCGCGGGGCCGCTCCGGGAATTCCGAATGGACAAGTGGCAGAAGGTGATTGACGTCAACCTGACCGGTACTTTCCTCGGCATGCGAACGGCCGTCGACCCGATGACCGCAGCCGGCGGCGGGTCCATCATCAACGTGTCCTCCATCGAGGGGATCCGCGGGGCCCCACTGGTGCATCCGTACGTCGCATCCAAGTGGGCGGTGCGCGGCATCACCAAATCGGCAGCTCTGGAACTGGCACCCTTGAACATTCGGGTGAACTCACTGCACCCGGGATTCATCCGCACCCCGATGACGGCGCACCTACCCGAAGACATGGTCACCATCCCGCTCGGGCGGCCGGCCGAGGCTCACGAAGTCGCCACGTTCGTGGTTTTCCTCGCCAGCGACGAGGCGTCCTATGCCACTGGCAGCGAGTTCATCATGGACGGCGGCCTCGTGACCGACGTGCCGCACAAGGATTTCAGTGCTGGATAGGTATTAGCCCATGCTTCCGGGCCTGGCCGAGGTGGTGGGCGCTAGTCACGTCATCACCGACCCCGACGTGTTGGCCGGCCGTAGCGTCGACCACACCGGTCGGTACCGCGGCCGGGCAAGTGCGTTGGTGCGTCCGGGCTCGGCCGACGAGGTGGCCGCGGTCTTGGGGGCGTGCCGAGACTCGGGCTTGCACGTCACCGTGCAGGGCGGACGCACCTCGCTGGTCGGCGGCACCGTGCCCGAACACGACGACATCTTGCTTTCCACTGAAAGGCTCAGTGCGATAGGCGATGTCGACACGGTGGAGCGGCGGGTGGCAGTCGGTGCCGGTGTGACGCTGGCCGCGGTCCAGGCTGCGGCAGCGGCGGCGGGTTTGGTGTTCGGAGTGGACCTCGCCGCCCGCGACACCGCGACTGTCGGCGGCATGGCTTCGACGAACGCCGGGGGGCTGCGCACCGTCCGTTACGGCAATATGGGTGAACAGGTGCTGGGACTGGAGGTGGCACTGCCGGACGGTTCGGTGGTGCGCCGGCGCTCCCTGGTGCGGCAGGACAACACCGGCTATAACCTGCCGTCGTTGTTCGTCGGCGCCGAAGGCACCCTCGGCGTCATCACCGCGCTGGACCTGCGTCTGCACCCGGCGCCGGCGCATCGAGTGACGGCGGTGTGCGGGTTCGACGATCTCGCAACCCTGGTGGAGGCAGGTCGGGCATTCGCGGACGTCGACGGCATTGCGGCATTGGAGTTGATCGACGCCCGCGCGGCGGCGCTGACGAGGGAGCACGCGGGGGTGGGTGCCCCGGTTCCGGGTGACTGGCTGCTGCTGGTCGAGCTTGCCGGCGACCATGATCAGACAGACCGGCTGGCAGCACTGCTGGACAATGTGGACTCTGATGTGGACTCTGAGCCGGCTGTGGGTGTGGATGCGGCTGCGCAACAACGGTTATGGCGTGTTCGCGAGGCGCTGGCCGAGGTCTTAGGGGTATACGGACCACCGCTGAAGTTCGATGTGTCGCTGCCCTTGTCGGCTGTCAGCAGCTTCGAGCGCGATGCGGTTGCCCTAATCCGGCGGCACGTCCCGGATGCGCTGCCGGTGTTGTTCGGGCACATCGGCGAGGGCAATCTGCACCTGAACGTGCTGCGGTTCCCGGTCGAGCGTGAGCCGGAGTTGTACCCCGAGATGATGGACCTGATCGCCGGATGCGGCGGCAACGTCAGCTCCGAGCACGGCGTCGGCACCCGCAAACGGCCCTATCTAGGGATGTCGCGGGAGCCGGCCGACATCGCGGCGATGCGGACGGTGAAGGCGGCCTTGGACCCGACGGGTTATCTCAACGCGGCGGTCCTCTTCGATTAGTCGGATCCTTTGATACCGACCGCGTGCCGGAGCTGCGCCAGGAAGTGCTCGGCATCGTCGCTGCGGACCACGTAATGCGAGATCGCGATCCGGATCACCGTCGCCGCTTTTACCGCCGCGTTGGGTCCGGGCAGCAACCGTTGCAGGCCCGCACGCATCTCCGGGATGACACCCGACATCTGCGCGATCACGTGCTCGGGCTCGATGTCGACCATGCGCACCCCAGAGTAGGAGTATTGGTAATCGACGATGAATCGCAGTGCGGCGTCCAGTCTTTCGACCCCCTTGAGCCCTGCGGTTGCCTTGGCGAGACCTCTTTCGAAGATCTCCCGTTCGTAGCGGGAGAACGCCGAGAGCAACTCCTCCTTGGAGGCGAACCACCGGTAGAGCGTCGGTCTGGAAACTCCCGCCTGGGTTGCGACCTCGGAGAGACTGAGCTTGGTCTTGCCGCTGCGGGCCAGCACTTCGGCGGTGGCCGCCAGGATCCGCTGACGAGTCGAAGTGTCGGTGTCCAGGCCTTCTTCAACCTGGGAATTCTGGCTCATGAGTTCTCCCCTGGGGATTTCGGCGGCGGTGGAGTCTTCGGCGGCCTCGGCCGCACCAGCACGGATTGCTGAATGGCTCCCACCGCGCTGTGTTCGTCGAACAGCGTCCCAATCGTCGTGCCGATGCCGTCCGGCCCGTAGCTGGTTTCCGCGCGGATGCCGATCCAGTCTCCCTCTGGAACCCGGAATACGTGCACGGCCAGGTCGGTGTTGAGGAACGTCCACTTGGTGATGTCGAGCTTGCTACCGATGCCGTTCGCACAGTCGGCCACCGCGAACAACCGCTCCAGCGGGGTCATCGTCTCTCCGGCGACAAGATCGGCGATCGGCTTGATCCAGGATTCCCCGGGACCGGGCTTGAGGGGCTCGGTCAGCCACAGCCACTCCAGGCTGTGCACGTAGTTGCGGTCCCAGTTCATCGCTTTGAGATTGCGATTGCGGGCCTCCGACAGTGGACGGGGAAGTGGGGCGGGCGCATGCGCGACAGCCGCGGTGTCGAGTTGTTGCAGCCGCCAACCGCTGGCCCGGGCGACCGGCCGGGGCCGTCCGTCGGGGCCCAGCGCCAGCATCTCGGCGCTCACCAACTCGATCTGTTTACCGCCGCGTTGGAGGCTGGAGCGCACCCACAGGTCGCCCTCGGCCGGGACGGCGCCCAGCAGGTCGATGACGACCCGGCTGAGTCGGGTGTCGGCACGCGCGTCGCAGCGTTCCAGCGCCCGCACGAGCAGCCCGGACACCGGGCCGCCGTGCTGTATCGCCGCCGACCAGGTGCCCCGGGCCAAGTCGGTGGCCCTGAACTTCTCGCCCGTTGCGTCGTCGGCGTCGATCAGCTCGTAGTACGAGTCAGACATGGACTGAACCTTCTCGCTCAGGGCAGGCCGGCGCCGGGGATCTCCACCCGCACGGCGTCCAGCCGGGACAGGCGAGTACCGACCAGACGTTTGGGGTAGGCCTCGGTGCTGGACAGCAGAAACAATGTGCGCCGTTCCGGACCGCCGAGCGCGCATGCTATCGCCACCCGGTCACCCATGTCGATGCGGTCGGTCACCTCGCCGCCTTCGGTGATCCGCTCGAACTGGTTAGCCAGGGTCATGGCCGTCCATACTCCGCCCTCGGCGTCGAGTGCGATGCCGTCGGGTGGTCCGTCCAGTTTGTCCGCGAAGACCCGCCGGTCGCTGAGGTCTCCGTCGGGCGCGATGGTGAACGCGGTGAGTCGCCGGCCCATCGACTCCGCGACGATGAGTGTCTTGCGGTCCGGCGTGATGACCATCCCGTTGGGAAAGTCGAGGTCGGTGGCGACGACGGAGGCACGGTTGTCGGGATCGAGGCGGATGATGGTGCCGCCCTGGAATGCCTGGGCGCCGATGTAGGCGCGCCCGATGTCATCAACGACCATGTCACCCAGGTCGGCGGTCGCAAGCTCGGACAGGTCGGCGACGGCAAGAATGGTCTCGCCGTCATAGCTCAGCACCAGCCGATCCTCAGCCGAGGCGATCAGCAGGCAGCCGTCGGGGCGGAAACCCAGCCCGGACGGCGAGTGACCCGGTAGCGGCACGGTAGTGAGCGAGCCGCGGATGTCCGAAGTGTGGATTGCTTCGCCGAGCAGGTCGGAGAACCACAGCAAACCCTCAAACCAGCGGGGACCCTCGCCGAAGCAAAAGCCGTGGGCCAGCGGCGTTGGCGCCGCCATACCTTTACAAATCACTGCAAAAGTGTCATGCACCGTAGGCATTGCTGTCAACGCAGGTGCAGCTTTACAAATTTTGCGCAAAGTGTCACGCTGAGCCGTGAGCCGGCGGACGAGGGGTGAGCGCATTGACGACAGATTCTGAACAGGTCCAGTGGTCGGTCGAGAGTCTCCTGGAGCTTTTCGAAGTGCAAGAGGCCGGACCCGATCGGTTCACCGCTGCCACCGGCCTAGCCGGCCAGGACGGCCGGCAAGTGGTGGAGGGCACGCAGGTGGTCGCCCAGGCGATTGTGGCGGTGGCGAACCGCTTCCAGGGCAAGGCCGTTCGCTCGGCGCACGCGGTGTTCGCCCGCGCTGTCATGGTGGGCCCCCCGATCGAACTCGTCCTCGACGTGCTGAACGAGGGACGTTCCACCGCGACCGCAGTCGTCTCCGCCATGCAGAACGGCAAACGCTGCGTGACCGTCACGGTCCTGACCGACGTCCCGACCGACGACGTGATCCGCCACCAATTGCCGCGCCCCGATGTCGTGGCACCCGCGGATGCCAATGAGTCCGAGATGCCTATGGTTGGCCGGGAAGTGCGGCTCGTCGATGTGGTCGACGTCAACAGCCCCGACGAGGTCGGTCCGCCGGAGCTGTTCGCCTGGCTGCGCTACGATCCGATTCCGGAGCGCGACGACCTGGCCAAAGCGCTGGTCGCGTATTTCACTGGGCACCTGGGTATTTCGACCACCATGCGGGCCCACCCCGGTATCGGCACCAGTCAGGCGCACTTGACCGTTTCGACGGCGCCGATGTCGACCTTCATTTCGTTCCACGAACCGGTGCGCTGGGACGGTTGGTTGCTCTACTCCCACGAAAGCACCCAGGTCGGTGCGGGAATGTCCTACGTGCGCGGGACGGTGCACACCGAAGCAGGCGAGTTGCTCTGCTCCTTTGCCCAAGAAGCGCTCATCCGTCCGCTGCGCACCAGTGACACCTCGATCAACGCCGCAGCACGGTTCTAATTTTATGCGCTTCACGATCACTCACCCGATGCACACCCATCCCTACAACCCGGAGTTGGCCAGTGGGTCCGGTATCGCGACGGTAGCGGCGGCGGCGGAAAAGTCGGGATTTCACGGGTTCGGCTTCACCGACCATCCGGCCCCCTCGCAACGCTGGCTGGATGCGGGTGGGCACGACGCACTGGATCCCTTTGTCGCACTGGGCTTTGCGGCCGCGCACACCACCACTATTCGATTGATTCCGAATGTGGTGGTGCTGCCCTACCGAAACCCGTTCGTGGTGGCCAAGTCCGGCGTAACGCTGGATCTGCTCTCCGACGGCCGGTTCACGCTCGCAGTGGGAGTGGGTTACTTGCGGCGGGAGTTCGCAGCGTTAGGTGTGGACTACGACGAGCGGGCCGATCTGTTCGAGGAAGCGCTAGAGGTGATCCGAGCGGTCTGGACCGGTGATGACATCTCTTATGAGGGAAGGCATTTCACCGCCCGCGGGATCACCGCGCATCCGCGTCCGGTTTCGCAGCCGCACCCGCCGATCTGGATCGGCGGTAATACGGCGGCAGCCCGCAAGCGGGTGGCTCTGCACGGCGACGGTTGGTGTCCGTTTGCGGCGCCGGCGGGGTTGGCGCGCACTGCGGGCACCGCGGTCATCGACTCGTTGGATGCGCTCGCGTCAGGCATCGACGACATGCGCCGCCGGTGTGAGACCGCCGGCAAGGACTGGTCGGCTGTCGATATCACCTTCACCAACTTCGAGGGCGGCAGTCCCGCCAGCGATGATTTCGACGCCGACGCATATCTGTCCGGGGTGGAAAAGCTTGTGGCACTGGGAGTCACCTGGCTGCAGGTCGGCTTGCCCGGTGACAGTGTGGCCCATGCGCTGGAAAGCATAGAGCGGTTTGGTTCGTCGGTAATCGATGTGATCTGAATGGACTTCGCACGGGTATCGCTCTCGGCGGAAGACCGGGAATTCCACGACCGGATGCGCGCGTTCGTCACCGAACACGTCACCGACGAGGTGCGCCAGCGGAATCGTGAGTTCGGCGAAAACTTCGATGAATCAGTGCATCTGGCGTTGGGCGAAGCCGGGTACCTGGCCGCGGATTGGCGCTCCGAACCCGACGGCGGCTTCAGCGCTGTGCGACGGCGGATCTTCAACCTGGAGATCGGCCGGGCGCACACGCCGTGGTATCACTGGGGCACCACGTCGTCGGTCGCGCGGTTGGTCGAGCAGTTCGCCAAGCCGGAACTGGTGGAAATGGTGTTGCCCGGAGTGCTTTCCGGACACATCCGTCTGTGCCTCGGTTACACCGAGCCCGAGGGTGGGTCTGACGTCGCCACCTGCAAGACCCGGGCGGTGCGGGAAGCGGATGGATCAAGCTGGGTCATCAATGGCTCCAAGATGTTCACCTCGAATGCGCAGAACGCCAAATACGTCTTCCTGCTCACCAACACCGACCCGGAACGACCGAAACACCGGAACCTGACGATGTTCCTGGTCCCGCTGGATTCGCCCGGCATCGAGATCCGGGGCCTGCGTACCCTCGACGGCGACCGCACCAACATCGTCTTCTACAGCAACGTCCGAGTCGACGACCTTTACCGGATCGGCGAGGTGAACGACGGCTGGACGGTGATGCGGTCCGCGCTGGCTGCCGAGCATGGATTGACGGAGCGGGATGCCGAGGGTTTGCAGGATGTCGCGGCGATGGCCGGACACGCCATGCTGATGGCGGAAGCGGTCGACGAGGTCGCGGCACTGGTGGGTGACGTCGATGACGAGTCGGTGTTTCACCGCCTCGGCCGAAGTTTCGCCCGTATCGAGGCGGCGCTGTCCACCCCCGGAATGTTCGGTCGCGTCGCGATCGGACAGACGATGCGCGACGTCTCCGCCGACCTGATGGATCTGGTGGGGCCGGCGGCGGCATTGCCGACCGACGCCGAGGGATCCGTCGACGACGGTGTGACCGAGCACCTCTTTCGGCTGGCCCTGCCGATGGGAATCTATGGCGGCAGCCTGGAAGTGTTCCGCAATATGATCGCGCAGCACGAACTTTCGTTGGGGCGCCCCGCCTACGGCTCGGGAAGTTCCGCCGGCTCTGGAAGTTCCGCCGGCTCTGGAAGTTCCGCCTCGAGTTGAACCTTGTCGGCGTCGAAGCTGAAATACCCTCTGATAGGGCTGCTTTCGGGCTGCGGGTCGTTGTAGCTCCAGGCGATGTCGGCGACGATGGCATCATCGATAACCGCGGACCAGTATGTAGCGACGCCCTTGTAGTTGCAGTACGTCGACGTGGCGGTTTCCGCTAGCAGGTCGGTGCGGACGTGTTTCGGCGCTACGTAAAGCCTTGGTGCGAGCGCGGTTTCGAAGACGATGACGGTGTCGTCGGTATCTGCCAGCTGGGTGCCGTTAACTGAGACCCGCAAGCGTCTTCTGGTCGGGCGACAGTCAACCCGGTGATAGGGATTCGGCGGGTAGTGCACCAGTCTGCGGCCTTCCTCGAACCAGGCGTCGACGGCATCCCACGGAACGTGCACGTAGCCAGGTGCTTCGGGCTCGGCCTCGCTCGGCAGGTCGGTTATCTCTTCGATGGGAAAGGCGTAGCTGAGCGGGCGGTTTCGTCGGTGCACCAGAAGTGCCTTCTCGGTGTCGATAACGGTGCGTCCCTGGTGGACGGCCTGGACCCGGCGCGGATGGGGTTCGATATACACCACCTCTGCGGGTATCGGCGGCGTGAATTGTCCCGCTGGATCGGCACTCAGGGGGCCGCGACCGGCGACCAGGCTCATGGCGTTCCTCCGGTGTCTCGGCGCTTCGCTGGGCTGTTCGCCTCGGCTCCAGCCTTTCAGGTATGACTCCGTTTTATCCACACGTCGCGTGTTATCCACAAACTTGCGGTCTGTCAGAGGGTTTGGTCAGTGCAGCGCACTACTATCGAAACTATGTTCGACTCGATGTCTGACCTGGATCCGGCCGACCTGGTCGCCACGATCGAGGCCACCCATCGCACGGAGTCGGTCCTGGTGGCGCAGCGCATGGCGGCGGTGGCGGCCTTGCTGCGGCAGCGCAGAGCCGCTGCCGAACTCGTCGAGGATCAGCCCGGTTACTCCGAGATCGACGGATTCGACCAGACCAAAGCCGAAGTGGCGGCGGCGATGAATCTATCGCCGCTGGCCGCCAGTTACCTGGTACTGGATGCCGAGGCTCTGGATACCCGCTTGCCGCAGCTTGCAGCCCTGCTGGCTGAGGGCCGCGTGGATTGGCGCACCGTGCGGTTGATCATCAGCCGCACAGCCCTGGTGGTCGATGACGAGTTGGTGGCCAAGTTGGACGGTGCGCTGGCGGCGCGGATTGGTAACTGGCGCAGTTGGTCGCGCCAGCGGATCGTCAACGAGGTCGACGCCGCGGTCAAAGGCATCGATCCCGACGCCGCGCGGGAGCGTCGTGAGGGTGCTGAGGATGACCGCCACGTCCGGATTGACGCCATGGACAACGGAATGGCCGAGATCTCAGGCACGGTCACCGCCACTGCCGCCACAGCGTTCGATCGGGTTCTGTCACAGCTAGCCAGGCAGGTGTGTGTGTCGGACCCGCGGACGATGGATCAGCGACGCGCCGACGCCCTGGGTGCGCTGGCACAGGGTCGCGTATTGCCGTGCCGCTGCGGTGAAGACGGCTGCCCGGCGGCGTCCGTCGGCACTGACCAGGCGCCGGGTGGTGCTCGCGTGGTGATCAATGTCGTTGCTGCCGAGCAGACCGTGCTGGGCGACAGCGCTCAGCACGGTTATCTGATGGGCTACGGCGTCGTGGACGCCGAACAGGTGCGCCAGTTGGTCGCTTCCGCTGCCGTGCACGTGGTCGATCCCTATACCAGTCCGATCCGGGCGCTGGATTACCAGCCGTCCGCGGCCTTGGTGCGCGCGGTACAGTGCCGGGATCTCACTTGCCGCTTTCCGGGATGCAGTCGGCCTGCCGTCCGCTGCGACCTCGACCACACCATCCCCTTCAATCACCAGGATCCTGACGCCGGCGGGAAGACGGTATTTGAGAATCTCAAATGCCTTTGCCGCCAACACCATTTGCTGAAGACCTTCGGCGGTTGGCGGGATCGACAGCTTTCCGATGGCACGGTGATCTGGACTTCACCAACCGGTCATGTCTATACCACTCAGCCAGCCGGTGCGGATCTCTTTCCGCAGCTGGGCGCACCGGTGTGCGCTCCGCCGGTCAAGAACAGACACAACAGATTCCGGCAACGAGCAAGCCGAATAAAGCAGGCGCGCAGACACAATCGCGAACAGCGGCCGGTCAACGAGAGACGCCGCTGGCTGGAAGAAGCTCGGAGACAGGAGCTGGCCAACCGCCGATTCCGCAACCGCATGCGCGACATGCTGGCCATTTTCAAGGGAACGCCGAGTACCAGTCCGTTCTGCAAGTGGGTGAACGATCCTCGCGAGCCCGAAGTGCTGCCAGACGACTGGCAGCCCGAGTTTTCGACACCGGATCCGCTGCCGGACGATCCACCCTTTTAGAACGCGGTGCCGGACCTGGTTAGGGTTTGCTTATGGCCGGACCGGTAGAGGGCATAAAGGTTGTCGAACTCGGGGTCTGGGTGGCGGGTCCGGCGACGGGCGGCATCCTGGCCGACTGGGGTGCAGACGTCGTCAAGATCGAACCGCCGAGCGGCGACCCCGGACGGCTGTTCGGCCGGATGCTCGGCTGCGACCTCGGCGTGAATCCTCCGTTCGAGATGGACAACCGCTCCAAGCGAAGCGTCGTGCTGGACCTCAGCACCGAGTCCGGCCGTGACGCAGCCTTCGAATTGCTAGCTGCGGCAGACGTTTTCGTTACCAACGTCCGCCCGGGTGCGTTACAACGCCTGGGTCTGGATTACGAGTCGGTGGCTGCGGTCAATCCGAGACTGGTCTATGGACTTATCACTGGGTACGGCGACACCGGACCCGATGCTGACCGCGCCGCCTACGACGTGGCGGCCTTCTGGTCGCGCGGTGGGATCGCTCATCTGCTTACCCGCCCCGGCGACTCACCGCCCTTTCAGCGCGGCGGCATGGGTGACCATTCGGCGGGCATGACTCTGGCAGCGGCGGTGTGCGCGGCCCTGCTGGCCCGCGAGCGCACCGGTTCCGGCCAACTGGTGACCACATCCTTGTACCGCCAGGGCGCGTACACCGTGAGCTTCGACCTCAACACTTACTTGCTCACCGGCCAACCGATCGCGATCGGGCAACGCGCCACGATGGGCAACCCCTGCATGAACAACTACGCGGCCGGCGACGGACGGCACTTCTGGATAGTCGGCCTGGAGGCTGACCGGCATTGGCCGGCGTTGTGCAGGGTCGTGGGCCGGACAGACTGGCTGGACGATCCCCGATACGCCGACGGTCGCGCCCGAGCCGTCAACGCCGTACAACTGATCGCTGCCCTGGACGAGATCTTCGCAACGAAATCGCTGACGGAATGGTCGGAACTTTTCGACGCCGAACCGGATTTCTTCTGGTCGCCGATAAACACCATCGAGGACGTGGTGGCTGACGAGCAATTCCACGCCGCTGGCGGAATCGTCGAGGTGCCGGACGGCGATTCCTGCGTGCCGATGGTGGCCACACCTGCGGACTTCCACGGAACACCCTGGTCAGCGCGTTCGGTAGCCCCGAAGCTCGGTCAGCACACCGACGAGGTACTCGCCGAAATTGCCGCCCGCCGAAAAGCCTGAGGACCCGCGGACGCTTTACAAATTTATGTAAAACTGTCACGCTGTCCAGTGACCCGGGCCGCCCGATCGACGGCCACGGCGACAGCCCATGACAGCGCGACAGGCCACGCGAACGCACCGGTCCGGGTGTGGCGGTTGTGGCAAGAGGAACGGATCGATGGTCACTCAAACGTTCGACATCAGCGGTCAGCCGGCCAAGCGCGCACACCAGCATTTCGCCGAGGGGCAGGTGCAGCGGCATCGGCTGGACGTTATTGCCACCAGTCCCGGTGACGTCGTGCAGACCACCGGCGGCTGGCTCTTCGACCGGGTGATGGCGGGCTGGCAGGTGCACGTGTTCCTTCCGGGCGGCGGCACCGCACAGCCGCTACGAATCCTCGGCGTACAGGTGCTGGATCTGGAATCGGCACTGGACCCGTCCGGCCCGATGAGCCAAAGCCTTGCCGTCAGTGCCGAGGCGTTCACCGCCCACGAATGCGTGCGTGAGCGTGTGCGCAAGGCGCTGGACAATCGGCTGACCGAAGTTGCGCTGTGGGGCCAAGGCTGGCCCCTCGGGGTAGACCGGGGCCTGGTCCGGACCCAGTACCAGCTCAGTGCGGCGGCCCGAGCCTTCAAAGGACAGGCGTTGCGCGCCGCTGGAATCCCTTACCAGTCAATCGATCCCACCGAAACCGTGCTGACCGACTCGGCCTGGCTGGGCTAACCGGATGGCGATGAAGAAATACTTCGGCCACACCCTGCTCTACCTGCACGAAACGATCGACCTGGGATCCGGCCGGAGTGACGTCTTCACCGAAGTCTTCGTCGACACCTATCGACCTATGATGGAACAGCTTGGCGCAAGGTTGTTCTCGATCTGGGAGACCACTGCCTACAACGGGCACTGGCCGCAGGTGACGATCATCTGGGAGATCGACGCGTTCGCGGATTACGCCAGGATCGGTGCCGCGCAGGCACGCGGCGGTAGCCACGAGGCCGCCGCGGGCAAGTGGGCGACCTTTCTGGCCGGCATCGGTGCCAGGGGGGAAGGCCGGATCATGTACGCCGCACCCAGCAATAGGAACCTGTCCCAGCTACAGGACGCCAATTTCGATGCGACACTGGTGATTCAGGAGATCATGCAGACCAAGCCCGGCCGGCAGGACGACTACATCCGCGAACTGGAGCGGCTGTACGTGCCGTGGTCGGAGAGCACTGGAAAGCATTGGCTCGGGTCGTTCACCACGACCTTTCGCTTCAACGAGGTGATCCACTACTGGGCGCTGGAGGGTGGCTGGGAGTGCTTTGCCAACCACTACCCGTCCTGGAAGGACAGCCCACCCGCCGAGATCGTCACGTGGATGAGCGTGGCGCCGGCCCTGCGGGATGGCTGGGAGGACTCGATCCTGCAGGCGCTACCGCCTTCACCACTGCAGTGAGCTTCTCCTACGACCCCTTCGACGCGGAGGTGATGGCGAACCCGCTGCCGTATTACCGGACCTTGCGTGACCAGTATCCGATCTACTACATGCCGCAGTGGGACACCTTCGCGTTCTCCCGGTTCGACGACGTCTGGCGGGTGCTGGAAGTCAACGACGGCACCTTCGTCGCCTCGGAAGGGACGTTGCCCGCGGCGTCAGTGCTGGCACAACACAATTCCGGACCCGTGCCGGACCCGCCACTGCACCCGTTGCCGTTCCATGCGGTATTCGATGCGGGTCTGTACGGCGAGATCCGGCGAGCGCACTCGCAACCCCTGCGGCCCAAGTCGGTCATGTCGCTGGAGACCCGGATCCGCACGCTGGCCAACGAGCGCCTCGACGTGCTGCTGCCGCAGGGATCGTTCGACCTCACCCAGGATTACGGCGGCATCGTGGTTGCCTCGATCGTCTGCGAGTTGCTGGGCTTACCAACAGATCTCGCGCCGCAGGTACTGGCCGCGGTCAATGCCGGCAGCCTGGCCGAGCCCGGTGAGGGGGTCGACACCGCTGAGGCTCGGCCGAACTACCTGGAATTCCTGGTCCCGGTGGTGGAACGGCGGCGTGCGGAGCGAAGCGGAGCATTACCCGTCGTCGACGGCTTGCTCGACTACCACCTGCCCGACGGCAGCGCGCTCAACGACATCGAAGTGGCCACCCAAATGTTGTGCATCTTCATCGGCGGCACCGAAACCGTCCCCAAGATCGTCGCCCACGGCCTGTGGGAACTCAGTCAGCGGCCCGAGCAACTGGCGGCAGTGCGCGCCGACCCGACCACCAATGTGCCGATCGCCCGCGAAGAGATGATCCGTTACTGCGCACCGGCGCAATGGTTCGCGCGAACCGCGCGCAAGCCCTTCAGTATTCGCGGCCAGACCGTCGAGCCGGGCCAGCGTGTCATCACGCTTCTTGCATCGGCGAACCGCGACGAACGGGAGTACCCCGATCCCGACGAGTTCATCTGGGACCGGCCCATCAAGCGTTCCCTGGCGTTCGGGCGTGGCCAGCACTTCTGCATCGGCTACCATCTGGCCAGGCTGGAAGTTGCGGTCCTGATTCAGGAATGGTTGCGCCGGGTCCCCGACTTCGCCGTCCGCGGCCGGGACGCGAAACGGTTGCCCTCGAGTTTCCAGTGGGGATGGAACAACATCCCGGTGGAGGTCTGACGTGTGGTCCTACCGGATCATCGCCCCGTATCTCTTCGAGCGCACCGCGATCGCGGACAAGACAGCAGATTCTCTCGTGGATCGCCAAGTGCTGCTTCGCTTTCAGGCCGCGGGTATCTGCGGCAGCGACCTGCCCGGTTTCCGCGGCACCCAGGGGCGGCTACCGGGTGACGACGGCCGCAGCGCCGCGGAGAAGGACGGCTTCCCGATCCACGAGGTGGCCGGTGAAGTGATCGCCAGTCGCCATCCCGACCATCGACCGGGCGACCTCGTAGTGGGCTGGGCATCCGGATTCGACGGCATGATGGAGCGGGTGGTATGCGACGGCGACGGTCTAGCCGCCTACGACACCGCGCTCACCCCGGCTCAGGCGGTGGGTCTGCAACCACTGGCTTGTGTGCTCTACGCCTGCGAACAACTGCCTGACCTGTCCGGCCGGCACGTGGCCATCATCGGGCAGGGTTCGATCGGCTTGCTGTTCTCCTATGTGGCCAAAGCTTTCGGTGCCCGGCGTGTGACCGGGATCGACCCGATTGACCGCGAGAGCCTCTCGCCCGCCTTCGGTGTCGACGACGCGGTGCGCGCCACCAGTGACAGGTGGGTGAGCCGACTGGTCCCGGGGGAGCGAGCGGACGTGGTGATCGAGGCAGTCGGACACCAAGTCGCGACCCTGGGACACGCTATCGACGCCGCCGCACTCGGCGGCACGGTGCTTTATTTCGGCGTCGCGGACGACGAGATGTACCCGATCAACATGCGGACCATGCTGCGGAACAACTTGACGCTGAAATCCGGTGTGACATTGGACCGTCGGCGAGTCCTGCAAGCAGCCGGCAAGTTCGTCGCCGAACATCCCGAGTTGTTGGAGACCTACCTCACCCACACCTTCGCCGTCCACCAGATTCAGCAGGCCTTCGAACTGGCCTGCCAACCGGTGCCCCAGCGGGTAAAGATCGCGATCGCCGGATGAGTGTCTTCCGTGCTGCCAGAAGCGGCGACGCCCAGGGGCCAATCTGGGGCGGCTGGATCACCGGACCCACCCTGATCGCACCGGAGGAATTCGCCCGCGCTGGTTACGATTACGTCGCCTTCGACACTCAGCATGGTTATCTTGATGACGCTGACGTTGCGAATCTGTTGCGGCGCCTGGAACACGTGCCGGTCGCGACCGCCGTCCGGTTACCCAATGCGGATCCCGCTCCCATCGGGCGCGTGCTCGATGCCGGGGCCGACGCCGTCATCATCGCCATGGTCGAGTCGGCGGCCCAGGCCACCGCAGCCGTCGCGGCCACCCGCTATCCGCCGGTTGGGGTACGCAGCTTCGGTCCGCTCCGAGCCAGCCTGGGGCATGACCCCGCCGCGCTGGAATCCCGGACCGCTGTCTTCGCGATGATCGAGACCGCCGCGGCGTTGTCCGGGATCGAAAGCATCTGTGCGGTACCGGGTTTGACCGGAATCTACGTCGGACCCGCGGATCTGGCCATCTCGATGGGCGAGGATGTCGTCGGTGCCGCCAACAACGAGAGGGTGCTGGACGCGATCGCCCGGATCCATCGTGTGGCTACCGGCGCCGGGCTGGTCACCGGCATCCACGCCGGGGACGGCAAGGCAGGGAACACGATGGCGCAACTGGGCTTTCACATGATTACGCTCGCATCCGAGTCGCAGGCACTGCGTCGGGGGGCGGCCGAACATCTGCGCGAGGCCACCGCGCAATGAGCCACCCATCGGAGGTGCCGTCGCCATGACGCGAGTCGCGTTGGTCACCGGAGCCGCTGGCGGACAGGGCTGGGCGATCGTGCAAAGGTTGCGTGCCCAGGGGTATTCCGTTGCGGCTTGTGACGTCAGAGTCGAGGAACTGAACAATGCGGTCGCTGGGCTGGGTGACCACGAGGTGCTCAGCATTCCTTTGGACGTCACCGATCCGGTGCAGTGGGAGGCCGCGGTCACCGACGCCGTCGATCGATTCGGGGAACTCACCACGCTGGTCAACAATGCCGGCATGCTGCATCGCGCGCCGTTGGCCGACGAGACGGTCGCTGACTTCGAAAACTCTTGGCGGATAAACTGTCTGGGTGCATTCCTGGGGATGCAATCCGCGCTTGCTTACCTCAAACGGGCGCAGGCCGCCGCGATCGTGAACATCTGCAGTACCGGGGCGATCCGGCCGTTCCCGCAACACTGCGCCTACGGGTCGGCGAAGTGGGCGCTGCGCGGCCTGACTCAGACCGCCGCCGCCGAACTCGCACCGGCCGGCATCCGCGTCAATGCGGTCTTTCCCGGCCCGGTGGCCACCCCGATGCTCGAGGACGGCGTGCAGCAACGCCTGGCTGCGGTGGCCATGTTCGGCCGGCTAGGGCGTCCCGCCGAAATCGCCGACGCGGTCGCGTTCCTGGTTTCCGAAGAAGCCTCGTTCATCACCGGATCGGAACTGGTCGTCGATGGTGGGCAATGCCTGCAGATCCGCTGAGTATCGGGCACATCGACCGGTTGGACCCCGTGTTGCGCGAGGTCGCGATGACGCGGACGGTCTTCACTGCGGATGCGATCCCGCTGATCCGAGAATCGATGAACCAGCGGCGATTCGAAGCGGCACGACAGGACTCGGCCGGGGTGATGATCGAGCACGCGGTCGCCGAAACCGTGCCGGTGCGTATCTACCGGAGCGTTGCCGGCACGACACCGGTGGTCGTCTACTGTCACGCGGGCGGATTCGCGGTGGGCAATCTGGATACCGACCATCGACAGTGTCTGGAACTCGTGCGCCGCGTGGGGTGTTCCGTGGTTTCGGTGGACTACCGGCTGGCACCCGAGCATCCCTACCCGGCAGCCCTGCAGGACGCGTCAGCTGTCCTCAACTGGGTGGCGGACAACGCGGTTCACCTGAACATGGATCCTGATCGGCTCGCGGTCGCCGGTAGCAGTGCGGGTGCCGGCCTCGCCGCGGGTCTGGCGCAGCTGGCTGCCGACGGTGAGTTGCCGCCCGTGGTACTCCAACTGCTCCATCAACCGGTGCTCGATGATCGCCCCACCGCTTCTCGGCGGGAGTTCCGGGATACTCCCGCGTTCGACGGTGAAGGGGCCGAACTGATGTGGCGCCATTACCTGGGTGACCAGCCGGCGCGTGCGCCCGCCGTGCCCGGCCGGCGCAGCCGATTATCCGGTTTCGCACCGGCATTCATCACCTGCGCGGAGATCGACCCGTTTCGTGACGAGGCAGTGGAATACGCCTTGCGGCTACTGCGCGCCGGTGTCTCGACTGAGTTACACGTCTTTCCGGGCGCCTGCCATGGGTTTGATTCGCTCTTGCCCGAATGGTCGGCGTCGCAGCGCCTGTTCGCGTTGCAAGGCGATGCGCTGGCGCGGGCGTTCAGAAGGTGATGAGCTGACGCACGGCGGTGCCGTCGGCCAGGTGGTCCATCGCCTGGTTGATGTCGTCAAGCCGAATTGTCGACGACACCAGGGATTCCACCGGAAGACGGCCAGATTGCCACAGTGAGACAAACCGGGGGATGTCGCGGCTGGGCACCGCTGAACCGAGATAGCTGCCGATCAGTGCGCGGCCCTCGGCGACAAAACCCAACGGCGACAGGCTGACCCGGGCATCCGGCCGGGGCAGACCGACGGTGACGGTGCGCCCACCCGGTGCGGTCAGCGCGACCGCCGTCTCCAACGCTGCTGGGTGGCCGACGGCTTCGACCACCACGTCGGCTTTGATGCCCTCCACCTGCTCCGGGGTATAGGTTTCGTGTGCTCCTAAACTGGTTGCCGCCAAGAGTTTTTCGGGCAACTGGTCGACGCCGATCACCCAGACGTCGTCATAGGTGAGTGCGGTGAGCACCGCCGCCATGCCGACGCCGCCGAGTCCCACGACGGCCACCGACTGACCCGGCCGGGGGTTTCCCACGTTGAGCACGGCACCCCCGCCGGTCAGCACCGCACAGCCCAGCAGCGCCGCGACGCCGGGTGGCACGTCGGGCGGCACCGCCACCGCGCTGGCGCGGTTGACCACGGCGTGCGTCGCGAAACCCGAGACGCCGAGATGGTGGTACACCGGGCGACCGTCCCTACTCAACCGGATCCCGCCGCCGAGCAGGGTCCCGGCGTTGTTGGCGGCGCTGCCCGGTCCGCACGGCGTGAGCCCCTCGGTCGCGCAGGCGGCGCACTGACCGCAGCGCGGCAGGAACACCAACACCACCCGCTGACCGACGGGCAGGTTATGCACTCCGTCGCCGACCGCCTCGACGATTCCCGCCGCTTCGTGCCCCAACAGCATCGGCACCGGACGCACCCGGTTGCCATCCACGACCGACAGGTCGGAGTGACAGACGCCGGCCGCCTCGATGCGGACCAGCACTTCGCCGCGGCCGGGTTCGTCCAGGCCGACGTCACCAATGCTGATCGGTTGCGATTCGGCGTACGGGCGAGGCGCCCCGATTCGCTCCAGCACCGCGCCGCGGATGTGAAACATGTTGGAATACAACCATGACGTCAGTTCCGGACACGGGCAAGCTCACCAGTGCCGACTTTCCGGTGCACTGGCCGGTCCCGACCCGCTGGGCCGACAATGACATGTTCGGCCACCTGAACAACTCCGTCTACTACCAGCTTTTCGACACCGCGATCAACGGCTGGATCGCCACTGGCGCCGGCGTCGACCCGCTCACCATTCCCGAGTTGGGCATTGTTGCCGAGTCGGGTTGCCGGTACTTCGCCGAACTGGGCTTTCCGGAGAGCCTCCGGGTGGGCCTGGCCGTGACGCGACTGGGTCGCAGCAGTGCCACCTACCGACTCGGGATTTGGAAGGCACAGACCGCAACCGACGAACCTCAGCCGATCGCCGCGCTGGGGCACTGGGTGCACGTCTATGTCGATCGAGTGAGCCGCAGGCCCGTGCCGATTCCCGACGCGATCCGGTCCTTGCTCGCCACCGCCTGCGTGAGTTAGGCGGCGGCCGCCGCACGTATGCTTCGCCAATGCCAGTTATGAGCAAGACTGTCGAGGTCAGCGCCGACGCCGGCGCGATCATGGGCATCGTCTCCGACATCGAGCGGTACCCGGAATGGAACGAAGGCGTAAAAGGCGCCTGGGTGCTGGCCCGCTATGACGACGGCCGCGCCAGTCAGGTGCGCCTCGACACCAACATCAACGGCTTCGAAGGCGTTTATATACATGCTGTGTATTACCCGGGCGAAAACCAGATCCAGACGGTGATGCAACAAGGGGACCTGTTCGCCAAGCAGGAGCAGTTGTTCAGTGTCGTGCCCACCGGCCCCACCAGCCTGTTGACGGTCGACATCGACGTGGAGCCCAGCATGCCGGTACCGGCCCCGATGGCGAAGATGCTGCTGAACCAGGTGCTGGATCAGCTGGCCGCCAACGTCAAGCAGCGCGCGGAGCAACTGGCTACGAATTAAAGATCCCGGTCCGGTCCAGCGTCTCGGTCAGCCGGCGGGCTGCGTCGGTGAACTGCCACACCGTGTGTTCGACCACGGCGGCGGCGTCGCGGGCGTGTAGCCCGGCGATCAGGCGACGGTGATTGTCGATCGCGGATGCGCCCCACTGCGGGTCCGCGGCGTACAGCTGCGCCGGCATGTAGCGGGCGGCGTTCAGTAGGAACCAGGCCAGTTTGATCCGTCCGCTGGCCTGATTGAAGACGCGATGGAAAGAGAACTCGAGCGAGGCGATCGCCTCGGCGTCAGCGGCTGCCACCGCCGCCGTGAGCAGGTCATTGATGCGCTCCAGCTCAGCGATGTCGTGCTCGGTGATCCGGTTGGTGGCAGTGACCGCCAGTTGCCGCGCAATGGTGGCCTGCAACCAGAAGATGTCTTCAATGTCCTGACGAGTGAGCGGCAGCACCACGTGCCCGCGGTGTGGTTCCAGCTGGACCATGCCCTCACCGCGGAGCTTCAGCAGTGCCTCACGCACCGGGGTGATACTGACGCCGAGTTCTGCGGCGGTCTCGTCGAGCCGGATGAAGGTGCCCGGGCGCAGTGTCCCCGACATGATCGCGGTGCGCAGGTGGCCGGCCACCTCGTCGGACAGCTGTGCCCGGCGCAGCGACCGGCGTCGTCGAGGCTTCGACGATGCAGCCGATAACGGTGCGTTCACGTGGCCTGCCAGGCCTTTCAGCGGCTTATATGGGTCTCGGCTCAGCTCTTGTTAAGGACTATCCGGGCCGTTAATGTGACCCAGACAACACATGTTTTATCAAATATCAGCCTGGCGCAAGCGGTGCGTATGTGAAGTAAAGGCACCGAGGGGACTGAAGGGACCTAGTTGACCGCGCAACTGGCCGGCCACCTGACTGAGACGTCGGGGCGGGCCCAACCCCAAGCTCTCGAGCAGCCCTACCTTGCCCGTCGGCAGAATTGGGTCAATCAGCTCGAGCGGCACGCCTTGATGCAGCCCCAGGACCCGGCGCTGCGATTCCTCGGCCGCACGCTGACCTGGTCTGACCTGCGGCAGCGGGTGGCGACGCTGGCCGGGGCGCTGAGTCGCCGCGGGGTCGGCTCCGGTGACCGGGTGATGATCCTGATGCTCAACCGCGTCGAATTCGTCGAATCGGTGCTGGCAGCCAACATGCTCGGGGCCATCGCCGTCCCGCTCAATTTCCGGCTCACCCCGGCCGAGATCGCGTTCCTGGTGGAGGACAGCCAAGCGCGGGTGGTGGTCACCGAGGCAGTGCTGGCTCCGGTGGCGACCGGAGTCCGCGCGATCGCGCCACTGCTGGATTTGGTGATCGTGGCGGGCGCCGCGGCCGGGTCGACATCCGATGAGGGTGTCTTCTTCTATGAAGACCTTATGAATGAGGCGGGCGAGCAGCCCGCCCCGGTGGACATCGCCAACGAATCGCCGGCGCTCATCATGTACACCTCGGGCACCACCGGAAGGCCCAAGGGTGCCGTGCTGACGCACGCCAATCTGACCGGCCAGACGATGACGATGCTTTACACCAGCGGCGTCGACCTCAATAACGACGTCGGCTTCATCGGTGTCCCGCTTTTCCACATCGCTGGCGTAGGCAACCTGCTGCCCGGGATGCTGCTGGGCGTCCCCACGGTGATCTATCCACTCGGTGCATTCGATCCGGGACAACTGCTCGACGTGCTGGAAGCCGAGAAGGTCACCGGCCTGTTCCTGGTTCCCGCGCAATGGCAGGCGGTGTGCGCCGAGCAGCAGTCCAAGCCACGTAACCTGCGGCTGCGCGTGATGTCGTGGGGTGCCGCGCCCGCCCCAGATGTGTTGCTGCGGCAGATGTCTGAGGTATTCCCCGGCGCTCAGATCCTGGCCGCCTTCGGCCAGACGGAGATGTCACCGGTGACCTGCATGCTGCTCGGCGACGACGCGATCCGCAAACGCGGATCCGTCGGCAGAGTCATCCCGACCGTGGCGGCGCGCGTCGTCGACGACGACATGAACGACGTGCCGCTGGGCGAGGTCGGCGAGATCGTCTACCGCGCACCCACATTGATGAGCGGTTACTGGAACAACCCGGAAGCCACCGCGCAAGCGTTCGCAGGAGGCTGGTTCCACTCGGGAGATCTGGTCCGGATGGACGCCGACGGCTACGTCTGGGTGGTCGACCGCAAAAAGGACATGATCATCTCCGGTGGCGAGAACATCTACTGCGCCGAGGTGGAAAACGTTCTGGCAAGTCATCCCCGCATCGTGGAGGTGGCGGTCATCGGCCGGACGCACGAGAAATGGGGCGAGGTGCCGATCGCGGTGGCTGCTGTAACGGACGGACCCCTTCGGATCGAAGAGCTAGGTGAGTACCTGACCGAGCGGCTCGCGCGTTATAAGCATCCCAAGGCGCTCGAGATAGTAGACGCACTGCCCCGCAACCCCGCCGGGAAGGTCCTCAAAACTGAACTGCGTATGCGCTTCGGAGCCCACGACGGCACCGAAAATCGTGCTGCTGCAATGGATTCTGCGTCATGAGGGAAAGTCGACGGGCCGGAAAATGTTTGCCAGGTGCTGACGCGATGTCAATTGCCGAGTTGGTATACACACCTGACCGACCATCGGGTACATTCCTGTGGTCTCCGTTACTACCTGTCGGTAGGGAGCCGTTGGTCACACACGTAGGGTCGGGGCAAGGAGGGGGCGTGCGACATCATTCGCCGCAGCGCCGTCGTATCGGTGCTCCCACTGTGAGGGGGCAATTGTGACGACATCCTCGCGTCCCCGTCTGCTGGGCTACGTGCGCGATCAGCTCGAGACGCCGCTGACGATGATCGGCGGGTTCTTCCGGATGTGCGTGCTGACCGGTTCGGCTCTGTTCCGCCGACCGTTTCAGTGGCGTGAGTTGATTCTGCAGTGCTGGTTCATCATGCGGGTCGCCTTGCTTCCCACGATCATGGTCTCCATTCCGTTGACCGTGCTGCTGATCTTCACCCTCAACGTGCTGCTCGCTCAGTTCGGTGCCGCCGACCTCTCCGGTGCGGGCGCGGCGATCGGCGCCGTGACCCAGCTCGGACCGCTGACCACGGTGCTCGTCGTCGCCGGCGCCGGTTCCACCGCCATCTGCGCTGACCTCGGTGCCCGCACCATCCGCGAAGAAATCGACGCCATGGAGGTGCTGGGCATCGATCCCATCCACCGCCTGGTGGTGCCCCGGGTGATCGCCGCGACCGTCGTCGCGTTGCTACTCAACGCCCTGGTGATCACCGTCGGTCTGGTCGGGGGCTACCTGTTCGGCGTCTACCTGCAGAACGTTTCCGGTGGTGCCTACCTGGCCACCCTGACCACCATCACCGGGCTGCCCGAGGTGCTGATCGCCATGATCAAGGCCGCGACGTTCGGGTTGATCGCGGGACTGGTCGGCTGCTACCGCGGACTGACCGTCAGCGGTGGGTCCAAGGGCCTAGGAACCGCAGTCAACGAAACCGTGGTGCTGTGCGTGGTCGCGTTGTACGCAGTCAACGTCATCTTGACCACCATCGGGGTTCGATTCGGGACGGGGCGCTGAGATGTCGACAGCAGCGGTAGTCCGCGCGCGGTTCCCGCGAGCAGTAGCCAACGTCAATCGGTATGCGGGCGCAGTAACCCGAGGAGTCGACGAGTCCGGCCAGTTGGCCTGGTTCTTCATGACCAGCCTGGGCCAGATTCCGCACGCCATCAAGAACTACCGCAAGGAGACGCTGCGCCTGATCGCCCAGATCGGCATGGGCACCGGCGCCATGGCTGTCGTCGGCGGTACCGCAGCGATCGTGGGCTTCGTGACTTTGTCCGGTAGCTCGTTGGTGGCCATCCAGGGCTTCGCCTCGCTGGGCAACATCGGTGTCGAGGCGTTCACCGGGTTCTTCTCCGCGTTGATCAACGTGCGAATCGCCGGGCCGGTGGTGACGGGTATCGCCCTGGCGGCGACCGTGGGCGCCGGGGCGACCGCGGAGTTGGGCGCGATGCGAATCAGCGAGGAGATCGACGCGCTGGAAGTGATGGGCATCAAGTCGGTCTCGTATCTGACCTCGACCCGCATTGTCGCCGGACTGGTCGTGATCATCCCGCTGTACGCGCTGGCGATGATCATGTCGTTCTTGTCGCCGCAGATCGTCACAACGGCGTTGTACGGGCAGTCGACAGGTACCTACGAGCACTACTTCCGAACGTTCCTGCGTCCCGACGACGTGTTCTGGTCGTTCCTGGAGGCGATCATCATCGCGGCCATCGTGATGGTGACGCACTGCTACTACGGGTACAACGCCGGCGGCGGGCCCGTCGGTGTCGGTGAGGCTGTTGGCCGATCGATGCGCTTCTCGCTCGTATCGGTGCAGATCGTGGTTCTGTCCGCCGCGTTGGCGCTCTACGGCGTCAACCCCAACTTCGCACTGACGGTGTAGCGACATGACGGGTCCGCTGAAAACCAACAAGATCAAGAGCCCGCCCTACAAGACCGTGGGCCTGGCCGCTTTCCTGGTTTTGTTGCTCATCTTCACGCTGGTGTACTTCCAGTTCCGTGGCGACTTCACGGCGAAGACCAAATTGACGATGTGGTCCGATCGAGCGGGTCTGGTGATGGACCCCGGCTCGAAGGTCACCTACAACGGCGTTCAGATCGGTCGGGTCGGCGACATCCAGGAGAAACTCAAGGACGGTAAGCCCGCGGCCAAATTCACGTTGGAGATCTACCCGGAGTACATCGGTCCCAACGGGGTTGTGCCGGAGAACGTGGACGCACAGATCAAGGCGACCACGGTGTTCGGTGGAAAGTACGTGTCGCTGACGACGCCAAAGGATGACAAGGGCAACGTCATCGCCCGCGGTCACCTGACCGGCAAGAACGTGCTGAATGCCTCGGGCGTCACGACGGAGATCAACACGGTATTCCAGACCCTGACCTCGATCTCGGAGAAGGTCGACCCGGTCAAGCTGAACCTGACCTTGAGCGCGGCCGCGCAGGCCCTCACCGGATTGGGCGACAAGTTCGGGCAGTCGATCGTCAACGGCAACGCGGTCCTCGACGACATCAACCCGCAAATGCCGCAGGCTCGTCGCGACATTCAGCAGCTAGCAGCCCTGGGTGACGTCTATGCCGACGCCGCTCCCGACCTGTTGGACTTCCTCAACAATTCGGTGACTACGGCCCGCACTATCAATGCCCAGCAGCGCGACCTCGACCAGGCGTTGTTGGCGGCGGCCGGATTCGGCAACACCGGCGCCGACATCTTCGAGCGCGGCGGACCGTACCTGGCGCGCGGCGCAAAAGACCTGACGCCCACCGCGCAGTTGCTGGATACCTACAGCCCCGAGCTGTATTGCACGCTGCACAACTACCACGATGTCGAGCCCACGGTCCGCACCTTCCTGGGCGGCAACGGCTACTCGCTGAACACGCACTCGGAAATCTTGTCCGCCCTGGGCGCGCTCCTGAACCCTGTCTCGCTGGTACCGCTGCTGCTCTCGCAGGTCGGTGGTCTGGCCGCGGGTCTCGTCGGTGGGGCGCCGAACCCGTACACGTACCCCGAGAACCTGCCACGAGTGAACGCACGCGGTGGGCCCGGCGGTGCGCCAGGTTGCTGGCAGCAGATCACGCGTCAACTCTGGCCCGCGCCGGAGTTGGTGATGGACACCGGAAACAGCATTGCGCCCTATAACCACTTGGACACCGGTTCGCCCTACGTACTCGAGTACGTCTGGGGCCGTCAAGTAGGGGATAACACGATCAACCCATGAAAATCACCGGTACCCTCGTCAAACTCAGCGCCTTCGCGCTGGTGCTGCTGCTGTTCAGCATCATGATCATCATCGTCTTCGGGCAGATCCGATTCGACCGGACCAGCTCCTACAGCGCCGAGTTCAGCAATATCAGCGGGTTGCGCAACGGGCAGTTCGTCCGCGCGTCCGGGGTGGAGATCGGCAAGGTCAGCAAGGTTGAGCTGATCGACGGCGGCCACCGGGTGAAGGTGAACTTCAACGTCGACCGCGAGATCCCCCTCTATCAGTCGACCACCGCGCAGATCCGGTATCTCGACTTGATCGGAAACCGTTATCTGGAACTCAAGCGGGGCGAGGGTGACGGAACGAACAAGATCATGGCGCCAGGCGGGATGATTCCCCTGTCGCGGACGTCTCCGGCGCTCGACCTGGACGCGCTGATCGGCGGTTTCAAGCCGGTGTTTCGCGCCCTGAATCCGGACAAGGTGAACACCATCGCCGCGTCACTGATCACCGTCTTCCAGGGCCAGGGCGGAACGATCAACGACATCCTCAATCAGACCGCAGAGCTCACCTCCCAGCTCGCCGAGCGTGACCAGGCAATCGGTGAGGTGATCAAGAACCTGAATACCCTGCTGGATACGACGGTCCGGCATCGCAAGGACTTCGACCAGACCGTCAACAACCTCGAGGTGCTCATTACTGGACTCAAGGACCACGGCGACCAGCTCGCGGGTGGTACGGCGAATATCAGCAACGCCGCCGGAACGGTGGCCGACCTGCTGGCTGAGGACCGAGCGTCTCTGCACAAAGCGTTCAAGTATCTCGACACAATCCAACAGCCGCTCATCGACCAGCGGGAACAGCTCAACGACTTCCTGCACAAGGTGCCGGCCGCGTTGAACCTGATCGGTCGCAGCATTGGCTCCTACGGTGACTTCGTCAACTTCTATTCCTGCGACATCAGTCTCCGCATCAACGGCCTGCAGCCTGGTGGGCCGGTCCGCACCGTCCGGCTCTTCCACCAGCCGACAGGGAGGTGCACGCCCCAATGAGAACGCTGGAACCCCCGAATCGCTTGAAGATCGGGCTGATGGGCATTGTGGTGACCTTGCTGGTCATCGGGGTGGGCCAGAGCATCACGAGCGTGCCCATGTTGACGGCCAAGCCCTATTACTACGGGCAGTTCACCGACACCGGCGGTCTCAACAAGGGCGACAAGGTGCGCATCGCAGGTATGGATGTCGGCAAGGTCGAGGCCATCAAGATCGATGGCGACCACATCGTGATGAAGTTCTCGATAGGTACCGAAAGCATCGGCACCGAGAGCCGACTGAACATCCGCACCGACACGCTGCTGGGTAAGAAGGTGCTCGAGATCGAGACGCGCGGCAACCAGCCGTTGCGGCCGAATGGCGTGCTGCCGCTGGGTCAGAGCACCACGCCCTACCAGATCTACGATGCCTTCCTGGACGTCACCAAAGCGGCCACCGGCTGGGACATCGACACCGTCAAGAAGTCGCTGCATGTGCTGTCGGAAACCATCGACCAGACCTACCCGCAACTCAGTCCGGCCCTCGACGGCGTGGCAAAGTTCTCCGACACGCTCGGCAAGCGCGACGAGGAGATCAAGCACCTCCTTGCCCAGGCCAACCAAGTGGCCAGCGTCCTGGGCGACCGTAGCCAGCAGGTGGACCGGCTGCTCGTCAATGCCAAGACCCTGCTTGCAGCGTTCAACGAGCGTGGTCGCGCAATCGACGCGCTGCTCGACAATGTCGCCGCGTTCTCGACGCAGGTGCGGGCCGTGATCAACGAAAACCCGAACATCAACCATGTGCTCGAGCAGCTGCGCATCCTCAGCGACGTGCTCGTCGAGCGCAGGGAAGACCTGGCGAACGGGCTGCAGATGGTTGGCGGGTTCCTCCCGTCGTTGAACGAATCCATCGCCTCCGGACCGTTCTTCAAAGTGGTCATTCACAACCTGGTGCCTGGCCAGATCATCCAGCCGTTCATCGATGCCGCATTCAAGAAGCGCGGGCTGGACCCCGAGCAGTTCTGGCGCAGCGCGGGCCTGCCGGCCTACCGGTTCCCCGACCCGAATGGCACCCGATTCCCCAACGGGGCGCCACCGCCTGGGCCGCTGGTACTGGAAGGCACTCCGGAGCATCCGGGCCCTGCGGTACCACCTGGGTCGCCCTGCTCCTATACACCGCCTGCCGACGGCCTGCCCCGGCCGGAGAATCCACTGCCCTGCCTCGGGTTGAATGTCGGCCCGTTCGGTGGGCCTGGCTTCCCGGCGCCCTTGGACGTCCAGGTCGCGCCGCCGAACCCGAACGGAGTTCAGCCGGCACCGGGCATCCCGATCGCTGGGCGGCCGGGCGACCCCGCACCTGACGTGCCGGGCACGCCGGTGCCGCTCCCGCCGAGCTCACCACCGGGTGCACGCACCGAGCCAATCGGACCGGCGGGTCCGGTAGCACCGCCGTCGACATTCGCACCTGGGTTGCCCCCAGGCCCCCCGGCACCGCCCGGACCTGGGAACCAGTTACCCGCACCGTTCATCAACCCTGGTGGTACTGGCGGTAGTGGCGCGGCGGGAGGTAGCGAGAATTGAGCACCATCTTTGA
This sequence comes from Mycobacterium asiaticum, assembly GCF_001673315.1. Taxonomy (GTDB): domain Bacteria; phylum Actinomycetota; class Actinomycetes; order Mycobacteriales; family Mycobacteriaceae; genus Mycobacterium; species Mycobacterium asiaticum_B. The sequence continues at coordinate 5,476 of NZ_LZLQ01000100.1, read as the reverse complement.
TGTCCGCAACATCCGCCTTCCGCGGATGTCCCGGGCCACGGTGATCATCGCCTCGCTGGTGGTGGTGCTGGCCCTGTTGGCCGCTTACTTCGGTTGGCAGCTGTATCAGAAGCTGACAACCAACACCGTCGTCGCGTATTTCACCCAGGCGCAAGCGTTGTATGCCGGGGACAAGGTCCAGATCATGGGCATGAAGGTCGGCACCATCGACAAGATCGAGCCGGCCGGCGACAAGATGAAGGTCACCTTCCACTACGAGAACCAGTACAAGGTTCCGGCCAACGCTTCTGCGGTGATCCTGAATCCGACCCTGGTCGCCTCTCGCGCGATCCAGCTGGAACCGCCATACAAGGGTGGGCCGGTACTGGCCAACAATGCGGTCATCCCGCTCGAGCGCACCCAGGTCCCGGTGGAATGGGACGAGCTGCGCAACAGCATCACGAACATCATCTCCAAGCTGGGCCCCACGGAGGCGCAGCCCAAGGGTCCGTTCGGTGAAGTCATCGAGTCCTTCGCGAACGGTCTGTCCGGCAAGGGCAAACAGCTCAACACCACGCTGGACAATTTGTCGCGGGCGCTGACCGCCTTGAACGAGGGTCGCGGCGACTTCTTCGCAGTCGTTAAAAGCCTGGCGTTGTTCGTCAACGCGCTGCACCAGGACGACAAGCAGTTCGTGGCGCTCAATCAGAATCTGGCCGACGTCACCGGACGACTCGCGAGTTCCGACCAAGCCCTCGCCCGGGCTATTCGGCAATTCGACGAGTTGCTGACAACGGTTCGTCCCTTCCTGGATCAGAACACCGAGGTGCTGACGCACGACGTCAACAACCTGGCGACCGTCACCAACACGTTGCTGCAGCCCGCGCCACTGGACGGGTTGGAGACCGCCCTGCACGTGCTGCCAACGGCTGCTGCCAACGTCAACCAGATTTATCACCCCTCACACGGCTCGCTGGTAGCCGTCCCGGAGATCACCAGCTTCGCCAACCCCATGCAGTTCATCTGCAGCTCGGTGCAGGCCGGAAGCCGACTGGGATATCAGGAGTCTGCCGAATTGTGTGCGCAATACCTGGCGCCGATCCTCGACTCAATCAAGTTCAACTATTTCCCGTTCGGTCTGAACACCTTCAGTACCGCAGAGGTGCTGCCCAAGCAGGTTGCGTACTCCGAGCCGCGGCTTCAGCCGCCACCGGGATATAAGGACACGACCGTGCCAGGGATCTGGGTGCCCGACACCCCGCTCTCACACCGCAACACCCAGCAGGGCTGGGTGGTCGCGCCCGGCATGCAGGGGCAGCAGGTGGGACCAATCACCGCCGGGTTGCTGACGCCGGAGTCCCTCGCGGAGCTGATGGGGGGACCCGACATTCCGCCAATCCAATCCACGCTGCAAACGCCGCCGGGACCGCCCAACGCGTATGACGAGTATCCCGTCGTGCCGCCGGTCGCGTTGAATGCTCCGGTGCCGGTGCAGCCGCCACCGCCGGGTCCGGGGGTGGTCCCCGGACCGGTAGCTCCGACACCGGCGGCCCCGGGGCCACCGCCAGCACCGGTCGGCGCACCGCTGCCGGCTGAGGCTGGAGGTCAGTGATGGGCGTGCTGCGTAAGGCCCGCCACCGCACCTGGCAGGTGTTGGTCTTGTTGGTAGCCAGCGCGATGCTGAGCTCCTGCGGGTGGAAGGGAATCTCCCAGGTGCCGATTCCGGGTGCGCCCGGCAGCGGGGACGGGGCCTACGTGGTTTACGCGCAGGTCCCCGACACCTTGGCGATCAACGGCAACAGCAAAGTGATGGTCGCCGACGTCGAGGTGGGCTCGATCCGCAAGATCGAGCTGAAGAACTGGATCGCCACCCTGACGCTCGGCTTGAAGAAAGACGTCAAGCTTCCGAAGAACTCGCTGCTGAAGATTGGCCAGACAAGCTTGCTGGGGTCACAGCACGTCGAGTTGATAAGCCCGGATAAGCCGTCCAAGGAGACCCTCCGGAATGGCGACCTCATCCCGCTGAAGAACTCGTCCGTCTATCCCAACATCGAGCAGACGCTCGCGGTGGTCTCGCTGATCCTGCGCGGGGGCGGCATCCAGAACCTGGAAGTGCTACAGAACGAGGTCTACGCGATCTTCAAGGGACGCGGAGAGCAGATCCGGGGCTTCCTGAACAAGCTTGACACCTTCACTCGGCAACTGAACGAACAGCGCAACGACATCACTCACGCCATCGACTCGACGAACCGGCTACTGGGTTACGTCGGTAATCGCAACGATGTGCTGGAGCGGGTGCTAACCGACTTCCCGCCGTTGCTCAAGCACTTCGCCGACACCAAGAACCTGCTGATCAACGCCGTCGATTCGGTCGGTCGGTTGAGCGGGGCCGCTGACCAGTACCTGTCGGAGGCGCGGCCCAGTCTGCACACCGATCTGGTAGCGCTGGAATGCCCGCTGCGGGAACTGGGTCGTGGTTCGCCGTACCTGATCGGCGCATTGAAACTGATCCTGACGCAGCCGTTCGACATCGACACGGTGCCGAAGATCTTCCGCGGTGACTACCAGAACGTAAACGCGACGCTGGACGTGACCCTTAGCTCGGTCGACAACGCGGTGCTCAGCGGGACTGGCTTCTCAGGGCTCCTTCGCGCAATCGAGCAGTCGTTCGGGCGCGATCCCGAGTCGATGATTCCTGACATCCGCTACACGTCGAACCCGAACGACGCACCGGGCGGGCCGCTGGTGGAAAGGGCGGAGCGAGGCCAATGCTGACACCGTTCATCAAACGCCAGCTGTGGATTTTCCTGGCACTGACCGTGGCGGCGCTGTCCGTGCTGGGCATCTACTACCTACAGATACCGACGTTGGTGGGCATCGGACGCTATGACCTCAAAGCCGAACTTCCGGCATCGGGCGGCCTGTACCCGACGGCGAATGTGACCTACCGCGGCATCACGATCGGCAAGGTCACCGAGGTCCAGCCGACACCCACCGGTGCCCGGGCGATCATGAGCATCGACAGCCGGTACAAGATTCCGATCGATGCGACTGCCAACGTGCACTCGGTTTCCGCGGTCGGCGAGCAGTACCTAGACCTGGTGTCCGAAGGTAATCCCGGTAAATTCTTCGCCTCGGGCCAGACCATCACGAAGGGCACGGTGCCCAGCGAGATCGGTCCGGCTTTGGATACCGCGAACCGCGGGTTGGCGGCATTGCCCGAGGAAAAAATTCCGGTGCTGCTCGACGAGACCGCCATGGCCGTCGGCGGCTTGGGTCCTGCGCTGCAGCGGCTCACCGACGCCACTCAGGCACTCGTCGGCGACTTCCGCAACCAGATCGGCGACATCAACGACATCATTCAGCACTCCGGGCCGATCCTGCAGAGTCAGGTCGATTCGGGTGGTGCGATCCAGCGGTGGGCGCGCAACCTCAACACGTTGGCCGCGCAGAGCGCTGCTGAGGATCAGCACCTGCGCAGCGTGCTGACCCAGGCAGCGCCGACGGCCGACCAGGTGAACGCGACGTTCACCGGCGTGCAGGAGTCGCTGCCGCAGACGCTGGCAAACCTCGAGGTTGTCTTCGAGATGCTCAAGCGTTACAACAAAGGTCTCGAGCAGGTAATGGTCTTCTTGCCGCAGGGCGCGTCGATTGCCCAGACAGTAGCGGCGCCGTTCCCGAACATGGCCGACCTTGACCTGGCGCTGGCGATCAATCAGCCGCCTCCGTGCCTGACCGGCTTCATCCCGGCGGACCAGTGGCGTTCGTTTGCCGACACCAGCGTGCAGCCGTTGCCAGTCGGCACGTACTGCAAAATTCCCATGGATACACCGTCGAACAGTGTGCGTGGGTCGCGCAACATTCCTTGTGTGGACGTGCCCGGCAAACGGGCAGCCACGCCGAAGGAATGCCGCAGCCCCAAGCCGTACGAGCCCGCAGGTACCAACCCCTGGTACGGCGACCCGAACCAGCTGCTGAGCTGCCCGGCGCCCGCGGCGCGCTGTGACCAGCCGGTAAAGCCGGGTCTGGTGGTTCCGGCGCCGTCAGTGAACAACGGATTGAACCCGCTGCCGGCCGACCGGCTACCTCCGGGCGGCCAAACGCCACCACCGATGAGCGACCCGCTGACGCGACCCGGTACCGGCGCCGTGCGGTGCAACGGGCAACAACCCAACCCCTGCGTCTACACTCCGGGCGGGCCCCCCTCTGCGACCTACAGCCCGCAGAGTGGCGAGCTGGTGGGCCCAGACGGGGTTAAATACTCCGTCGAGAACTCGACCAAAACAGGAGACGACGGATGGAAGGAGATGCTGGCGCCAGCCGGCTGAACCCCATCAACGAGAACGATTCGCTGAGCACGGAAGCATCGGGCGAGGTTTCGAAAGATTTCGAGACCGATGCTGAGCTGAGTACTGCTGCCGAGGCTGAAGCGCCGGACAACGCGGCGTCGGGGTCCGAGAACGCGTCGGGGTCCGAGAACGCATTGGAGTCCGAGGAAGCAGGGGAAACCGAGAACGCGTCGGAGTCAGATGAAGCGTCGGGGTCTGAGAACGCATCGGAATCCGACGAAGCACCGGCTGATGGACCGGGCGTCGCACGCCGTCCCTCTCGGGTGAATCGCGCGTGGTTGGCAGGTATTGCAGCCGTGCTGCTCCTCGCGGCCGGGGGTATCGGTGCCGCTGGGTATTACGCATTGCGCTCCCACCAAGACATCCAGGCGTTCGCGCGCAACGACGCGGCCGCTTTAAAGGCGGCCAAGGAATGTGTGGCAGCGACGCAGGCGCCCGACACCGGCAGCATGGCCGCCAGTGAACAAAAGATCATCGACTGCGGCACCGACCAATACCGCACCCAGGCACTGCTTTACAGCAGCATGTTGGTTCAGGCGTATCAGGCCGCGAACGTGCACCTGCAGGTGTCCGACATGCGGGCGGCGGTCGAGCGCAACAATCCGGACGGTTCTGTCGACGTCCTCGTGGCGCTTCGCGTGAAGGTATCCAACGATCAGGCCGAGAACCAGGAGACCGGTTACCGGTTGCGCGTGAAGATGACGCCTACCGAGGGCACCTACAAGATCTCCAAGCTCGACCAGGTGACGAAGTGACGGTGGTGGTCGACGACATTCAGACCACGGACACCGCCCAGGATTTACCCGAGAAGGCCGCGGCTCCGTGGCGGTTGCGGGCCGCCGCATTCTCCGTCGACGTCCTGCCGGCGCTGGCCGTCGTCGTCACCATGACGCTGACCTCGTTCGTTCTGCCGTCCCGGGACGTGTGGTGGTGGACGTGCATGTCCGTCCTCGGAGCGGTCGTCCTGCTGATGCTGGTGAACCGGTTGTTGCTGCCGACGGTCACGGGCTGGAGCGTTGGACGCGCGCTGTTCGGCATCGCGGTGGTCCGGCGGGACGGGACGCGGATCGGCCCGTGGCGCTTGCTCGTCCGGGAACTGGGCCACCTGCTCGACACTGCGGCTTTGTTTCTCGGCTGGTTGTGGCCGC
>NZ_LZLQ01000099.1 GCF_001673315.1 Mycobacterium asiaticum | reverse complement strand
CCGTCCTCGAATTCATCCTCGAAGTCGTCGTAATAGTCCTGACCGTCCGTGTCGACGGGCAGGATGTCGTATTCGCTCGCCTGCGAATACGCCAACTGCTCGTCTCCCGAACTGGACGCTCCCCCGTCCGCGGGTTGCATGAAGGCGGTCGCGTCACCGGGGGCCGCAGGGTCACCCGAGGAGACACCCGAGTGAAAATTCGCGCCGCCGTCGCCGGGGATAGGCGCCGCCATGGTCGCATCACTCGGCAAGGGGGCGGCCATAGTCGCGTCCGGAGATGACGTCGGCGTACCGGTACCGCCACCCGACAACGACGGGTGCGCCATCGTCGCACCCAACCCTGAGACGTCGGGAGACGAACCAAGACCGCCACCAGGGTCACCGCCGGAGAATCCCGGGGCGTCCGGAGATGACGTCGGCGTACCGGTACCACCACCCGACAACGATGGCTGCGCCATCGTCGCACCCAACCCTGAGACGTCGGGAGACGAACCAAGACCGCCACCAGGGTCGCCGCCGGAGAATCCCGGGGCGTCCGGAGATGACGTCGGACCACCGGTCACATCGCCCGGGAAAACCGCGCCATCAGGGGATGACGTGGGAGTGCCGCCCGCACCACCGAACGGCATTCCTTGCGGCGCCATTGGCGCGTCGACAGACGCGATAGGGGCCGCCATCGTCACATCGGCGGGCAGCGCCGGCGCCGCCATGGTCGCATCGGCAACCGCGCCCGGATCCACGGAGGACGCAGGCCCGGACATCTTATTGCCGAACAGCAACGCGACGGCGACCGCGCTTCCCGGACCCGGCAGCCCCCTCGAAGCCTGAAGCTCGGAGACCACCTGAACATTCGCCAAACCCGCGTAGATGAGCGCCTGCGCCAACTGATCGGCCCGGTATTGGTCAGGCCAGGTCAACTCGGTGGCAACCAATCGGTGGCCTTCGTCGGACAACAGCCGATGGGTGGCGGTGACGGTTTCGGCCACATCCGCGACCGGGTTGTCGGTCAAATCGACGGTGGATTGGTCGATCACCGCGTTATGGCGGGCAGCCTCGACTAGAGCCAGGCGGGCGACCCGCCCGGTGACGGCCACCCCCAACACGACGTCCATTTACGGCTCTCCTTCGGCCGGCTACCCCACAGCCAGCAATGTCCCGGCATCATTACACTGCGTACCGTCGGCATATTCGTCAATTCGGGCGGCAAGGTTCCCTGTGAGCGCAGCGTAACCGGATTCCCAACCCGCGGGGACGGTCACCGAGATTACTTCACACCTTCATAGCCTGCTCACAGCTGCTGCCGCTTCTTCCGAATGGAGAATATGTTGGCAACCGAACAACGCGGCGGCCCCGGCAGCGGGTTCCCTCGCAGCATGACCAAACCTGCATCCGCAGCAACCGACCTCGATCCCTGGGGGGCCTCGTGAGCCTGAGCAGCGACGACACGCCGACCGGCCCCATTGTGGGTGGGCGACAGTCCCCCCCGGGTCCGCCCGCCGCGGAGACCCCATCCGCAGACCACACCGCGCGAACACGCAATTACCGACGCGATCTGTTGGCCGCCGCTCTGCTCGTCGCCGCTTTGCTGTTCCCCTGGAACCTGCACTTCGGATACCGCGTCCCGGGCAGCAGCTTGCTGCTGTGGGCAGTACTGGCCGTGGTAACTCTTCTGTCGCTCGTCTCGCTGCCGGCCTCGCGCGCCCGGCCCGGCCCGAACCGGTGGCTCCGGCTCGGCCTCAACATCCCCTACCTGCTGCTAGTGCTGGCCTTCGTCGCGTACGACGCTGTCCAATCCGTCCTGTTGGGTGGCACCGCCGAGGTGGCGGGCGGCGTGGGACCCGGCGGCTGGCTAGGCGCGGCAGGGGCGGTGTTGGCGGCACAACCATTGTTGGTCCGTCCGACCGTGGAAGAGCAGAGCCACCGGGGATGGCTGCTCGCAGCACGGGTAGTCGGCTACGCATCGATGTTCGGGGCATCCCTGAGCACCGGGTTCAATCTGTGCTGGCAGATCCGCTACGGCTTGCGGCACACGGGCGGCTCGGAAGCTTTCGGCATCCACAACACCACGGTGATTCTCACGGCGGTGGTGTACGGGGTGGTGGCTCTGACGACGCTGCTAGTGGCATCACGGTGGTTACTACGCAACACGCCGGCATCCCGCCTTGCCACCGTGGCCCTCGGCGCGTCCTCGTTGCTCGCCGGGATGCTGGTGTGGGTGCTTCCGGTCGGCCGCAGCCTCGACGCGTTTCACGGTATCGCGCAGAACACCCCGCTCGCCGGCGTCGGTTACGAGGGATATTTGGCCTGGGCGGCGGCCGCAGCCCTGTTCCTTCCGCTGACCGTGTTCGGGTCGCCGCTGGTGCGAAAAGATCGTGACGTGTGGCGCGACGCGGTCCGGATGGCGTTGACGCTGATCATCGTCTGGTGCGTGGGCTCGGTTCTGATGAGGGTCGTCGACATCGTCGCGCCGCTGCTGGTGGATTACCCGAGGTACCCGTACAACTTCACCACGCTGGCGGTCTTCAGCGCGGCAACGGCGGGCTTGGCGTGGTGGCTTCGGGCGCGCTTGGCCAGCGGTGCTCTGCGATCGCGGTTGACCACGACGTTGAGTGGTTTGGTGTTCACGCTGGCGGTTTCGCGGGTGATCCTCGGCGTCCTGTTGGCGCCGCGCTTCGTGCAGGGGGCCGCGAACAACCCCGTGTACGGGAACGATCTCGCCCAGCAGATCAACAGCATGTTCGACGTGACGCTGTGCGCCCTGGCGCTGTGCATTTTCCCCGCGGTCATCATCGCTGGGGTTATCCGCAAACCCCGGCGCCGTCAACGCCGTCAGCAGCCGATGCCACACCCGGGCAGCGGGCCGCGCCGGCAAGTCCCCATCCCCACTCGTCCAGGCCGACCCGCCCCGCCGTCGGAAGCCAGCACGACTCAGTTCAGCGCCGCCCCCGCCGAGCACGACGCGGATACCCCGGTGCTGTCCGGACAGAGCCGATCACCCCGGATCTTCCGTTCGGACGAGACCACCGGACCGTTGCGGCCCAAGATCTATCGACCGCCGAACCGTTCGTCCTAACCTCGGCCGAGCCCGCGCTACCGCAGTGGCGCAAAGGCGAACTCACGCAAGCCGTCGGCCGGAGCCACGCTGGCTCGGAAACCGAGCACATCGGCGGCGCGCGAGGGGTCGGCCACGATGTGGCGGACGTCGCCGCTGCGGTAACGCCCGGTGACGGCAGGAGACAACGCGGGATCCCGTGCCGCACACAGCGCGGTGGCCACCTCAAGGATCGAAATGGGTCGTCCCGAGCACACATTGGCGGCGGTGAATCCGGCGCGGTCCGCGTTCACCGCGGCCAGGTTCGCTGCGGCGACGTCCTCGACGTGGACGAAGTCGCGCATCTGCCGGCCGTCTTCGAAAACACTTGGCGAATCGCCCTTTTCGAGCGAGGAACGGAAAATCGCGGCCACGCCCGAGTAGGGGGTGTCCCGCGGCATGCCGGGACCGTAGACATTGTGGTAACGCAGGGCGACCACCGAACCGCCGGCGGCCTCCGACCAGGCCAGCGCGTAATGTTCCTGGGCCGTCTTGCTGGCCGCGTACAGGCTGCGCGGACGCAGCGCGGCGTCCTCGTCGACCAACTGCCACCCCACCGTTTCCGCACAGACCGGGCAGCGATGCTCGAAGATCCCCGCGTCCAGATCGCGGTGGCGGCGCGGGGCCGGGTCCACCGATCCGTGCTCGGCACACCGGTAACGCCCCTGCCCATACACCACCATCGACGACGCCAGCACCAGCCGACGAACCCCGGCGGCATACATCTGTGCGAGCAGCACCGTCGTCCCGAAATCGTTGTGTCCGCCGTATTCCGGTGCGTCCGCGGCGTCGACACCGGCACCCACCATCGCCGCCTGGTGGCACACCAGGTCCACGCCGGACAACAGCGGGGCCAGCGCTTCGGCATCGCGGACGTCCACCCGGTGGCACCCCGGCGGCAACACCGGACTTGCGCCGTGGGCGGCGGGCAGCAACGCGTCCACACCGATCACCTCGTGACCAGCGGCCCGCAACGCGGCGTCCACTCGGGAGCCGATGAAACCGGCCGCGCCGGTTAGCAGCACCCTCACGGCAACTCGAACGGCAGGGGAACCCCGGCGTGTTGCAGGCAGTGAGTGCAGGTGCGCTCGGCAGCGACCCGATCGATCGCCGTCCGCACGATCTGCTTGAGTCGCTCGATGTTCTCGCCGAACTCGACGAAGATCTCAGCGGCTTTCACGCCTTCGCCGACGGATACACCGGCATCCACGTCGGTGACCAAAGCGATTGCGGCGTAACATAACTCGAGTTCGCGAGCGAGTATCGCCTCTGGATAGCCCGTCATGTTGACCAAGCTGAAGCCGGCGGCGGCGAACCACTGGCTCTCCGCACGGGTGGAGAACCGGGGGCCCTGGATCACCACCATGGTGCCGCCGTCGACGACGTCGGGCAGACCGGTCACCGCGCTGCGCAGCGTCGGGCAGTACGGATCCGCGAAACTGGTATGCACCCCGCCGGTGTCGAAGTAGGTGTCGGCGCGACCGCTGGTGCGGTCGACCAGCTGATCGGGCACCACGACCGTCCCCGGCCCCAGGAGTGGATTCAGGCTGCCGACCGCGCACGGCGCGAACACCCGCCGGACGCCCAACGCGCGCAGCGCCCACATGTTGGCCCGGTAGGGCACGGTGTGCGGCGAGTAGTGGTGCCCGGCGCCGTGCCGGGGCAGGAACGCGACCTCGTGGTTACCCACGGTGCCGATCGTGATGGGGTCGCTGGGCGCACCCCAGGGGGTGTCGGGGTGCACAGTACGGGTGTCGGATCCGAGGAATGTGTAGAAGCCGCTACCACCGATGACTCCGAGCATCCGCCCATTGTGATGCATGAGGCAGGATGCCCTGGTGGCCAGTTTTGCCCAGTGGATCTCCGGGGCGCGCCCACGGACGCTGCCCAACGCGGTCGCCCCGGTGGTCGCGGGTACCGGCGCGGCAGCTTGGCTGCACGCCGCGGTGTGGTGGAAGGCGCTGCTGGCGCTGGCTGTCGCTGTGCCGTTCGTCGTCGGGGTGAACTATGCCAACGACTACTCCGACGGCATTCGCGGCACCGACGACGAGCGGGCCGGTCCGGTGCGGTTGGTCGGTGCCCGGTTGGCGACCCCGCGCGCAGTGCTGACTGCAGCACTGAGCAGCTTGGTGATCGGCAGCGCGGCCGGGCTGGCGCTGGCGCTGGCCAGTGCGCCCTGGCTGATCGCGGTCGGCATCGCGTGTGTCGCCGGGGCCTGGCTCTACACCGGCGGGTCCAAACCCTACGGCTATTCAGGGCTGGGCGAGGTCGCGGTGTTCGTGTTCTTCGGCCTGGTCGCGGTGCTGGGTACGCAGTACACCCAGGCCCTGCGCGTCGACTGGGTGGGACTGGTGCTCGCCGTCGGCATCGGGGCGTTGTCGTCGTCGGTGTTGGTCGCCAATAATCTGCGCGACATTCCCACCGACACGCAGTCGGGCAAGATCACCCTGGCGGTGCGGTTGGGTGACCGCCGGACCCGGATGCTCTACCACGCCCTGCTGGCCACCCCCGCCGTCCTGACGCTGGTCCTGACGATGGCCACGCCGTGGTCCGCGGTCGGACTGGTGGCCGTGCCGCTGGCTCTGCGCGCCGATCGGCCGGCGGGGGTC
>NZ_LZLQ01000098.1 GCF_001673315.1 Mycobacterium asiaticum | reverse complement strand
GCTTAGCCGCTATTTACTACGCAATCCTGCTGGCAGTGGTCGGCCGACTGGACGACGCGGCGGTTCGGGTCGCTGACGGCATCGCGCAGGCCCGCCGGCAGGGCAACGCGATGGTCCTCAATTTGTGGACCGCCATCAGCGGGGTCATTCACCTCGCGGCGGGCCGGTTGTCAGCGGCCCGCGACGCGGCCGAGCCTCTGCCGTCGCTCCAGCCGACGGGCGTGAGCGAGCCGGACCTGCTGCGAATCGTGATCATGGCCTCGGTGGCGGTACGCACGGAGGACCGAAACATGTTGCAGCAGACGACGAATGCGGCGCGTGATGCGTACGAAACCGGTTCACCTGCCATCCGTCGAGGAGCGGCGTATGTGCTTGCGCTGGCAGCGTGGCAGCGCAACGACGTTCATGAAGCGGTTCGCTGGCTCGGCGGCGATATAGCACTTCTCGGAACACCGCTACAGGTCTATGCCTTGGATCGGCTGATCTTGAGTGCGCGGGTCGCCTCGACCGCCGGTGATGCAGGTTTGCGGGCACGGGTCCTGCAGGCCAGCGAGATGCTGGAACGTGAAGGCCCGGCAGTGCCGTTGCTGGCAGCGGTGAGCGGGTATGCGCGCGGGATATTGGGACGTGACGCTCAAGCATTGGTGGCTGCCGCAGACGGGCTTCGTGCGTCTTCGCGGCCACTGCTCTACGCGAGCGCAGCCGAGGACGCCAGCTGCGAACTGGTGCGCGCGCAGCGTAACGCCGTGGCGCTGGACCAACTCAATGCGGCCTTCGACACCTACATTGCGTGCGGGGCGACCGCGGATGCCCGCCGGGTCGGCCGCGCGTTGCGCGGGCTGGGTGCAGAACGACGCATCGTCGCCCACCCCCGCGCAAAGACCGGCTTAGACAGCCTCACCGACTCCGAACTCACGGTCGTCAATCTGATCGCGCAGGGCGCCACTAACCGCTCCGTCGCCGCAGAGCTGCATCTGTCTCCCCACACGGTGAAAACCCACGTCCGCAACGCATTTGCCAAACTGGGCATCACCTCGCGTGCTCAGTTGGCAACGTTGCTGCGCGGCGCTGACTGACGAAACTGACGACTACGGCCCCAGGACGGGGTCGCACTTAATACATCCATTTCACCGACAGCACATCGACCGTCGGCCGATGGTATCGCGTTGTCCGCACGAACCGCAGTACACAACGTGCCCCACGAAATAGCAAGCGGGAGGGCAGGTCTTAATACACCGACAAGAGCAACGCGCGCCGTAATCAATACGGGGCAATATTTCAGGACCCCGGGGCGCACGGCGCTTCTATTAATTGCCTGTCCGATAAGCACCGTCGTCGTTGCCTCAGGCACACAGTCGAGTACGTCGCTGCCGCAACTCATTCGCCGATCGGATTGACCAGTCCGTTAAATGCCGGGCACTAGGTATACACCGGTTCGGCCCTAAAGATCACCCCCTAGGCGATGGTGACGCCGGTCTCTCGCTAGCAAGGTAGTTATTGAGCCCCGGATCACCGCGACTGTCACTACTTGAACAGGAACGGGGGCCGGGGAGCAAGCGCAGAGGAATTGAGAAAGAGATGACAAGCACTGTGTGGGGAATGTTGATGATGCTGCCCGTGGTATTCGGCGTCAGTGGGTTCGTGTTGGTCAACCGACGACCATGATCACTCGAAAAGGACAGCGGGCCGCCGTCGGCACTTTGGGATGTTCCGTCAAATCACCTCGGGATGCCGCCGCCCTCGCCCCGCCGTCTGCAGGTCACAGGAGCCACTACATCGGTGCAACACGAGGAGCGATACGGTGAACGGGCACAGCGTGAGTGCGGCTCACGAGAAAGTCCTCAAGGCATCGGCGGGACACGGATACGTCAGCGCCAACGGACACCGCCAACGTGCGCCTGGAGTACTCACAGAGAACGCGTCTGATAAGGGGTCACTCTTGACGGGCAAAACGAGCCCACCCGGCCCCGGGGACAACAACCGGGATTCTGGGACGCCGACGCCCAACGAACAGGAATCGACGCCGAATGTTCCCTCCCCGCCGCTGATTTCATCCGATTCGCGCAGTTCGGACAGCACCGGCGCAGCCGGACGCGGCGAAAGCGACGGCGGAGAAGCCGCGCGTGCAGTTCTACTGGCCACCAAGCTGCACGTCCCGGCCGTCGGCGTCCAACTCGTCCACCGGCCCGCCCTGTTCGACGCACTGTCTGCGGGGCGCGGTTGCAAGCTGACCCTACTGAGCGCACCGGCGGGTTGGGGAAAGACGACACTGCTGTCTCAGTGGGCCGTCGGTGTGATCGGTGACGAACGAGTTGGCTGGCTGTCGCTTGATCCCTCGGACAGCGACCCGGTGTGGTTTTGGATGTACGTGATCGCCGCGTTGCAGAAGATAAGTCCCGAGGTGGGTGTTCGAGCGCTGGAACTGCTGGCGATGGGTGCGGACCCAGTCCAGGTGACTTTGCCGATCCTGCTGAATGATCTGGATGCGATCGATGGCCCGATGGTGCTGATCCTCGATGACTACCACCTCGTCAAAAGTCGAGCGGTCCACGAGCAGGTTGCGTTCTTTGTCAGCCGGATGCCGGCGAACCTGCACCTGGTGCTGGCCACGCGATCGGATCCGATGTTGCCGTTGGCTCGGCTGAGAGCAAGCGGTGAACTTACCGAAATGCGTGCCGACGATTTACGTTTCGGGGCGGGTGAGACCGAGCAACTGCTGAACGATGTCCTCGGATTGAGGCTGGATAAAGCAGATATCGAGCTACTGCACCAACGCACCGAAGGGTGGGCTGCAGGCCTTTACCTTGCCGCACTCTCGCTTGCCGGGCGGCCCGACACCGCCGCATTCATCAAGACCTTCGCGGGCGATAACCGTCACATCGTCGACTACTTGATGGCCGAGGTGCTCGACGGTCAGCCGGCGCCAATCCGCAATTTCCTGCTGCGCACCTCGGTGTTGGGGCGGCTCAACGGTCCGCTGTGCGACGCGGTGCTTCAAATGTCCGACTCGGCCTCGGTCTTGGAGACCATCGAGCGCGAAAACCTCTTCGTGGTGCCACTGGACACGTCACGGCACTGGTATCGGTACCACCAGCTCTTCGCAGAGCTGCTGCGCACCGAACTACGTCGCAGCGAGCCCGATCTGGTTGCCGACCTGCACCGACGAGCCGCAGCGTGGTTCGAAGCCCAGGGCCTGATCGATGAAGCGGTGCGCCATCTCATCGCTGGCGGTGACGTCGAACGTAGTGCTGAACTGATCGCCGCGGACTGGGTGAACGAGTTCAATGGAGGCGGCGTGTCGACGGTGTCCGGGATGCTGGACATGCTGCCCGAGAAGGCCGTCCTTGAAGATCCGCGGCTGAGCCTGGCCCGCGCCTGGATCGCGCTGAGTGTTGGCCAACTCGATGACGCCGCTGAGTGGATCGAGGCGGCCCAGGCCGGATCTGGGGCCGGTGCGGCGGACAGCGGCGCCATCAGCGCTCAAGTTGTCGTGTTGCGTGCGGTTCACTCCTTCAAGACGGCTGAACTCGCCAGGGCGCTCGAAGAGGCTCGCCAAGCAATCACACTCGATCTGGGCGAAGCGCCGCTGGGCCGATCAAGCGCCTACTGCATATACGGGTCAGCGTTGTACTTTTCGGGCAGCACCCGGGAGGCGCAAGCCAGCTTCCGGCGCGCCGTGCAGCAAGCCGAGAAGGTGGATGATCGTCGCGCCCGTAGCTACGCGTTGGGTTATCTGGCGCTGATCTCGGCCGAAACCGGCCGGCCCGCAGACGCCGAACACCTGATCCGCCGGGCGTCAGGCAGCTCCCGGGACTTGGCGGATGCCGAGCATCTCGTCGACGCGATGGTGTCGCTCGCCACGGCCGAGCTCCTCCGGATGAGGGGTGACATAGCTGCGGCGGTGGTTACCGTCGACATGGCCGTCAGACTGGCCCGCCAAGGTGGAGCAATCCTCGAAGTAGCGAAAACGCTGGTGGTGCGGGCGGAAATCTACAACCACCTCGGCGACCACCAGACCGCAAAGACGAGCCTCGAGGAGGCCGGCACGCTGTTGCGCGATTGCGCCGATGCCGACCTCGCCTCGACGCTGCTGCCTTTGGTCGAGCGCAACACGGGTGTCGCGGTGGCGTCGCGCCTTGAGGGGTGCACGGTCGACGAGGAGCTGACGCCTAAGGAGCTCGAGGTTCTTCGCCTGCTCGCCACCCGGCTCTCGCGACGCGAGATCGGTGAGCGGCTCTATGTCTCGCTGAACACCGTGAAGACGCACCAGCGGGCCGTGTATCGCAAGCTACGCGTTGAACATCGCGGTGCGGCGGTCAGCCGGGCGCGAGAACTGGGCCTTTTGTAAGCCTGTTGTAATTCGTCTCTCGGCATCGAGCCAGATGCGGTGCGCAGGAACGGTCATGTCCGACGACGTCCCCCGCGTAATCACCCAGGTATCGGCTTGCGTCCGCACTGCGACTCCAAGGCCGGTCCAGCACAATCACCCGGGTGATTCACTGACCCGGGCGATGACAATCCACCCCGACACGGCCAGGATATGCCCATGGCAATAACAGTTGACCGCCTAGCAGGCGGCGACTCGCATCTCGCTGACGCGGAGACCACCGGCATCATTGCGTGCCGCGAAGGCGTTGCTTCGACGCGTCTGCACCATGGGCGCCAACAGATCTCGACTCTGTCCCTCACCCTGACCGGACTGGCATGAGAACCAGTACGCCCGCAATTTCGGGCCGCCGGTCTATCCCCCGTACTCGGCCTGCCGCGGTCACCGGCACCGGGCCGATCATCCTGCGTGCCCTTGCGCTGCTGACGTCCTGGGCGATGGGATTGCTGGTTGCGGCTTGGGTCGTTCCCCGAGTTTCGTTGTCAGTACCGGGCTTTGCCATCGCCGTAGGGATGTTCGCTTCAGCGCAGGCGATACTGTCCTTCCCAATCCTGAAGCTGCCCCATCGATATGCGTCGTTGCTGCTCGGGGCTACCGGTCTGGCATTGACGATCGTCACCTTGGTCCTCACGTCGGCATGGACGCACGGGCTCGCTATTGAAGGCATGGCCTCTTGGGTGGCCACAGCCGTTGTGGCGTGGCTCGTAACAACGATCGGGGCTATTGCGTTGCCCGAGCTGCTGATCCGCGACGGGCATCCAGGTAACGACGAAGGGAGCCGTGATGGGTGACACGAATGCCGACCCGACTGACCACTCCCGGACCACACAACCGCATGCGGGTATAGCGATGAAAGACAATTTCTTCTGGCCCGGGTTGATTCTGTTCGTGGTAGCGACGGCCGGATTGATCAGCACGGCGGCCACCGCCGCCTACCGGCATTACGAATGGCTTGCCACCACTGTCCTTATCTCCGTTCTGGGCACCGTCGCCGGGGCGCTGTGGCTAGTCATCGAGAATCGTCGGGTGACGTGCATCGATGCGCAGTGGGACGGAAGGCATTCACCGCGCGCACGGGGAGCCTCTTAAAAAATGCCGGCCAGCCGCCGCCAGGGAGACCGGAAGGGAGCCAGGACATGCCCGTTGGCTTCGACAGCCGAGAGGTCATCGTGAGATCCGACTACGACATCACGAGTCCGCAGGCGAATCGTGCACTGGCGCAAGCTCGCCCGAGAATCATTTCCGACGAGGATATGGCGTGGTTGCTGGTCGATGCCGTGCAGTCATGCCTGACTGGTTATGAGCGCACGATATTTTTCGCCGAATTAGGCTGCGGGGAAGGTTTTCTCGCTATCAAGCGAATCCTCAACGCCGTCCTGTCCGCCCGCAGGGCGTTGTCGGTGGCGATACTCTCGAAACTGGCCGGTTGGCTGAATGGCCACGCCGGTAACCCAGACGAGCCGCGCCTGCGCATTATGCTTTCCCTCATCCGCCTGCAGCAGATCGAGGCGGCTTAGATGCGCAAGCGTCGACAGGCAGGCGATGCTCCGTCGGTTGTGATCGTGGGTAGTGGGTTCGCCGGATTCGAATGCGCACGGCGGCTCATATCCTTGCTACGCCGTCACCGATCGCCCGCGACCGTCACTCTCATCTCGCCAGTCGATTACCTGCTGTACACGCCGCTGTTGCCGGATGTCGCCGGTGGCCTGATCGACCCGCGTTTCGTCACGATTCCGTTGAGCGACAACTTGCCTGACGTGCGGCTGATCCGCGGTTACGTCGACACAATCGACTTCCCGGCACGAACCTTGTGCTTTCGTGATCAGGAGAACGCCACCCAGGAGTTGGCATGGGATCGGCTCGTTCTTACCCCCGGTTCGATTACTCGTCGCTTCGACATTCCCGGCCTCACCGAGCATGCCCGCGGTCTGAAGTCGATCGCCGAAGCCCTCTATCTGCGTGACCACATCCTCGAACAGTTCGAGCTGGCTGCCATCGACGCCGACCCGCACCGGGCGCAGGCACGCAAAACCGTTGTGGTGGTGGGAGCGTCGTATTCGGGCACCGAACTGATCGCGCAGCTCTGCGCGATGGCTGAGGCAGCCGCGCGCAAGTTCGGCTCCAGTCGAAGCGAAATTCGACTGATCCTGGTCGAACGGTCGGGCCGGATGATGCCCGAAATCGGCTCACGGCTCGCAGCGAAGGCACAACGCGTGCTGCGGCGTCGCGGCGTGCAGATCCGAATGGGTGTAACCCTCAATGAAATTGGCCCAGATTACGTTGTTCTCACCGACGGCACTCGCATCGGCACATATACCGTGGCCTGGGTGACCGGAGTGGTGGCCAGCCCGTTGATCGCAACGCTGGGTCTGCCGACCGAGCGGGGCCGGCTCAAGGTTGGCGCCGATCTCAGTGTGCCCGCCATGCCGGGGGTGTTCGCCGGCGGTGACGCAGCCGCGGTTCCCGACGCCACCACGGCCGGGCACATCACCCCGCGGACCGCACAACACGCCAGCCGCCAGGGAAAAACGTTGGCTGTCAACGTCGCCGCCAGTCTCGGTCACGGGGCCGCACGCGACTACCGACATCGCGATCTGGGCACGGTAGTCGACCTCGGACCTGGCTTTGCGGTGGCCAATCCACTCAACATCCACATGTCGGGCCTGCCGGCCAAGCTGGTCACACGCGGTTACCACCTCTACGCGATACCGAGCGCCGCGAACCGCTGGGCCGTTTTCACGGCATATCTGGCCGGGCTCTTGTTCCCGCGTCCCTTGGTGTCACTGGGCGTAGCCCCGTCCTCCATCGCGCGATTCTCGGTTAGCGAAGAGTTTGATCTTCCCCGGGACACCGTTGCGGACTAGCGCTGCCGGTTATTGCCAACTCCCCTGGACGAATTCACGCCGTTGCAGTGCTGCGCCTACCAGATCCGCCTGTCCCGCTTTTTCGCCGCGCCATCTATCACCCGGGTGAGTGAGGGCGGTGGGCGAGGACAGTTCACCCCTCCGCGCGCCATGCTGTTGGTCTACAGCTGCGCAGCTGTTTCCAGTGCCCTCAGCCCAGTGTCGGACTTCGCTGCTCGGGCAGGACCTTTCGGATATGGAATGGGGATCGCGACGATGGGGATTTCTGAATTCGACGACGTCGGGGCCCATCTGCTCGAGCCGGAAGAGAGCGTGGACTCCGAACAGACAGGCATCGACCTGGACGAAGGCTACTCGCCTCCGGAAAAGCCGCGGGAATTGCGGGCGTGGGGACTTACCGCAAGTGAAGCGCGCGTCGGGGAGAGTCTGGAGCGCCGGCTGGCCCAGGAGCTACCCGATATAACCGACCAGTGGGACGGCGACGGGATCGGTGACAGCGCCGACAGCGATGGCGAGCCGATCGACGACCAGGTCGGGGACATGCGGGCCGGCCGACTCGTCGCCTTCGATGTCGACCCCACGGATCCGGGCACCGATTACCTTGCGCACGACGTCGGCATCGACGGCGGCGCTGCGTCAGCCGAGGAGGCCGCGATTCATATCATCAGCGAAGAGGACATCATCGCCGGTGAGGGATGGCTTCTCTTGTGACCTGGCGCCCAGCCCGTCGTTGAGGTTTGAGCTGTGGTGACTCGCATCGTCATCCTCGGCGGCGGCCCGGCCGGCTACGAGGCGGCACTGGTCGCCGCTGCCCGAGGACCTGAGATAGCGCAGGTTACCGTGGTGGACGCCGACGGTATCGGCGGTGCGGCAGTCTTGTGTGACTGTGTGCCCTCAAAGACTTTCATCGCCTCCACCGGGTTGCGCAGCGAACTACGACGCGCGTCGCCGGGCTTGAACATCGATATGGCCGAGGCGATCTCGTTGCCCGGGATCCATCAGCGGGTCAAGACATTGGCCGCGGCCCAGTCCGCAGACATCACCGCAGACCTGCTCAGCATGGGCGTCGAGTTGATCGCGGGACACGGTGAGTTGGTAGACGCGACTCCCGGGCTGGCGCGTCACTGCGTCAAAGTGACGCATTCCGATCCGGGACGTGAAGGCCCCATCACCAGCACGCATGATGCCGACGTGGTACTGATCGCGACTGGCGCGAGCCCGCGGATCCTGCCGTCGGCACAGCCCGACGACCAGCGGATCCTGACCTGGCGCCAGCTGTACGACCTCGACGTGCTGCCCGAACACTTGATCGTCGTCGGCTCGGGAGTCACCGGGGCCGAGTTCGTCAACGCTTACACCGAACTCGGTGTCACGGTGACCGTAGTGGCCAGCCGAGACCGGGTGTTGCCCTACGAGGATGCCGATGCCGCGTTAGTGCTGGAGGAATCGTTCGCCGAACGCGGCGTCAAACTGGTCAAAAACGCACGTGCGCAATCGGTTACCCGCAGTGCGGACGGAGTTGTGGTGGCGATGACCGACGGCCGCACCGTCACGGGCAGCCACGCCCTGATGACGATCGGATCGATCCCCAACACCGGCGGCTTGGGCCTGGAGCGCGTGGGCATCGAGCTGGACCGCGGCAACTACCTGACTGTCGATCGAGTGTCGCGGACATCGGTGCCCGGCGTCTATGCCGCCGGGGACTGCACCGGACTGTTGCCGTTGGCTTCGGTTGCCGCGATGCAGGGCCGGATCGCGATGTATCACGCGCTGGGCGAGGCCGTGCACCCGATCCGGCTGCGCACCGTCGCGGCGACGGTATTCACCCGACCCGAGATCGCGGCGGTCGGCGTGCCGCAGAAGGAGATTGACGACGGCTCGGTGCGCGCCCGAACCATCATGCTGCCACTGGAGACCAATGCACGCGCCAAGATGTCGGGACTGCGGCACGGCTTCGTCAAGCTGTTCTGCCAACAAGCCACTGGGGTGGTAATCGGTGGTGTGGTGGTGGCTCCGATTGCCTCGGAGTTGATCCTGCCCATCGCGATGGCCGTGCAAAACCGGATTACGGTCAACGAGCTGGCCGAGACACTCGCCATCTACCCTTCGCTGTCGGGCTCGATCACCGAGGCGGCTCGGCGGCTGATAGCTCACCATGATCTCGACTAATGCACACCCACGCGACAGCGATCATCACTGGTCGCGCCTTTAGGTATCACCCGGGTGAATGGTGCTGTGGGGTGATGACAGTCGGCGCACCTCCAAGCCACGCTCATTACCGATAGAAGCAACGCTCACACACCGATAGAAGCAACGCTCACATACCGATAAAAGCCACGTTCACATACCGATAAAAGCCACGCTCACACACCGATAGACCGGTGCCACGTCGACCAATCGTCGCGCCGCCAACCAAGAGTTCAGGCCGGTTCGGCCGGTACCAACCGGGAAGGGGAATCGCCGATGGGATCATGGCCTAACAACAACCGCGCTGCATACCGCTCGTGCCTGACGCCGCACGACCGGCAGCTGCTGGCCGGCGCGTACTGGCCGGTCATCGCGCTCGCCGTCCCCACTATCACCGCCCGAGTCACACGTTGGCGGCGACACCAGCAGGAGGCTGGCATCCGATGACGCAAAACCCTGTCCTGACAGCGCTATCCGCGGCCGGGGTATCCGTCTGGCTGGACGACCTGTCCCGCGACCGCCTGACATCGGGCAACCTACAGCGATTGATCGACACCAGAAGCGTCGTCGGCATCACCACCAATCCCTCGATCTTTCAGCGTGCAATCTCACACGGCCAGGCTTACGACGAGCAGATCACCGAATTGGCCGCCCGCGGTGCCGACGCCGACTCGGCGATCCGCACTGTCATCACCGACGACGTGCGGCAGGCCTGCGACATCCTGCGACCACAATGGGAAGCCTCCGGCGGCGTCGACGGACGTGTATCGATCGAGGTCGATCCGCGACTAGCCCACGACACCGACCAGACGGTCAGCCAAGCCGTCGAGCTGTGGAAAATCGTCGACCGGCCGAATCTGTTCATCAAGATCCCCGCCACATCGGCCGGTATGCCGGCCATCACCGCCGCAGTGGCCCAAGGTATCTCAGTGAACGTGACGCTGATCTTCTCGGTCGAGCGGCATCGTAACGCGATGGATGCCTACCTGGCCGGCCTCGAAGCCGCGAAAAACACTGGCAAAGATCTGAGCCAGATCTATTCCGTCGCATCCCTGTTCGTCTCCCGCGTCGACACCGAAATCGACCGGCGGCTTGAGACTATCGGCACCGACGCGGCGATGGCCCTGCGTGGGCGGGCGGGAATCGCCAACGCCCGGCTTGCCTATGCCGCCTATCAGCACGTATTCCAAGAGGGACAGCGTTACGCCGCGCTTAGCTATGCCGGGGCCAATGTGCAGCGCCCGCTGTGGGCATCCACCGGGGTAAAAAACCCCGACTACCCCGACACCATGTACATCACCGAACTGGTTGCCCCAAACACGGTCAGCACCATCCCGGAAAAGACCTTGGAGGCACTCGCTGATCACGGCATAATCGCCGGCGATTCCGTCACCGGCACGGCCCCCGGCGCCCAAACAGTCCTCGACAAGATCAGCGCCGTCGGCGTGGACCTCAACGACGTTTTCCGGGTGCTCGAACATGACGGTGTCGCCAACTTCAGATCGGCTTGGTTGGAATTGCTCGAGTCCTATCCCGGTTCCGCATCCGCGGTCCAGCAGAACCTTCCGTGACCAATGAGTATCGTCAACAAAGGCTTTCACGGACGCCGTGCTGACTCGGCCGTCAAGCTGCCGCCCGGACAACATCTGACCGTGGACTTCCCCGTCCTGCAGGCGGGACCGACGCCCCGCATCGACCTCGACCGATGGCGATTCAGCATCCGCGACGAGCGTGGTGCCATACATGCGTGGACGTGGACCCAGCTGAACTCGCTGCCGAGCGAGCGGATCAATGTCGACATCCACTGCGTCACCACATGGTCCAAACTGGATACCAGGTGGGAAGGCGTATCCCTGGACACCCTATTCGAATCAATCGACACCGCAGCCGAATTCGCACTGGTTGGCTCCTATGGCGGTTACACCACCAACCTTCCGCTGCGGGATCTTCGCGGCGGCAAGGCGTGGGTGGTGTATGCCTACGGGGGCGCGCCGCTCACCCCAACGCACGGTGGTCCGGCACGGCTACTGGTGCCGCACCTGTACTTCTGGAAGTCCGCGAAGTGGGTGAAATCCATTGAGTTGCGGGACAGCGACACGCCAGGATTCTGGGAAGGGTTGGGCTACCACAACTACGGCGACCCATGGCGAGAACAACGCTACACCGGGGATTGACGGCGACTGTGGACCTTCACGTCGTACCCAAGATCCAGTGGCAAGTCGCGCGCGTGGTGAACTCTCAACCAGAAACCGATTCTTCACGCACGATCGGGCTGACCGTGCCCGGCTGGCAGGGCCACCTGGCCGGCCAGCACATCGATCTCAAGCTGACCGCTGAGGACGGTTACAGCGCACAACGCAGCTACTCACTGAGTAAACCGCCCGACGGTGAACGCATTGAACTCACCGTCCAGCAAATCGCCGACGGAGAGGTCTCGCCCTACCTCATCGGACTAGAGGCCGGCGACGAGATCGAACTTCGCGGCCCCATCGGCGGGTGGTTCGTCTGGAGACCGGGCGAGGAAGCTCGGGTACTGCTGGTTGCCGGCGGATCGGGAATTGTGCCGTTGATGTGCATGCTGCGGCATCGGATAATGGCCGGTTCGGCGTGCTTTCGGCTGGTCTACTCGGTGCGCAACCCCTCCGACGTGTACTACGCCCAGGAACTGGACCGGCTGCAGCGCGAATGTGATTGGCTTCAGGTCGCGCTCGTCTACACCCGCTCGGCCGCGCCGCAGACCGCTCGGCCGCCTGGCCGAATCCGCTCGGCCGACCTCGCGCCGGCCGGGTGGGGCCTGCACGATGGCGTGCGCTGCTATGTCTGTGGCCCAACAGGATTCGTGGAATCGGTGGCCAAAATGCTGATCGAGCAGGGGGTTCCGCCGTCGACCATCCGGACTGAGCGGTTTGGGCCGCGCTAGTACCAGAAAACGAGGAATGATGACCGAGCCAACGCACGTCGACGGCAACGCGGCCGCGGGCGCCTTCGCGCAAGTCCTGGGATTCGATGTCACCACGGCCACGCTCACCTGCGGGAACTGCGGTCGCGCAATGCGCTTCGCTGAAAGTCACGTCTATGACCACGGCCCCGGAGTCGTGGTGCGGTGTCCGGCCTGCTAGGACGTCCTGGCCCGGTTGGTGCAAACGAAAACCGATGTGTGGCTCGACTTCGGCGGCGCCCAGTCCTGGCGTATCGCGATCCCGTCCCACTGATGCAAAACGCACATATACCGTCTGTGCACCACAACGCCAGGGAGCCAATATGGTTGAGCATCGCCACGTCGAATTAGACGCCGAGACGCGGGAAATCAGGACACACCGGCTCGTGTTGCGACCGTGGCAACTTGATGACGACGCCGCCGCATTTGCCGTATACGGTTCGCCCGAAGTGGCGCGCTGGTTGTGTCCGGCCATGTCCCCCGTCGCCGACCAGGCCGAGATGCGACGTGTCCTTGGGGCGTGGATCGGCGAAAGCGACGCGACCGGGCTCCCGTTGGGTCGCTGGGCGATCACCGACAAGAACAGCGGCGACGTAATCGGGGGGGTAGCCCTGCTTCCACTGCCGCCGGGCCGCACAGATCTGGAAATCGGGTGGCAGGTGTCTCCGAAGGCATGGGGCTACGGGTACGGCGCGGAAGCCGGACATGCGGTTGCTCATCAGGCCTTCGAAAACCTCCATATCAGTGAGGTCTTTGCAGTCGTGCGGACGGGCAATAGCCGTGGTGTGGCTACCGCCCGGCGAGTGGGGATGGAATGGGTTGGTGAGACCGACAAGTATTACAACCTCACGCTGCAGGTCTACCGCCTGACGAAGGCCGACCTAGACCTACCGGAGCCGGCTTGTGCGCACTGAGCACCGCCGGCGGGAACGCTCAAGTAATGCTCCTGCGCACGTTGCTGTCTGGCGTTGCCGTGACGGTGCCGTATATCGGTTGTCGTGTTCTCACCCGGGTGAACTACACGCCCGGATGAGGACAACTCACCCCTTGCGCAGAGATAGTGGCATTGATCTCACCGCCACCCGCAACGCTCGGCTCACCATCTCGACCAACTACGTCGCCGGCGAAGCGGTCCGGGTTCGGCGGCGGCCACGCACGAAAGCGACACACAGAACGGAGACCGGATGTCCCACAATGAGTCCACCGCCATGATGACTGATCGGCCGGTGAGGTCTCGAGCGAGCGGCATCGCGCCTCTCATCGCGCGCTACGGCTTGGCCATAGTCCTGGCCTGGTTTGGCGCAATGAAGTTCACCCACTATGAGTCCCAAGGCGTTTCACATTGGGTGGCCAACAGTCCCTTTTTGAGTTGGTTCTACGACATCATGTCCATCGACGACTTCGGTCGGTTGAATGGATCGATCGAGTTGATCACGGCAGTGCTGTTGGCGCTCAAGCCGTGGTCACCGAAGGCTTCCGTAGTTGGCGGGGTCGTCGCGTCGTTGTTCTTCGTAACGACGCTGAGTTTCATGGTTTCGACCCCCGGGGTTGGCGAGGCGTCGGCTGGTGGCTTTCCCGTTCTGTCCGCCGACGGCGAATTTCTGATGAAGGACATCGCGCTCATCGGCTTAGCAGTGTGGCTGCTGGTGGACTCCATCGAGGCGGTTCGCAGAAAGACGTTGGTCGCCGAAACGCATTGACATATCACGCTGACGACATATCACGCTGACGAGGTGGCGTCCGCCGAAGAAACCGCTGTTCGGTTGCTAGCGCGGACGCACGCCGCGCGGCAAAACAGGAGCCAAAAGTGACAGCGCCAGCCGAAAACCATTACGACCTCCTTGTCCTGGGTGCAGGATCCGGAGGGTATGTGGCAGCTATCCGCGCTGCCCAACTGGGCATGACCGTCGGGATAGTCGAGGAACGCTATTGGGGTGGGGTGTGCCTCAACACCGGATGTGTCCCCTCAAAAGCACTGCTGCGCAACGCCGAAATTGCCTCCATCATCACCCACCAGTCCGCCGCATTCGGTATCTCCGGCGACGTTAGTCTCGACTACACCCGTGCCGCGTCGCGCAGCCGCGAAGTCGCCGAAGCCCGGGTGCGCGGCGTTCATTTCCTGATGCGCAAGAACAACATCACCGAGATTGACGGCCACGGCCGTTTCACCGGCCCCCACAGCCTCGCCGTAGATCTATCCGAGGGCGGCAGCAAGTCACTGACCTTCGAACACGCCGTCATCGCGACCGGTTCGCGGGTGCGCATGCTGCCGGGAGTCAACTTCAGCGAGAACGTCGTCTCCTACGAACAACAGATTCTGAGTTCCGATCTGCCCGAGTCAATCGTGATCATCGGCGGTGGTGGCATCGGCATGGAATTCGCTTATATCCTGCACAGTTACGGCGTACGGGTCGATATTTTGGAATTCGCCAACCGCGTCCTCCCGAACGAGGACGCCGACGTTTCCCGAGAACTTCAGCGGCACTACCGCCGCCGCGGCATCACGATTCACACATCCGCCCGCGTTGACAAAGTCGTTGACCACCGCGATCACGTCGCCGTCAGCTACACCCGCGCGGACGCAACGTCTGCCACTGTGCAGGCCGAGCGGGCCTTCATCTGCATCGGATTCAGTCCTAACGTCGAAGAAATCGGTCTCGACGCCGCCGGAGTACGTCTCACTGCCGGCGGCGCGATCGACATCGACGACTACATGCGGACATCCGCGCCCCATATCTATGCGGTCGGTGACGTCACCGCCAAATTGCAGCTCGCGCATGTCGCTTCCGCACAGGGCCTGATCGCCGCCGAAACCATCGCCGGCACAGAGACGATGCCACTGGACTACCGGATGATGCCACGAGTCACGTTTTGCCAGCCGCAGGTCGCCAGCTTCGGCTACACCGAAGAGCAGGCCCGCGCTGCCGGTCACCAGGTACGGGTCGCCTCATTTCCCATGCAGGCCAGCGCAAAAGCTCACGGACTGGGTGAACGCGGCGGTTTCATCAAAGTGATTGCCGACGGCGAGCACGGCGAGCTGCTGGGCGCACATCTGGTAGGCAGCGAAGTCAGTGAGCTCCTTCCCGAATTGACCCTCGCACAGCTGTGGGACCTGACCGCCACCGAGCTTGCCCGAAACATCCACACACATCCGACAATCGGTGAAGGACTGCAGGAATGCTTCCACGCTCTCACCGGCGAGGCCATCAATCTGTAGTTGCCGAAATCGCGGATGTCATGGTTTCCGCTTCACGTACCTTGCTTCAATCACCCGGGTGAATAGGTGGTTCGGGTGATGCCAACTCGCCCCACGAAGTTGCAGCCTCAGTAGAACCAGAAGCCGGCGAACCTTCGGCCCCGGGCTGGCGAACGGGCAGCAAAGCTGAGGCCGTCAACAACAACCACGGAGGGACCCGGAGGAGCACCCATGTCACACGAATACAACAAGAACCCAGCCGCCGTCGACGCGTTGAATCCTGAGCAGTACCGCGTCACACAGCAGAACGGGACCGAGCGTCCATTCTCCGGTGAGTATTGGGCCAACAAGGAACCTGGCATCTACGTCGACGTCGTCTCTGGAGAGCCGCTTTTCGCATCGGTCGACAAGTTCGACAGCGGCACCGGCTGGCCCAGCTTCACCAAACCCATTGACGCGAACAACGTCGTCGAAAAATCCGACCGGAGCCACTTCATGGAACGCGTCGAGGTGCGCTCGACCCACGGTGAAAGTCACCTCGGACACGTCTTCAGTGACGGGCCGAAGGCTCAAGGCGGCCTGCGGTACTGCATCAACTCGGCTTCGCTGCGCTTCATTCACCGCGACAACCTCGAAGCCGAGGGCTACGGGCAATACCTGAGCCTGTTCACCCACGCCGGTCCGGTACCGCACGGCGGGGGCCACCACGAGTGACCACCGCACTGACGGGCACGGGTGCTTCGCATTGCGTTGCACCGCCTAAGGCGGCCGGCCGGCAGGAAGGGCGTGACGGGGTATGGCTGAGGGTATTGTCTTGACGGCCGCGGCCGCTCT
Organism: Mycobacterium asiaticum; assembly: GCF_001673315.1. Taxonomy (GTDB): domain Bacteria; phylum Actinomycetota; class Actinomycetes; order Mycobacteriales; family Mycobacteriaceae; genus Mycobacterium; species Mycobacterium asiaticum_B. Next base: position 106,412 of record NZ_LZLQ01000098.1, on the reverse strand, counting down.
GGTGATGACCGCATCTCCAACGGTGAATCCGGTTGGCAGCGTGTCGATCATGGTCACGGGTAAGACGCTGGCAGAGATCGACCTTCTGATCGCGAGACGTTGTGTCGATATCGACCTCGCGGACACACCTGGGGACCGTCAACGCAGTTATGCGCTGGACACAAATCCGGTCCGGTTGGACACGCTGAGTAGTGATCCGGCGGTGGTGATCCGGTCCGTCGGCATCGTCGATCGCACCGACCTCGTCATAGCCGTGCGGTTCGAGGTCGATGATCGATTCAGGCAGCGCACCTTCGTGTTTCAGCACGATTGTGGTGACGTCTGCCTCACCGCAGACTCCCCGGTGGCCGCGAAGCCACTGCCGCTGAGCCGATTCCGCTCGGGAGGGCTCCCGCTACCCCGAGCCGTCGGGGCCACGAACTGTGACGGAAGGATGCACCAATGAATGAGGCGTACGTCCTGGGCGGAGTGCGAACGCCGTTCGCCCGCTATGGGGGCACACTGTCGGGGATCCGTGCCGATGACCTGTTGGGAATGACACTCAAGGGCGCATGCGAACGGGTGGGCGTGCCCCTGGATGCCGTGGAAGATGTCGTCGCCGGGTGCGTGAACCCCGCCCACGAGGGGATGGGTGACATTGCACGATGGGCCGCACTCGCCGCCGGGTTTCCCGACAGCGTCGCGGGCGTGACCGTGAATCGGTTCTGCGGCTCGTCGTTGAGCGCCGCGGTGAGTATCAGCCACGCCATCAAGGCGGGTGATCTGGGCCTGGGCATTGCGTGCGGGGTCGAGTCGATGTCGCGCTCGGGATGGGCGCTGATGAAAGGCGACGCGGCTTTCAGTCCGCGTGGTCCGGTCTTCATGCTCGACACGATGTGGAGCGGCGCCGGCGGGCCGCCGAATCCGGTGTTGTTGGCGCGTAACGCGTACATCGGCATGATCGAAACGGCGCAGAATGTCGCGGACCGGTATGCACTGAGCCGCCAGGAGATTGACGCGTTCGCGCTGCGCTCGCAACAGCGCGCCAAGGCCGCTCGCGATCGGGGCAGGCTGGCCAAAGAGATCATGGCGGTGCCGATCGCGGCGACCAGGAAGGCGCCGGCGCGCTTAGCGGAGCATGATGAGTTCATCCGCGATGGCGCCACCGCGGAGGCGCTAGGGGCTCTTCCTGCCCAGCCGGGAACCACGCAGATGACGGCGGGCAACTCCTCGCCCTTGAGTGACGGTGCGACCGCTGTCCTGATCGGTTCGAAAGAGCGCGCAACCGAATTGGGCGTCGCGCCGTTGGCCAGGGTGGTGTCTAGCGCCGTGTATGGGATCGATCCGCTGATCATGGGTATCGCTCCGGCCTGGGCGATGCCGGCGGCGATCCGCCGCGCCGGCCTGACTCCGCAACAGATCGATGTCTGGGAGATCCACGAGGCGTTCAGTGCACAAGCATTGGGAGTCCTGCGAGAGTTACCCAATCAGCTTGACGGCTTCGTCGTTCCCGACGACAAGGTCACACCTAACGGTGGCGCGGTGGCGATCGGACATCCGTTTGGCGCTACGGGGGCGCGGTACCTGCTGACGTTGTCCATTGAACTGCGGGAACGTGGCGCTCGCTACGGAGTGGTGGGGGTGTGCATCGGTTCAGGCCAGGCGGTGGCGGTAGTGGTGGAAAACCCTGAAGCCGTTTAGCTTTCAGCACGCCGCCGCAGGCCACCGGGTATCGGTGATCCAGCGATGAGCGTCGAGCGCGGCCGCGCAACCGGTGGCTGCAGCTGTGATCGCCTGCCGGTATCGACGGTCGATCAGATCGCCGGCGGCAAAGACGCCGTCTACTGAGGTGTGGTTCGTACCGTCGCGGATTCGGATGTAACCCTGGGCATCAAGGTCGATGCGCCCCCTCAACAGATCCGAGCGTGGCATCTGTCCGACCGCGACGAACGTTGCGGCAACGCCGATTTCGTACTCGGCAGCGCTCTGCATATCGCGCAACCGCAATCCGGTGACATAATGCTCGCCGCACACGGCCAGCACTTCAGTGGACGTCAGGATCGTGACATTGGGACGGGTCCGAAGCCGGGCTACGGCGATAGCCGACGCCCGCAACTGGGGACGGCGGTGGACAAGAGTCACCCGCCGAACTCGCGGCACCAGGTAAAGCGCTTCTTCGACTGCGGCGTCGCCACCTCCGATAACCGCGACCTCGCGACCCGCGAACTGGTCACCGTCGAGTTTGGCGCTGGCGCTGAGTCCGCGGCCGATCAATTTCCGCTCGCCGGGCACATCGAGGGGTCGGTTCACCGAGCCCATCGCCAGGATCAACGCGCGGGCATGACACACCTCGTCCCTTACCGCGACGTCCCTTACCGCGACGGCCTTTGGCTCACCGTGGAGATCGAAGCGGTGGACGATGCCTGCCTTTAGTTCGGCGCCGAACTGCTGCGCCTGGTCACGCATCGCAGCAGCCAGCGCGGGCCCGCCCACCAACGGGGCGACACCGGGATAGTTGTCCACCTGCCCGGCGGTCATCAGTGCGCCGCCGGGCCGCTCGCCTTCGACGACGACGGTGTCCAATCCGGCTCGTGCGCTGTAAATCGCCGCGGTGTAACCGGCCGGGCCTGACCCGACGATGATGACATCACGGACCCGACCCGCGGCCACCCGCTCGGGCGGTTCTCTCAACCGAGCGCCTCGATGAGGTCCCGGCAGGCTCGTTCACAGCGACGGCATACCTCGGCACACACTCGGCAATGTTCGTGTCTGGCCGCATGCTTGTCGCACTCGTCGCCGCTTGTCTTACAGGCGGTAGCGCAGGTTTGGAGGACCGTCCTCGTCAAGTTGGCGTCGTAATCCGTGTGTCGGGACAAAACCCGACCGGTTGTCGCGCAGACATCCGAGCAGTCAAGGCAAGTACGGATGCACTTGGTCAAGTGGTCGACATCGTCTTCACTCAGACAGGCGTCCGCACACGCTGTGCAGGCTTGGTCGCACTCGAAACAAGCATCGATACATTCGACCAGCTTGGCTATATCGATCCGGCCCAGATCTCGCGGATAGGTTTCGAGCATTCTCCTGGCGGCGCTCACTTGGTCCTCCTCGTTCAGCGCGATGGTTGTCTTTGAGTCACCTGCTGTGCCGCTAACACAACAGAACACGGCTGCACGGGTGTAGCCGTTGACAGCATGGCGCAAGAGCGGGTGATTTGTCTTCGACCGCTTCCCTCATTCATCCGGGTGATATTGGACACGTGGAATCGTCTTGATGCATTGCGCGGCAACGGCACTCACCCGGATGAATCCGCCCGGCGGGTGATGACCAATCACCCCGCGCCGATAGATGCTATCTCCAGAACTCGAGCGGAGGTCCCAATGGAGGCAAGGCAATACCCCACCTGCGGTCAGCTGCGTGAGAGGTCGGGTGCTCGAAATGGCGCTCCTGAAGGAGGGCACACCAAGCTGCCTGCTTCGCCCAATCTGCAACCAGACTTATTGCTTACCAATGCGTCTCGCAACGGCCGGAGCATAACGTGAATCGCGTGCGCGAGCAATGCACAACGGTGCCGGCCAGCCCGCTGAGCGCTCAACAATTTGAGAGCGCCGTCATCCCACTTCTCGAGCCCCTCTATCGGCAGGCTCTTCGCTTGACCGCCAACCCAGCGGATGCGGAGGACCTGGTGCAAGAAACAGTGCTCAACGCATATGCCGGTCTCCGGGCATTCGAGCCGGGAACGAACCTCAAAGCGTGGCTGCGGAGGATCATGATGAACGCCTATATCAGCGGCTACCGAAAGCAAAAGTGCCGTCCCGCGCAACATCCGACTGGCGAGATCACCGATCAACAGCTGGTAGCCAGCGCCTCACGGATGCCTAGCGGCCTACGGTCGGCTGAAGATCAGGCGCTCGAAAAGCTGCCGGACCCTTACCTCAAGGCGGCAATGATGGTCTTACCTGAGCAGTTTCGTGTCGTTGTCTATTTCGCCGACATTGCGGGATATTCCTACAAGGAGATCGCAGCGATGACGGACACCCGGCAAGGGACAGTAAGTTCGAGACTCAACCGCGGACGGAAACAACTGCGCGCTCTGTTATTCGACTCACCAGCCGGCCACGCGGCCAAGACAATCGGCAAGGCCCCATGCGGGGCCACCCAACACCAGGCAACACCAAGCAACTTGTCACCCGCACCCCAGCCATAGGCGACACCCGGTAGCCGATGATGACAGGACGTTCTGCCGGAACATAGCCTAGCCGCAATACATTACGAGCTCCGAGCAAAGCATCTATTCCCAGGCACGTCAGGCCGTAGCTGCTTCCGCGCCGGCACCGTCACTGCGACTGGGCAACGTCCACTGGGGGCGAACGTAATGGCATGTGTAACCGGATGGGTAGCGTTGCAGGTAGTTCTGGTGCTCGGGTTCGGCTTCCCAAAACTCCCCGGCCGGGTTGACTTCGGTGACAACGGTTCCGGGCCACCGCCCCGAACCCTCGATGTCCGCGATGGTCCGATCCGCTATTTGCTTTTGCTCGTCGTCGAGGTAGAAAATCGCTGACCGGTAACTGGTTCCGACATCGTTGCCCTGACGGTTTCTGGTGGTCGGGTCGTGAATCTGGAAGAAGAATTCCAGCAGGGCCCGGTAATCGGTCTCGTCTGGGTCATAGGTGATTTCGATTGCCTCGGCGTGGCCGGGGTGATTGCGGTAGGTGGGGTGTGTGTTGCTGCCACCGGTGTAACCGACCCGGGTCGACACCACACCTGGCTGGGCGCGGAACAGGTCCTCCATGCCCCAGAAGCATCCACCGGCAAGGATGGCGATCTTGTTGTGGTCGGTCATGATTGCTGCTCCTCGATGCTGTCGTGCTGCCCGGATGACGCTGTTGTGAACAAGCGCAGATACTGCCCGTAACCCTCGGTTTCCAGGTCGTCGCGGTGAATGAATCGCAACGACGCCGAGTTGATGCAGTAACGCAACCCGCCGGCCTCGGCGGGGCCATCCGGGAATACATGTCCCAGGTGGCTATCAGCGTGGGCCGACCGCACCTCGATGTCGTCCATGAAGTGGCTGCGGTCGGGTCTTTCAATCAGGCTGTCCGCGTTGATGGGCCGAGTGAAGCTGGGCCAACCACTTCCGCTGTCGAACTTGTCCACCGAGGCGAAAAGCGGCTCACCAGAAACGATATCGACGTAAATACCGGGTTCGTGATTGTCGCAATACTCACCGGTGAACGGAAGCTCCGTGCCGTTCTCCTGGGTGACATGAAATTGCTCGGGGCTCAGCGCCGCGACCGCGCCGGGGCGCTTGCTGTATTGGTGTGACACCAGGTCTCCTTAGTTGCGGCCGGCCATGATGCCGCCATCGACGTTGAGAATGGCGCCGGTGACCCAACTTGCCGCATCAGACAGCAGATACGTCACTGCGTTGGCCACGTCGGCGGGAGTGCCGACTCGGCCCAGCGGATGTAGTGGCGCGAATGTGTCTAGGGTGGCGTCGATTTCGTCTTTGGGGATGAAGCCTTCGTAGAGCGGCGTCTTGACGACGGCCGGCGCCACCGCGTTGACCCGAATCTGGTGCTCGGCGAGCTCGAGAGCGAGGTTATGGGTCAGGGCATGCAGGCCGGCCTTTTGCATCGAGTATCCCGACGATGGGGTCAGACCGATCGCTTGATGTGCCCACATGCTGCCGATGTTGACGATGGCCCCGCCCTCACCCTTGGCGATCATGCCTTGGACGACGGTTTGCGTGAGGAAGAACAGCGCGTAGTTCAACTCCAAGTAGGAGTCATAGAACGCGGCATCGTATTCGAGAAACGGCTTGGGAACGAAGAATCCGGCTGCGTTGACCAAGAGCGTCGCATCGGCGTGATGCTCAGCAAGAGCGCGCTGAACATCGGCGACCGCGCTGCGATCGGTCAACTCGGCAGTGATCCCCCAGGCTTGGCCTCCGTCACCGGTCAGTCCAGTCACGGTGTCATCGACACGCTCTTTCGACCGGCCGACGATTACCGCGCTGCCGCCGTGGCGCACGATATCAATGGCGACCTGCCGGCCCATACCGGCGCTGCCCCCGACGACGATGACCTTCTTGGAATCGAAATGCATGATGAGAACCCTTCTGCTGATTATTCTCGACGAATCCTGGTGGGCCACTGCGTGTCCGGCAATGGGTTGTCGCCCGGCGGCAACACCCGCCGCTGGTACGTCGTCGTTGAACTGGCTTCAGTCTGCTGCCCGGCGGGGTGAGCCGTCATCACCCCAACGGTGTTTCACCCGGGTGAGTTCGAACGTGACCTACGCTATGGGGCGGCAAGTAGCACGTGGCCGCTGACCCGAGACCCGCCAGAGAGGAACACCTACATGAGCGAATCATCGACGGCGATCGATCCGGACGCGCCGGTACTCGTCACCGGTGCCAGCGGCTACATCGGCAGCTGGATCGTCAGATTGCTCCTGGAAGCGGGGCGCACCGTCCACGGCACGGTGCGCAACCCGCAGAAACCTTCTGGTTTGGAGCATCTGCACAAGCTCTCAGACGCTCACCCCGGCCGGCTGCGACTGTTCAAGGCGGACCTGCTCGAAACCGGCAGCTTTGACGAGGCCATGGACGGCTGCGAGCTCGTCATGCACACCGCGTCGCCATTCCTGCTGTCCGGGGTCAAGGATGCGCAGGAAGCGCTGGTGCGCCCCGCGCTGGAGGGCACCCGCAACGTGCTGGACTCGGTCAACCGCACGCCGTCGGTCAAGCGCGTGGTGCTGACCAGCAGTGTGGTTGCGATCTGCGGCGACAACCGCGATTCTCTCGACGTCCCCGGCGGGGTATTAACCGACGAACACTGGAACACCACCAGCAGCGTCGACCACCAGCCGTATCCGTATTCCAAGACGGTGGCCGAGCGCGAGGCGTGGCGCTACCAGGAGGCGCAGGACCGCTGGGACATGGTCACCATCCACCCGGGCCTGGTGCTCGGCCCATCCCTGACCAGTGCCAGCGACTCCGCCAGCCTGAGCACAATGAAGCAATTCACCGACGGCACCCTGTTCGCCGGAGCTCCCGGGTTGATGATGGGGGTGGTGGACGTGCGGGAGGTCGCCGATGCGCACCTGCGCGCCGGCTTCACTCCGGAGGCTCATGGCCGCTACATCGTCAACGCCGATTCGGTGACTCTGCTGCAGATCGGCAAGATGTTGCGTCGCAAATACGGGCCGCTCTATCCGTTCCCGTGGACGACGCTGCCCAAGGTCGTGGTGAAGGCCATCGCACCCGTCGCGGGCCTGACGCGAAAGTTCGTCGACCGCAACGTGGGTTACCCGCTGGCATTCGACAACAGCCGCAGCCGAAACGAGCTGGGTCTGACCTATCGGCCGCTGGAACAGACCGTCACCGAGCACTTCCAGCAGATGCTCGATGACGGGCTGGTCCGCCGCAGGCCCGGAGCGTAGCGCTCGATCAGGACCACCCTCGGCCACTCAGCCACAGTGGCGGTTCCTGGTCGTTGAACATGCTCTTGGGCCGCCATCGCTGTCGGTGCAGCAGCCGACCGGCGTGATGTTCGGCTACATCCTTTAGGTACTCGACGTCGTCACTGGTCCACGGGTGCTGACCGGTGCCGTCCAACCACCACCTCGGTTGGCCGTCCTGCTCGTAACGGGTAATGCGATAGCGCCCGGCGACGTGCCTACCCTTATGGTCGACCTGCCAGTCCAGTAGCCGCGGGCGGATCGCCTCGGGGACCGACTGGATCAATTCCCGAGGGTGGGTTATCCGGATCTCGATAAACTCACCACCCATACATCAACTCTAATGGCACCGGTCAAGGCCATCACCGCAACAGATGGTCGGGTTGCGGAAGTTGTTCGGCTAGTTCCGTTTTCACCCAGCCCAGACGTCTTCGACGTAGTGGTCGGACTCGATGAGCCCGTTCAGCCAGGCGCGGGCTTGCTCGTCGTCTGCACCCGTTCGTGCCCGGTAGATGTCGAGGAACGACCCGCGCACCGCCGGCGCCATCCGGGCCCCGTCGCCGCACACGTAGACGTGGGTGTCCTTGGCCGGGTCGCCTAACAGGTCCCACACCTCGTCGGCGTCCGCGGCGATCCGGTCCTGCACGTAGCGAACACCGTCTTGCGGCGCCCGGGAGAACGCGGGACGCATCTGCACGATGCCGATGGCTTCGGCCTGCTCGAACCGGTCCCGGAAGATGTAGTCGACCTCCGGGTCGCGCACTCCGAAGAAGCACAACGCAGGCTCTACCGGCGCACCGGTCTGTTGGGCGGCCAGTCGGTCGCCGAGGAAACCGAGGAACGGTGCTACCCCAGTTCCGGCACTGACCAGGATGACGTTCTTGGCCGGATCGGCACCGGACCGGAACGCCTGGCGGGCCGGGTCCACGCGGGCCCGGATCGACTGCCCCGGTTGGACTGTCGCGAGGTAGTTGGAGGCGACGCCTTTGAACAGGCCGCGCCCGGAGCGAGCGGGCGCATCGAGCACACTGACGACCAGCCCCACCGTGCGTGGCGACAGCAGTGACGACGATGCGATCGAATAGTGCCTCGGCACCATGGGATCGAGCAGTTCGAGAAGTTCGGCGCCGGTGAGAACGCAGGCCGGGTATTCACTGAGGCATTCCAGCACGCTGAACGGGCAACCGCCCGGTTCCTCGGCCAGCTCCGTGAGCCGCTGGCGCTGCGCTGGATCACTGTTGGCCGCCGCAAGGCGGTGCAGTTGACTGCTCGTCACCGATTTCTGTAATTCGACGAAGTGCGTGAGCAGTTCGCGAACACTGACCTCACGGTCCAACGCGATGAGCCGCCGCGAACTGCGCCGCGGATTGATCGCCAACCGCAGTCCGGGATCAATGCCGAGTTGGGCCAAAGCCGCGTCGACAACCGCGGGCGGGTTGTCCGCCATCACCGTGAGGTGATCACCGGTCTGGTAGTCGATGCCATCCGGAAGTTCCACGCGGACATTGGTTTTGGCTTGCCCCAGACCAGCTCTGACCAGTTCGGTTCGCTCGACGACAGTCATCGGGATCACCGACGACCGTGCGTCCATGGCCGCCGTCACCGGACCGACGATCCGGCGCAGTTCGTAAAGCGGTTCGTCCGCATCCGTGAGTGGCGCGGCGTCGGGGTCCCCGAAAAGTTCGGCCAACGACGACCACAGCGCGGCAGCGAACTCCTCGATTGTGCCGACCATGTCTCCGGAGGTGTCTGCCGCTGCCCGCGGCACCAATTGGTTGGCTTGCAGCTCGCCGAGCCGCTCGTCGATGCGCTGCGGAACAGCCTGGTAAGTCTCGGCCCAGTTGTGGTCTCCCACACCGAGAACCGCAACGTTGAGCACCGGACTCAGAGTGGTACTCGAGTCGAGTAGCCAGGTGTAGAAGCCGCGCGCGTCGTCGGTCGGCTGTCCGTTGTAGGAGGACGCAATGATCAGCACGGCCTCGGCATCGGGGAAACCGCCGACGGCGTCGTCGAGGCGGGCCACCGTCGCTGAGCAGCCCAAAGCCGTTGCATCGTCGGCGAATTGACGGGCCAGCGCCCGGCACGTTCCGAGGTTCGAGCCGTAAAAGATGGCCAGTCTGGTGCCTGCGGTGATCGCCGTTGGGTGTGGTTCCGCGCTCGGTGCGTCGCCCTCCGCAGGCGGCGCGACGACCGTACGGTCCTGCGGAGTGCGCCGCAGGACGTCGAGATGGAATCCGACGGGGCGGCGGCTGTTCGGGGTTTCCCACTGCGGCACATAGTGGTAGGTGTCGATGAGGCGGTAGCGGTGAATGAGCCGAGCCAGCGCCATTGTGGACTCATGCAGGGCGAATTGTCGGCCGATGCAGGATCGAGCCCCGGTCCCGAAGGGTTTGAACAACGCGGCAGGCCGGGCAGCCGAACGTTCGGGAGTAAAGCGGTCGGGATCGAAGAGTTCGACATTGTCGCCCCATTGCGGCTGACGGTGCAATGCCCCGGTGAGTACGGTTACCGCCTCACCGCGCTTGATCGGATACTTGCCGCCGATCACGGTGTCTTCCAATGCCATTCGATCGAAGTTCAGCACCGGCGGCGACAGCCGCAGGGTTTCCTCGATGGCCTGCCGAAGATAGCTCAGCTTGCCGATGTCGTCGTATCCGGGCTGGTAGTCGTCCTGGGTTCCGAATACGGAGTCCACCTCCGCCTGCACCCGGTGCAGCACCGCCGGATCGCTGACGATGTTGAACAGCGTGTTGGGCATTAACTCCGACGTGGTGAGTTGTCCGGCGATCAGGAAGGTCATGATCTGATTGCGGATATTGTCGGTGTCCAAAACGGGTCTGCCGTCCGGATCCTGCTGCAGCATCAGGGCCAACAGGTCCTCGGACTCGCCACCAGACCTGTGCTCGGCTATCAACCCGTCGATGAACCGGTACAAAGTGCTCAGTTCCTCGTTGAACACGGCCGTCGGAGTTTGAGACGCCAACTCCCCCAGTGCTGTTGTGAAGCTCTGCGGGATAGGAGCCAGGCCCGGATACTCGAAAGAGTCGAAGCGCGAACCGAATCCCGCCAGCGCCACGGTGTCCATGGCCAGTTTCTGCAAGTCGTTCGACACATCCACCGGCCCGATCCCGGCGCTGGCGTCCCACCGTGCGATCAGTTTGTTGTTGATGTCCAGCATCGCGTCGTGATAGGCGCGCAACCCTGCGTAACTGAATCCGGGTAGCAGCACATCGTGTGCTCGTTGCCAGTTGGGTTCGCCGTGGAAGGCCGTGAAGAGGCCGTCGCCGGCCAGCGGCCGTACTCGGGCGAGGGTGGTGGTGAGGTTCTTGGCGAAGCGGTTTTCGTCGCACAGCTCGGTGACGAGTTCCAGCGAACACGCGTAGAGCTTCCTGATGCCGCCGTTGAAGTCCGCGTAGAACAGCGGACCGTGCAATTCGCCGAGTAGGTCCACGGCTAGCGCCCGCGGACGGCCGAGGAGTTGATCGCGCCCGGGAAGAAGTCCCTCAGCTGAGGGAACGCCGTCAAGCTCCGGCGGCGACGACACGTGAAACTCGCTCATGTGGGGCAGCATAGGCCTCCTGCGCGGCCTTCGACCCGGTCGATTTTCGTCAGCGGATCCAACGGCTCCGCTTGGCCGCTCTTTAATGTCGTGGCATTAAACGGGATCGGCGAAAACCGGTTGCTCTCCGGACATTCCAGCGACTACGGCCGCAATCTGGTTGGGCGTGCCGATCAGCCCGGTTTGCAGGACAGATTCGAGCTCGAGTGCACCCGCGGGGTCGTTGCTCAGCCAGGTTTCGTTGTACAGGCGCTTGGCGGCACGAATGGCATCCGGTGACTTCTGTGCGATCTCGTCCGCGAGGGCCAGCGCCGCTGACAGCGGATCCGCCGCCGTCCGCGTGACCAGTCCGAGTTCGGAGCCTTCGGTGCCCGACACGATGCGGCCGGTGAACGTCAACTCTTTCGCGACGTCGATCGGTAGCAGTCGCGGCAGCGTCTGCGTGATACCCATGTCGGGAACGAGTCCCCACTTGATTTCCATGATGCTCAGCTTCGCCTCCGGCGCGGCGATCCGGATGTCGGCGCCGAGCGCGATCTGCAGACCGCCACCGAAGCAGTTGCCGTGGATGGCGGCGATGACCGGGACCGGCACCAACGACCAGTCGTAGCTCACGCGCTGAGCGAGGTTCGCCGGCCGGCCCTCTTCTCGGGTCAACAAGACACCGGTGCCACCTTCGCCGCCCATGAAACTTGCCACGTCCAGACCTGAGCAGAAGCTCTTGCCCTCACCGTGCAGGACGACAGCGCGAACCGACGAATCACCGGTCAGCCGCGCTGCGGCATCCACCAACCCTTCGAACATCGCTTGGTCGAGCGCGTTGTGCTTGTCGGCACGGACCATGGTCGCCGTAGCCACGCCGTTGTCGGCGACCCGCACCCGGACTCTGTCTTCGCTCACGGGTAGCAATCTATCGCGCCAGCGGCGGCCAGCCGACGCAAGAGTGTTGCAAGCTGTCCGGCGCGCGCTGTGGTTACCGACCACCAGAGAGATCGGAACCATGATCAACCCGTGACTCGCACCGGCTCTCGAAGTCCGTGGAACGCGCCGGTTGTCTGCAAGCCGCGCTAGGTCGCGGGGCGGTAGCGCGCCTCGGCGAACGAGAACAGACCGTAGGCGAACAAGCCGACGGCGATCAGCCAGAGGACCACCTGCCCCCAGCCCTGGCCGGCGAGTTCGGCCAACAGCCCGGACAACCCCTTGGCGTTCCTCGGGTCGAAAGTCAGGGCGGCGATGACGAAGAAGAACCCGACACCGATGGCCACCAGCCCACTGCCCACGTAACCGCACCGGCCCAGCGCTTCGATGACCTTTCGCTTGTCCTGACTCAGCGTTCCGGTGCGCTTCATGAAGCCCCGGTTGATGGCGTGCTTGTAAATTTCGTAGCCACCGAAGCCGATTGCGGCGAGGCCGACGATCAGCACGATCCACCGTCCGCCGGGCAGACTCATGACCACCCCGGCGGCATGCTGCTGGCCGTCACCACCACCGCCACCACTAGGGACCGCGCCGGCATCGCCGCCCCAGTTCCCGATGAGAATCGACAGCGACGCCAGCGCCGCACCGCTGTAAAGAACGCCCTTGCCCGCATATTTGGCCCGATCGCTGCCGTCCGACCCTTCGATCGGATCACCCGAGACGGCCTGGCTGAATTTCCACACCACCAACGCGATCAGAGCCACCGTCAAGGCGATCAGCAGGAACTTACCGAAGGGCGCCTGCGCGACCGTTTGGATCGCCCCAGCCTTACTAGCGCCTTCCGAGGAGCCATCACCCATAGCGACCTTGATCGCAAGGAAACCCAGGAGCACGTAGAGCGCTCCCTTGCCTATCAGACCGACCCGCGCGACTTTGGATCTGACGTCTCCCGCATGGCTTTGCGCACTGACAGTCACTCTGCTCATCGCGTACTCGCCTTCGTCTAGTGGACCGCTGTGTAATAAGCAGTTACCCACCGCGGGGCCGGGCAATGCGCACACGGGTCGATTCATCTTTAGTCAGTCGATTCATCTTCAGTCAGCGGTACACGAGGTTCGACGCGATGGAACGCGACCAGCCCGTCGCGAGCGCCCGCCTTCCCCGTGATCTCGGGCCGCCCCATCCCGCACAGCGCTAAGTCCCAGCGTCTCGTTCGGATAGGCCACCTTCGCCTGGATCTCGCCCGGCAGCTCGCTCGCTCCGACGATTCTCAATGAGTTGCTCAATGACGCTGTTGGCGTTGCTATCCGGGAGCCCCGACTCCTCGCAGGCCGAGCGGATCTCGGCCTCGGTGAACATCGGCACGGGCTCCTTCTCCCCCCAACCCCAGTTGGGTCGGTCCCCGTTCAACGGAACTCCACAGCCACCGATGGCTCCTTTGGGTCGTTCGACTTTTACGACCAAGATATGCGCCTGATCTGCGTGAGGTCTTTTCGGGAGACTTCGCCGCCGGACGCCTCACCTGCCTTGCCGATCCCGTACTGATAAAAAGTTGTTCTACTACGGCAAGCATGCTCGCCTGACATGCTCGACGATGTCAGCTCTCGAAGGGAGCTCGATGAACTGGTACACCGGCAACACCACTTACGACACCGTTGTGACGATAGGTCTGGTTATCGCGGCCCTGGTGATCATCGGCGGCTTGTTCCGGCAGAGTCCCTACGGCCGATTCGGGGCCACGGCGCGCGGAGTAAATCTCAATCCGAAACTCGGCTGGTGGCTCATGGAAATACCCGCAACCGTGGTGTTCGGCATTTTCTACCTCACTGGGCCGTGCCGATTCGACGCCACGCCGCTGGTGCTCGCGGCAATCTGGCTAATGCATTACGGCAACCGAGGTTGGTTCTTCCCGTTGTCGATCAGACAGGTGCCAGGCAAACGCGGCAGCTTCAATATCGTCGTGCTCGCCTTTGGGATGGTGATCACCACGATGCACGGCTACCTCAACGGCGCGTTCTTCAGCCATGACTACAAACATCAGTACGCCGTCGGTTGGTTGACCGATCCACGGTTTCTTGCCGGGCTGGTTGTCTACCTCGCCGGATTCCTCCTACTGGTCCGGTCGGAGTCGATCGTGCGCAACCTGCGCGAGAAAGCGAACCCTGGCGCAACCGAGTACAAGATCCCGTACGGCGCCGGGTTCCGCTTCGTCACCAGCCCGACATACCTGGGCGAGCTGATCGCGTGGGCCGGGTTCGCCCTGCTGACCTGGTCACTCGCCGGGGTGATCATTTTGTTGATCACGGCAGGCAACTTGGTGCCGCGGGCGTTCGCCACTCACAGGTGGTATCAGGAGAAGTTTCCCGATTATCCACCCGAGCGAAAAGCGTTGATACCCAGACTGATCTGAATAGGTCGAAGCGGTTGCCCGCTGCCAGGACTGCTATCGAGTCGCAGGGGGATTCCGCTGTGCTGCGCAGTGTTAGGTGCACAGGCAGGTGAATTGGCCTGCGCGGCAACGCATGCGAATCGGATTGGTGTCGTCGCTCTTCTCACCCCGACGACGTGGCCGACAGAACGCACGAGCCGCAGGTGTCTGCTTGACAAAGGCTAGTCCCGGCCGTAGCTACTTAACCTCAAGCAGGTCCACCACAAAGATCAGGGACTCGCCGGGCTTGATGACGCCACCGGCACCACGCTCACCGTAGGCGAGGTGGGCGGGGATGAGCAGCTGACGGCGACCGCCTACCTTCATGCCCTGCACACCCTGGTCCCAGCCCTGGATGACCTGGCCGACGCCGAGTCGGAACGTCAACGGCTCACCGCGGTTATACGAAGCGTCGAATTCCTCGCCGGTGGAGTGGGCCACACCGACGTAGTGCACGACCACCGTGTTACCGGCGGTGGCCTCCGCACCGTCGCCCTCGACGATGTCGGTGACAACCAGGCCGGTGGGCGGCTCCCCACCGGGGAAATCGATCTCGGGTTTGTTCGCAGTCATGCTCACCACATTGGCAGACGGTCGGTGGTCTTGCCGACGGGGGCCGAGCACTACTGGTCGTGGTCGGCAGCCACGGTTGCAGCCCGCTCCGTGGCCGTTTGCTGCGGTCCGTCCGAGCGGCGGTAATCACCAAGGCCAAGACCTCGGTGATCGTGGCCCCTCCGTTGTGAAAAGGGCTTGCGGCCCTGACCAATTCTTTGGTGGAGCTGCCGGGAATCGAACCCGGGTCCTACGGCATTCCCTCAAGACTTCTCCGTGCGCAGTTCGCTATGTCTCTACTTGGATCTCCTGGTCACGCGAACCAGCCAGGATGACGATCCCAGTCGCTGTTGGTGTCCCGATGAGTCCCGCGACCGAACTCATCGGTGGATCCCTCTAAATGACGCCAGGGTCCGGGTCGAGGGCTTTCCCGGTCTGACGGACTTGCTGTCGCTTAGGCAGCGAGAGCGAAGTCGCGCTGAGTGTTCTCGGCGCTTAATTGGTTGCAACGACGCTTACGGTGGTCTCTTGCCTGCACCGGCACGCTTCCCTTGATTCGATGCGCGAAGTCGAAACCGTTCAGCCCCTCGCATCCCTGCCGACTTTCCGACAGGAAAACCCATAGTACGCGTCTATCAACCAGCGGCAACGCATTTATCTTCCCTTGACAGACGAGTACCCCCGATCATCGTCGACCGGGGGTACTCGGCTTAGTCAGTCGTCGAGCAGGGCCTGTGGAGCGTTGACGGCCCGGACTCGGCGCGACCGCGGCCTAGCTGATGCCGACGGCCTCCTTGGCTATCGCGGCGACGCGAGTCTGCGCGGCCGAGATGATGCGCTGGCGCTCCTTGTGCGCTTCCTCGTAGGCGATGATGACGCGCACATCACGCGGCTTGTCGAGATCCTTGATCGCGGCCACGGCGTCGTTGACGTTCAGATCGTCGTAGTTCTTGATCGGGAGCTCGCTGGCATCCAGGACACCAACGGTCTCGCGGCCCTGGTGCAGTGCATCCGCAGCACGGTCCGCGCCCTCGTTGCGGGTGACGCGCTCCGCGGCCCGCAACGCGGCGTTCTGCGATGCAGAAACGGCCTTCGCTGCGATCTCGCTGGCGTTTCCGCCGCGCTCCACCAGCTCCTTGAACGCCGGACCCGCGTTGCGCAGGGTCTCGACGGCACGGTCGACGCCGCGCGCCGTCCATGTCACGGGCAGGTTGACGAACTTCACCGCCGTGCCGGCAGCAGCCTGCACCGGGGTACGACGCAGCGCGGCCGGACCGCCCAGCGCGTCCTCGGCGAGCACGGTGGTCAGCCAGTCGACCGTCGCCGCGTGCGCGGTGATGAGGCGATTCGCCAGCTCTTCAACTGCCTTGTTCTCAGCGGCGACAGCAAGCGCCTTGGTGTAGCGCGCGCGGTCCAACAGCTGGTCCTCGAGAGCCAAGTCACCCAGCAGTGCCTCGTCGAACGGCTCGGCCTGTTCGGTCAGGGCCTTCACCGCAGCCGCGGCGCGACCCAAGAACGGGCCGAACACGTCGGGGTAACCGCCCAACTCGCGAATCGCCGACTGGATGGCTTCGGCTCGAACTCGGCCATTCTCAGCGTTCTGCGTGAGCTCACGGCGCACGGCCTCGGTGCGAGCCTGCGCTACGCGAGTCTCCGCGATCTGGATTTCGGTGTTGGTCAGATCGAGCAGAGTGCGAAGCTGCGCGAGCAGTCTGGTCGTATCTGGTGCAGTCATTATGGTTAGGCCTCCTAAGGCTTCCGTCGATTGTTGGCGCGAAAGCGCCTGTGCTACTTCGGCTACCCATCCCTCTGGCGACATCAACATTTACCGCGATCTTGTGACATAGATCGCTTTGCGACCTTCTTGAAGCTGCCAGCGCAGCGAAATAGGCCGTCAGATCACGAAATTCAACTGTTCGACGATGCGTGCCGCCAGTTCTTCGTCGCCGTCAAATTCGATGTCTTGACTGCGCTGCGGGCACAGTGGGCGCCCACCGGCAAGCCTGGTGAATTGCAACGCGTCGACGCGGATCGTGGTCGTCGGGTCCAGACCGCCGAAGTCGTCAACCAACCGGGCGCGACCATCGACGCGCACGCGCATCTGCCGGGCCAGCGGACCGGTCAGATCAAAGAGCACCCGCGAACCGTCGGGCGCTCCGGCGCGCTTGCCGACGACGAATCCCATCGAAGTTTCGATCTCCGCCAGAGACAGTTGGGCAGCCGGACCCGTCAGATCCTCGTCGGAGGAGGGCCGGCCCAGACCGATCCGGATGTCCTGCTCGTGCATCCAGCAGTCGAACACCCGGATGCGCATGAACCGCCCGTAGCTGTCCGGGCCCGCGGGGGTGGGGCCTACCGCGTTCCAGTCGTCGACGGACATATTGTCGAGCACTTTGCGTCGCGTGCTGGTCACCTCGCGAAATTTCTCGAGCACAGTGGCGCCCGGTTCCTGGCTGAGATGGCGCACCCAGCACTCGTTCATCACCCCGATCTCGTTGCGGACGTGCTGCAGCGCGGACACGTCGACATCGGGCGCGGGCGGACTGATCCCCTGCAGGAACGATTCGGTGCCGATGATGTGCGATACGACGGCTTGCACGTCCCAGCCCGCCAGGGCGCTGGGTGTCCGCCAGTCCGGCTCGGACAGGCCGCGCAGCAACTCATCAAGGTCGTCCCACACCGTGAAGAGGCCGGTCAGCACTTCGGACTTGTCGAGCAGGGTTACCGGACGGTCAGCCATGCTCGGATAGTAAGCCCTTTGATCAGCCCATACCCTTGGCTCGCCGCCCGAGCTCCCGGATCACCTCTCGCTGGGCGTCGCGGCGGGCCAGGTCCTGGCGCTTGTCGTGCGCTTGCTTACCGCGGCCCAGCGCCAGTTCGACTTTGACCTTGCCGTCGCGGAAGTACAACGACAATGGCACCAGCGCGTAGTTGCCCTCGCGGATCTTGCCGATCAGGGCGTCGATCTGACGCCGGTGCAGGAGCAGTTTGCGGTTGCGTCGCGGCTCGTGGTTGGTCCAGCTGCCGTGCCGATACTCGGGGATGTGCACATTGCGCAGCCAGATCTCCCCGTCGTCGACGGTGGCGAATGCGTCCACCAACGACGCATGACCTTCGCGCAGACTCTTGACCTCGGTGCCCTGCAAAGCGACACCGGCCTCGAAGACCTCGAGAATCGAATAATTGTGTCGGGCCTTGCGATTGCTGGCGATGATTTTCCGGCCGTCGCCGTGCGGCTTTTTCGCCACTCCTACCGCCGTATGTAGAGGCGCAGCGTCGCATACGCCGTCAACCCCGACATCGCCACACCGAGCAGCAACAGAATCGGGGACACATACAGAATGTCGGCATAGTCGACCCTGGCAATCAAATTGGCTTCATAGAACTGGTTCAGCGCGCTATCCAGGAACAACGCTCGCACCAGGATCAAGCCCGCGATGGCGATCGCAACGCCGATGGTCGCCGCCAAAGTCGCCTCCACCAGGAATGGCAGCTGGGTGTACCACCGACTGGCTCCCACGAGCCGCATGATCCCGATCTCGGTACGGCGCGTATAGGCCGCAACCTGCACCATGTTGGCAATCAGCAGGATCGCCCCCACGGCTTGGACCAGCGCGACGGCAAAGGCGGCACTACTCAGACCGTCCAGCACAGCGAACAGGCGGTCGATCAGCTCCTTCTGATTCAGCACCGAAAGCACCCCGGGTTGGCTTGATACCGCCGCGTCGAAATCTTTGTGCTGCTCGGGGTTGTTCAGTTTGACGATGAACGACGCAGGAAACGAGTCCTTGCCGGCAACGTCCTTGTACTGCGGGAATTTGCGGATGGCGTCGTCGTAGGCCTGCTGGCGGTTGAGGAACCGGACCGACTTGACGTCTTGTCGCTTCTCGATCGTCTCCCGCAACGCCTTGCAGGGGTCGGCATCGCACGACGGGTCGTTGGCAGACACGTCGTCGTTGAGAAAGACCTGGGTCTCGACACGGTCGAGGTAGATATCCCGCGAGCTGTCGGCCAACCGCACTACCAGCAGTCCGCCGCCGAACAACCCGATGGAGATCGCCGTCGTCAGGATCATCGCCACAGTCATGGTGACGTTGCGACGAAATCCGGTCAGGACCTCGTTGAGTAGGAATCCGAGGCGCACTTAGCGATCCATCCCGTAGACACCACGCTCTTCGTCACGGACCAGGCGGCCCAGTGACAACTCGACCACGCGTTGGCGCATCGCGTCCACGATGTGGTGGTCGTGGGTGGCCATCAGCACAGTGGTTCCGGTGCGGTTGATCCGCTCCAACAGATCCATGATGTCCTTACTGGTGTCTGGGTCGAGGTTGCCGGTGGGCTCGTCGGCCAGCAGCACCAGCGGCCGGTTGACGTACGCACGGGCGATTGCCACCCGCTGTTGCTCGCCGCCCGAGAGTTCGTGCGGCAACCGGTTGGCCTTGCCCGACAGGCCCACCGTCTCGAGCACTTCCGGCACCACCCGGTTGATCGCATCGGTGCGCCGGCCGATCACTTCCAGGGCGAAGGCGACATTGTCGTAGACCGTCTTCTGCTGCAGCAGCCGGAAGTCCTGAAAGACGCACCCGATCACCTGGCGCAACTTCGGCACATTGCGACCGCGCAGCTTGTTGACGTGGAACTTCGACACCCGGATATCGCCGGACGTCGGGGTGTCCGCTGCCAGGAGCAGCCGCATGAACGTGGACTTGCCCGAGCCCGACGGACCGATGAGGAAGACGAACTCACCCTTGTCGATCTTGACGTTGATGTCATCCAAGGCCGGACGGGCCGACGATTTGTACTGCTTGGTGACATGTTCCAGGGTGATCATCACGGCACGCCAGTGTAGCCGGGTGTTTCGCTAGGGCGCGAAAGTCAGCTGCCCGGAGCCGGCAAACCGGGCAGCAACGGCGGCGGCGGTGGCGGGTTCGGACTAGGCGTTGACGTCGGCGTGCAGAACGGCGGGATGCACGGCAACTGGATCAACGGCGTGGTTGTTGTCGTCGTCGGTGGCGGTGTCGTCGAGGTCGAAGTCGAAGTCGAAGTCGGAGTCGGCGTGGACGTGGTCGGCGGCTGTTGCAGGCGGGTGCGCGGCACCCAGGTGTAGTTGGGGTCGGGCACAAAGCCCGGCGGCACCACCTGCGACGGCGGCGTGCTGCGCCGGGGCTCCTCGTTCGGCCCGTAGGTCTCGTAGGTCCACCACATGGCGAGGAACGCGACGATCAGCACCAGCGTGGAGGTGCGCATGCGGCCGCCGAACAGGTGGCTCGGCGCCCGCCGTTCCCCTTTGTCCCGGCGCTTGTGCAGCAGGTTCGGCTTCAGCTTCATCGTTGGGCCACCGGACCCTTGTCCGCGTCCGTCACTTCGCTGCGCTCAGGGTAAGGAACGCCGCCGTCGTCGACGACGCCGACGGTCGCATCGGCCGCCGTCACGATGCCGGCGCGGGCCAGGGCGCGGATCACCAGCACCCGCAGCTGCCGCCCGGCTTCGAATTGCTTGCCCGGCAGGGTGCGCGCCACGAGACGCAGCGTGACCGTGTTGACCTCGATGGTTTCCACGCCCATGACGGTGGGTGCGTCGAGCAGCAACTCACCGAGCACCGCGTTGTCGAGGGCGCGCTCACACTCCTGGTGCAACACCTCGTTCACCCGGTTGAGGTCGGCGCTGGTCGACACCGGAATGTCGACGACCGCGCGCGCCCAGTCCTTGGACAGATTGATGGTCTTGACGATCGAGCCGTTGGGGATCGTGAACAACTCACCGTCCGATGAGCGCAGCCGGGTCACCCGCAACGTCACATTCTCGACGGTCCCGCGGGCCTCCGCCGCGACCCCGGTGACCGTCAGCGCCACCAGGTCACCGAAGCCGTACTGGCGCTCGACGATGATGAAGAACCCGGACAGCAGGTCTTTGACCAGCTGCTGGGCGCCGAACCCCAACGCGGCACCGACCACTGTCGCAGGCGCGACGAGGCCGCCCACCGAGAATTGCAGCACGTCACTGATCTGCATGATCACCACGATCGAGATCAGCACGATCGACACCCAGGAGATCACCGAAGCCACCGCCTGGCGGTGCTTGGTGGCCTCCGAGCGCACCAGTGCGTCGCTCTCGGTGAACCCCTCGTCCAGCGAGCGTGTCACCCGCTGGGCCACCCAGTTGACCAGGCGGGCAGCCAGCACCGCGGCGATGACCAGCATGGCGATGCGCAGACCGCGAGTGATGATCCACTCGCCGATCTGGCCGCGCCAGAAGTCATGCCACCGTTGTGCCGCGGAGGCTAGGCCGAGGGAAGGGCCAGCAAAAAACACAGTATTAGTCGTCATCTTTCCTGTTGCGCCACCGGATTCCCGCTTCCAGGAACCCGTCAATGTCTCCATCCAAGACAGCCGCAGGATTGCCCACCTCGTACTCGGTGCGCAGATCCTTGACCATCTGATAGGGGTGCAGCACGTATGACCGCATTTGGTTTCCCCAGGAGCTGCCGCCGTCGCCCTTCAAGGCGTCGAGCTCGGCGCGTTCCTCAGAACGCTTACGCTCCAACAACTTTGCCTGAAGTACCCGCAATGCCGACACTTTGTTCTGCAGTTGGGACTTCTCGTTCTGGCAAGTGACGACGATACCGGTCGGGATGTGGGTGAGTCGAACCGCGGAGTCGGTGGTGTTGACCGACTGACCGCCGGGCCCACTGGACCGGTAGACGTCGACGCGCAGGTCGCCCTCGGGGATTTCGATGTGGTCGGTGGTCTCCACCACCGGCAACACCTCGACCTCCGCGAAAGAGGTCTGACGTCGGCTTTGGTTGTCGAACGGGCTGATCCGCACCAGCCGGTGAGTGCCCTGCTCCACCGACAGGGTGCCGTAGGCGAAAGGCGCGTGCACGGCGAACGTGGCGCTCTTGATCCCCGCCTCCTCGGCATACGATGTGTCGAACACCTCAACTGGGTATTTGTGCTGCTCAGCCCACCGGATATACATCCGCATCAGCATTTCGGCCCAGTCGGCGGCGTCGACCCCGCCCGCACCCGAGCGGATTGTGAGCAATGCCTCACGCTCGTCGTACTCCCCGGACAGCAAAGTGCGCACTTCCGTCGCTTCGATGTCGGCGCGCAGCGCCTTGAGTTCGGCGTCGGCCTCAGCCAGCGCCTCATCGGCCGTGGCGCCTTCTTCTTCGGCGGCCATCTCATAGAGGACCGGCAGGTCATCGAGGCGGCGCCGAAGGTCCTCGATGCGGCGCAACTCCCCCTGCGTATGGGACAACTCACTGGTGACGCGCTGCGCGCGGGCCTGGTCGTCCCACAGCTTCGGGTCCGACGCCTCCTGCTCGAGCGTCTGAATTCGACTCTTCAGACCGTCGACGTCCAGTACCCGTTCCACCGTGGTCAGGGTGGCGTCAAGGGCGGCGATATCGGCTTGACGGTCAACTTCCACAGGCGCCCACGTTACCGTCAGCACCGTCTAGCATCAGGAGACCATCAGGTGCACCGCGCCCCTTGCGGCTGCAGCCGGGCACGAATAGAAGGTTTACATGCGTCCCTACCACGTGGCGATCGTCGGCTCCGGGCCGTCGGGTTTCTTCGCTGCCGCTTCCCTGCTCAAGGCCGCTGACTCGTCCAAAGAACTGGACGTGGTCGTCGACATGCTCGAGATGCTCCCTACCCCGTGGGGTTTGGTGCGCTCCGGCGTGGCACCCGACCACCCCAAGATCAAGTCGATCAGCAAACAGTTCGAGAAAACGGCCGCCGACTCGCGGTTCCGCTTTTTCGGCAACGTGGTGGTCGGTGAGCACATCCAGAGCGCCGAACTGGCCGACCGGTACGACGCGGTGATCTACGCCGTCGGCGCTCAGTCGGACAAACCTCTGAACATTCCCGGTGAGGATCTGACCGGCAGCATCTCCGCCGTCGACTTCGTGGGCTGGTACAACGCACACCCCCACTTCGAGGACAAGACACCGAACCTGTCCGGCGCGCGAGCGGTCGTGGTGGGTAACGGCAACGTCGCCATCGACGTCGCCCGGATTCTGGTCACCGACCCGGACGTGCTGGCACAGACCGATATCGCCGATCACGCGCTGGAGTCGCTGCGTCCGTGTGGGGTGGGCGAGGTGGTGATCATCGGCCGTCGCGGTCCGCTGCAGACCGCGTTCACCACGCTTGAACTGCGCGAGCTCGGTGAGCTCGAGGGTGTCGACGTGATTGTCGACCCAGCTCAACTGCAGGACATCAGCGACGAGGACGTCGAGGCGGCGGGCAAGACAACCAAACAGAACATCAAGGTGCTGCGCGGTTACGCCGAACGCGAGCCGCGGCCGAACCATCGCCGAATTGTGTTCCGGTTCTTCACCTCACCGATCGAGATCAAGGGCGAGACGCACGTCGAAAGCATCGTGCTGGGCCGCAACGAACTGGTCACCGATGAAAGCGGCTGGGTATCGGCCAAGGACACCGGCGAGCGTGAGGAGCTTCCGGCGCAGCTCGTCGTGCGCTCCGTCGGTTACCGTGGCGTGCCGACGGCCGGACTGCCGTTCGACGAGAAGCGCGGGACCATCCCGCATAGCGACGGCCGGATCGACGGCAGCCGCAACGAATATGTCGTCGGCTGGATCAAACGCGGTCCCACCGGGGTGATCGGTACCAACAAATCGGACTCGCAAGACACCGTCGACACCCTCCTCCAGGATCTGGCCGGCGCCGCACTGGCGGACTTCCCCGACGATCACGCCGACCGGCTCGCCGGCTGGCTGACCGAACGCCAGCCCAAGGTGGTCACCACCGCGCACTGGGAAGTGATCGACCAGTTCGAGCGAGCTGCCGGCGAGCCGCACGGCCGGCCCCGCGTCAAACTGCCCAACCTCACCAAGCTGCTCGACATCGGGCACGGCTGAGAGCGGGCGAAGCGGGTCGCCACTATCCCAGCAGCACTCCGGGATTGAGAATCCCGGCCGGGTCCAGCGCATGCTTGACCGCACGCAGGGCCGCCGCGAATGGGTCGGGACGTTGCCGGTCGTACCACGGCCGGTGGTCGCGCCCGACCGCGTGATGGTGGGTGATCGTTCCGCCAGTGGCGCTAATCGCCTCGGAGACAGCGGCTTTCATCTCATCCCACTGTGCGTCCAGGGAACCCCAGCGCCCGGCGGCGTAGATCCCGTAATACGGGGCCGGGCCATCCGGGTACACATGGGTGAATCGACAGGTCACCACCCCGGCGCCGCAGACCCGTTCGATCGCGGTCCGGGCGGCGTCGGTCACCGCGGCATGCAGAGCCTCGAATCCGTGCCAGGTGCAAGCGGTTTCGAAGGTTTCGGCGATGACGCCGCGGCGCGCGAGGGCGTCCCGCTGGTAGGGCATCCGTAGGAACGCCGAGCGCCAGCTCTCCGAGGCGTCCGCGGAACCCATTTCCGCCCTTCCGCTTTGGGAGTCGCGGCTGCGGCGGGCAAGGACGGTGCCACCGTGCTCGGCGGCGATCTCCACCGCCCGGTTGAGCCACGGATCTATCGGGTGGTCCGCCGATTCGAAAGCAAGCACCAGCAGACCACCACTGACCGCGGTGCCTGCGTTCAGGAACGCCTCGGCAGGATCGAGCAGTCGGCAGTTGGCCGGAAACAATCCGGCCTGCGCGATGGCGCGGGTCGCGGCGACCGCCGCGGTCCAATCCTGGAACGACACAGATGCCGTCACCTGCCAGCGCGGACGATTCTGTAACCGCATCCATGCCTCGGTGATGACGCCGAGCGTGCCCTCGGAGCCGACGAAGAGCCGGTCGGGTGAAGGGCCGGCGCCCGAACCCGGCAGTCGGCGCGATTCGCTGATCCCGGCCGGGGTGACCACGCGCACGGATTCGGTCAGATCGTCGATATGGGTATACAGGGTCGCGAAGTGCCCGCCGGCGCGGGTGGCCAGCCAGCCGCCGAGGCTGGAGAACGCGAACGACTGCGGGAAGTGTCGCAGCGTCAGATTGTGCCGGCGCAGCTGGTCTTCAATCCAGGGCCCGAGCGCGCCCGCCTGGATCCGAGCGGCCCGGCTGATCTGGTCGACCTCGACCACCGCGCTCATCGCACTGACGTCCAGCGTGACTGCGGGCACCTCGAAACGCGGTTCCACGCCGCCCACCACGGAGCTGCCGCCGCCGTACGGAATCACTGAAATCTGTTCGCTCGTACACCAATCCAGCACATCGACGACATCCTGTTCGCGGCGCGGCCGCACGATCAGGTCGGGAACGTGATCGAGATTGCCCTGCAGATTTCGTGCCACGTCGCGAAACGCCTTGCCGCGCGCATGTCCGGCCCGATCGATCACCTGGTTCGAGCACAATCCCGCCAGCGCGGCCGGCGGAGTGACCCGCGGGTCGGGCAAGCCGAGCGCGGCGGGGTCAGGTGGCCGGTGGTCGGTCAGGTCGTGACCCGGCAGCATGGCAGCTACACGTGTCACCAACTCGCTCGTCTCGTGTTGCGTGAGAGCCTGTTCGAGCGTTCCCCACCCCCACCACGACCGCATGTCGGTGGGTCAGCGCTTCAAAACGATCATCGCCCCGCCGGCCACCAGGAGCACCAGCGCCAGCACAATGCCCCAACCGGCGCCGGCCAAGACCCAGGTGACCGCGACGAGCGCGACAAACGGCGACGCCGCGAACAGCGCTATGCCCGGGTTCTGCCTGATCACTGCCAGTGCGCTCTTGGCGCGGATCGGGTCGATTTCCTTGCCTGCCATCCGTTCAGAATGCCAGGTGAGCAGCACAATGCAAGCGGTGTCGGCGGGATGGGTGGTCCCCGCGACTGACGATGGCACGGACAGAGTGAGGACCGAAGTCCCTACCGGTTCGCCACGGACGTCCGTAACGTCGTGGCCGTGGACGAAGAGGTGCTCAGGAACGCGGTTCTGCTGGCCTGCCGGGCACCGTCGGTGCACAACAGCCAGCCGTGGCGGTGGGTAGCCGAGGACAACGTCGTCCATCTCTTCGTCGATCGCAACCGAACGGTGCCTGCCACAGACGATTCCGGGCGGGAAGCGTTGATCAGTTGTGGTGCCGCGCTCGACCATCTGCGCACAGCCATGATCGCCGCAGGATGGCGCGCCAGCATCGCCCGCTTCCCCAATCCCAACAACCGTGAGCATCTGGCGACACTCGAGTTCACCCCGATCAGCCAGATCACCCGGGCGCAGCGCGATCGCGCGGGAGCTATCCTGCAACGCCGCACCGATCGGCTGCCGTTCGACCGACCTACGTACTGGAGCCAATTCGAAGCCGTGCTGCGCAGCACCGTCGACGACGACGTCGTCACCATCGACGTGCTCGACGACGACCAGCGGCCGCGCTTGGTCCAGGCGTCTCACCTCAGCGCGGCGCTGCGCCGCGACGATGCGCTGTACCATGCCGAACTTGATTGGTGGACTTCGCCATTCGCGTTATGCGAGGGTATGCCGCCGTCCGCTTTGGCCTCGGACAGCGAGCGGGCGCGCGTGGATGTCGCGCGGGAGTTTCCGCTTCGCGGCCACCAGGACAGGCGCACCGAAATCGCGACCGACTGGTCGCAGATCCTCGTGCTGTCGACCCCGGAGGACACCAGGGCCGACATCCTCAGATGCGGCGAAACCCTGTCACGCGTGCTGCTGGAATGCACTATGGCCGGAATGGCAACCTGCAGCTTGACTCACCTGATTGAATCGACAGAGAGTCGTGACATGGTGCGTGAGTTGATCGGACAGCGCGGGGAACCGCAAGTATTGATCCGGGTCGGCATCACGCCGGTGCTGGAGGCTCTGGAGCCGCCGACGCCACGGCGCCCGCTGAACGCAGTCCTGGAATTTCGTGCATCGCCACAAGAAAGGTGACCCGATGACCGACGAGCCGATCACCGTCCTGTCCGAAAGCGAGAGTTGGGATCTGCTGGGCACCGCCGCCCTCGGTCGGCTGGTGACGACCTTCGCCGGCGAACCGGAAATCTTTCCGGTCAACTACGTGGCGCAAAACCGCACCATCCTGTTCCGGACCGCCGAGGGCACCAAGTTGTTCTCGGCGGTGGCCAACCACACCGTGCTCTTCGAGGCCGACGACCACAACGTCGCCCAAGGGTGGAGCGTGATTGTCCGGGGCCGCGCGCACCTGTTGAAGACGGATGCGGAAATCCAGGAAGCCGACCGCGCCGGACTCTACCCCTGGACCTCGACGCATAAATCCAACTACGTGCGGGTCACCGCGACAGACATCACTGGCCGCCGCTTTGTATTCGGCCCGGAGCCGGACCGCAACGAAACGGTCGCATAACGCTCAGCGGGCGACCACTGCGTCCAATTGGCTTGCGCTGGAACCGGTGAGCCGACGATGCATGGCCCACGCGATCCGTCCCGCCTGGACTTTGGCTCGCTCGGCAGCCGGCCCGGTGTACATCTCGTCGACGGTGTCGCGCCACAGGGTCAGCCAACGAACGAAGTGGCGGGCGGACAACGGTGTCCGCAGGTGAATGTCTCGATGCACCGCCAGCGCACTGCCCTGGTACTTCCCGGCGCGAAACAGCACCGTCTCCCAGAAGTCGCACATTCTCGGCAGGTGGTCGGTGAGCCCGTTGGCCCGCAGTTCGGCAAATGGCGCATACAAGATCTCGTCGTGCAGTGCCTGACTGTAGAAGCGCTGCAGTAGCGCCTCGACGTCGGCTCGGCCGACCAAATCGGCGCCGGGTGACTCGCCCATTCAGACCACCAGTGACAGCTTGCCGCGGCTCGGAGGGTTCTTGTGCCGCTTGGTGATTGCCACCAGCCGGGCCACCGCGGACTCGATCCCCCGCGCCAGGTGGTCCACATCGGCGGCCACGTCGTAGTCGGCCAGAATGCCGAAGAACAGGTCGTCGGCGTAGCTGAGCATTGCCACACCGGTCCGCAGGTCTAACGCCAGCGGCGGCACGGGGTACAAACTGATCACCTGCTTGCCCATCACCCGCAGCGGCCGGCGCGGTCCGGGGACGTTGGTCGCCACTGTCACCACGCCACGTTGCGGCAAGCGCATCAGCAACCCAACTGTCCAGGCGCTCAGTACGAACGGAACGCGATTGGCCAAGGATACGAACACGTTTCCGGCCTGTCGCTGGCCGCTGGACTTCGCCCGGCCTAACCGGTCGTGCACGGTCCGCAGACGTTGCAACGGATTCTCCTCATCCACCGGCAGATTGGGCAGCATCACCGACACCCGGTTGTCGGTCTTGTCGAACGCATCGGCCGACCGCACCGAAACGGGCACCAGGGTCCGCAGCGAATCGCGCAACGGGGTCAGGCCGCGCTCGACCATCATGTTGCGGTAGCTCTCGGTAATCGCTGCCAAGGCAACGTCATTGACGGTCACATCGAAGGTCTTGGCAATCAGTTCGATGTCGGCCATGGCGACCCGTGCTCCGCCGTACCGGCGTAAGTCGCTCAGTGGTCCGTTCAGCGAAGACCCCGCCGGGCTCAACAGACCAGCGGCAATCTCGCCGGCACCTTGAGCGGCGCGGATCATCCCCGTGGTCAGCGCAGCCGATACGTTCAACAGACCACCGAACAGTGTTCTACGTTGGGCTGGAACCGCTTTCAGGCCCTTGCCGGTGGCGTGGGCGGCCTGCACGTGATGAGCGAAACTGCCATCCATTCCGTCGTCGCACAGGCCGGCAAGCATATGAGTGGCGGCAATGCCGTCAGCCATGCAATGGTGCAGCTTGGTCAGCATCGCCCAGCGATCGTCGGCCAGTCCCTCGATGACCCAGACCTCCCACAGCGGTCGATCGCGGTCCAGGCGGCGTGCCATCACGTCGGCGATCACCTGGAACAGCGCTCGGTCGTCACCGGGATGCGGCAACCCCACGCGCCGCACGTGGCGCTCGATCTCGAAGCCCGGGTCGTCCACCCATTCCGGCGCGCCCAGGTCCAACGGGTGCAGCCGTAGCCGCTGCCCGAACCGCGGACAACCGCGAATGCGTTCTCCGAACGCCGCAATCAACGCGTCCTGTTCGGGTGGCGGCCCTTCGATGACCGCCAACCCGCCAATGGCCAAGCTGACCCGAGAGTTGGCGTCCTCGGCCTTGAGAAACCCGGCGTCCAGTGTGGTCAGGTGGTCCATGATCGTCCCTTTGCCTCGCGTGACGTTTGTCTGCAATTCCCAACCTCACTATCCGCGGCCAGGGGTGCCCCGGAGCAGGGCCAAAAGTCCTTCGCTGCCGGGGCTTGTGGCTCTGCCGTGGCCGCGGCCGGTGGACAATCATTGAGAGAATGACCACAGTCATTGATAGGAGAAGTCCGGGACCCATGAGCGCTGAATTTCCGGATGCCGACACTCTGCGGACGGTCCTCACGCTGGCCACTCGTGCGCCTTCGATCTACAACACGCAACCGTGGCGCTGGCGAGTGGGTGTCGCGAGTTTGGATTTGTTCTCCGAGCCAGAACTGCAACTGCAGAGTACCGACCCGGACGGGCGTGACTTGATGATCAGCTGTGGCATCGCCCTCCATCACTGCGTCGTCGCGTTGGCATCGATGGGCTGGCACGCCAAGGTGAGTCGCTTTCCTGATCCCGGCAACCACCGCCATCTGGCCGCCCTGGAGGTGGTACCCCAAGTGCCCGATCAGGCCGACATCGCGCTGGCGGCAGCCATCCCGCGGCGACGGACCGACCGCCGCGCCTACAGCTCGTGGCCGGTAGCCGGCGGCGACGTCGCGCAGATGGCCGCTCGAGCGGCCCGCAGTGGCGTCATGCTGCGACAGGTCGACGCCATCGAAAGAATGAAAGCTATTGCGATGCAAGCTGTCTGGAAACATGCGACCAGCACTGAATACATGCGCGAACTCACCACATGGAGCGGTCGCTACGATTCGGTTGCCGGGGTGCCGGCCCGCAGCGTGCCGCCGTCGGACCCCAACGCGCCGATCCCCGGCCGCCTGTTCGCCGGCCCTGGCCTGGCGCAACCGACCGGCATCTCCCCCGCCGACGACGGCGCTGCGATCCTGGCACTGGGCACCGAGCAGGACGATGAGTTGGCTCAACTCCGTGCCGGCGAGGCGACCAGCATTGTCCTGCTGAGCGCCACCGCGATGGGGTTGGCGTGCTGCCCGATCACCGAGCCCTTGGAGATCCCGGCGACGCGCGAAGCTGTTCGCGACGACGTGTTCGGCGCCAGTGGCTATCCGCAGATGCTGCTGCGGGTGGGCTGGGCGCCGATCAACGCCGATCCCCTGCCGGCCACCCCGCGACGTCAGCTGAGCCGCGTCCTCGAGTGGACCAGGCCGTCACTGGACGAGGGGTGCTGACCAGCGCAACCAAGTCCCACCGTCGGGCAGGTTCTCAATGACGAACTCGCCGTCCACCTCCGCCGCGCGGCGCCGCAGGTTGGTCAGGCCGCTGGCGGTGTAGTCCTCGGGCATGCCGCGGCCGTTGTCGCTGACCTCGATGCACAAGTCGTTTTCGACCCGGACCCGCACCGTCAGTGTGGTGGCCTGGGCGTGCCGAGCGGCGTTGCTGACCGCCTCCCGGACCACTGCCTCGGCGTGGTCCGCCAACCCGGTGCCGATCACCGACAACGGTCCGATGTACTGGACGGTGGTGCGTAACCCCGAGCCGGCGAATTGCCCGACGGCAGTATCGATTCGCTGCCGTAACCGGGTGATGCCCTGGGCGGCCCCGTGCAGATCGAAGATGGTGGTTCGGATCTCCTGGATGACCGCCTGGAGATCATCGACCGCCTCGGAAAGCCGTTGCCGCACTTGGGGTTCACGCGTCCGCGAGACCGTTCCCTGCAACGACAGACCGACCGCGAACAGCCGCTGAATGACGTGGTCATGCAAATCCCGCGCGATTCGGTCGCGATCAGTCAGCACATCGAGTTCACGCATCCGGCGTTGTGATGTGGCCAACTGCAGGGCCAGCGCGGCCTGGTCGGCGAAGGCCGCCATCATGTTGAGCTGTTCGGCTGTGAAAGATCCTCGGCGCAACACCACGACAACTCCGGCCACGGATTCGGTGGTTCGCAGCGGTAGCACCAGCGCCGGCCCCGCCTCGGCGAGCTCAGTCATACCGTCCAACTCGAGGCGGTCGATCCGGCGCGGCGTGTTGCTGACGAATACGTCGCCCAGAGCTGTGTCGGTGACCGGGAGGGTCTGTCCTGCCAGGCCATGCACCGAGTCGCCGACTGTTTCAAGCACCAGTAGCTCCGCCATGTCGGCCGCCGGGGTGCTCTCGTCGAGGGGCACGGCCACCAACGCCGCGTCCGCCCCGGTCAGGTTCACCGCCTGCTCGCCGACCATCCGGAACACCGTCGCCGGTTCGGTGCCGGACAGCAGTTCGGTCGCGATGTCGCGGGTGGCCTCGATCCAGGACTGGCGCGCCTTGGCCTGTTGGTACAGCCGCGCATTCGCTATCGCGATTCCCGCGGCCGCGGCCAGCGCCTGCACCAGCACCTCGTCGTCGTCACTGAACGGTTGCCCGTTGGTCTTGTCCGTCAGGTACAACGTGCCGAACGCTTCGTCGCGGACCCGCACCGGCACCCCGAGGAAGGTGCGCATCGGTGGATGGTACGGCGGGAAACCCACGGAGGCGGGGTGGCGCGAGATGTCGTCCAGGCGAAGCGGTTTCGGCTCATCAATGACCAGCCCGATGACACCTAGACCCTCGGGAAGGTGGCCGATGCGCCGCACAGCCTGCTCGTCGATACCCTCATGGACGAACTGCAACACGCGGTTGTCCCGATCATGGACCTCCAGCGCGCCGTACCGGGCATCGACCAGGTTGGTCGCCGAATGCACGATGGTGCGCAATGTTTCGTCCAGTTCGAGCCCCGAGGTCACCACGAGCATGGCTTCGAGCAGCCCGTCGAGCCGGTCGCGGCCCTCGACGATCTGCTCGACGCGGTCTTGAACCTCAACCAGCAATTCCCGCAGCCGTAGCTGGGAAAGTGTGTGGCGCAACGGTCGCGATGCGGGGTCCTCCGATGTCATGGCCGGTCACCGGGTGGCCGCGATCGTTTCAATTCGGTTGCGAATACTGCGGCTTGGGTCCGTCGCTCCATGCCGAGCTTGGCCAGGAGCCGGGATACGTAGTTCTTCACCGTCTTCTCGGCCAGGAACATCCGATCAGCGATCTGCTTGTTGGTCAGGCCCTCGCTGAGCAGGCCCAGCAGCGTGCGTTCCTGATCGGTGAGACCCGACAGCGGATCCGGCTTGGAGTTGGCATCGCGCAATTTGGACATCAGGGCGGCCGCGGCGCGATTGTCCAGCAACGACCGGCCGGCACCCACATCCTTGACGGCGCGCGCCAGTTCCATGCCTTTGATGTCTTTGACGACGTATCCGCTTGCGCCGGCCAGGATCGCATCCAGCATCGCCTCATCGGAGGTATACGACGTCAGGATCAGGCAGCGCAGCTCAGGCATGCGGGACAACAGATCCCGGCAGAGTTCGATGCCGTTCCCGTCGGGCAGCCGGACATCGAGAACCGCCACATCCGGCTTGGCCGCCGGGATGCGCGACATCGCCTCGGCGACCGAACCGGCTTCGCCGACGACGTCCAGATCGGGGTCGGCGCCGAGCAAGTCGACCAGGCCTCGCCGGACCACCTCGTGATCGTCGACCAAGAAGACCGTTACCAACGCACCCCTCCGAACTCAATCCACTACAAGTTGCCGCACCGCACCGTCAGTACCGACGATCCCGCGCCGTACACGCTGCACAGCTGTGCGGTATGCGCGTCGGTGACGAACAACTGACCTGGCTCCGCATGGTCGGCCATGTAGCGGCGGGCGCGGGTGCGGACGAGGGCAGGTTCCACCGGCACATCGGGATACAACCTGGTCCACCTGGACAGCCGGCGATCTAATTGTCCTTGCTCCGAACCCTTTTGATCGTCGACGTGGTTCGCCTGAACGGATACGGCACGCAACGGAACTCCACGCAAGCGGGCTTCGGCGAATGCGTGTCGCAACACAGATCCATTGTCCACTTCCGCAACGACGCTGCTGATGTGGGGGGTTACGGTGCCGTCCGGTGCTTGTTGAATGACAGCGACGGGGCACAGCGACGATCCGGCCAGCGCACCTGCGACCGAGCCCTGGCCGCTGCGCGCGTGGTTGAGTCCTATCGAGCCGACGCAGACCATGAGTGCGGACCTGGATTCCTGCATCAGCTTGGTGAGAGGCCTACCCCACAGGATGTCCGTTTCGACGATGACCGGTTTGCCGGTCGCGTCGATCGCCCGCAGGACGTCGTACAACGCGGCGCGGGCGGTGGCCTGCCGCCGCTGGACATCGCTTGTCCCGGTAGCGGGTGTGGCTGCGGCTGCGTGTGCGTGTGCGTGTGCGGCTACGTCCACGACGTAGACCAGTCGCAACGGGACGTCTCGATGCACCGCCTCATCGATGGCCCACAGCGCCGCGTGCATTGCCGACTTCGACCCGTCGATGCCTACGACGATCGCAGGACCTGATTCGCGGTTGCTCATCGCGGTCTCCTCACCTTGCTTCTTACCTTGCTTCGCTGCTTAGGAGCTTGGCTGCTTGGGACCAACGTTATTGAGCTACACCTCCAGACCCCAGAGGCAATGGTCCCTGGGAAAGGGCCATAAGTCCCTAGGAAACGAACGCGCGGCAAATTTAGCCTTGCGTGCGCGGCGCTACGCGAATTGGATAGTCAACGGCGCTGCGCTCAATAGATGCGCGGCGTCCGGCGTACCGTCCGGCGCTTAGATCCCCGCCCAGATAGGAGATCTCGAATGGCATTACGTGAGAGTCCGTCAGCACCGAACCCCGGCAAGCCATCACACGAACCCCTCATCGGGAAAGGTTGGATCCAGGCCGTCGCACTGGTGATGATCTTCGGATTCCTGGTGATGGGGATCCTGGCCTACCGCACGTACACGGCGGCGATGCCGCTGCCGGACAAAGTGGTCAGCGAAACGGGTCAGGTGCTGTTCACCCACGACGACATCACGAAAGGCCAGGAGCTTTTCCAGGCCCGCGGTTTGATGCAGTACGGGTCGGTGCTGGGACACGGCGCCTACTTGGGTCCCGACTACACGGCCGACTACCTGCGGATGGCGACCGACGACGTCGCGGACCAGTTCCGCGGCGAGGGTGTGCCCGAGCCGCGCCAACGGGTGGTCACCGAATTCCGCACCAACCGCTACAACGCCGAGACCAAGACCCTGACTTTCACCAATCACCAGGCGGCGGCGTTCGAACGCATCCAGAGCCACTACGCGGCGAATTTCGGTGAGAACTCCACCAAATACGGGCTGTTGCCGCACTTGATCACCGACAAGACCCAAATCCGTCAACTGACCTCGTTCTTCGCGTGGACCGCATGGGCCTCGGCTGCCGAACGTCCCGGTCACAAGTACAGCTACACCAACAACTGGCCGGCCGAGCAACGCGTGGACAACGGCCCGACCGCGTCGGTGATCGTGTGGTCTGCCTTGTCACTGATCGCGCTGCTGGGCGGAATCGGCGTCATGTTCGGCGTGTATGGACGGTGGAGCCAGAAGGTCGGCTGGCACGGCGCCGAGACATCCACCCTTTCCTTCCGGCAACCCGGAGAGGTCGGTCTGACCCCGGCGCAACGAGCTTGCATCTGGTTCTTTGCTGTCGTGTCCGTGCTCTTCCTGGCCCAGACGCTGTTGGGCGCGGCGGCCGAGCATTACCGTGCCGACCTGTCGACGTTCTTCGGCATCGACCTGGCGCGGATGCTGCCTTACAACCTGGCCCGCACCTGGCATCTGCAACTGGCGCTGTTCTGGACCGCGGCGGCATTCCTGGCCGGCGGAATCTTCTTGGTGCCGTTCATTGCCCGACGCGAGCCGAAACGTCAGGCGCTATTGGCGTACGTGCTGCTTGGCGCTGTCGCGCTCGTCGTGGTCGGCTCGCTGGTCAGTGAGGCGCTGTCCATCTACGGCGTGATCCCCGAGGGCGGGTTGTTCTCCCAGCAATGGGAATACCTCGACCTGCCGCGGTTATGGCAGATCCTGCTGATCATCGGCATGTTCGTCTGGATCGCGATCATTTGGCGCGGAATGCGGGCCAGGCTCAAGGGCGAGTCGAAAATGAACATGCCGTGGCTGTTCTTCTTTTCGGGGCTGGCTATCCCGGTGTTCTACACCGTGGGCCTGCTGGCCGGCAGCGACGAGCACTACACGGTCGCCGACTTCTGGCGGTTCTGGGTGGTGCACCTGTGGGTCGAGGACTTCCTCGAGTTGTTCACCACCGTGATGGTGGCCTACATGTTCGTGCTGCTGGGAGTCGTGCGCGAGCGGATCGCACTGGGTGTCATCTTCCTCGACGTCATCCTCTACAGCGCCGGTGGCGTCATCGGCACCATGCACCATCTGTATTTCTCGGGCACCCCGGTGGAACACATGGCGCTCGGCGCGTTCTTCTCAGCAGCCGAGGTCATTCCACTGACCTTTCTAACCGTCGAAGCGTGGGCGTTCCTGCAGTTGGGTGCGCGGCAACAGTCCGGTGACGGGAATCCCTTCCCGCACCGCTGGGCGGTCATGTTCCTGGTCGCCGTGGGCTTCTGGAACTTCCTGGGCGCCGGCATCTTCGGCTTCCTGATCAATCTTCCGGTGGTGTCCTACTACCAGATCGGCACCGCGTTGACCGCGAATCACGGTCACGCGGCCATGATGGGCGTGTACGGGATGTTGGCCGTCGGCTTGGCCCTGTTCGCGTTCCGCTACGCGATACCGGCCGACAAGTGGCCGGAGAAGCTGGCCCGAATCTCGTTCTGGTGCATGAATATCGGATTGGCGTGGATGGTGTTCGTGACGCTGCTCCCGCTGGGCGTGCTGCAGTTGTTCCACTCGGTCAACGACGGTTACTTCGAGGCCCGGTCATTGGGCTACATCACCAAACCCGGTAATGCGGTGCTCGAATGGCTCCGGATGCCCGGCGACATCATCCTGATCGTCGGCGGTGTGCTGCCGTTCGTCTGGATCGCCTGGACTGCGCTGCGCCACTTCCGTTCCGGCATCACGGTCGAGGAGCTGCCCGAACATCCGCTGTACACCGAGAATGCTGCGGTGGAGCCGGCCCCGGCGAAGGACTGACGGTGGCCTCGCCCGCGACGTCGGTATGGCTGATTGCCGGGTACTCGCTGATTCTGCTCGCCATCGGGTGGTGCTTCGACGTGATGGC
This sequence comes from Mycobacterium asiaticum, assembly GCF_001673315.1. Taxonomy (GTDB): domain Bacteria; phylum Actinomycetota; class Actinomycetes; order Mycobacteriales; family Mycobacteriaceae; genus Mycobacterium; species Mycobacterium asiaticum_B. The sequence continues at coordinate 70,373 of NZ_LZLQ01000098.1, read as the reverse complement.
TCGGCATGCTTCGGCGCGGGCTGCGGCATGGCGTACGGGGCAATTCCATTACCGTCCCGACCACGACGCCTGGGTATGCCCGCAGGATCACTGGCTGTGGCCCACTTCCTTCGACCCCAAGCATCGGGTGATGCGTTATCGGGCGTTACCGGTGGTGTGCAACAGTTGCCCGGTCAAGTCGACCTGCACCACATCCGATCATGGCCGGGAGATCAGCCGCGAGGTCGATCCGTGGCCACATTCTGAAGCCGGTCGCTTTCACCGCGGGATCGCCTGCAGCGTAGCTGCTTTCGGGATTGTGCTGCCGGTGGCGATGTTGCTCCCCAACCATTCGCCGGCGGATGTGCTGGTCCTGGTGGGCACCGTGTCGATCGTCGCACTGCTCGGGCTGCCGCTGGTCCGCCACCTGTGGAACACACCGTCCAACGCGCCGGACTACCTACCGCACCGCACCGCCGTCGAAGATCAAGTGGCCGCGGCCATCGACCGCTATTCCACCCGCTGGGGCGGCTGGGAAGGCAAGGAGGACAAGACGAAATGACCGGGGTATTGGTGGGGGCGGTCGGGATCGGTGTGCTGGCGCTGATTGCGGTGCTCTCGTTGACGGTGCTGCGCGAGTACGAGCGGGGCGTGGTGTTCCGCATGGGCCATGTCCGCCCGCTCTACCAACCCGGACTGCGGCTACTGGTTCCCCTGGTGGACAAGATCATCCGGGTCGACCAGCGTCTGGTGACGTTGACCATCCCGCCCCAGGAGGTGATCACGCGCGACAACGTGCCGGCCCGGGTCAACGCGGTGGTGATGTTTCAGGTCACCGATCCGCTGAAAGCGATTCTGGCGGTGGAGAATTACGCGGTCGCTACCTCTCAGATCGCTCAGACGACGCTGCGATCACTGCTGGGTCGCGTCGACCTGGACACCCTGCTGGCCCACCGGGAGGATCTCAACAACGACCTGCGCACGATCATCGAAAAGATGACCGAACCCTGGGGCGTGGAGGTGCATGTGGTCGAGATCAAGGACGTCGAGATCCCCGAGTCGATGCAGCGCGCGATGGCCCGCGAGGCCGAGGCCGAGCGCGAGCGCCGTGCCAAGGTGATCAACGCACGCGGAGAGCTACAGGCGTCCGAGGAACTGCGCCAAGCCGCCGAAACCCTGTCCAAAAGCCCCGCATCACTGCAATTGCGTTATCTACAGACGCTTTTGGAGCTGGGGGCGGATCAGAACTCGACGGTGGTATTCCCGCTGCCCGTCGACATCATCACGCCGTTCCTGCGCAATCCGGAGGCCGTATTGAACAGCCTCAATCACAACAAGTAACGCGGTCAGTCCTGCTCGTCCAGTGGTGCCGGCGGCTCGGACGGAGCGAAACTCCAGTTGTCCGGATTTTTCGGCGAATACACCACAGGCAGTTGTTGCCCGGTCACCGGCCGCGGCGCAGTGTCGCCGACGATCATGCGCCCGTACACGGCATGCTCATTCACCGTGGGCCCATTTATCACTCCGGAGATCGTCACGACCTGCTCGCCCGAGGCGTCGGGCGAACCCGAAGTGACACCGGTTACCAGGAGCGTGCCGCTGGCCAGGGCGCCGCGCGGGCCGGGCTTGATGAACCGTGGCGCCAAGAACACCACCAGCACGGCGACCAGCAAAAGCAGCACCAAGAATTCCCACACACGTCCATGGTAGGACTGCTGCCATGGGTGACCCGGTTTCAGACGACTTGCAGTTCGCGCTGGCATTGGCCGACCGCGCGGACACGGTGACCCGCGCCCGGTTCGGCGCACTCGACCTGCGGGTCGACACCAAACCCGACCTCACCCCGGTCACCGACGCCGACCGCGCCGTCGAATCCGAACTACGAGCGGCGATCGCCGAGCGTCGGCCCGACGACAGTGTGCTGGGCGAGGAGTTCGGCGGAACAACCACATTCTCCGGACGGCAGTGGATCATCGATCCGATCGACGGCACCAAGAACTTCGTGCGGGGGGTGCCGGTGTGGGCCAGCCTCATCGCGCTGCTGCAGGACGGCATCCCCGTCGTCGGGGTGGTGAGCGCACCGGCCCTGCAGCGCCGTTGGTGGGCGGCTAGCGGCGCGGGCGCGTTCGCCTCCGTCGACGGGGGGCCTGCGCGGGCACTGTCGGTTTCGGCGGTGACACAACTGAATTCGGCGAGCTTGTCGTTTTCCAGCCTGTCCGGGTGGGCGCAACTCGGCTTGCGCCAGCACTTTTTGGACTTGACCGATACGGTCTGGCGAGTGCGTGCTTACGGCGATTTCCTGTCCTACTGCCTGCTCGCCGAGGGAGCCGTCGACGTTGCCGCCGAACCGGAGGTATCGGTATGGGACCTGGCCGCCCTCGACGTCCTGGTGCGCGAGGCGGGCGGACGGTTCACAGCCCTGGACGGCACCCCCGGACCGCACGGCGGCAGTGCTGTGGCGACCAACGGAATCTTGCATGAGCAGGTATTGAACGGCCTGCGCGAGGGTGTGAATTAGTTAACAGGAGCCAATTATCTTACTCAAGAGTAAGATACCGTTGGAGATGCAACGCCCCAACGACCGAGGCTGCCTGATATGACCGACACCGCTCCCAAACCCACCCGCTCGCGCCGCAAGGGCCGTGGCCAGCAGACAGCGATCGGGATGAAACCGCACAAACGGACTGGCGTCGACGTCGCCATCGCGCTGATCACGCCGATCGTCGGCCAGGAATTCCTGGACAAATACAACTTGCGTGATCCGCTCAACCGCGGCCTGCAGTACGGAACCAAGACGCTGTTCTCCGGCATGGGCGCGGCAAGTCGACAGTTCAAAAAGGTGCAGAGCCTGCGAGGCGGACCGACCCGGCTCAAGTCCAGCGGTAAAGACTATTTCGACCTGACGCCCGACGACGACCAGCAGATGATCGCCGACACCGTCAAGGAGTTCGCCGCGGAAATCCTGCGACCCGCCGCACACGACGCCGACGAGGCTGCCACTTATCCTTCAGGTCCGAACGGCTTACTCGCCAAGGCGGCCGAGCTCGGCATCACCGCGATCAACATTCCCGAGGATTTCGACGGCATTGCCGAACACCGCTCGGCGGTGACCAACGTGTTGGTGGCCGAAGCCCTGGCATACGGCGACATGGGACAGGCGCTGCCGATCCTGGCGCCCGGTGGGGTGGCCTCCGCCCTGACGCACTGGGGCAGCGCGGACCAACAGGCCACCTATCTTCCCGAGTTCGCCGGTGAGAACGTGCCGCAGGCGTGCGTGGCCATCGCCGAGCCCCAGCCACTGTTCGATCCGACCCGGTTGCGCACCACCGCGGTGCGGACCCCGTCCGGCTACCGGCTGGACGGCGTGAAATCGCTGGTGCCCGCCGCGGCGGATGCCGAGCTCTTCATCATTGCCGCCCAGCTCGACGGCAAGCCCGCATTGTTCATCGTGGAATCCTCCGCGCAGGGTCTTACCGTCAAACCCGACCCGAGCATGGGTATTCGGGCCGCGGCGCTGGGACAGGTCGAGCTGCGCGGCGTGACGGTGCCGCTACAGGCCCGGCTGGGTGAAGACGAAGCCACCGACGACGACTACTCCGAGGCGATCGCATTGGCGCGACTGGGCTGGGCCGCCCTCGCCGTCGGCACCTCCCATGCGGTGCTCGACTACGTGGTCCCCTACGTGAAGGAACGCGAAGCGTTCGGTGAGCCGATCGCGCGGCGGCAAGCCGTTGCCTTCATGTGCGCCAACATCGCCATCGAACTGGACGGGTTGCGGCTGATCACCTGGCGCGGAGCCTCGCGCGCCGAGCAGGGCCTGCCGTTTGCCCGCGAAGCGGCACTGGCCAAGCGGCTGGGTTCCGACAAGGGCATGCAGATCGGCCTGGACGGCGTGCAGCTGCTGGGCGGACACGGTTTCACCAAGGAACACCCGGTCGAACGCTGGTACCGCGATTTGCGGGCTATCGGCGTCGCCGAGGGCGTAGTGGTCATCTAGGTCTCGACAGAACGAAAGTACAATAATGGCAATCAATCTGGAGCTCCCCCGCAAACTGCAAGCGGTCGTCACCAAGACCCACCAGGGTGTCGCGGAGCTGGTGCGGCCCATCGCCCGCAAGTACGACCTGCGCGAACACGCCTACCCCGTCGAACTCGACACCTTGATCAGTTTGTTCGAGGGTGCGTCGGAGTCCTACAGCTTCGCCGGTGCCGGTGAGTTGCGCGGCGCCGACACCAAAGAGGACAACCACAACGGCGCCAATATGGCCGCCCTGGTGCAGACGCTGGAAGCCAGTTGGGGTGACGTGGCGATGATGCTGTCCATCCCGTATCAGGGTCTGGGCAATGCGGCGATCTCCGCTGTGGCCACCGAGGAGCAGCTGGAACGGCTGGGCAAGGTGTGGGCCGCGATGGCCATCACCGAACCGGATTTCGGTTCCGACTCTGCCGCGGTGTCCACCACCGCCAAGCTCGACGGTGACGAGTACGTGATCAACGGCGAGAAGATCTATGTCACCGCTGGTTCGCGCGCCACCCACATCGTGGTGTGGGCAACCCTGGACAAATCGCAGGGCCGTGCCGCGATCAAGTCGTTCATCGTGCCGCGCGAGCACCCCGGTGTCACCGTGGAACGTCTGGAACACAAGCTGGGCATCAAGGGATCGGATACCGCTGCGATCCGCTTCGACAACGCCCGCATTCCCAAGGAAAACCTGCTGGGAAACCCCGAAATCGAAGTGGGCAAAGGCTTTTCCGGGGTGATGGAGACCTTCGACAACACCCGACCGATCGTGGCCGCGATGGCGGTCGGCATCGGGCGGGCCGCACTCGAAGAGCTCCGCAAGATCCTTGCCGATGCCGGCGTCGCGATCGACTACGACCGGCCCGCGCACGTCCAGAGCGCAGCTGCGGCGGAGTTCCTGCGGATGGAAGCGGACTGGGAAGCCGCTTACCTGCTGTCTTTGCGCGCCGCCTGGCAGGCCGACAACAGCATCCCCAACTCCAAAGAAGCGTCGATGAGCAAGGCCAAGGCCGGCCGGATGGCCAGCGACGTCACCCTCAAGACAGTCGAATTAGCCGGCACCACCGGCTATTCCGAGCAGACACTGCTGGAGAAGTGGGGACGCGACTCCAAGATCCTGGACATCTTCGAAGGCACCCAGCAGATTCAGCAACTGGTGGTCGCGCGTCGCCTGCTCGGTCTCTCGTCGTCCGAACTCAAGTAGCCGCGCCCAGTCAGCCAATCTCCGGCGGCGGATCCACCTCGTCGCCCGGGGAAAGCAGATCCCGCTGCCACCACTGCACGTCGTGCCAGGCGCCGAGTTTCCAACCCACCCGCCGATAATGGCCGACGGGCTCGAAGCCGAACGCCCCGTGAAAACCGTTGCTCGCGTCGTTCGGCTGCGTGATGCCGGCGAAGGCACGCCGGTAACCCCGCCGGGCCAGCCGGCTCAACAGTTCGGTATACAACATGCGTCCGCCCCCGGAGCGCGACCGTTCTGGTCTGAGGTAGACGCTGGTCTCCACCGACCATCGGTACGCGGCGCGCGGATTGAATTGGTGGGCATAGGCATAACCCACGACCCCGTCGTCGGCTTCGAGCACCAGCCATTCATGGGAGACCCGCACAGCAGCAATGCGCTCGCCCATCGCCTGCACGGTCGGCACCGTGTCTTCGAACGTGATGACGGTGTCGAGCACGTAGGGCCGGTAGATCTCGACGCAGGCAGCGGCATCCGCGGCGCCTGCCGGGCGCACCAACATCAGCCGGCGACGGCGTTCAGTTGTGCGCGCGTGTCCTCGTCCAGTTCGATGTCGGCGACGGCAAGGTTTTCCTCCAAGTGCCGCACCGAGGACGTGCCCGGGATCAGCAACACATTGGGCGCCACACTCAACGTCCACGCCAGTGCGATCTGTGCGGGCGTGCGACCAAGTCGCTCGGCGGTGTTGCGCACCATCGCGTTACCCAGCACCGGATTGTGCGGACCGGTGAATGCGGCACCGAGCGGAAAGAACGGCACGAATGCGATCCCGCGTGCTGTGCATTCCTGCAGGACCGGCGTGCTAGCACGATGGACCAGATTGAAAGCATTTTGCACGCAGACGATTTCGGTGCCCGCCAGGGCGTGCAGCAGATGCTCGCGGGTGATTTCGCTGAGTCCGATGCCGCCGATCAACCCTTCTTCCCGGGCGGCGATCAGGACCGCCAACTGATCGTCGAAAAGCTGGTCCGGCGCTTTGCTTTCGAACAGTCGCAGATTCACCGCAGCCAGCTGGTCTACACCCAGGGTGCGCAGGTTGGCTTCGAGGTCGCGGCGCAGGTCGGCCGGATCGGGCAATGGCAGCCAGGCGCCCTCACTGTCCCGACGGCCACCGACCTTGCTGACCAACGCCAAATTCTCCGGGTAGGGGTGCAGCGCCTCGCGAATGAGCTCGTTGGCGACATTCGGCCCGTAGAACTGCGCGGTATCGATGTGGTTGACGCCGAGCTCGACCGCTCGCCGTAATACCGCCAGCGCCTCGTCGCGGTCACGTGGCGGGCCCATCACGTTGGGCCCCGGCAGTTGCATCGCCCCGAATCCGACGCGGGCAACCGGATACCGACCAAGTGAAATTGGATTCATGGGCTGAGATTAACGTCGTCCTATGAACTCCTTCCACGCGCTGCTGGCGCGCCAAGACGGGGACCAGATCACCGCTTCGGTCGAGACACTCACAGAATCCGACCTGCCGCCCGGCGAGGTGACCATCCGGGTCCTCTATTCGAGCGTCAACTTCAAGGACGCGCTGGCGCTCACACCCGGTGGCGGAGTGGTCCGCAGCTATCCGGTAGTACCGGGCATCGACCTGGCCGGTGAGGTCGTGGAGTCGCAGGCACCCGAGTTCTCCGTCGGAGACGCCGTCGTCGCGCACGGTTACCAGGTCGGCACGGGCCACCATGGCGGGTATGCCGAATTCGCGCGGCTGCCAGCCGACCAGGTGGTGCGGTTGGACGCGTTGGGTCCGCGCGACGCCGCCGCGATCGGCACCGCCGGGTTTACCGCGGCGATGAGCGTGCAGGCCCTATCCGATTGGGGCATCAAGCCGGACGGTGGACCGGTCGTCGTCACCGGCGCGTCGGGCGGCGTGGGCACGGTCAGCGTCGACCTACTCGCGGCCGCCGGCTACCGGGTAGTGGCATCGACCGGCAAGCCGGCCGCCGAGGAGCTATTGAAATCGCTTGGCGCCGCTGAGGTTATCGGCCGGTTGCCGGCAGATCCGGAGGCCAAACCGCGACCGCTGAACAAGACGCGCTGGGCCGCCGGCATCGATTGTGTGGGCGGAGCCACCCTGGCCGACGTGCTCAGCGCCGTCGACTACCGCGGTGCGGTCGCCATCAGTGGCCTCACCGGCGGACCCGCCCTGCACACCACCGTGATGCCGTTCATTCTGCGTGGCGTGGCATTGTTGGGCATCGATTCGGTGCAGCTGCCGATCGGTCCGCGACGGGAAATCTGGGCGCGGCTGGGTGATTCGTTTCGGCCCCGGCATCTGGACGCGATCACCACCGAAGTCGACGTCAAGGACGTGGTGGGCGTGCTGGATCAGCTGCGGTCTGGGACATTCACGGGACGGGCCGTCGTGCGGGTTGCCGGTGGCTTTTGAGCCGGAAGTAGGGTGATCGGCATGCGCGCAGCACGGGTGACTCGGCTGGACGGTCCGGACGCGATCGAGGTGGCGGACATCGACGAACCTACCGGCGACGGTGTGGTGGTGGACGTGCACGCCGCCGGGGTGGCGTTCCCGGACGCGCTGCTCACCCGCGGGCTCTACCAGTATCGACCGGACCCGCCGTTCGTCCTCGGCGCCGAGATTGCCGGAGTGGTGCGGTCGGCTCCGGACGGCGCACACGTGCGCGCCGGCGACCGGGTGCTCGGGCTGACCATGCTTACCGGCGGCATGGCCGAAGTGGCGGTGCTCTCCCCCGACCGGTTGTTCAAGCTGCCGGACAACGTCGGCTTCGAAGCGGGCGCGGGTGTGCTGTTCAACGATCTCACCGTGTATTTCGCCCTGGCCGTCCGTGGTCGGCTGCAGGCGGACGAGACGGTATTGGTGCATGGCGCGGCCGGCGGTATCGGTACCTCGGCGCTCCGACTGGCCCCGGCGCTGGGGGCGTCCCGGGTGATCGCGGTCGTCAGCTCCGAGGAGAAGGGCCAGATCGCCACCGCGGCGGGTGCCACCGACGTAGTGCTGGCCGACGGCTTCAAGGATGCGGTCAAGGAGTTGACCGGCGGACGCGGCGTGGACATCGTGGTGGACCCGGTCGGCGGTGACCGCTTCACCGATTCGCTGCGCTCACTGGCCCCGGCGGGACGGTTACTGGTGATCGGCTTCACGGGTGGTGAGATACCCACCGTGAAGGTAAACCGATTGCTGCTGAACAACATTGACGTTGTCGGTGTGGGTTGGGGGGCCTGGGCGGGCAGGCATCCCGGTGCGCTCGAGGAGCAGTGGGCCGCACTGGAAGAGTTGTTCACCTCCGGCAAGTTGTCGCCTCCGGAGCCGGAGGTCTTCCCGCTGGACGAGGCGGCCGCCGCGGTGGCATCGCTGGAGAATCGCAGCGCCAAGGGCAAGGTCGTCCTGCGGATCCGCTGAGGAGGCAGGTTGGGGCGACAGGTCCTTGTGCCGAACTAGAAGAAAAAGTAACGTTACTTTTAGTTTTCTAGCCGCGACTACCCCGAGGCAGCCATGGAATCCTTCATCCACCTGCGTAAAGGCAAGACACCGCGCCGTGTCCACGCCGATCTGGACGGCCTCAAAGACGACGAGTTGGGTCGCGGCGGCTTCACCGGTCGCACCGCCAACATCTACCGTCGCCACGACCCGACCGCGTTCCGCGCGGTTGGTCCGCTACGCCCGGTCGACGTCCTGGCGGACCAACTCAAGCCAAGCGACGCCACCGACGCCAACGGCGGTCCGCTGCTGATGTTCAGCAACGTCGACTGCCGGGTGCTGTTGAGCCGGCGCCACGAGGCGATGCCGTTCTACACCCGGCACGTCGACGGCGATCTGCTGTGTTTCGTCCACCAGGGTGTGGGACTGCTGGAAACCGAGTTCGGGCCGCTGGGCTACCGGCAGGGCGACTGGATCTATCTCCCCAAAGCCTGCACCTGGCGTCAACTGCCCGACAGCGAGACCACTCTGCTGATGATCGAGGCCACCGACGAGTTCCGGGTGCCGCCGCCGGGCGCACTTGGTCGGCACTTCCCCTTCGACCCAGCCCAGGCCACCATTCCCGAACCGGTCCCGATCGAGGACGACGGACGGGCCGAGTACGAGGTGCGGCTGGTTCATGACGGCGGGCCGACAACCCTTTTCTACCAACACAATCCGATCGATGTCGAAGGCTGGCGTGGCGACAACTTCGCCTTCACCTTCAACATCGACGACTACAACGTGGTCACCTCCGACAGTGTGCACCTGCCGCCCACCGTGCACATTTTCATGCAGGCGACCGGGGTCTACGTGATGAACTTCCTGCCCAAACCCGCCGAGGGAGTGGCGGGCACCGAACGCACGCCCTGGTATCACCGCAATGTCGACTACGACGAGATCGCGTTCTTCCACGGCGGTTCGCTGTACGGAATCCCGATGCCGCCGGGGCTGATCTCCCATGCGCCCCAAGGCGTGCACCACGGCGCGCCGGAAAAGGCCCGCGAACGGGCCCGCCGGAAGTTCGACGATTATCAGCGGGTGGACTGGCAGGTGATCGCCATCGACACGCGTCGTCGCCTGACACCATCACCCGAAGTACTGGCACCTGACCTGGGGCAGCACCAATGAAGCAAGCCGTCAAATTCGAGTACGACCGCATCCCGTATCTCGTTGCGTTCCAGAACAATTCCGGGGTCCGCGACGTGTACGGTGGGCTGGCCGAGATCACCGTGCTGGAAAGCTATCTGCTCAAGCCCAAGGACCGCCCGTCGGACACCGTGCTGGTGTTCATGCACCCCATCGGTGGCGGCGCGTACCTGCCGATGATCAATGCGCTGGCCCGGGCCGGTCACCACGTCATCTACTGCAACAGCCGATTTCGCGGCACCGACTCGACCCTGCTGATGGAAAAGGTGGTCGAGGATCTGGGCGAGTGCATCAAGGACGCCAAGAACAGGCTCGGCTACACCAAGGTGGTGCTGGCAGGTTGGAGTGGCGGCGGCTCGTTGTCGGTGTTCTACCAACAGCAGGCGCAGCACGCCACGATCACGTCCAGCCCGTCGGGCGACGGGCCCGACCTCACCCAGTTGGAACTGCCGGCCGCCGACGGCATCATGTTGCTGGCCGCGCACATCAGCCGGCACGGCACCCTTACCGAATGGTTGGATGCGTCGATTCTGGACGAGGCCGACCCGACCAAGCGGGATCCCGAACTCGACATCTACAACCCCGACAACCCAAATCAGCCGCCGTACAGCCAGGAGTTTCTGGCTCGTTATCGGCAGGCTCAGATCGACCGTAACCGGCGCATCACGGCCTGGGTGCGCGAGAAACTGGCCGAGCTGAAGGAGGCGGGCCGCCCCGACGACGAGTTCTGCTTCGTAGTGCACGGCACCATGGCGGACCCGCGCTGGCTGGACCCCACAGTCGACCCCAACGCACGCACGCCCGGCACCTGCTACCTGGGTGACCCGCAGGTGGTGAACATGAGCCCGGTGGGCCTGGCGCGCTACTCGACGCTGCGGGGCTGGTTGTCGCAGTGGAGTTACGACGAGGCGCGCGGCGACGGTGTGGCATGCGGGAAAGACCTTGCGATCCCCGCCCTGGTGATCGGTAACCTGGGCGATGACGCTTGCACACCCAGCCATACCCGACGGCTCTACGAGGCGATCGGGCATCCGGACAAGGAGATGCACGAAATCCCCGGTGCCACACATTATTACGCGGGACCTGACCAACGCGACAAACTGCGCCAAGCCGTGGACATCGTCACCGACTGGCTGATCCGCCACGACTTCGCGAGCGCCGGGTGAGCCCCGCCGGCGACGATGCAGAACGCAGTGATGCTGAGAAGCGGCGCATTGTTGGAGCGCTGGACGGGGTCCGGGTGCTCGAACTCGGCACCCTGATCGCCGGCCCGTTCGTGGGCCGCCTGCTCGGCGACATGGGCGCCGACGTCATCAAGGTGGAGCCACCGGGCGCACCGGACCCGCTGCGCACCTGGGGCCAGGCCGAGGTCGACGGGCACCGTGTCTTCTGGACGGTGCATGCCCGCAACAAGCGCGGCATCACGCTGGACCTGCGCAAGCAGGAGGGTCGTGAACTGTTCCTGGAGTTGGTCGAGAAGTCGGACATCGTGGTGGAGAACTTCCGGCCGGGCACCTTGGAGAAGTGGAATCTAGGATACGACGTTCTGCGCGAACGCAATTCGGGGATCATCCTGGTCCGGGTATCGGGCTACGGGCAAACCGGCCCGGACGCGCACAAGGCAGGCTACGCCTCGGTGGCCGAGGCTGCCAGCGGGTTGCGCCACCTCAACGGGTTCCCCGGTGGGCCGCCGCCCCGGCTGGCCCTCTCGCTGGGTGACACGTTGGCCGGCATGTTCGGCGCCCAAGGTGCGCTCGCCGCGTTGTACCGCCGTGGCGTCACCGGGCACGGCCAGGTGGTCGACGTCGCCCTGACCGAATCCTGTTTGGCGGTACAAGAATCGACTATTCCGGATTACGACGTCGGCGGCGTGGTGCGCGGACCATCCGGCACCCGACTGGAGGGCATCGCGCCGTCGAACATCTATCGCAGCGCCGACGGCTCGTGGGTGGTGATCGCCGCCAATCAGGACACCGTGTTCGCTCGGTTGTGCAAGGCCATGGGCCACCCGGAACTGGTCACCGACGACAGGTTCGCGACGCACGGCGCACGGGGACGCAACCAGGACCGGCTGGATGAGATCATCGGTGCCTGGGCCGCCGATCGTCAGCCCGGCGAGATCATCGAAACCCTTTCCGCCGCAGGTGTTATTGCCGGGCCCATCAATACCGTGGCGGAGGTGGTCAACGACCCGCAACTGCGTGCCCGCGGCATGCTGGTGCCGCACCACGACGAACGTGTCGGCCGCGACGTGCTGGGTCCCGGGATCGTGCCGGTGCTGTCCGACTCCCCCGGCAGCGTCCGCTACGCCGGCCCCGCGCGCCCCGGTCAACACAACGACGAGGTGTATACCGGACTTCTGGGCAAGACCGCCGACGAAGTCGCCCGGTTGGTCGCCGAGGAGGTGTTGTGAACACGGTGCCATCAAGTCAGCATGTCGACATCCGCGAGGTGGCGTTACGCGACGGCCTGCAGATCGAAGCACCGATCCCGTTGTCCGCCAAGCTGGAAATGCTTGCCGCGGTAGCCGCCACCGGCGTGCGGGAGGTGGAGGCCACCGCGTTCGTGTCCCCGTCCAAGGTGCCGTCCATGGCCGATGCGGCAGAGCTGGCGGCCGAATTGCACAACTTTCCCGGTATCGAATTCTCCGCGCTGGTGGCCAGTCCCAACGGGGCCAAGCGAGCGATCGCCGCAGGTCTCCGGTCCATCGAATACGTGGTGGCAGCGGACGACACCTTCAGCCAACGAAACGTCGGGCGCAGCAGCGCCGAAGCAACCGACCAGATCGGTGAAATCGTCGCCATCGCCCACGGAAGTGACACGACAGTCGAGGTCATCGTCGCCACAGCCTGGGACTCCCCGTTCGAGGGACCGACGCCCCCCGAGCGGGTACTGGCCATCGCGGCATCTGCCTGCGACCAGGGTGCCGACCGGTTCTCCATCGCCGACACGATCGGCACCGCGACCCCGGGCAGGGTGTCTTCGCTGATTGATCAGGTGCGTCCGGTCATCGGCGACCTGCCGCTGGGCGGCCACTTTCACAACACCCGGGGGGCCGGACTGGCTTGCGCCTACGCCGCCGTGCTCGCGGGCGTCACGCGATTGGACGCGTCGGTGGGCGGACTGGGCGGTTGCCCGTTCGCCCCAGGCGCCACCGGCAACATCGCCACCGAGGATCTCGTCTACCTGCTGACCGACAGCGGGTATGACGTCGACGTGGACCTGCAGGCCGCGATCACCGCGGCCCGGGTTGCCACGGCAGCCGTCGGGCACGACCTGCCGAGTGCACTGTTGCGCGCGGGCGACCGGACCAGAGCCTGATGCCCGCCGAACTGGTGAGCGCCAAAGGCCGGCAGACCCGCCAGGCCATCGAACTGGCCGCCCGAAAACTGTTCGCCGAACGGGGATTTCACGGCACCACCCTGGCCGACATCACCTCCGCGGCGGGGAAGTCGTCGGCGGTGTTCTACCGCTACTTCACCGACAAGGAGGACCTGCTGGCCGCCCTGGCGGAGTCGTTCCTGCACGACGTCGTCGAACCGTCCGGGCTCAGCGTCCACCTGCCGCACTCCCCCGCCGACGACGCGTTCTTCAGTTCCGTTGTCACCGGCTACTGGGGAATGTTCAAGCAGAACATCGGCATCATGATCGCCGTGGCGCAGTTGGCCGCCACCCAGGAGCGCTTCGCCGCGGTGCAGAACGAATTCCGGCGGTTCGGCATGAACATCGTGGCAGCCTCCGTCCGCCGGGCCCAGGAGCAGGGCTATGGCGCCGAACTCAACCCGGAGCACACTGCGGCCGCCATCGCCCTGTTGTTCGAGAACTTCACGACCGTTTTCGTCGGGAGGCCGAACCTCGGTGTGACGATGAGCGACGAGGACGCCATTGCCGTGCTGTCCCGAATCTGGCAGAAGACCCTGTACGGCGCCTGACGATTAGGAGCGATCAACGTGGATTTCAGCCTCCCCGAACACCTTCCGGGTCTGCTGGCCGAGATGGACGAATTCATCGAGACGGAGATCAAACCGCTGGAACGCGAACATATCCAGTACTTCGACCACCGGCGCGAGAATGCCCGCACCGATTGGGACAACGGCGGCATCCCACGGCGCGAGTGGGAAGACTTGCTGAGTGAGATGCGTCGGCGCGCAGACAAGGCGGGCTGGTTGCGCTACGGTCTGCCCTCGCAGTTCGGCGGCCGCGACGGCAGCAACATCGATATGGCCGTTATCCGGGAACACTTGGCGCATAAAGGGTTGGGCCTGCACAACGACCTGCAGGACGAGTCGTCGATCGTCGGCAATTTTCCGCAAGTCATCATGATGGACCGGTTCGGCACCGAGTCGCAGAAGAAGGAATGGACCGAGGCACTGATCACCGGCGAACGGTCGATGGCGTTCGGGCTGACCGAGCCCAACCACGGTTCGGACGCCACCTGGCTGGAGACCACCGCCGTCCGCGACGGTGACGGCTGGGTGATCAACGGCGCCAAGCGATTCAACACCGGTGTGCACCGCGCCACCCACGACCTGGTGTTCGCCCGCACCTCCGGGGAACCCGGGCAGGCGCGCGGCATCTCCGCCTTCCTGGTGCCGACCGACGCGCCGGGTTTCACCGTGCCGTACTACTGGTGGACGTTCAACATGCCGACCGATCACGGTGAAGTGGAACTCAAGGATGTCCGGGTACCTGACGACGCGGTGCTCGGTGAAGTCGACCGCGGCCTGGAGGTGGGCCAAACCTTCCTGCACGAGAACAGGATTCGGCAGGCCGCCAGCAGCCTTGGCGCCGCACAGTACTGCATCGACCGCGCCGTCGCCTACGCCGGGGAGCGCGTCGTGTTCGGCAAGCCGCTGGCGGTGAATCAGGCTGTGCAATGGCCGCTGGTCGAGTTACAGACCGAAGCGCAGATGGTGCGCCTGCTGGTGTATTACGCCGCGACACAGTTGGACGCCAACCACCACATGGAGGTCTCCGACAAGGTGTCGATGGCCAATTATCGTGCCAACCGATTGGTTTGCGACGCGGCTGACCGGGCGATGCAAGTACTCGGCGGTATCGGCTACAGCCGCCACGAGCAGCTGGAACACATCTACCGTCACCACCGTCGCTACCGAATCACCGAGGGCGCGGAGGAGATTCAGATCCGCCGGGTCGCCCAGCGCCTCTTCAAGTTCGGCAAGCGGTGACGCTGGCAGCGGACCTCGGCTCGCTGCTGGGGTCGGTTCTGAAAACGCAGGTGACCATCGACAATCTGCGCGCCCTCACCGGGGGTGCCAGCCGAACCACCTGGGCTTTCGATGCGGTCACCGACGGGGTGCGCCGGTCGCTGATCCTGCGCACCGGTCCGCCGGACAATGTGCACGCCGGCATGGAACTGGAGGCACGGGTCCAGGCCGCAGCGGCCGCTGCCGGAGCACCCGTGCCGCACGTCCTCATCGCCGACGACTCCGTTGCGACACTGGGCAATCCGTTCCTCATCTGTGAAGAGATCAAGGGCGAGACCATCGTTCGGCGCATCTATCGTCAGCTCGGCGATTCCGCCGCCGCACGTGAACGACTGTTGCGCCAATGTG
Organism: Mycobacterium asiaticum; assembly: GCF_001673315.1. Classification (GTDB taxonomy): domain Bacteria; phylum Actinomycetota; class Actinomycetes; order Mycobacteriales; family Mycobacteriaceae; genus Mycobacterium; species Mycobacterium asiaticum_B. The sequence continues at coordinate 54,978 of NZ_LZLQ01000098.1, read as the reverse complement.
CGCAGGCCATCGCCGCCATCCACCGCGCCGATGCGACCGACCCCGGCCTCACCCGCGAGGACGCGATCGAGCATTCGCGCCAGCAGCTCGACGACATGGGCGACACCACCGCCACTTTTGAGTGGGCGTTGCGTCGGTTGGCCGCCCAGCGCCCGCCGCCGACACGGGAAGTATTGGTGCACGGTGACTTTCGGATGGGCAACCTGATCATCGACGACTCCGGGCTTGCCGCCGTGCTGGACTGGGAGCTGGTCCACGTGGGCGAGGTCTATGAAGACCTCGCCTGGTTCTGCGTGCGTGCCTGGCGGTTCGGCGCGCCGCCCAGCCACGGCGCCGGGGGCCTGGGCAGCATCGACAGTTTCCTCCACGCCTACGAGGAGGCCAGTGGGACCACCGTCGATCGGGCGACGTTTCACTGGTGGCTGGTGCTGGCGACCCTGCGCTGGGGTGTCATCTGCCGCTATCAGGCGGAGCGGCACCTGAGCGGGCAGACGCGCTCGGTCGAACTGGCGACGATCGGACGCCGGGTGTGTGAGAACGAATGGGATCTACTGGACCTGCTTGCCGGGAGTCAGCCATGACGGGTGTGCACGGCCGGCCCACTGCGGCCGAACTGGTCGCGGCCGTCGCCGAGTTCTTGGAAAACGATGTGCGCGAGGCCACCTCGGGTCAGGTCAACTTTCACGCCCGGGTGGCGGCCAACGCCTTACGGATGGTCGAACGGGAACTGCAGAATTCCGGCGCAACCGAAGTACGGGCGGCGTTGTCCGACCTCGGCTTCGCCGATGAGGCCGCGCTGGCTGCTGCCATCCGGGACGGCGAGTTGGACGAGCGTGCCGACGTCGTCGTGCCCTGCCTGCGCACTCTGGTGAGCCATCGACTGGCGGTGGCGCACCCCGGATACGACAAGCAGTAACGGATACGACAAGCAGTAAGGAGCGCCCATGTCCCACTCCATCGCCGAGACGGCCGACCGGTTGTTCGCTGCCATCGAGCAGGGCGACCGGGCAACCGTCGACCGGATGTGGAGCCCCGACGTCACGGTGTGGCGGGTCGGCCGCGGCCCCACCAAGTCAGATGACAAGGCCCGCGCGTTGCGGGTGATCGAGTGGTTCATGTCGACCACGATCGGACGCAGCTACGAAATCCTGGACCGCCAGCTTTTCGAGAATGGGTTCGTCCAGCAGCACGTGCTGCACGCGACCGGCCACGCTGGTCCATCGATCTCGATGCGGGTTTGTATCGTCATCAAGTTGGACAATGAGGGTCTTATCAATCGGATCGACGAATACTTCGACCCCGCCGAGATTGCCCCGCTACTCGGCTCTGCGACTGAATAGGCGAGACCGATGACGACACTGGAAACACTGCTTAGCGACTCCGAGACCGTCGGCGGATGGACGCTGCTACCCGCCAACTCGAAGATCGAATTCAAGATCAAGAACATGTGGGGCGTGGTGCCGGTCAAGGGCAGGTTCACCGAGTTCCGCGGCGAGGGAACGCTGGCCGACAAAGGCGCGGTGACCGGGCGAATCGACATTGACGTCGCGTCGTTGCAGACCGGCATCGGCAAACGCGACAAGCACCTGCTGTCCGCCGACTTTTTTGAGGCCGAGCGCTTTCCCCAGATCACCGTTGCTGTCAGTGCCCTCAAACCCGGCACCGGCAGAGCCGCGGAACTGCACACCGGCTTCACCATCAAAGGCATCACCGAACCGGTCCAGCTGCCGGTGACGATCACCGAGCTCGCCGACGGTTCGGTACGAATTTCCGGGAAGGCCAAGATCAAACGATCCCTGTTCAACCTGGACTGGAACAAGCTCGGTGTGATGTCGGACACGGTGACGGTGTCAGCGGAGACCGTCTTCGTGCATTCGGCCGGCACCGCGTGAATTAACATCTGCACCGTGCCCGACTCGAGCAGCGCCCTAAAGATCCTCGTCTACAGCGACAACGTCCACACCCGCGAACAGGTCATGCAGGCCCTGGGTAAGCGGCTGCATCCGGATCTACCCGAGCTCAGTTACGTCGAGGTCGCGACCGGTCCGATGGTGGTGCGCACCATGGATGAAGGCGGCATCGACCTGGCCATCCTCGACGGGGAAGCAACGCCGACCGGAGGCATGGGGATCGCCAAGCAGCTTAAGGACGAGCTGTCCAGCTGCCCGCCGATCCTGGTGCTGACCGGCCGTCCCGACGACGCCTGGCTGGCCAGCTGGTCACGCGCCGAAGCTGCCGTACCGCACCCGCTGGACCCCATCGTGCTCGGCCGGACCGTCCTCAACCTGCTGCGCGCACCCGCGCACTAGAAACCGGTCAGCCGCCCCGGACCTGCAGCTGCGGAGCTTCTTCCTCCTCTTGGGGATGAAAGTCTCCGGGCGCGATCTTGGGTCGCAGCGAGACCACCGTCTCGTCTCCTTCGGCGGAAACTTCCTCGGCGTGCGCACGAAGGCCCGTCGCCGGGATTGCCGAACCGGTCGTCGGTGCGGCGGCGGGCTTGGCTTCGCTCGGTGCGGCCTGCGCGGCGATCTCGGGCGCCACAGTCGGCAGCACGCTCATCGCCGGCACGTCCACTTCCGGAGTTTCCACCGTTTCCGGCGCAGGCGCCTTCGCGACGACTTCTTCTACCTCGGCCTTGGCCCCGGGCTTGGCGGCCCCCGGTATGGATGGGCTGTCGCCGAGCAGACCGGCGCGGGCCAAGCCGCCCAACGGCATCGGCATCATGCCGAAGCCGCCGACGCCGGCGGAGGGCGCTCCGCTGTTTGCCGTTGTCATGCCGGCGCTGCTCGCATCGGCTGTGCCGACAGCATCGCCACCGGTGTAGCCGCTGGTGTAACTCATGGGCGCCGATCCGCCGTCGGCGCTGCCGACGCCGCCCGCAGTGCCTCCGCCACCGCCGCCAGCGGCCGCGGCACCATCGCCACCGCCACCGCCACCGCCGCCCCCGGCGGCCGGCGGCGCACCCGCTTCGGCACCTCCCCCTCCGGCGCCGCTGGCTTGACCACCGGCCATACCGCTCAGGCCGCTGACCACACCACCGGCCAGCGCCGGGAAGGTCTGCAGGACGCTCTGCCACGGCACCACCTGCGCGGCGGCTGCCGCCGCGTTCGCGTAATACCCCGCCATCGCGGTCACGTCCGCGGCCCACATCTCCTCGTAGATGCTTTCGGCCATCGCAATCAACGGCGCGTTCTGCCCGAAGAGGTTCGACATCACCAGCTGCACGAAGGCGTTGCGGTTGGCATCGACCGCACCTGGGTGAACGGTTCCCGCCCGGGCCGCTTCGAACGCGCTGACCACGGCCCGCGCCTGCCCGGCGGCTCCGAAAGACTGTGACGCGGCCGCGCTCAACCAGCCCGCGTAGGGGGCGGCTGCCGCCGCCATTGCCTGCGCAGCCGGACCCTGCCAGGCCTGGCCGGCCAACGTGGAGATCACCGAACCGAACGCCTGAGCTGCAGTCCCCAGCTCCGCGGCTAACCCGTCCCACGCGGCGGCTGCCTCCAGCATCGGCGCGCTACCCGCGCCGAGAAACATCCGCAGCGAATTGATCTCTGGCGGCAGCGTAAAGAAGCTCACAACCCCTGTCCTCCCAGATCGGCCGTCGGTGTCTGCGCTGACCTCGCAAAAACCGTCCAGTTACCCTCGCCAAGAGTAACAACATGCGCTCCGCCCGTCTGGCCGTCGCGCAGATCCATGATATTTCGCCGGGCCACGGCCGTCAGCCACCCTTTTCGCTTCGCGAGCGATCCCCGCGTGTCTATGAGCTTGACCCCGGGCATGTGCTCGAGCGGTCGCGCGACTATGTTGAAGGTCACTGTGGCGGCCCACAAGCCCGGTCCGTCACACCAATCCTTGGGTTGACCGCCCGGATGCCGCCTGCCCTGCTGGCGGCCCATACGACGGAGCAGAGCGAGTTGAACGTCTACATACCCATCCTGGTGCTTGCCGGCATTGCCGCGGCCTTCGCCGTGGGCTCAGTCGTCTTGGCAAGCATCACCGGTCCGAGCCGGTTCAACCGGTCGAAGCTCGAGGCCTACGAATGTGGCATCGAACCCACCGAAACCGGGTTCAGCGGGCCGAAGGCCCCCACCGGCCAACGCTTCCCAGTGAAGTACTACCTGACCGCAATGTTGTTCATCGTCTTCGACATTGAAATCGTGTTCCTGTACCCGTGGGCGGTCAGCTTCAACTCACTCGGGACGTTCGCACTTGTCGAGATGGTCATATTCATGCTCACCGTGTTCGTGGCCTACGCGTACGTGTGGCGCCGCGGCGGCCTGACATGGGATTGAGGTAGGACGTGGGACTCGAAGAACAGCTACCCGGTGGGATTCTGCTGTCGACCGTCGAGAAGGTAGCGGGCTATGTCCGCAAGAACTCGTTGTGGCCGGCAACCTTCGGATTGGCCTGCTGCGCAATCGAGATGATGGCGACCGCGGCGCCGAGATTCGACATCGCCCGATTCGGGATGGAGCGCTTCTCGGCGACACCCCGTCAGGCCGACCTGATGATCGTTGCGGGCCGGGTCAGCCAGAAAATGGCGCCGGTGCTGCGGCAGATCTACGACCAGATGGCCGAACCGAAATGGGTTTTGGCGATGGGCGTGTGCGCCTCGTCCGGAGGAATGTTCAACAACTATGCGGTCGTCCAGGGTGTGGACCATGTGGTGCCGGTGGACATCTACCTGCCCGGGTGCCCACCGCGGCCGGAGATGCTGTTGTACGCAATCCTGAAGCTGCACGAGAAGATTCAGGAGATGCCGCTCGGCGTCAACCGGGAACGTGCCATCGCCGAGGCCGAAGAAGCCGCGATGTCAGCCAGACCGACGATCGAGATGCGCGGTCTGCTGCGATGAGCTCACCGGACAAGGACCCTCAGGGCGCAACCCTCACGCCGGGGGCAGACGTACCGCCGGAAGGTCAGGAAGTGATCAGCGTGCGCCGCGGCATGTTCGGTGTGCGCGGCACCGGTGACACCTCCGGATACGGGCGGCTGGTGCGCGAGGTCGCGCTGCCCGGCGAGAGTCCACGCCCGTACGGCAGCTACTTCGACGACATCGCCGACCGGCTGGCCGAGGCATTGGCGCGCGAAGACATCGAATTCGACGAGGCGATAGAGAAGGTCGTGGTCTTCCGCGACGAACTGAGCCTGCATGTGCGCCGCGATCTGCTGCCGCAGGTCGCGCAGCGGCTGCGCGATGAACCCGAACTGCGGTTCGAGTTGTGCCTGGGCGTCAGCGGGGTGCACTACCCGAACGAAACCGGCCGAGAGCTACACGCGGTGTACCCGCTCAAGTCGATCACGCACAATCGCCGGCTGCGGCTGGAAGTGTCTGCGCCGGACAGTGATCCACACATCCCGTCGTTGTTCGGTGTCTACCCGACCAACGACTGGCACGAGCGCGAAACCTACGACTTCTTCGGGATCATCTTCGACGGCCACCCGTCGCTGACCCGCATCGAGATGCCCGACGACTGGCAAGGGCACCCGCAGCGCAAGGACTACCCGCTGGGCGGCATCCCGGTCGAATACAAGGGCGCGCAGATTCCCCCACCCGATGAGCGCAGGGGCTATAACTGATGAGCACATCCACCACCACGGCGCAAGACGGCGCCGGCGCTTCAGAGACGCTTGTCGTCGCGGGCGGCCAGGACTGGGACAAGGTCGTCGACGCGGCCCGCAACGCCGATCCCGGTGAGCGCATCGTCGTCAACATGGGGCCGCAACACCCGTCCACCCACGGGGTGTTGCGGCTGATTCTCGAGATCGAGGGTGAGACCGTCACCGAGGTGCGGTGCGGAATCGGCTACCTGCACACCGGAATCGAGAAGAACCTCGAGTACCGGTACTGGACGCAGGGCGTCACCTTCGTCACCAGAATGGACTACCTGGCACCGTTTTTCAACGAGACGGCGTACTGCCTGGGGGTAGAGAAGCTGCTTGGCATCACCGACGAGATCCCGGAGCGGGTCAACATCATTCGGGTGATGATGATGGAGCTCAACCGGATCTCGTCGCATCTGGTGGCTTTGGCCACCGGCGGTATGGAACTCGGCGCCATGACGCCAATGTTCGTCGGCTTCCGGGGCCGTGAGATCGTCCTGACGTTGTTCGAGAAGATCACCGGACTGCGGATGAACAGTGCCTACATCCGCCCCGGCGGCCTGGCGCAGGACTTGCCCCCGAACGGGGTCGACGACATCGCGGCCGCACTTGACGAACTGCGCGTCCCGCTACGCGAGATGGGCGACCTGCTCAACGAGAACGCGATCTGGAAGGCCCGCACCGAGGACGTCGGATACCTGGATCTGACCGGGTGCATGGCCCTGGGCATCACCGGTCCGATCCTGCGTGCCACCGGACTGCCGCACGACCTGCGCAAGAGCGAGCCCTACTGCGGCTACGAAAACTACGAGTTCGACGTCATCACCGATGACGGTTGTGATGCGTACGGGCGCTACATCATTCGTGTCAAGGAGATGTGGGAGTCGATCAAGATCATCGAACAGTGTCTGGACAAGCTGCGGCCCGGTCCCACCATGGTGGAGGACCGCAAGATCGCTTGGCCCGCGGACCTTTACGTGGGTCCGGACGGCATGGGTAACTCCCCGGAGCACATCGCCAAGATCATGGGCAGCTCGATGGAAGCGCTGATCCACCATTTCAAGCTGGTCACCGAGGGCATCCGGGTCCCGGCCGGCCAGGTTTACGTCGCGGTCGAGTCGCCCCGTGGGGAACTCGGCGTGCACATGGTCAGCGACGGCGGCACCCGTCCCTATCGGGTGCACTACCGGGATCCCTCGTTCACCAACCTGCAGTCGGTCGCCGCGATGTGCGAAGGCGGCATGGTCGCCGACTTGATCACCGCGGTCGCCAGCATCGACCCGGTCATGGGTGGGGTGGATCGATGACGGTTCCCAACGTCGGCAGCAGCAATGGGGAGCGGGTGTTCATTCGACTCGGGCCGCCGCCCGAGGAGCCCAACCAGTTTGTGGTGGACGGTGCGCCGCAATCGTATTCGGACGAGGTCCGGGCGCGGCTGGAGGTAGAGGCCAAGGAGATCATCGCCAAGTACCCCAGCAGCCGATCGGCGTTGCTGCCGTTGCTGCACCTGGTGCAGGGCGAAGACTCCTACCTGACTCCGGCCGGATTGGAGTTCTGTTCCCAGCAATTGGGACTGACCGGTGCCGAGGTGTCAGCGGTAGCCAGCTTCTACACGATGTACCGACGCGGGCCCACCGGTGACTACCTGGTCGGTGTCTGCACCAACACGCTGTGCGCGGTGATGGGTGGCGACGCGATATTCGAGGACCTCAAGGACCATCTCGGTATCGGCAACGACCAGACCACCTCCGACGGCACGGTCACCTTGCAGCACATCGAGTGCAACGCCGCTTGCGACTACGCGCCGGTGGTGATGGTCAATTGGGAGTTCTACGACAACCAGACCCCCGCGTCGGCCCGGGAACTCGTCGACTCGCTGCGTTCCGGGGAGCCGTTGGCGCCGAGCCGCGGCGCCCCGCTGTGCAAGTTCCGGGAGACTTCGCGCATCTTGGCGGGCTTGCCCGACCAGCGCCCCGACGAGGGCCAGGGCGGTGCCGGCCCGGCCACGCTGGCCGGACTGCGGGTGGCGAAGGAAAACGATATGCAGGCACCCGAGGTCCCGGAGTCCACCGATGACTAGCTCGTCCGCCACCCCGCTGACCCCGGTCATCAGTCGTTACTGGGACGACCCCGAATCGTGGACGTTGGCAACCTACCAGCGCCACGACGGCTACCGCGCCCTGGAGAAAGCCCTGAGCATGGATCCCGACGACGTGATCGGGACGGTCAAGGCGTCCGGGTTGCGGGGTCGCGGGGGGGCCGGCTTCTCCACCGGGACCAAATGGTCCTTCATTCCCCAGGGCGACAGTGGGCCCGCGGCCAAACCGCATTACCTGGTGGTGAACGCCGACGAGTCCGAACCTGGTACCTGCAAAGACATTCCACTCATGCTGGCGACACCGCACGTGCTCGTCGAAGGCGTCATCATCGCCTCCTACGCGATCCGGGCCAGCCACGCGTTCATCTACGTACGCGGCGAGGTGGTGCCAGTGTTGCGTCGCCTGCAGAACGCCGTCGCCGAGGCTTACGCCGCCGGTTACCTGGGGCGCGACATCGGCGGTTCCGGCTTCGACCTGGAGCTGGTGGTGCACGCCGGCGCAGGCGCCTACATCTGTGGCGAGGAGACCGCGCTGCTCGACTCGCTGGAAGGCCGCCGCGGCCAGCCGCGGCTGCGGCCGCCCTTCCCGGCCGTCGCCGGCCTCTACGGCTGTCCCACCGTGATCAACAACGTCGAGACGATCGCCAGCGTGCCGCCGATCATCCTCAATGGTGTCGACTGGTTCCGTTCCATGGGTAGCGAGAAATCTCCTGGCTTCACGCTCTATTCGTTGTCCGGGCATGTCACCAATCCCGGTCAGTACGAAGCTCCGCTGGGTATCACGCTGCGCGAGTTGCTCGACTACGCGGGCGGTGTCCGGGCCGGGCACAAGCTCAAATTCTGGACGCCGGGCGGGTCCTCGACTCCGCTGCTGACCGCCGAACACCTCGACATCCCGCTGGACTACGAGGGAGTCGGCGCTGCAGGTTCCATGCTGGGCACCGGGGCGCTGGAGATCTTCGACGAAACGACCTGCGTGGTGCGGGCGGTGCGGCGCTGGACCGAGTTCTACCGGCACGAGTCATGCGGTAAATGCACACCGTGCCGGGAAGGCACCTTCTGGCTGGACAAGATCTACGAACGGCTGGAAACCGGCCGGGGCACCCGCGAAGACCTCGACAAGTTGCTCGACATTTCGGATGCGATTCTCGGAAAGTCGTTCTGCGCGTTGGGTGATGGTGCTGCCAGCCCGGTGATGTCGTCGATCCAGCACTTCCGGGACGAATACCTCGCCCACGTCGAATCGGGCGGCTGCCCGTTCGACCCCCGCGACTCCATGTTGACGTTGGACGGAGTGAAAGCGTGACCCAAACCGCTGATGCTGAGAACCGCTTGGCTCAGCCCGAGATGGTGTCGCTGACCATCGACGGAGCCGAAATCAGTGTTCCGAAAGGCACACTGGTGATCCGCGCGGCCGAGCTGATGGGCATCCAGATCCCGCGGTTCTGCGACCACCCACTGCTCGACCCGGTCGGCGCGTGCCGGCAGTGCCTGGTAGAGGTCGAAGGCCAGCGCAAGCCGATGGCGTCGTGCACCACCGTCTGCACCGACGACATGGTGGTAAGCACCCAACTCACTTCACCGGCCGCCGACAAGGCCCAGCACGGTGTGATGGAACTGTTGCTGATCAACCATCCGCTGGACTGCCCGATGTGCGACAAGGGCGGTGAGTGCCCGCTGCAGAACCAGGCAATGTCCAACGGACGCGCCGAGTCTCGTTTCACCGACGCCAAGCGCACCTTCGCCAAGCCGATCAACATCTCCTCGCAGGTGCTGCTGGACCGTGAGCGTTGCATTCTGTGCGCCCGCTGCACCCGCTTCTCCGAGCAGATCGCCGGCGACCCGTTCATCGACATGCAGGAGCGGGGTGCGCTGCAGCAGGTCGGCATCTACGCCAACGAACCGTTCGAGTCCTACTTCTCCGGCAACACAGTGCAGATCTGCCCGGTTGGGGCGCTGACCGGCACCGCCTACCGGTTCCGGGCCCGCCCGTTCGACCTGGTGTCCAGTCCCAGCGTGTGCGAGCACTGTGCATCCGGATGTGCGCAGCGCACCGATCACCGTCGCGGCAAGGTGACGCGCCGGCTGGCCGGTGACGACCCCGAGGTCAACGAGGAGTGGAACTGCGACAAGGGCCGGTGGGCCTTCACCTATGCCACCCGGCCGGACGTGATCACCACTCCCCTTCTCCGGGGTCCCGACGGCGAGTTGGCTCCGGCGTCGTGGGCCCATGCGATCGTCGCGGCGACGCAGGGACTCGAGGCGGCTCGCGGGCGCACCGGCGTACTGGTCGGCGGCCGCGTCACCTGGGAAGACGCCTACGCCTACGCCAAATTCGCGCGAATCGTGTTGGACACCAACGACATCGACTTCCGTGCCCGGCCCTCCTCCGCCGAGGAGGCCGATTTCCTGGCGGCACGCGTCGCCGGGCGGCCCGTCACCGTCAGCTACTCCGACCTGGAGGCCGCGCCGGTGGTCCTGCTGGTCGGATTCGAGCCGGAGGAAGAATCGCCGATCGTCTTCCTGCGACTGCGCAAGGCCGTACGCAAGAACAATGTCCCGGTCTACGCGATCGCTCCGTTCGCCACCCGCGGCCTGACCAAGATGTCGGGCCGGTTGCTGCAGACCATCCCCGGCGCCGAGGCGGCCACGTTGGACGGCTTGGCGACAGGAGAGATCGGCGATCTGCTCAGCACCCCGGGTGCGGTGATCATGGTCGGCGAACGCCTGGCCACGGTGCCGGGTGGCTTCTCGGCCGCGGCCCGGCTGGCCGACTCGACCGGGGCTCGGTTGGCCTGGGTGCCGAGGCGGGCCGGCGAACGCGGGGCACTGGAAGCCGGTGCGCTGCCCGGGCTCCTGCCCGGTGGCCGTCCCGCCGCAGACGAGACCGCACGGTCGCAGGTCGCCGCGGCGTGGCATGTCGACGAATTGCCGTCAGCCGGCGGACGGGACGCCGACGGCATACTGGCCGCAGCCATCGACGGAACGCTGGGCGCGCTGCTGGTGGGCGGTATCGAACCGGGTGACTTCGCCGACCCGGACGCGGTGCTGGCTGCACTCGACGCCGCCCCGTTCGTGGTCAGCCTCGAACTGCGTCACAGCGCCGTCACCGAGCGGGCCGACGTGGTGTTCCCGGTCGCTGCCACCACCTCGAAGGCGGGCGCATTCGTCAACTGGGAGGGACGCTACCGCGGCTTCGAGCCCGCGTTCCGCGGCACCTCGCTGCAGGCCAGTCAATCCGATCATCGGGTCCTCGACACCCTTGCTGACGAGATGGGCGTCTATTTGGGTTGTGCCACAGTCGAATCCGCGCGCGAGGAACTCTCCGCACTGAGCACCTGGGACGGCAAGCGCCCGGCCAATCCGACGGTTGCGGCACCGTCGGCCGGAAAGCCTGGTGCCGGTGAGGCGGTGCTGACGGGTTGGCGGTTGCTGCTGGACGCCGGTCGCGGACAGGACGGCGAACCGCACCTGGCCGGCACCGCGCGCAAGCCTGAGGTGCGGTTGTCTGCGGGCACCACCGCCGAAATCGGCGCCACCCACGGGGAACCGGTCACGGTCAGTACCGAACGCGGCTCGATCACGTTGCCGCTCAACGTCACCGACATGCCCGACGGGGTGGTGTGGCTTCCGCTCAACTCCCCAGGTTCTGCGGTGCATCGGGAATTGGGCGTCACCCTTGGCGCCGTCGTCAAAATTGGAGTGGGTTCCAAATGAACGGCTTGACCGCCTTCGGGCACGACCCTTGGTGGCTGGTGCTGGGCAAGGCGCTGGCCATCTTCGTTTACCTGGTGCTGACTGTGCTGGTGGCGATCCTGGTCGAACGCAAGCTGCTGGGCCGGATGCAGCTGCGGCCCGGGCCCAACCGGGTCGGCCCGAAAGGCGCCCTGCAGAGCCTGGTCGATGGCGTCAAGCTGGCGTTGAAAGAAAGCATCACGCCCAAGGGCATCGATTGGTTTGTCTATTTCGCGGCGCCGGCCATCTCGGCGATTCCCGCTTTCACTGCCTTCGCGTTCATCCCGCTTGGCCCCGAGGTGTCGGTGTTCGGTCACTGGACGCCCTTGCAGCTGACCGACGTCCCGGTTGCGGTGCTGTTCATCCTGGGTCTGTCAGCGATCGGTGTGTACGGCATCGTGCTCGGTGGGTGGGCGTCGGGGTCCACCTATCCGCTACTCGGCGGGGTGCGTTCGACCGCCCAGGTCATCTCCTACGAGGTGGCGATGGGGCTGTCGTTCGCGGCGGTGTTCCTGTTCGCCGGCACCATGTCGACGTCGCAGATCGTGGCCGCGCAGGACCGCGTCTGGTTCATCTTCCTGCTGCTGCCGTCGTTCCTCACTTACCTGATCTCCATGGTCGGCGAGACCAACCGGGCGCCGTTCGACCTGCCCGAAGCCGAGGGCGAGTTGGTCGCGGGCTTCCACACCGAGTACTCGTCCCTGAAGTTCGCGATCTTCATGCTTGCCGAATACGTCAACATGACAACGGTTTCGGCACTGGCGGCGACGATGTTCCTCGGCGGCTGGCATGCGCCGTGGCCACTGAACATGTGGGAGGGAGCCAACACCGGTTGGTGGCCCGTGCTGTGGTTCACCGCCAAGGTGTGGACGTTTTTGTTCATCTACTTCTGGTTGCGCGCCACACTCCCCCGGTTCCGCTACGACCAGTTCATGGCGTTGGGCTGGAAGCTGTTGATCCCGGTGTCACTGGCCTGGATCATGGTCGCGGGCTTTGTCCGCTGGTTGCAAATCCAGGGCTACCCGCACTGGACCGCAGTGCTGGTGATCGCCAGCCTCGTGGTGGCCGTTGTGTTGATCGCAACACTGCGAAAGCCGTTCAGCGCGCCCAAACGCCGCCAGCAGGATAACGAAAAGCGGCTCGGCGCAAGCGATTTGCAACCGGCATTCCCGACACCGCCGTTGCCGATGAAAACCCTCGAACGCCCCGTCGGCGCGAGCAAGGAGAAGGCACGTGGCTAATATTTTGCGACGCCTCTGGGACCCGGTAGCCGGGTTCGGCGTGACGTTCGGTTCGATGTTCAAGAAGACCGTCACCGAGGAATACCCGGAGAAACCCGGTCCGGTGGCACCGCGCTACCACGGCCGTCATCAGCTGAACCGCTACGAAGACGGCCTGGAGAAGTGCATCGGCTGCGAGTTGTGCGCCTGGTCCTGTCCCGCCGACGCGATCTACGTCGAGGGCGCGGACAACACCGACGAAGCACGGTTCTCGCCCGGAGAACGCTACGGGCGGGTGTACCAGATCAACTACCTGCGCTGCATCGGTTGCGGTCTGTGCATCGAGGCCTGCCCGACCCGGGCACTGACCATGACCAACGACTACGAGTTGGCCGACGACAACCGCGCTGACCTGATCTACGAGAAGGACCGGTTGCTGGCGCCGCTGCTGCCCGGAATGACGGCACCGCCGCACCCGCGCGCCGAAGGCGCCACCGACAAGGACTACTACCTGGGCAACGTCACCGCGGACGGGGTGCTGCAAAGCCAAGAAACCGGGGACGGCCGGTGACCGCACTACTCGCCTCCAACTTGGCGCCGGAGCTCATCACCCACACCTCCACCGGTGAAGCGGTGATGTTCTGGGTGCTCGGCGCGCTGGCACTGGTGGGAGCGCTCGGGGTGGTGCTCGCTGTCAACGCCGTGTACTCCGCGATGTATCTCGCTATGACGATGCTGATCCTGGCGGCCTTCTACATTGCGCAGGACGCACTGTTCCTCGGCGTCGTTCAGGTCGTGGTCTACACCGGCGCGGTGATGATGTTGTTCCTGTTCGTGCTGATGCTCATCGGCGTGGACTCGGCGGAATCACTCAAGGAGACGCTGCGCGGACAACGAATTGCCGGCGTGGTGACCGGCGTCGGCTTCGGCGTCCTGCTGATCGCCGGGATCGGCAATGTGGCGACCGGCGGCTTCTCCGGGCTGGCCGGCGCCAACGCCGGCGGCAACGTGGAAGGCCTTGCCGCGCTGATCTTCACGCGCTACCTATGGGCCTTCGAGTTGACCAGTGCGCTGCTGATCACCGCCGCAGTCGGCGCGATGATTCTGGCGCACCGGGAGCGGTTCGAACGGCGTAAGACGCAGCGCGAACTCTCCGAGGAGCGCTTCCGCGCCGGCGGGTACCCCACGCCGCTGCCCAGCCCGGGCGTCTACGCACGCCACAACGCCGTCGACGTGGCCGCGCTGCTGCCCGATGGTTCGTACTCGGAGCTGTCGGTGTCGCGCATCCTGCGCACCCGCGGAGCCGACGGTCTCGAGACACCGTCGGCCCAGTCGGTCAAGGGAGGTGCGTCATGAATCCGGCCAACTACCTCTACCTTTCGGCACTGCTGTTCACCATCGGGGCCTCCGGTGTGCTGCTGCGCCGCAACGCCATCGTCATGTTCATGTGTGTCGAGCTGATGCTCAATGCGGTCAACCTCGCGTTCGTCACCTTTGCGCGCATGCACGGCAAGCTCGACGGACAGATGATCGCGTTCTTCACCATGGTTGTCGCCGCCTGCGAGGTCGTCATCGGCCTGGCCATCATCATGACGATTTTCCGTGCCCGCAAATCGGCGTCGGTCGACGACGCGAATCTACTCAAAGGCTGAGAACGCCAAGATGACTCACTACACCTGGCTGCTCGTGGCGCTGCCACTGGCGGGGGCTGCGATCCTGCTGTTCGGTGGTCGACGCACGGACGCGTGGGGTCATTGGCTGGGTACGCTGGCCGCCCTCTCGGCGTTCGGGGTGGGCGTCACGCTGCTCGCTGACCTCCTGAGCCGCGCCGGAGACGACCGAACCATCCGTCAGACGGTGTTCAGCTGGATACCGGTCGGTGGCCTACAGGTCGACTTCGGCTTGCAGATCGACCAGTTGTCGATGTGCTTCGTGCTGTTGATCTCCGGTGTCGGATCGCTGATCCACATCTATTCGATCGCCTACATGGCCGAGGACGAGGACCGTCGCAGATTTTTCGGCTACCTCAACCTGTTCCTGGCGTCGATGCTGCTGCTCGTGCTCGCCGATAACTACGTGCTGCTCTATGTCGGCTGGGAGGGTGTCGGTCTGGCGTCCTACCTGCTTATCGGGTTCTGGTATCACAAGCCGTCTGCCGCCACGGCGGCCAAGAAAGCGTTCGTGATGAACCGGGTCGGGGATGCCGCCCTGGCGCTGGCGATGTTCCTGATGTTCAGCACGTTCGGCACGCTGTCCTACAGCGGAGTGTTCGCCGGTGCGCCTGCGACCAGCGAAGGCGTCTTGAACGTGACTGGGTTGCTGCTGCTGCTGGGCGCGTGTGCCAAGTCGGCGCAGGTGCCGCTGCAGGCCTGGTTGGGGGACGCGATGGAAGGCCCCACCCCGGTGTCGGCGTTGATCCACGCGGCCACCATGGTGACGGCCGGTGTGTACCTGATCGTGCGCTCCAACCCGCTGTACAACCTGGCCCCGGATGCGCGGCTGGGTGTGGTGATCGTCGGCGCCGTCACCCTGATGCTCGGGGCGTTCATCGGGTGCGCCAAAGACGACATCAAGCGCGCCCTTGCCGCGTCCACCATGAGCCAAATCGGTTACATGGTCCTGGCGGCGGGCTTGGGTCCGGCCGGCTATGCGTTCGCGATCATGCACCTGCTCACACACGGCTTCTTCAAGGCCGGCCTGTTCCTCGGGTCCGGGTCGGTCATCCATGCGATGCACGAAGAACAGGACATGCGCCGTTACGGCGGCCTGCGTGCGGCGCTCCCCGTCACCTTCGTGACGTTCGGACTGGGATATCTGGCGATCATCGGCGTGCCACCATTCGCGGGATTCTTCTCCAAGGACGCGATCATCGAGGCGGCGCTGGGGGCCGGCGGGGTCCGCGGTTACATCCTTGGCGGGGCGGCGCTGCTGGGCGCGGGCATCACCGCGTTCTACATGACGCGGGTGATGCTGATGACGTTCTTCGGTAAGAAGCGTTGGGCGCCGGGCTCGCATCCGCATGAGGCGCCCGCCCTGATGGTGTGGCCGATGATCCTGCTCGCGTTCGGTTCGGTGTTCTCCGGTGCGCTGTTCGCGATCGGCGGCACGTTGCAGCACTGGCTCGAACCCGTAGTGGGCGCACACGAGGAAACCGCGCATGCCGTGCCTCAATGGGTCAGCACATCGCTCGCGCTGGGGGTGGTCGTCGTCGGTATCGCGGTGGCCTATCGGATGTATGGCGGCAAGGCGGAAATTCCGCGAGTGGCCCCGTCTCAGGTCTCGGTGCTCACGGCAGCGGCCCGCGCCGACGGCTACGGCGACGCCTTCAACGAGGAGGTTTTCATGCGCCCTGGTGCGCAGCTGACATACGCACTGGTCGGCATCGACAACGCCGGCGTCGACGGGTCGATCAACGCACTTTCGGCAGGGGTCGGGCGGACATCGAACCGGTTGCGGCGCATGCAGACTGGTTTTGCCCGTAACTACGCGTTGTCGATGCTGGTGGGTGCGGCTCTGGTGGCCGGCGCGCTGTTGGCGGTGAACCTGTGGTGAATTCGAGCCTGCCGTGGCTGAGCGTGCTGTGGCTGCTGCCGCTGGCGGGTTCGGTCTTGATCATTCTGCTGCCGCCTGGTCTGCATCGTGCCGTCAAATGGATCGGCGTGGCCATGAGCATTCTGACCCTGGCGGTGTCGCTCGTCGTCGCCGCCGGGTTCAAGGCTGGCGGAGACACCTACCAGTTCGGCGAAAAGCACTCCTGGATCCCGTCTTTCGGCGCCGGTTACACGCTGGGCGTGGATGGCATCGGCCTGATCCTGGTGCTGCTGACCACGGTGCTGGTTCCGGTGCTGCTGGTGGCCGGCTGGAACGACGGCGGTGACGCCGACGACTCGTCAGGTCGCGAGGGCCGCCCGCGCGGGGTGCACGCCTACGTCGCGCTCACGCTGGCCATCGAGTCGATGGTGCTGATCTCCGTGGTCGCTCTCGATGTGCTGCTGTTCTACGTGTTCTTCGAAGCGATGCTGATCCCCATGTACTTCTTGATCGGCGGGTTCGGACAGGGCACTGAGCGTTCGCGAGCGGCGGTTAAGTTCCTGCTGTACAACCTATTCGGTGGGTTGATCATGCTCGCGGCGGTGATCGGGCTGTACGTGGTGACTGCTCAGCACGGCGAGGCCACCTTCGACTTCGTTCGACTCGTCACTGACGTGCGGGAGGGCAAGCGTTTTGCCGACGTGGATCCCGCGGTGTTCAAGGCGCTGTTCCTGGGCTTCATGTTCGCGTTCGCGGTCAAAGCGCCGTTGTGGCCGTTCCACCGCTGGCTGCCCGACGCCTGCGTGGAGGCCACACCGGCCACCGCGGTGCTGATCACCGCGGTGATGGACAAGGTCGGCACCTTCGGCATGCTGCGTTATTGCCTGCAGCTATTCCCTGACGCCTCAACGTATTTCCGGCCGGTGATCGTTACGTTGGCCATCGTCGGGGTGATCTACGGTGCGATCGTCGCGATCGGTCAGACCGACATGATGCGGCTTATCGCCTACACCTCGATCTCACACTTCGGGTTCATCATCGCCGGTATCTTCGTGATGACATCCCAGGGGCAGAGCGGTTCAACGCTGTACATGCTCAACCACGGCATCTCGACCGCCGCGGTGTTCCTGATCGCGGGCTTCCTGGTCTCGCGCGGGGGCAGCAGGTTGATCGCTGATTACGGTGGCGTGCAGAAAGTGGCGCCCATCCTGGCCGGGACATTTCTGGTGTCCTGCATGGCGACCTTGTCGCTGCCCGGACTCGCCCCCTTCGTCAGCGAATTTCTGGTGCTGCTGGGCACTTTCAACCGTTACTGGATTGCGGCGGCCTTCGGTGTCACGGCTCTGGTGCTGGCCGCGATCTATATGTTGTGGCTCTACCAGCGGACGATGACCGGGCCACTGGCCGAAGGTAACGAAAAAATTCGCGACCTGGTGCCACGCGAAATGGCCGTCGTCGCACCGCTGATCGCGCTACTGCTCGCGCTTGGGGTGTATCCCAAACCGGTGCTGGACCGGATCAACCCGTCGGTCGAACACACCATGAGCACCATCCGACAGCAGGATCCGGCACCGACAGTGCCTATGGGCGTGCGCCCGACGACAGCCGAAGGACCGCACCGATGATCAACAAGCCCAGCGTTGAGTACTTCCTGCTGTCGCCGATGTTCATCGTGTTCGCGGTGGCGATCCTCGGCGTGCTGGCCGAAGCGTTCCTGCCGCGCCGCGTTCGGTATGGCGCGCAAGTCGCCCTGACCCTGTCGGGTTTTGCGGCGGCATTCGCTGCGGTCATCCTGGTGGCCAAATCCGTTCCCGCAGCTGGGCAAGCCACGGTGCTCGGGGCGATAGCTGTGGACCGGCCGGCATTGTTCTTGCAGGGCACCGTGCTGCTGGTTGCTGTCCTCGGCACCATCTTCATCGCCGAGCGGCGACACGTAATCACCAAAGCCAAGGTGTTCGCCGGACTCGATTCGTTTACGCCCCAAGCTTCGGCGACACCTGACAGCGACACCGAGCTCGAAGCCGAACGTGCAGGCGTCGCCCAGACCGAACTGTTTCCCCTGCTGACGCTTTCGGTCGGCGGCATGATGGTGTTCGCCGCGTCCAACGACTTGCTGACGATGTTCGTGGCCTTGGAAGTCCTCTCATTGCCGCTGTACCTGATGTGTGGCCTGGCGCGGCACCGTCGGCTGCTGTCGCAGGAGGCGGCACTGAAGTACTTCCTGCTCGGCGCGTTCTCCTCGGCCTTCTTTCTCTACGGCGTCGCGTTGCTCTACGGCGCCACCGGCACGCTGACTTTGCATCTGATCCGCGATTCGCTTGCGGCGCAAAACGATAGGTCCATGGCCCTGGTGGGTGTGGCGCTCCTGGCGGTCGGCCTGTTGTTCAAAGTCGGTGCCGTCCCGTTCCATTCGTGGATTCCTGACGTGTACCAGGGGGCACCGACCCCGATCACCGGCTTCATGGCCGCGGCCACCAAGGTGGCGGCGTTTGGCGCCCTGCTTCGCGTGGTCTACGTGGCGCTGCCGCCGCTGCACGCTGACTGGCGCCCGGTGTTGTGGGGCATTTCGATCCTGACCATGGTCGTGGGGACCATCACCGCGGTGAACCAGACCGATGTCAAACGGATGCTCGCTTACTCGTCGGTGGCGCACGTGGGCTTCATCCTCACGGGTGTGATCGCAGACAATTCGGCCGGCCTGTCGTCCACCATGTTCTATCTGGTGGCCTACAGCTTCAGCACGGTAGGCGCGTTCGCGATCGTCGGTCTGATCCGCAATGCGGACGGTGTGGAGGATGCCAGCCTGGCGAATTGGGCCGGCCTGGGGCAACGCTCTCCCATTGTGGGCGTGATGCTTTCCATGTTCCTGCTGGCATTCGCCGGCATCCCGCTGACGAGCGGCTTCATCAGCAAGTTCTCGGTGTTCAAGGCCGCCGCCGAAGGCGGCGCCGTGCCGCTGGTGATCATCGGTGTGGTCTCCAGCGCGGTCGCGGCGTACTTCTATGTGCGGGTGATCGTGCTGATGTTCTTCACCGAGGGAACCGACGACACACCACACGTGGTGGCCCCGGGCGTACTGAGCAAGGCGGCCATCGCGGTGTGCGCATTGGTCACCGTGGTGCTGGGCATCCTGCCGCAACCGGTGCTGGACTTGGCCGATCGCGCGGCGATACTACTGCAGCACTGACGCTTACCGCCCTGCAGCACTGACGCTTACAGCCTTGCGGCACTGACGATTACGGTTGTGCGGCACTGACCATTACGGCCGGCCGAAGAAGCCGGCTTGATCGTCGCCTTGGTTGCCGACCCCGGAGCTGTAGTCGCCGGAGTTGACGAAGCCGGAACCGAAGCCACCTGAGTTGCCGAATCCGGAATTCGCGGTTCCCGAGTTATTGAAGCCGACATTTCCAGAGCCCGAGTTGCCCAACCCCCTGTTGTAATCTCCGGTGTTATTGAACCCGATCAGTCCGGTGCCATTGTTCTGGAAGCCTGAGCTACTCAGGAAGCCAGCACCGTTAAGGCTTGTGTTCTGGAAGCCTGAGACGTAGTCGCCGGTGTTGTTGAAGCCGGACACATTAGCGCCGGTGTTCCCGAATCCTGAGACGGTGCCGGGCTGATCGGTGGAGCTACCGATCGCGGTGTTGACATCGCCGCTGTTGAACAGGCCCGTATTGAGATCACCGGAGTTGCCGAAGCCGGTGTTGTTTGCACCCGAATTGAAGGATCCGGTGTTTCCACCGAAGCCCAGTGCTCCGCCGGAGTTGAAATCGCCGGTGTTCTGAACTCCGGCGTTGCCCGAGCCGACGTTCTCATAACCGCCGTTCGCGATACCCGTGTTAGATGAGCCGGCATTGCCGAGTCCGAAGTTCTCACTACCACCGTTGGCGAACCCGGTATTGGCGAAGCCTCCATTCCAGAACCCCGAGTTGACCGACCCGGCGTTGCCGAAGCCGGTGTTGCCATCACCGGCGTTGAAGAAACCGACGTTGCCATCACCGGAGTTGAAGAAACCGATGTTGTTGTTACCGGAGTTTCCGAAGCCGATATTTCCGGTGCCGGTATTCAGGGCGCCGATGCCGATCTGGTTGTCACCGGTGAGTCCGAAGCCGATGTTGTTGTTGCCCAGGTTGCCGAACCCGAAGTTGTTGCTACCGAGATTGCCGAACCCGAAGTTGTTGCTGCCGAAGTTGCCGCTGCCCAGGTTGAAGTTGCCATCATTTCCGCTACCGAAGTTGAAGCTGCCGCGGTTGCCGCCACCAAAATTACTGTCACCGAAGGTGTTCCCGAAGCCGAAGTTCGTCGAGCCGCTGTTGCCCCAACCCAGGTTCAGGTTTCCGATGTTGCCGCTACCGAAATTCGTGTAACCGCTGTTGCCCGAACCGAGGTTGAAGAAACCGAAGTTTCCACTGCCCAGGTTCAGGTTGCCGATGTTCCCGCTGCCGAAGTTGACGTTGCCGAAGTTGCCGCTGCCCAGGTTGAAGTCACCGAGGTTACCGCCACCCAGGTTCCACTGACCCTGGTTACCCAGACCGGTGTTGATATCGGGCAGGGCGAAAATCGCTCCGGGTGCTGCCGCAGCCGACACAATCGGCGCCAATGGCCCGAGGTCCAAACGGAACGCCGGGGTTGCCGCGCGGCCGAAGAACCCGGCCTGGTCGTTGCCCTGATTTCCGATGCCAGAACTGTTGTCCCCGGCGTTGAAGAACCCGGAGGTGTTGTCTCGGACGTTCCCGATGCCCGTGCTGTTTTCGCCCAGCAGATTCACACCGACATTGGCCAACCCGCTGTTGCCAATGCCGGTGTTGAACAACCCTGTGTTGTTGAAGCCGACGAGCGAGGAACCGACGTTCTGGAATCCAGAGGTGCCGAATCCGAAGGTATCGACGTTCTGGAAACCAGAGATGTTGTCTCCCGAATTGTTGAACCCAGAGACAACGGAACCGGTATTGCCGAAGCCGGAGACGGTGCCGGGTTGGTCGACAGAACTGCCGAAGCCGGTATTGACGTTGCCCGAGTTGAACAGTCCCGTGTTGATGTCACCGGCGTTGCCGAAGCCGGTGTTGTGGTTGCCCGAGTTGAACGAGCCGGTGTTGGTGCCAGCGGTGAAGTTCGCACCGCCGGCGTTGAAGTCACCGGTGTTGAATGAGCCCGCGTTTCCGGAGCCGGCGTTGTTGAAACCAGCGTTGCCGATGCCGAAGTTCCCCAACCCGCCGTTACCGGCGCCGAAATTCTCGCTGCCACCATTGCCGAACCCGGTGTTGATCGATCCCGCGTTCCAGAATCCGGTGTTCGTCGAGCCGGCGTTACCGAAGCCGGTATTGCCGTCGCCAGAGTTGAAGAACCCGACGTTGCCGTTCCCGGAGTTGAAGAACCCGATGTTGTTGTTACCGGAGTTCCCGAAGCCCAGGTTGCCGATACCGGAGTTGAGAGCGCCGATGCCGATCTGATTGTCACCGGTCAGCCCGAAGCCGATGTTGTTATTGCCGTTGTTGCCGAACCCGAAGTTCAGGTTGCCGTTGTTACCGAACCCGATGTTGGAATTGCCGATGTTCCCGCTGCCCAGGTTGAAGAACCCGTTATTCCCGCTGCCGAAGTTGGAGCCGCCGAAGTTCCCGCTGCCGAAGTTGCTGGAACCAGAGCGGTTTCCGAGACCGAAGTTTCCGTTGCCATAGGCGTTGCCGCTACCGAAATTCAGGTTGCCGAAATTGTTTCCGCTCCCGAAGTTCGTGTAGCCGATGTTCCCAGAACCCAGGTTGAAGAAGCCGAAGTTCCCGCTGCCCAGGTTGAGGTTGCCAATGTTGCCGCCGCCGAGGTTGAGGTTGCCGAAGTTCCCGCTGCCCAAGTTGAAGTCACCGATATTTCCGCCGCCCAGGTTCCACTGACCCTGGTTGCCCAACCCGGTAGTGACGGACGCGAAGGGATTCGTCATACCGATGGCACCGGAGCCCCCCGCCAGGCTCAACAGTGTCCCGATCCCGGGCAGTCCGCCCAGGCCCGAACCCAAATTCACGCCACCGAGGATCGAACCGACCGTCGAGCCGACCCCGACGCCTACGTTCACAAGTCCGCCGAGACCCGAACCGACCTCACCGAGAACACCACCAAGCAGACCACCGCCGGAACTCCCGCCACCGACGCTCGCATCGACGCCGCCCAGGCCACCGCCCACCAACCCGCCAAGACCACCGCCGCCGACACCGCCCAGGAGGCCTCCGAGTAGTCCCCCGCTCGAGGTGGCTTCAGCGGCGGCACTTGCCACCTGACCCAGCCCCGGCAATCCAGCCAACGTCGAACCCCAGGACGACAAAGTCTTGGCCGCCGCGGATACTCCCCCGTGGTAGCCCACCATTGCGGCTACGTCCGCAGCCCAGAATTCCTCGTACAGACTTTCCGCGGCAGCGATCGCGGGGGCGTTCTGTCCGAAAAGGTTTGACAACACCAACTGCACGAAGGCGTTTCGGTTCGCGGCCACCGCCAGCGGGTGCACCGTCGCTACCTGCGCCGCCTCGAAAGCACTCGCCACGGCGTTGGCCGAACTCGACGCCGCGGCCGCACGCGCCGCGGCCGCACTCAACCAGCCCGCATAAGGCGCCGCTGCGGCAGCCATCGCCGCAGAAGCGGCACCTTGCCAGGCCTGACCCGCCAAACCCGACGTCACGGCGGCGAACGACGATGCAGCGGACTCCAATTCGGCGGCTAGGCCCTCCCAGGCCGCCGCGGCTTGCAGCATCGGACCCGACCCGGCGCCGGCGAAAATCCGCAACGAATTGATCTCTGGCGGCAGAGTGAAGAAACTCATCAGTTCCCCGTTCTATCGAATCCCAGGGGCCGCATTAGACCCGCCGGCCACAGACTGTACGACTAGTCACCATGCGTTTCCCGGCGAATGACACAACCTCATAGAAATAATCTGCTGATCCGTCAATTGATGAACGGACGAGTGGCCAAAACATAGATCGCCAGCACCGCGAGCGGAGCTATCAGCGGCAGCCAAGGCACCTGTAACGGAAATGAGGTTGCGACGAGCCCGGCGAACGTGAACCCGACAGCCGCCACGGTCGTCGGTCCGTTCCAGGCATTTTCTCCAGCCATGGCATATCGATACGCCAGGTAACCGGCGGCACTTAATCCGGAAACTGCGGCCAGCACGTGCGATGCATCCGAAAAAAGCAACGTCATCGCCGTCAATGACACCGCAACGGTTGACGCCGGCCGATATATCGTCCCCAGCCCGACCGCGAGGATTGCGGCGGCACCGAGCGCCAGGGCGGGCCCGCCCTGGCCGACCGTGGCCGCCGCTACCATCAGCACGCCCAGCATCAGTGACAGAACGCGCCCGCCGGATTGAATGAGCATTCAGACTCCGCCCTGCGACTGGCCCCGAACGCGTCGGCGGCGGTCGGGCAAGGCGCCCATCGATTGCTCGAGTGAACGTTCCGACGGCCACGACAGCACGTCGACGCCGATGGTTGTCATGTCGCGGTACATGGCGGAGCGCTGCAGCGCCCACATCCGACCCACCAACGGGTCGTGTTCGCCCTCGAACGGCGAGCTGTCGAGAACATCCACCGCCACCACGACGTGTCCGCGCTTGCGTAAGTCGATGAGGGCCAGCGCGAATTCGGTATCGAGCAGGGTCGAGAATGCGATGACGATCGAACCCGACGGAACTGCGGCGCGGGGCGCCAGCGTTCCGGTGGTCTTCTCGTATCCATCGCCGGCGCCGAGCACGGTGTCGAGCACGCGGTAGAACTGGCGCTGGCCGATGTCCGCGCCGAGCCAGCGCGGACGGTTGCCGCCGAGGGCGACGATTCCGGCGCGGTCGCCGTTGCGCAACGCTGTCTGCACCACCTGAGCCGCGCCACGCACCACGCGTTCGGTGGCCTGGGTCGCGGGCCCGGCGGGCTGTCGATACGTGTCGATCAGCACCACCACGTCAGCGGCGCGGTCGGTCAGCCGCTGCGTTACGTGTAGCCGGCCGCGCCGGGCGCTCACCGCCCAGTTCACTGCGCGCAGCTGATCTCCGGGGATGTAAGGACGGATGTCGGCGTATTCGACCCCGGGGCCGATATGCCGGGTGAGGTGGGCGCCCAGGCGATCGAGCAGTTCGGTTCGGGGGATGGAAGTCGCCTGTGGCGGCGTGAGGGGAAACACGATGACGTCGGCGGCGTCAACGGTCCCGGTGCCCCGGATCAGGCCGCCCCGCGCCAGGACGTCGACCCGAGCTTGGATGGAATACCGGCCCCAGCGCTTCGCCACTGCCACAATGTCTTTGGCGTGGCTTGCCGTTGTCTGCAGGACTTCGATCTCCATTCCGTCGACGGCGGTGACGGTGAGCTGTATTGCCCCTGCACCGGATTCGGTGGTGGCCCATATTGATATCCGCGCTTCCTCGTCTTCGAAGCAGCGTTGCGAATCGGGCTCGGCATGCACCTGAACGGCGGGCACCGGCAGCTGCCAGTTCAATGAACACAGCACCCCGAGCAGCGGTGCCGCAAAAGCAATCAACTGCCAGCGTCCACCAATAACCGCGGACGCCAACGCGACTCCGACGCAGGTGGCAATCGACAACGTCAATTGCGAGGCACGCCAGCGAAACTTGACGTCGCGAGTTTGTATCACCCGGGATTGTTCTTTTCGTTGGCTCGGGGTACGGGCAACCGCCGCAACAGTTCTCCGACCACATCAGCACCCTGGATCTTGCGAACCCACATCTCGGGACGCAGCGTGATCCGGTGTGCAACCGCGGGGGTGGCGAGCGCTTTGACATCTTCGGGGATCACATAGTCGCGACCCAGTAGCAGAGCGCGGGCGCGGGCGAGTTGAACCAGGTCGAGTTCGGCCCGGGGACTGGCCCCGACGGCGACCTGCGGATGGTGCCGCGTCGCGGTGGCCAGGGACACGACGTAATGCAGGACATCTTCGTGCACTGATACCTGCTCGACTGACTCACGCATCGCCAGCAGGTCGTGCGCGTCAACCACTTGATTGACCGTGGGTTCTGCCGATCCGCGTTCCAACCGGCGCCGCAGCATTGCCGTCTCGTCTTCCTCAGAGAGATAGCGCAGTTCCATCCGCATCGCGAACCGGTCGAGTTGTGCCTCCGGCAACGGATAGGTGCCTTCGTATTCGATCGGATTGTCCGTGGCCAGGACGATGAACGGCATTGGCAGCTTATGGGTTTGACCATCGATGCTCACCTGCCCTTCAGCCATTGCCTCCAGCAGGGCCGCCTGCGTCTTGGGCGGTGTGCGGTTGATCTCGTCGGCGAGCAACAGATTGGTGAAGATCGGGCCGCGGCGAAACTCGAACCGTCCCGACTGCATGTCGTAGATGGTCGAGCCGAGCAGGTCGGCCGGCAGCAAGTCGGGGGTGAACTGCACCCGGGTGAATTCGAGGCCCAAGGCGGCAGCGAAGGAGCGGGCGATCAGCGTCTTCCCCAGCCCCGGCAGATCCTCGATCAGCACGTGCCCCCGGGCGAGAACTGCGGTGAGGATCAACGTGAGGGCAGCACGCTTTCCGACGACGACGCGTTCGATTTCGTCGAGTACCGCCTCGCACTGGGCGGTGGTCGTCGCGGCTGACATCGTCATAGCTGTGTCCGCGTCACGGTTATCCGCGTCATAGCTGAATCCGCGTGTCTAGCTGTATCCGCGTGTCTAGCTGTATCCGCGTGTCGCGTGTCCTCATACCTGCTCCAACCTCCGCAGAATTTCTTCCAGCGCTGCACGACCCGGGCCCGGTTGGTCGGCAGCGGCATACCCGACGTTGTTCGGGTTAACCCATTCCCATAGTTCGCGGCCGAAAAGCATTTCGCCGGTCGCCCGGAACGATGCCGGGTCTTTGGCCTGTCGTTGACCGGTAGTGAGTTCGAAGCGTCGCGCCAGCATCGGGCGCAGATGACGGTCCCAGTCGGCGCGGGTCGAGTCCGACCACCGGATCGTCGTCTCGGTGCTGGCCAACCAGCGCCGTAGCGAATTGCCGAGATCATCGGAATCCGGTTCGGCCGCAGGCTCGTTGGGATGACCCAGCACGCGACGGATGTTGAGCAGCACCAACGTCAGGCAGGTGCCGGCAGCGGCCAACACGAATCGCCGATCGTGCAGGACTAGTGCCAGCACTTCCATGCAGATGATGAGCAGAATGCCCAGGACGATAAGCCTTTTCATACCGCCTCACTCGAGCGCGGCGCGATCTCGTCGAGGACCAACTCCAGCACCCGCACCGCCGTCTCGCGATGCCCCTCGTTCATGACATGCGGACTGAACCGGGCTTCCTCGAATAGGTTCACCAACTCGATTGCGGTATCAGCCCGCAACGCATGGTGTGCGACGGCCCGGGCCAACACCTCAGTGGGCGTGTCGGCTTCCTGGGGGACGGCGCCGGGCACATTCGCCAACTCGCGTTCCATCGCGGCATAACAAGCGATGATCGCCTCGCGGGGCCGCCGGCTGAGATCGGCCATCTCGGCCAACCCGACTTCCGCGGCACGCACCAGTGATTCCGACGCGTCCTCTGCTGCCGGGGTGGCGATTTGATCGCCGGGGGTGGCCGCCGGCGCACCCGGGCGTTGTCGGCGCCGCGACGCAACGACTCCCCCGGCGAACAACATCAGCAGCACCGGTACGAACGCGAGCAGGTCCCCCAGCATGTCACCGCTGTCCTTCTGACGCGGGTGCTGTTCCGGCGGCGCGCTCCCGCCCGGCGCCGGCGTGGGCGAGGAGTTCGAGGATTGTTGCGGCGCATCGAGATTGACTTCTGGCGGAGCCCACAACCGGGACAGCAGGAACACGATTGCCAGCCAGGCCACCACCACCCCGATTGCTATCGACACCACCCGCCAGCTGGGTCGTTCGCCGCGGCCCCGGCCGAGCATTTCCGACAGATCGCTCGAACCGGGCGCGACCGATTGCGGGTCGCGGAGCCGGGCCACGATGGAAAACGCCAACAGGCCCACGGTCGCAGCGATTGCCGCGATGAGAAACACCAGTGCGGCGTTGTTTCCGCCGTTCTCCGCCGGCCGCGCGCCATGGTGGGGCGGCAGATACCCGCGCAGGGCGGCTGCACCCACAATCAGCAGGACGAGCACCGCGATTACGCGGCCCGTGGGCTTGTCGAACATCAGCGGAAGGCCATCAGGCGCCTCATAGCCGAAGGCTAGCGGCGCTTGCCTGCGCCGGTCCAGTGGCGGCGGTGACTTGTCGGGGGGTGAGCGTAGAGTCGCACGTATGTTCGAATTAGCGGATTTGGCGGCAGTCGAGGCCGGGGCCGGCGAGGCCGAGTTGGTCGCCCGGATCACCGCCTTGGAACAGGTCAAAAGTGCCGCCGCGGCGGGTCAAGCCCGGGCGGCGGCGGCGCTTGAGGCCGCCCGGCGCGCGGCCGAGGTCGCGGCCGGGGTGCCGGCGGACAAACGCTGCCGCGGAGTGGGTAGTGAGATAGCCCTGGCGCGGCGGGATACACCGGTACGCGGTGGGCAACATCTCGGTTTGGCGAAGGCCCTGCTCCACGAGATGCCGCACACCCTGGCCGCTTTGGAAAGCGGAGCGCTCTCCGAATGGCGGGCCACCTTGATCGTGCGCGAATCCGCCTGCCTGGATGTCGATGATCGGCGCGCCCTGGACCGCGAACTGTGCGCCGATACAGCCAGGTTGGCTGGCCTGGGCGACAAGCGGATCGCCGCCGCGGCCAAGGCGATCGCCTACCGGATGGACCCGCACGCCGTGGTCGATCGTGCCCCCAAAGCCCAAAAGGACCGCACCGTCACCATCCGCCCTGCCCCCGACACCATGACCTGGGTGTCGGCTCTACTGCCGGTCGCCCAGGGCGTCGGCGTGTATGCCGCACTGCGCCGCACGGCGGACACCACCTTCGATGGCCGGTCACGCGGCCAGGTCATGGCCGACACGCTTTTTGAGCGCATCACCGGTAGCCCCGCCGATGCCGCTGCCCCGGTTGCGGTCCAGGTGGTCATCTCCGATACCGCCCTGCTCGGCCAGGACGCCAGCCCGGCGCTGATCGACGGCTACGGGCCCGTCCCGGCCGAGGTGGCCCGGACCATGATCAACAACGCGCTGACCGACCGGCGCTCCCGGGCGAGCCTGCGCCGCCTGTACGCCCGCCCCTCGACCGGCGCCCTGGTCGCCATGGAATCCCGCAGCCGCACCTTTCCCCGTGGACTCGCCACCTTCATCGGGCTGCGCGACCAGACCTGCCGCACACCCTACTGCGACGCTCCCATCCGCCACCGCGACCACGCGCAACCGTGGCGGCGCGGCGGCAAGACGACTGCCGACAACGGCCAAGGTCAGTGCGAGCTTTGCAACTACACCAAAGAAGCACCGGGCTGGCAGGTCCACACCGCCACCACCGACGGCCAGCACAGCGCCGAGTACACCACGCCGACCGGCGCCCGCTACCGGTCCACCGCACCACCTTTACCGGGCCACCCCAGAGTCGACATCAGCGAAATCGAAACCATCGTCGGCATCACACTGATCGACCGCCACGCCGCCTGATTAGGGGCTGAACGGTGTATAGCTGCCGTCGAGCACCTGTAGGTGACCGATGGTGCGCCCGGTGATCGTTGCCGCATCCACTCGCGTCAATTGCACTGCAGCTTGCGCGAATTCGTCAGCCGAGCTCACGTCGTCGAAGCCGTGGGCGTAGTACGACAAGCCTGGTGTCATGATCGGCTTGGACGGCGCGAGGGCATTCACCGCGACGTTGTATTCCGCGAGATCGTAAGCGGCGCATTGGGTGAGATGCTCAAGGGCTGCCTTCGATCCGCCATAGCCGGGCAGGACGCCGGCACTGCGGTCAGGATAGGGCCCGTCTCCGGGCAGGCGCGAGGCCACCGAGGTGATGTTGACGATCGAGCCGCCACCCGCAGCAATCATGTCGGGGGCGACCAATTGCATGAGCTCGTAGGCGGCGAACAAGGCGATCTCGAAATGGCGGCGATAGGCGGCCAGCGGTGTGCTGACGAAGCCGGGCCAGCCGGGCTTGGCCTGTGCGGCTTGCTTGGGGCGCGGTTGAGCACCCGGACGGCCGGGCGCAGTGAACGCGGCGTTGTTGATCAGCATTGTGATGGGACCCAATGCGTCTCGCGCGGTATCGACCAATCGCACGATGTCGTCACGGTCGGTCAGGTCGGACCGGACTGCTACCGCCTGCCCGCCCGCCGCCTCGATGTCGGCGACGGTCTCGCCGATCGTGCCGGGCAGCCGGTCGTCCCAGACGGCTTCGGTGCGGCCGGCTACGGCCACCCCGACCCCCTCGGCCGCCAAGGCCAGCGCAATTGCCCGGCCCAGGCCCCGACTCGCCCCGGTGACGATCGCCGCGGTCATCGAGTGACCCCATGGACGATGATCGCGGTCGTCTGCGCCACCCAGGCATCGTCGAGTATCCGGTCCGGGTACAGCAGCATCCGCAGCATCGTGGCGCCTCCGATCAATTCGATCAACCGGTCCGGGTCGACGTCGGGGTGCGCCTCGCCGCGGTCCACCGCTTCCTGCAGCCGTATCCGCACCGCAGCGAACAACCCCGCGAAGCGGGACATGACGCGGGCGTTGAGCTCAGCGTCGGCGGTCATATCTGCCATCAACCCCGGCAGTGCGGCCCGGACCACCGGTGTGGTGAAGACGTCACGGGTGGCCTCGATCATCATCTGGATGTCGGCGGCGAAGTCACCGGCGGGTGCCTGCAAGGCCGTCGGTGCTACCGGAAAGGCGGCCTCATGCACCAGTTCGGCCTTGCTCGACCACCTGCGGTACAGCGCCGATTTCGTTGTCCCGGCACGTTCGGCGACCGCAGCCAGGCTGAGGCTCGAATAGCCGAAATCCACAAGCAATTCCGCGGTGGCGGTCAGGATGGCCGAATCGATGCGCGGATCCCGCGGGCGCCCGGCTCCGGGGGCCTTGTCAAGGGTTGACGGGTCTGCTTTCATAACGCTACCTACCGTATCGTAATTACCCCGCAAAGGAAGCACCGTGGCCAATGAACCGGCGGTCGAAGATGTAGGCCGCATGCAACGCTCGAGCCGCGACACCGCCACCGTCCCTGACCTCATGTCTCGTTGGTTAGCGACAGTGCTTCCCGTTGCTCCCGAGGTCACCGTGGAGAGCGGCGTGGACTCCACGGGCATGTCCTCGGAAACCATCATCCTGACGGCCCGCTGGCAGGACCAGGAGCAAAAGCTGGTGGTGCGGGTGGCGCCCACCGCTCAAGACATCCCGGTGTTCCCCAGCTATCGCCTCGACCACCAATTCGAAGTGATCCGCCAGGTCGGTGAGCTGACCGACGTCCCGGTACCCCAGGTGCGCTGGATCGAGAACACCGGCGAGGTGCTCGGCGCCCCGTTCTTCGTGATGGATTACGTGGATGGTGTGGTGCCACCTGACGTAATGCCATACACGTTCGGGGGCAACTGGTTCGCCGACGCACCGGCCGAACAGCAGCGCAAGCTGCAGGATGCCAGTGTGCAGGTACTGGCCCGCCTGCATTCGATCCCGCAGGCGGATAAGACATTTGGCTTCCTCAGCGAAGGGCTGACCGGCGAGACCGCGCTGCACAAGCATTTCGCCTGGGTCAAGTCGTGGTATGACTTCGCCGTCCCGGACATCGGGCGGTCACCGTTGGTCGAACGCAGCTTGCAGTGGCTGCAAGACAATTGGCCCGAGGAGGCCGCGACACGCGAGCCCGTGCTGCTGTGGGGCGATGCCCGGATGGGCAACGTGCTGTACCGAGACTTCGAACCGGTGGCGGTACTGGACTGGGAAATGGTGACACTCGGCCCACGCGAACTGGATGTGGCATGGATGATCTATGCGCACAAGGTGTTTGAGGAGCTGGCCGGTCTGGCGACGCTGCCCGGGCTGCCCAATGTGATGCGCGAGGAGGACGTGCGCGCGACGTACCGGCAACTCATCGGCGTAGAACTCGGCGACCTGCGGTGGTTCTACGCATATTCCGGCGTTATGTGGGCGTGCGTGTTCATGCGCACCGGCGCACGTCGGGTGCACTTCGGTGAAGCCGAGAAACCCGACGACGTCGAGTCGCTGTTCTACCACGCCGGTTTGATGAAACGCCTTATTGGAGAGGAGCGCTAATGGCGCACAGTCTGGGCCCGCTCGACGAGTACCCCGTTCATCAGCTGCCCCAGCCGATCGCCTGGCCCGGCTCCTCGGACCGCAACTTCTACGACCGCTCCTATTTCAATGCCCACGACCGCACCGGAAACATCTTCGTGATCACCGGCATTGGCTACTACCCCAATCTGGGTGTGAAGGACGCGTTCCTGTTGATCAGGCGGGGGGACACCCAGACGGCAGTGCATGTTTCCGATGCCATCGACCAGGACCGGTTGCACCAACACGTCAACGGATATCGAGTCGAGGTCATCGAGCCGTTGCGCAAGCTGCGCATCGTGCTCGACGAAACCGAAGGCATCGCAGCCGATCTCACCTGGGAGGGGTTGTTCGATGTCGTCCAGGAACAGCCGCACATCCTGCGCACGGGCAACCGGGTCACACTCAACGCCCAGCGGTTCGCCCAGTTGGGCAGCTGGAGCGGGCATCTGAGCGTCGACGGAGAGGAAATCAAGGTCGACCCCGCCGCCTGGATCGGCAGCCGCGACCGGTCCTGGGGCATCCGCCCGATCGGCGAAGCCGAACCCGCAGGGCGCCCGGCCGATCCACCGTTCGAGGGCATGTGGTGGCTGTACGTGCCCATGGCGTTCGATGACTTCGCCATCGTGCTGATCATTCAGGAGGAGCCCAACGGATTCCGCTCCCTCAACGACTGCACCCGGGTGTGGCGTGATGGCCGGGTCGAGCAGTTGGGCTGGCCGCGGGTCAAGATCCACTACCGTTCGGGCACCCGCATCCCGACCGGAGCGACCATCGACGCGACCCGACCCGACGGCACCCCCGTGCACTTCGACGTGGAATCCAAACTCCCGGTTCCGATCCACGTCGGTGGCGGCTACGGCGGCGATTCGGACTGGCTGCACGGCGTTTGGCGGGGCGAGAAATTCGCCGAACGGCTCACCTACGACATGACCGACCCGGGAATCGTGGGCAGGTCCGGCTTCGGCGTGATCGACCATGTCGGCCGGGCCGTGTGCCGTGACGGCGACGCCGACCCGGTGGAGGGCTGGGGTTTGTACGAGCACGGCGCGCTGGGTCGGCACGACCCGTCCGGCTTCGCCGACTGGCTGAGCGTCGCTCCCTGAACAGCGTCGTAGCTATTGAACAGCGTCGTAGCTATTTCAGCTCGTCGATGAGTTCGGCCAGAGTGGACAAGCCGATCGGGGCCGCCTGATACAGGAACACGGTGTCCGAGACACCGTCGAGGCGGTCCCGGATGTGCGCGGCGATCTCCTTGGGAGTGCCGCACGCTGCGATGGTGTGCATGATGTCGTCGTCGATCAGACCGGCCATCTCCTGCCAGCGGCCCTGCTTGGACATCGCGTTGAGCTCTGGCTGTAGATCCTCCCAGCCATGTGCGGCCAGCACCGGCCGGTACGCGGGCGTGGACCCGTAGAACGACAGCAGCCGCCGGGTTCCGGCGGCAGCCTGTGCCGAAGCCTCTTCGGTGTCGCCGGCGGACACGATGATCTCGGGAATGACCGTGAAGTCCTCAGGTCGCCGGCCGCTGGCCTGCAGGCCCGCCCGTACCGCGGGCAGGGTGTTCGTCTGCAGAAACCGCTTAGAACCGAACGGCATAACCAGCAACCCGTCGGCGTGCTCGGCGGTCGCCCTAGTCAACCGAGGTCCCAGCGCGCCGACGAAAATCGGCGGTGCCCCGTAGGGATTCGGGCCGGGATTGAAGGTCGGCGTCATCAGCGTGTGCCGGTAGTAGTCACCGCGAAAGTCCAAGCGGGCACCAGTATTCCACGCCTCGAAAATGGCGCGCAGCGCCGCGATCAGTTCGGTCATGCGGGCCACCGGGCGGTCGAACTGGGCGCCGAACCGCTTCTCGATCTGAGGGCGAATCTGGGTGCCGAGTCCCAACATGAATCGTCCACCGCTGAGCAACTGGTGATCGTTGGCCTGATGCGCCAAGTGGATCGGGTTGCGCGGGAACGCGATTGCCACATTGGTCATCAGGTCCAGGCCACCCACCGTGGCGGCCAGCGTCAACGGGGCGAACACGTCGTGCGGGCCTTCGAAGGTGGCGACACCGTGCGCCCCGGCATCGCGCAACTCGCGCGCCCGATCGGCCGCATCGGCAAGGCCGTACAGAGCGGTGAAAACTTTCAAGGCGGCTACCTCAATTTGCGGTGGCGGATGCGGTACGGGATGCGGACGGTGGTGGCGGATACGGATACGGATGCGGGGCAAAAAGTACAGTACGGAACCCCTTCGATGCTGTTGACTAGAGGACGTGACAAACCCCCCGCGGACCGTCGATGTCGTGGTGGTTGGCGCCGGCTTTGCCGGCCTTGCCGCAGCTCGCGAGCTGACACAACAAGGTCATGACGTGCTGGTGCTGGAGGGCCGCGACCGCGTGGGCGGGCGTTCGTTCACCGGCAGCGTGGCGGGCCTGCCCATCGACCTCGGCGGCTCGTTCGTCGGACCCACCCAGGACGCCGTCAAAGCCCTGGCGGCTGACCTGCAGATACCGACCGCGCCGACGCACCACCACGGCAAGAACATCATCCGCTGGCGTGGTTCGTCGCGCCCATATCGCGGCACCATTCCTCGACTTTCACTGATCGGCCTGATCGACATCGGGCGCTTGCAGTGGCAATTCGAACGAATCTCTCGCACCGTGCCGGTGGCGGCGCCCTGGAACGCGCGGCGGGCCCAGCAGTTCGACGGCGTCTCGCTCGGTGCGTGGTTGCGGTTGGTCCGCGCCACAGCCTCCTCGCGTGACCTGATGGCCATCATGACCCGGGTGACCTGGGGGTGCGAACCAGACGATGTGTCGTTACTGCATGCCGCCCGCTACGTTCGCGCCGCCGGCGGAATGAACCGCCTGCTCGACACCCGCAACGGCGCGCAGGAGGACCACTTCCCCGGCGGCACCCAGCAGATCGCGTTGGCGCTGGCCGCCGAACTCGGTGACCGGGTGGTGCTCAACGGCCCGGTCCGTCGCATCGACCGGCACGGCTCTGGCGTCACTGTCACCACCGATCGCGGTCACACCGAAGCCGGGTTCGTCATCGTCGCCATCCCCCCGGCCCATCGCGCCGCCATCGAGTTCAATCCCCCACTTCCACCCGACTACGAGCGACTCGCCCACAACTGGCCACAGGGCCGGCTCAGTAAGGCCTACGCCGCCTACGAAACGCCGTTCTGGCGGCGCAACGGCTTCTCGGGCCAGTCGCTATCCGACCAAGGCCCCGTATTCATCACATTCGACCTCAGTCCACATCCCGACGGCCCAGGCCTGCTGCTGGGTTTCGTCGATTCCCGCGCTTTCGACTCGTTAGCGCCCGAGCAACGCCGCCGCGACGCCCTACGGTGTTTCGCTGCGCTATTCGGAGACGAAGCGCTCGAACCCCTCGACTATGCCGATCACCGTTGGGGCGCAGAGGAATTCGCTTCAGGTGGCCCGACGGCCGCGGTGCCGCCAGGATCCTGGACGAAGTACGGCCGGGTATTACGCGCGCCGGTCGGCCCCATCCACTGGGCCGGCACCGAGACAGCGGACGTCTGGACCGGGTATTTCGACGGCGCGGTCAGATCCGGCCAGCGTGCGGCCGCCGAGGTAGCCTCGCTGCTATGAGCTGATCCGCCGGTATTGGGCGTGCCGGGCCATCGCGGACTCGGCGAGTCCGCGAAGCTCCCGATTCACTTCCGCGGGCCGTTCCAGCATCGAGCAATGTCCACCGGGCAGCTCTACCAGCCCGACCACGTTGGGCGCGGTTGCGGCGATCCGGCGCGAGTGACTGATCGGCGTGAGCCGGTCCCGTTGGCTGCCGATCACCAGGGTCGGGACCGTCAGACCATCCAGGTTCAGGTAGCGCGACCCCACCTCACCGATCAACATCCGCGCGCAACCCCCGCGCCCCAGCGGCGAAGTCTGCTCGAAGAGCTCGTACACCAGCCGGGCGGTGCCCGCATCCGTGCCCGCTCCGACGGCCATCATCGCCACCAGGTGCTGACTGGGGATCCGGGCCACCGCGGGAAGCGGCAGTCCCCCAACGACATTGATCAACGTGCGGCCGGCCAGCACACGGGCCGGGGACAATCCCCTCGGCACCGAAAGGAACCTGATCTTGCGCAGCAGGTCGCCGCTGGCCGTGTTGATCAATGCGACCGCATCGGCTCGCCGCTGAACCTTGTGCCGGTAACGTTCTGACCAGGCCTGGATTGTCATGCCGCCCATCGAATGCCCCGCGATCACGGCACGCTCGTGCGGAGCCAACGCCGCGTCCAGCACGCAATCTAGGTCGGAAGCCAGGTGCTTGAGACTGTAACCGCCGCGCCGTGGCACTCCGCTGCGCCCGTGACCGCGGTGATCGAAGGCAATGACGCGATAATCGGAAGCCAGATCAGCGATCTGGTGAGACCACGCCCGGATGGCACAGACGAATCCGTGCGTCAGGACAATCGGGTAGCCGTCCGGCGGGCCGAATACCTCGGCGTGCAACCGTGTGCCGTCGGCGGCGCGGACCGCAAGGGTGCTACTGGGCGGCAACTCAACCATTGACTTCGGGCCCGATCTGCCACGCGTAGTGGACTTCTGAGCACTCATCGCCGCTCCCCCCTCGGCGGCTCCATTGCCACCCTCCGGTGTCAGGGGAGTTTACCCACACGTGATGTGCGGCCAATCGCATTCGAAGAACACAAAACGGTAACGGCGTGGGACGCTGACACTCGTGTTCCACCTATCCCGCCGAGAATTCCTGGCTGCGAGTGCAGTTGCGGCGGGTAGCGGGCTGGCCTCAGGATGCGCAATACCCGCCTCCGGTCCCGACAACCGGTCGGTGCTGATTGTCGGTGCCGGCATGGCCGGCCTGGCCGCGGCACGCAGTCTCAGCGACACCGGGCGCCAGGTGCGTATCGTCGAGGCACGCAACCGAATCGGTGGCCGGGTGCACACCAGCCGCGATTGGGGCACCCCACTGGAACTGGGTGCGTCATGGATCCACGGCACCACGAACAACCCATTGCTGGAACTGGCCGGCAAAGTCCACGCCCACATCGAGCCGACCAACTATGACAACCCGGCGGAACTGGCGATCGATCCGCAGTTGCAACCGATGACATACCATTCCCAGACCTGGCGCGACCTGGTGTCCGACGCGCGCGAGGAGGCCAGCGGCGGCAGTCTGGGTGCCGCCGTCGCCGCCCGGTCAAACCGCGAAGAGCTCTCCGACCGGGAGCGCGCCGCGCTGGCTTACTACGTCAATACCGAGATTGAAGACGAATACGCCGCCGACGCAGACCAACTCTCGGCCACCACGTTCGATCAGGGCAGCTACACCGGCGGTCCGCAGTCCGTCGTCACCACCGGCTATGACGCCTTACCGCGGTTGCTGGCCGACGGAATCCGGATCGACTTCAACACCATCGTAAATTCCATTGTGCAGCAAGATAACTCAGTGGTAGTGACGGCCGGCGACCAGACCTTCGAAGGGCCCGCCGCGATCGTCACCGTTCCGCTCGGTGTCCTGAAATCCGGTGCGATCACCTTCGACCCGCCCCTTCCTGAAAGACACGCCCACGCGGTGCGCGCGCTGGGATTCGGCGTGCTGGCCAAGAGTTATTTCCGGTTCCGGCAGCGCAATTGGGACCGGGAGAACGCCTTCTTCCAGTATCTGGGTGCAAAGGAGAACAGGTGGGCACAGTGGTTCACCCTGCCCGCCTCAGCCGGGCCAATTGTGTTGGCGTTCAATCCCGGTCGCAATGGGCGGTACCTGGAATCCGCGCCGCCGCACGATCTGCTGGCGGACGCGGCGCCCATCGCCCGGCGGCTGTTCGGCGCCGAACCCGTCGAGGTCCGATCCTCGAGATGGACCGTGGATCCCTATGCCCTGGGCTCGTACTCCTACCACGCCCCCGGGTCTGGCCCCGATGATCGTCGCCGCCTACAGGAACCGATCGGTGACCGGCTGTACTTGGCCGGCGAAGCCGTGGGCGCGGACAACCCCGCCACTGTGCACGGCGCGCTGCTCAGCGGGCGGCATGCCGCCGCCGAACTACTGCGCCGGTTGGGTTGATGGTCAATAGCTTTCGAACGCGGCCGCGGTGCGCCAGCTCGGCCAGGTGGTCTCCCACACCCGGTGGATCCGTCCGTCGAGGTAGGCGACGATCAGCACCACCTCGATTCGGGTCGGCTCCTCCCCTGGGCGCGAGGTGGTGATCCATACCCTGCCCGCGACCTTGCCTGAACCCTCGTCGGAACCCTTGTCTGAGCCCTCCACCCAAGCCTGGTCGTCGTACTCGACCGCGTAGGTGATGGGGGTCGCGTAGAGCGTGCGGTGGCTGTCGCGAAACTCGGCGAAAGCCTGGCTCAGGCCGTCCGAGTACATCACGAAATCCGGATGATAGTAGTGCTCGATCAGGTCACTGTTCTTCGCGACGACCATCCGCTCGAACATCTCACGCAGTAGCGCTACCGACATTTGCCGTCCTAGGTTCGGTTGCTCGGCAACCGGCCCAGTCGTGCCCGGTTGATCGCGGCCCACAGGGCACGTTCGCGCGCGTTGTCGGCGATGAAGAGCACCTCATCGCCTGCCTCGAGCACGTCTTCGGGGCCCGGAACGATAACGCTGTCGCGCCGGACCACGCTGACCAAACCGGTGTTCTTCGGCAACTTCAGCTCGGCCACCTGCTGACCGACCAAGGGGTTGTCTTCGGGCAGCGTCAGTTTCGTCAGAGCGGTGCGTCCTTCGCGAAGGCCCATCAGGCGGACCAGGTGGCCGACGTCGATGGCGCCCTCGATGCCGGCGACCATTGCACCCGGCGTGGACACCGCGACGTCGATGCCCCACGACTGGCCGAACAGCCACTCGTTGCGAACATCGTTGATCCTGGCCACCACCCGAGGCACACCGAACTCCGACTTGGCCAGCAGGCCCACCACCAGGTTGGCCTTGTCGTCTCCGGTGGCGGCGATCAGTACGTCGCACGTCTGGACGCCGGCCTCCTGCAACGAGGACATTTCGCAGGCGTCGGCGTACAACCAGTCCGCCGCCGGGACTTTGTGCGGTTCGAAATTGCTTCGTTGCCGTTCGATCAGCAGCACCTTGTGCCCGGCGTCGAGCAGCTCTTGGGCGACGGAACGGCCGACATTGCCGGCGCCGGCAATCCCGATCCGCAGTTTCCGTTTGGCCATGCAGCCATCTTTGCCTATCGCTGTGCAGCGAGCGCGCCGTAGGCCCGGGCTGATTTACTGGCAGCACGCCGTCGTCGGCGCCCTCGTCCGTACAAACCGCGGTAGCGATCGCTGCCGCGCTCGCGTGTGAACTGGAACGAAATGACCCTGGAGCAGCTTTACCTGACCGTGTCGGTCGGCGGCCTCGTGCTGCTGGCCAGCATCGTCGGTACCCGCGTGGCCACGGTCGTGGGGTTCCCCAGTCTGCTGCTGTTCCTGCTGGTCGGCGTCGCTATCGGCGAGGACGGCCTGGGCCTGCAGTTCGACGACGTCGTCCTGGCCAGAAACGTCGGCACCGCGGCGCTGGCCGTCATCCTGGTGGAAGGCGGCCTGACCACGCGGTTCAGCGACATTCGCAAGGTACTGGGGCCCGCGGCCGCCCTGGCCAGCTTCGGTGTCGTCATCAGCACCGTGGTCACCGCGGTGGGTGCGCACTTACTGCTGCACTTCGACTGGCAGCTCGCACTGCTGCTCGGCGCCATCGTTTCCTCCACCGATGCGGCGGCTGTGTTCTCGGTGCTGCGAGTGCTGCCGCTGCCGCGGCGGCTCGCCGGGCTGCTGGAGGCCGAGTCCGGTTTCAACGATGCGCCGGGCGTGATTCTGGTCTTGATGTTCAGCGTGGTGCCGTTCGTGTTCCACCCCGAAGGTGCGGTAACGGACCTGGTGTACGAACTCGTCGGGGGCACCGTGATCGGCCTGGTCGTCGGATACCTCGGCGCCTTCGGGCTGCGGCGCATCGCACTACCCGCGTCGGGGTTGTACCCGATCGCGACGTTCGGATTGGGCCTCGTCGCGTTCGCCGCCGCCGGCGACGCCCATGCCAGCGGTTTCATTGCCGCCTATGTGGCCGCCGTGGTGTTGGCGAACCTCGGGCTGCCGCACCGATCGGCGACCCGTTCGTTCGCTGAGGGAGTCGGCTGGCTGGCCCAGATCGGACTCTTCGTGCTGCTCGGCTTGCTCGTCGACCCGAGTGAACTGGCAGTCGACGTGTTGCCGGCCATCGTCATCGGATTGGTGTTGCTGCTGGTCGCACGCCCGCTGTCGGTGGTGGGCACACTGATCTGGTTTCGCATTCCCTGGCGCGATCAGGCGTTCCTGTCGTGGGCGGGGTTGCGCGGCGCGGTGCCCATCGTGCTGGCGACTTTTCCGATCGTCGAAGGTGTGACAGGCAGCTCTCGACTGCTCAACATCGTGTTCGTC
Source organism: Mycobacterium asiaticum (assembly GCF_001673315.1). Lineage (GTDB taxonomy): Bacteria > Actinomycetota > Actinomycetes > Mycobacteriales > Mycobacteriaceae > Mycobacterium > Mycobacterium asiaticum_B. The sequence continues at coordinate 15,261 of NZ_LZLQ01000098.1, read as the reverse complement.
CTGGTTGTGGTCTTCACCCTGATCCAAGGGCCCAGCCTGCGGCCGATCGCACGCGTGCTGGGCCTGATCTCGCGGGAGGCCACCCGAGAGATTCAGGTGGAAGCGGCTCCGCTGGACATGCTGGATGCCGAACTGCTGACCATGACGGTGCAGAGGCCGTCGCGACTGCACAACGTCACCATCCTGGAACTACGACTCCCCGACCCAGCCGTCATCACGCTGATCATCCGAGACGGCCACACCTTCGTTCCCGAACCCGACACCCGCATCGAGGCCGGCGACGAACTACTGATCGTCACGACCAGCAAGACGCGTGCCGCGGCCGAAGCCAGACTGCGCGCGGTCAGTCGTCGAGGCAAGCTCGCGCACTGGTTCGACGAATACGGCGAGATGGATTAGCGGCGGGTGCCTAGAACCGCGGTTCGCCGAGGCTGAAGATCGCATCTTCGACGAAGGCGCCCAGATGCCGCCCGGGACGCAGCCAGGTCGGCAGCGGTCCCGCCGAGGAAACGCCGACGGTGACGAAAGCCGGCCGGATTCGGCCGGAGAAGGTCAGCAGCGAATCACCAACGCGGCCATCAGCGAACTGCTGGCGCGCGGTGGCTTTGGTCTTGAGCGGTATGGCCGGCCCCAAGACTCGCGGCGCCGCGCTGACCGTCCAGGACACCTGATCGGTACCGCTGCCGGTGATCAGCCCGCCGTCGGCCAATTCCCCGTCAAAGCGGGCCAGTGTTTTCGGCATCGCCCAATTGGTCCGGCCTCCGACCAGGCTCGATTCGGAATTCACCGACATGAACGCCACGTTGCCCCACGGCCGCAGGCCAGTGCGGGAGGCGACCATGCCCAGCACCTCGTCGTACGCGCCGACCGGGGTGTCGGTGTACCGCACGAACCCGCCCACGGTGGCCAGCGCGGGACTGCCGCCCAAGCCGGGCGGCAACGCCGCGGCTGCGGTGCGCCCCCCTCGACCCAGCCACAGCAACGCCGAACAATGACACTCCCACGGCGCCGGCGCCTCGTTAGCCGGCAAGGACGCGAGCAACGCCGCGCTGAGGGCTGTCTCCGGCACCCCCCGTAATCCGGTCAATTCGATACGAGTGTTGGTGTCCCCCATGGTTACTCCTGATTTTCGATGCGCGCCTGATACGACGCTCGTTTCTCGTGGTCCAACTCTGCGGTGACCTTGTTACCACCCGACAACCGGAAGGCCGCGTCGACGACCGGCGCCGGCAGCGTGGCGGTACCGCGCGACACCAGCCCGACCAGCTTGGGCACGAACACGGTTCGCGACGATCCTTTGACCAGTTCGGCGACGACGGCCGCCGCGACGTCTTCCGGGTTCACTACCAGGAACCGTTCCAAGGGGCCCGGCGCCGACATCCCCGCGATCAGGTCGGTCCGCACGAAGCCGGGGCAGATCGCGGAGATCTTGACTCCGGTACCGCGCCACTCCTGACGCAGCGCCGCGCTGAACCCGACGACAGCGTATTTGGACGCGCAGTAGGTGGCAGCGTTCGGCGATGCCAGGGTGCCCATCACCGAGGCGATGTTGACGATGTGGCCCGCTCCGCTTTTCGCGAAGCGGGTGCCGGCCAGTCGGGTCCCCGTCATGACGCCGAGCACGTCGATCTCGACGGTGCGTCGGGTGACATTCGGGCTTTCTTCCAGGAAGGGCCCGATCGGCATGATGCCCGCGTTGTTGACGAGCACGTCGAGCCCACCGAGGTCGTCGGTCGCTCGGTCCAGGAACGTCTCGAAATTCACCGCGTCGGTCACATCGACGTGGTAACCGGTTGTGCCGCCACCCAATTCGGCCGCGGCCTGTTTTACCAGTGCCTCTTGGATATCACCGAGCGCCACCCGGGCTCCCGCGGCGATCAGCGCCTCGCCGATCGACCGTCCGATCCCCTGCGCGCCACCCGTGATGGCAACTCGTCGTCCCTGCAGCTTCGGCACACGGTCAGGATCTCACGCTGGCTCGAGCGCTGTTCATAGCAACCCCAGCGCTGTTCATAGCAACCCCAGCGCTCGGGTGGTGCTGGATAGATGCGCGCGCACGGCGTCGCGTGCCCCTTCCAATTCTCCGTCGCGCAGCGCGTCCGCGATGCGTTCGTGCTCGGCGATGATGGTGTTCAGGCGCTGTGGGTCGCGTGCTGACTCCCCGATCATCCGCATCTGACGGTCGCGCAAGGTCGAGTAGAACCCGGCCAGAATGGCATTGCCGGCGGCGTCCAGCGTGAGCTGGTGGAAGGCGCGGTCGGACTCGAGGAACTCAGCCAAGCGCGAGGCCGCCGCGGCCTCGCGCTGACGCTGGACTTCGGCCGAAAGCTGTTCGTACAGCGCCGCACACGCCACGCTTCCCCGCTGCAGCACGGCACCGGCCGCGAAGTCTTCCAGCACCAGCCTGGCTTGCAGCACGGCACGCACCTCGTCCGGCGAAACCGGCACGACGAGCGCGCCGCGCTTGGGATACAGCCGCAGCAGACCGGCCGCCTCCAGCTGCAGGAACGCCTCCCGCACCGGGGTGCGCGACATGCCCAGTGCGGTGGCCACCTCGCCTTCGCTGATCAGCTCCCCGCCCGGAAACGCACCGGTCAGCACCCGGGACTTGACGTAATCCAGCGCTCGGTCCTTGGCGGCACCTGACCCGCGGGCCGTCTCCAATGCCATGCCGGCCTCCTTGCCGCTAAGTCGTGTACCGACAGTAACGATGCTCCGCTTTTGCGTCTTAGATACAAGATAGATACTATCGAGATATAAGTGCGTGGGAGCAAGGAGAACGCCATGACGATCGCAATGGACACGCTGGACCCGACGATCCCGGCGCCGATGACGGACGTGACCGAGGTTGCATTCGAGGGCAGATTCGAGGAGTGGGCCGACTGGGGAGAAGATGCCCGCTACTTCGAATACACCCAGGCCGCCGACCCGATCGGCTCCGGCCACACCCCGCGGGTGCCGATCGCCCAATTCAGCCCGGATCTGTACCGGGACCAGCCCACCGGGATCATCCCGCTGGACCTGTCCGGCGACATGGGCATCACCAGCGGTGCCGCCACCAGTCCCGCACTACTGGCCAACTTCGTGCGGATCCGGTCGAACGAGCGCGTCGAGACCAGTCCGAACGCCACCTCGCAGCTGTACTACGTGCTGTACGGGCGTGGCGCCGCAATCGTCGACGGCACGCTAATTCGTTGGGAGAAGGGCGATTTCCTGACCCTGCCCGCCGGCACACCCGCCACGTTCTGCGCCGGCGCCGACACCGCGATGTACTGGGTGCACGACGAGCCCCTGCTGCGGTATCTCGGCGTCCGGGCCACCGAACCGCGATTCCGTCCCACCAAGTTCCGGCGCGCGGACGTAGTTGCCGAGTTGCAGCAGATCGCTGCCCGGCCCGGCGCCAACCGGCGGAACCGGGTGAGCGTGTTGCTGGCCAACGCCGAGCAGGAGCAGACGCTGACCCTGACCCACGTGCTTTGGGCGATGTTCGGAGTGCTGCCGCCCGGCCGGGAACAGCGGCCCCACCGCCACCAGTCCGTGGCCCTGGACCTGATCCTGGACGCCCAGCCCGGCTGTTACACGTTGTTGGGCACCCAGCTCGACAGCTCCGGTCGCATCGCCGACCCGATCCGGGTGGACTGGCAGGCAGGCGGCGCGTTCACCACGCCGCCGGGCATGTGGCACGCGCACTACAACGAATCCGGCGCCCCGGCACACCTGATCCCGGTGCAGGACGCCGGGCTGCAGACCCACCTGCGCAGCCTCGACATGCAGTTCAGCCGTCGGCCGGACAACTCCGGCGGGTGAAATCCACGGCAGTGCAAGGGTTCTCACGACCGTCCGGGTTCACAGAATGACGACGAGCTTATCCGGCTTCGACCCGGGCGATCTTGCTGAATCCACTGACGGTGAGAACCCGGACCAGCAGCGGGTGGACGATCACGTGCAGGTCGTCGATGATGTCGGCGTGGTCGAACAGGGCGTTGATCCCGGCACTGTCCAGATACCTGACCGCACGTAGATCGATGGTGATGGGGTCGCGGGTGCCCCCGTTGGCGGCAGCGAGCGCGCGCGTGAAGACGTCGATGTTGCTCAGGTCGATCTCGCCGGTGACAGTCACTCGTGGCGTCCCGTCGGCGTCACGGTCCGTGTTCAACGTGAGCGGCGTTGCCATCAGGTGATCCTTGCGTACATCTGCACTGTCGTGCCCGCTTCACTGGAATGAATGCTGAAATCCTCCATCAAAACTCGCATCAGTGAGATGCCGCGGCCCCGACTGAACCCGGGGATTTCAGCGGGCGGCTTCCAGACTCCGGTGTCGGCGACCGTCACCTGTAACCGGTCGACGATCGCTGTCGCGCGCAACGAGACCGTGCCGTCGGGGTGGTCTCGCAGGCCGTGTTCGATGGCGTTGGCCACAGCTTCTCCGGTGGCGACCAGCACATCTTGAATCTGATCGGGATCGACGCCGGCTCGGGTCAGCCAGTTGCGCAAAGCGGTCCGGCCGGGCGCGAGTTGGCTTGCGTTGGCGGAGAATTCCATCGCCAAGGGCGCCGGCTGCCGGTACAGCAGCATGGCGACGTCGTCGGGGTAGCCGCCCCCGGGCTCCAGCGAAACCATCAGTTGGTCCGCGACCTCTTCCAACCCGTGCGAACGGCCCTCCTGAACGACGTCGGCGGCACGGGCCATGCCGTCATCGAGGGAGAAACCGCGCCGCTCCACCAGTCCGTCGGTGTAAAGCAACAAGGTTGAGCGCGGCGGCATGGTCACCTGAGTTTCAGGTCGAGTCCACTCCGGACGTAGCGCCAACGGCAAACCGTGTTCCCCGCTGAGCATCTCGGTCGTGCCGTCCGCGTGCACCATGATGGGCGGCGGATGGCCCGCGCTGGAGTACAACAACTCACCGGTGTCGCGGGTCAGCACGGCGCAGAAAGCGGTGGTGCAACGCGCTCCCGGCAACCGCTCCGCGAAGCGGTCCAGCGCACCCAACGCCGCTCCCGGGCTTGGCTGTTCGAGCAGCAGCGCACGACAAGCGCTGCGTAACTGACCCATCACGGTCGCCGCGCCCAAGCCGTGACCGACGCAGTCGCCCACGATCAGCCCGACGCGGTCGCTGTCAAGTTCGACGACGTCATACCAGTCGCCGCCGACCTGAAGTGGGTGGCTTGCGGGACGGTACCGCACCGCAAAACCGTCGGGCAACGTCGCGGGCCCCAGCATCGCATGCTGCAGTGCCACAGCGGTTTCGCGCTGTTCGTCCAGCTGATACACGCGGAGCAGCCCTTGGCTGAGCCGACCGGCCAGCACCGTGAGCAGGGTGCGATCCTCCCGGGTGAAGCGACGATGCTCGGACAACTCGACCCAGACCACTAACCGCCCACGTGGGTGTTGCAGAGCGATGCCCGCCGCGCCCACTTCGGCGATGACGCTCAACAGATCGGCATCGCGCAGGGACGCGATCAGCTCCCGGTGGTGCGATGTCAGATCCGGCCACTTGGCCGCTTCACCGGCGCAGAGCAGGTCGGGTGTGGGACTTTCCGGCGCATCGCTGATGAACGTGGCGCCCAGTACTCGCCGGGCGTGCCACACGTCGCGCAGCACCTCGAGCGCACCCTGCAGCGCGTCGCGCAACGTATCCGATTGCACCAGTTGTTGATTGAGCCCAGCCAACGCTGTTTGGCTCTGCACGGCGTAGTGCTCCGCCGTGACGTCGCGGAAGGTGCCGACCATTACCCGGCGTCCGGAGTCGGGGTCGTCGGCATGGTTGAAACTGACATTGATCCACAACCGGTGCCCGTCCCGATGTATGGCAGGCACGGTGAAGACGCCCTGCGTTTCGGTACGTAGTTGCGCGAACGCCGTCTCGACCTGCCGACGGGAATCCGGCTCGCTGTCGGCGTCCGGCCACCAGGGATGGACGGGTTCGTACGGCAGGTGCTCGGGCCCATAGCCCAGAATTTCGGTGAATGCGGTGTTGATCTCGACGACGGCGCCGCGCTCGTCTGACACGAAGAACGCCTCCTGCAACGAATCCACCAGTGCGGTGCGCCAGCGCGCGTGGTAGTTGCGTAAGTGCGCCAACTCGACGTTGGCCCGCACGCGCGCGAGCAGGTCCGCCGCGACGAAGGGCTTCACGAGGTAGTCGTCAGCGCCGGCAAGCAAACCCTCGACCGAGGCTTCCTGCCCCGCGCGCGCCGACAGCAGTAGTACGGGCAGTGCCGCGGTACGCGGATCGTTGCGCAGCGCCGCCAACAGCTGCAGTCCGTCCAGCCCTGGCATCATGACATCGCTGATGACCAGGTCAGGGAGTCGAGAGCGGATGGCATCCAGCGCCTGTTGCCCGTCAGCGAAGCTACTCACCTCGTAGCCGGATGCGGTGAGCAGATTGGCGAGATATTCACGCATGTCGACGTTGTCGTCGGCAACCAGCACCCGCGCCCGCAGCTCCTCGCGATTCCCCTGGGCGGGCATGGTTGCCGCGGCAGGTACCGCCGTCGAGGTGGCGCTCTCCCGCGTCTCCCGCGGCAGCCAACGCAGCGCCTCCTGCACGTACGGCGCGGCGATCTGGTCAGTCGCTGAGCTGGTTTCGGACGGTGAGACAAGTTCCTCGGCGGGCAGATGGGCCGTCCCGAACGGCAACCGCACGGTGAACGAGGTGCCCACACCCTCGGTGCTCTCGGCCGTGATGGTGCCGCCGTGGAGTCCGACGAGTTCCTTGACCAGGGCCAGCCCGATACCACTGCCTTCGGTGGACCGGGCGCGGGCGGAGTCGATGCGGTGGAAACGCTCGAAGAGCCGGGGCATCTCGGCGGCCGGTACGCCGATCCCGGTGTCGCTCACCGTCACTACTGCTTGACTGTCGCGCGTCACCCGGACACTGATCTCACCGTCGAAGGTGAATTTCAACGCGTTGGAGAGGAGATTGAGCACCACCTTCTCCCACATCTCCCGGTCCAGGTACACCGGCTCGGCCAGCGGTGCGCAGTCCACGGTGAACGCCAAACCGGCCTGGTCGATCGCCGAACGAAACACACTCGCCAAATCGGCGGTCAGCGAGGCGAGTTCGACGGCCTCGAACCGAGCCCGCATCCGCCCAGCCTCGATACGCGAGAAGTCGAGCAGCGTGTTGACCAGCTTCGCGAGCCGCAAACCGTTGCGGTACACCAGCTCCAGCTCCTGGCGTGCGGCCTCGTCGACACCGGTGTTCCGGCTGCGCAGTCCGTCGACCGGTCCCAGGATCAAGGTGAGCGGAGTGCGGAACTCGTGACTGATGTTGGAAAAGAACGTGGTCTTTGCCCGGTCGAGTTCGGCGAGTTCCTCGGCGCGGCGTTGCTGTGCCTGATAACTGCGCGCGCTACCCACCCCGGCAGAGATGTATCCGGCCACCAATTCGACGAAACCCCGATAGTCGTCGTCGATTTCGCGGTGCCGGTTCAACCCGGCGACCAGAAACCCCAGCGGCGCACCACCGGGTTGCAGCAGCGGCACCACCAGCGCCTGGGCGGGCGGCTCACTCCAGGCGCCGGTCGGCAATTCCATTGCGAAACCGTCGATTTCGATCAGCTCGGCGTCACCCTGCGCCGCTTTCTCGACAGGCCAGATGCCGCCGTGGCGCGGTAGCGTCTCCGGAGCCGCCGGATGGCCGTAGCGGATACCGCTGAGGCCGGCAAGGTGGGCGTCGCGGTTGTTGTCGAACAGGTAGGTCAAAGTGAAGGGCAGATCGACCGGATTGTTGGCGAGTTGATCGGCTACGAAATCGAGCATCTGACGTTCGGTGCGCACCACGCTCGGGTCCGAACCCAGATCGCGCAGCGTCGCCATCCGTCGCTCCGCGATGACCCGTTCGGTGTCCTCGCTGACCACACAGAGCAGACCAACCACGTTGCCGTCGTCATCACGCAGTGGGCTGTAGGAGAAGGTGTGGTACGTCTCCTCGGGGTAGCCCGACCGCTCGAGGATGAGAAGTAATGCCTCGTCCCAGGTTGCGTCCCCGGTGGACAGCACGCGGTCGACGCGCGGGCTGATGTCGGCCCAGATCTCCGCCCACACGTCCCTGGCCGGGCGTCCCAACGCCCAGGGGTACTTACGCCCCAGGGTGTCGCGGCGGTAGGCAGCGTTGCAGAAGAAGGTGAGTTCTTGGCCCCAACCCATCCACATCGAGAACTGGGACGACAGCAGGATGTCCACGGCAGTGCGGAGGCTTTGCGGCCAATCGTCAACCGGCCCCAACGGGGTCGACGCCCAGTCGACTGCGGCCAGATCGCGTCCGATCTCCTGGTCTGCGCGGAAGACCACTGACATCTCTCTCAGGTGAGGTTTCGGGCGGGATGGTGGTGCACTGTCGGCTCAATGCGGTCGGAAAGTTGCCCGGACGATTAGTATGTCGAACTTTTGCTGCTGGCCGCCAGAGGGGTAGCGATGTCCTCCAGCGACTTACCTTCGGCGTCCACCGCCAGGAACCAGGCCACCAACCCACCGGCCATCATCACTACGGCGCCGAGGAGATAGCCGATGAACAGCGGCAGGGACTCCTTCGCGTCACCGATGAGCGCACCGTAGATCACCGGTCCCAGTGCGCCGAAACACTGGGCGATAGCGAAGAACACCGCGATCGCCTTGGCCCGGACTTCCAGCGGGAAGATCTCGCTGACGGTGAGATAGGCCGCGCTGGCTCCCGCAGAGGCGATGTAGAAGATGACGCACCAGGCAATGGTCTGGGTGATGGCGTTGAACACTCCGGCCTGGAACAGCGCAGCGCTCACCGCCAACAGCAATCCGGACAGCAGGTAGGTGCCGGCGATCATTTTCCGGCGACCGATGGTGTCGAATAAGTGGCCGATGGTCAATGGCCCCAACAGGTTTCCGACGGCGAATGCGATCAGGTAAAGCGGCGTCGATGCGGAGGGAACACCGTAGAATTTGCCGAGCACCAACGTGTAGGTGAAGAAGATCGCGTTGTAGAGGAACGACTGACTGATCATCAGCGATGCGCCCAACACGGCACGACTCGGGTAGTCGCGGAACAGGACTCGGGTCAACGCGAGGTAGCCGATCTGTTCGGCGGGGCGCAACTCGATGGCCTTGGTCTCATCGACAGCGGGCAGCGGCGCCCCGCCGGCCTGCACCTCCTGCTCGATGTAAGAGATGGTCTGTTCGGCTTGCTCGGTGCGCCCGTTCATCACCTGCCAACGCGGGCTCTCCGGCAGGTTTCGCCGGACCAGCACGATCACGACCGCCAGCACCGGGCCGATCAGAAATGCCAGCCGCCAGCCCAGACTGAGATCGATCGCCTTGAGGAAGACGAAGGTACCCAGCGTCCCGAGGATCGCGCCCGCCCAGTATGTCCCGTTCACCGCGATGTCGACGCGGCCACGAAAGCGCGCCGGGATCAGTTCGTCGATCGCGGAGTTGATGGCCGCATACTCCCCGCCGATGCCCATCCCGGCGATGAACCGGGTGATGTAGAGAAAGACGAGCCAACCGATGCTGTTGCCCAGGGTGAAAGCGGTGAGACCGCTGCCCACCAGGTACACACCCAAGGTGATCATGAACAGGTTCCGCCGGCCCAGCTTGTCGGACATCCGGCCGAAGTACAGCGCACCCAGCACCTCGCCGGCCAGGTAGACGGTGGCCAGGAAGCCGACGGCGGTCGAGGACAGGTGCAGAGTCTCGGGTTGAGTCAGCGTGTCGGCCACCGCGCTGGCCACGGTGATCTCCAAGCCGTCCAGGACCCATGCCACACCGAGCGCCACCACCATCCGCGTATGGAACGGGGACCAGGGCAACCGGTCGATGCGGGCGGGAATCAGACTCCGGATCGGACCTGCGGTGTCATTCGGCGTCGGCACGGGCGGATTTTCTCGATTCGGCACACGTCCACGTTCCCGGCGGGAAACGATCAGAAACATCGATCATCGGGCGGCATCCGTCGGGGGCTGCACGTACACGCGCTCGCCGGTGATCAGGTCGGCTTCGTCAAAACCGAAGACCGCCCACAATCGGACCTCGAACGGTTCATTCGTCGCGGTCGGGGTGCCCCGCAGCCAGAATTCGATCTGCACGTCGCCGTCGTTCAGATGGGTGAGTTCGATGAGTTCGTTGCGCTGATCCGGCACCAGGGTGCGGCCGTCTAGCCAGTACTGCATCACCTCCTCGCGTCCGTCGAACACCGTCCCGTCGGGCATCTCGTAACGGGGGTGGCTGAACGTCGCCATGGTCCGATCCCACTCCTGCACGTTCTCGCTCTGCATGTGCTCGACGACAACCGCCGCCCGGCGGGCTCTGCGACCCTCGTCCAATTCCGTCACCGACGATCCTTTCGCACTATCCGGTCGGATTTCCAAGCCCGACAATGAGATTGATGGTGACCGCCAGGATCACCGCCCCGAAGAGATATGACAGCAACGCCTGGCCCAGCGCGATGCGGCGCAACTGACCGGTTTGCAGATTGGTGTCGGAAACCTGGTAGGTCATTCCGACGGTAAATCCCATGTAGAAGAAATCCAGGAACCGCGGGGCCTCAGCGCCGTCGAAGTTTATTCCACCGGTGGGGTCTGAGTAGTAGACGTCGGCGTAGCGGATGCTGAAGACGGTGTGGACGACGCACCACGCGGCGATGATGCTGACCACTCCGATGCCGGCGGCCACATTTTTCTCTACCCCCGCCTTCGAGCCGGCCGCCAGCAGCTGCGCGACGCCGGCCAAACTCGCCACACTCGCCGACAGGAGGACGGCGTCGGTCATCCAATGGTGCGGCGGGGCCTCGGGCCGCACGTGCTCGCGTGTCTCGTCGGCATCCATCGGCAGCACGACGACCCACGTCCACACGAGGTATACCGTGGCCGCGGCGATCCAGCCCGCGCTCGAGGCGTACTCCCACCCCGCGATCACTCCCATCAGGACCAGCGCCGCGGCCCCGAACACAAACGCCACGAACAGGCGCAGAACGACGTGCGTTCGCCTGCGCGCGCCTGGGTATGTCACGTCACCGCCCGTTCGTGTCCGTGAATTTCAGAAGTTCAACGAAGAGAACATGATTCGGCTCGGATCGTACTTCTGCCGGACCGCGCTCAACTTCGCCAGGTTCGCCCCGAAGTACCGGGATGCCGGTTGATTGGCCTCGATGTAGTTCACATAGCCGCCGACCGAGGACTGCCGCACGGCCTGGTGCGCGGTGTTCAGCCAACCCGTGGCGGCCGACGGTGAACCCGTCTCGACATACCACTGCACCAAGGCCGCCTGCTGCCGCCACGGGAATGCGGTGGCGGCCGCCGGCACGGTGGCCAGCGCGCCGTCGAGCGCATGCATGATCACCAGCCCGCGACCCGCCTCACGAGGGAAAGCTTCGACCGCAGAAGCGATTCCCTGCGCGGCGGCCGCGTTCATGGTCGACAGCACGTCGGATCCCCCGACATATCCCAGCGGTGATGGATTGAGGTTGTTGACGGCCAGATACCGCACCAGATCCAGATAGTTGAAGGTGTGGTGCTCGGTGCCGGTCGGTTGCAGCCCAACGGCTTTGACGATCGCGCTCTCTACGCTGCCTCCCGAACCGGCCGGGCAGGTCGCGAGGATGCGGCAACTCGTACCCATCCCGTCCATCGTGGCGTCGGCCAGTGCCCAGCTGTTGCGGTCAGCGGTACGCAGCCAGTTTTGCCATCCGACCAATACCTGTGCGAAGGATTGCGCTGGGAAATTGAGATTGACGGCGTCGACGTCGGTGGTGGCGAACGTGGCGAAGGTCAGCGAGGTCGTCACGCCGAAATTGCCGCCTCCGCCGCCGCGCAGCGCCCAGAACAGGTCCGGTTGGCTGGCCGCGGAGGCGGTGACGGCCTGGCCGCCGGGCAGTACCACCGACGCTGATGTCAGCGCGTCGCACATCAGCCCGGCGTGCCGGGACTGGGCTCCGATTCCGCCGCCGAGGGCGTGCCCGGAGGTGCCGACCGACGGGCAGGTGCCGGTGGGGATGCCCCGTCCCGCCGCGGCCAGCGCCTGGTGCAGCGCGTACAGGCTGGTTGCGGGGGTGACCGTGACGTTTCCGGTAGCGGCGTCGTACTTGATGTCTCCGGGCAATTGACGCAGGTCGAGGACCATCGCACCGTCCGCTGTGGACGCCCCCACATACGAATGGCCGCCGCTGCGCGGAGCGACCTTGAGATTGCGCGCGGAGGCGAATGCCATTGCCTTCTGCACGTCCGCCACCGAAGTGGGCACGACCACTGCAGCGGGGGTCGCGCCACTGTAGTTGGTGTTGAAAACCTGTTTGGCACCGGCGAATTGACCGTCACCGGGCGTCAGCACCTGCCCGCCGATTGCCAGGCCGCTCCAGCCGGAGGCGGCCGGGTCCGCGGTGGCGCGAACCGTGCCGAAAACCGCGCCTGCGGCCAGCGCTCCGGCGGCGGCACGCAGGAACGTCTGCCGCGAGAATTCTTGCGCCGGTTTGGGCGATAGCGTCATGCCCGCATTGTGGTCTGCCGCAGGGTTGGTTTACCTCCGGCCAGGTACGTGTCGCGAGACGTTAGAGGACCGTGACCAATCCGCTCACGTTTCGTTTCGTGGCTCCAGGGGTAAACAGCCCCGTCGAGTTCAGCTCAGAGCCCCGACCCCCAAAACGCTTACCTTGTGGAGGATTTATCGTGGGATCGACGGGTGAATATGCAGATGTAGGGCCATTATTTCGCGCATTGCAAGAGCTTGATCCAACGTCGTTGGCCTATCGCCGGCAACGTGACCTGATCGTCGAGCGCTGTTTGCCGCTGGCCGACCATATTGCGCGGCGCTACCGCGACCGGGGGGAATGCTTCGAAGACCTGGTACAGGTGGCGCGGGTAGGTCTGGTCAACGCCGTGGACCGCTTCAAGGTCGAGACCGGTTCAGAATTCTTGTCTTTCGCTGTTCCCACTATCACCGGCGAAGTTCGGCGACACTTCCGCGACCACGGATGGGCGGTCAAAGTGCCGCGCCGGATCAAGGATTTGCAGTCGCAGTTGACCGCCGCCACCCAAGATCTCACTCGCGAATTGCGCAGGGCCCCAAATGCATCGGAGATTGCAGAGCATTTGGGTATCGATCGCGCGCTGGTAGTCGACGCGATGATAGCCAGCAGCAACTATTCGGTGCTGTCGATCGACGCCCCACGAGGTGAGGACGATGAGCACCGGTCGCTGGCCGACACCGTGGGCGGCGTCGATTCCCGGCTGGAAAAGGTGCTTAGCGTGCACACCGCACGCCCGCTGATCGCTGCCCTGCCGGAGCGGGAGCGAACCGTCATCAAGCTACGTTTCTTCGACGAACTGACCCAGAGCGAAATAGCTGACCGCATCGGATGTTCGCAGATGCACGTCTCTCGGCTACTCGCCAAAGCGCTGCAAACGTTGCGCCGCGGCGCTGAGCGGCCGGGGTTGGCCGCGGCGGGCTGACTTCAGGAACGGGTGCCGGCCCCATCGGTCACATCCGTCACGCTGGCCACTCCGGCGGGCGGTGTTCCCAGGGTGCGACTGCGGAGTGAAGGTCTTCAGACAGGAGATTGGCAGTGGTCAACCAGTCCGACACATCGGCCAATGGCGGCGTCGTCGAGCAAGTGGCGAAACGCGGTCTCGGTTCAGCCGTTGAGGCGGCCCGCACGTGGGCTTTTGCAAATCCGGTTGTGCCGCTGACGTTGACGGGAGCGGCCGTCGTATCGCACTTCCTACATCGGCGCGGTCGCCGCTCCCGCTTGGGCGACGCGGTCGACAACACACTCAGCGCCGCCGGCCCGCTGCTGGATTCGGCGCCCTCGAAGTCGCGGTGGCGGATCCCGACTCCGCTCGCCTCGCTGCGTCATCGATTCATCACTCGAGCCACACGCGGTGCCCGTGCGCGCCGAGGAGAGTCTGCGCCCGCACGCGCCGAGTCATAAGCCGTGGCTAGCCATGAAAGTGGCCCCCAGGCTTACGCCTGAGGGCCATTTCCAATAGTAGCGGGGACAGTGTGGTGTTTCAGGACATAGGAATGGGGTGTCTCAAGACATCGGAATAGGCGGTCGGCCAGTTTCAGCTGGTGTCGAAAGCTCGCTTAGTCATCACCGCCGTCCTCGTGGAGGGCCGTTCGCAGTCGCAGGTCGCCCGTGATTACGGAGTTTCACAAGGGTGGGTATCGCGGCTGCTCAAGCGCTACACGCTGGAGGGGCCGGCCGCCTTCGAGCCCCGATCGCGACGGCCCCACACCAGTCCGACGCGGCTAGCGCAGAGCACCATCGACCTGATCATTGACATCCGCCAAACGCTGGTCAGCAAAGGACTCGACGCCGGGCCTCATACAATCGCCTGGCACCTAGAACACCACCACCGGCTGCACGTCTCAGTGGCGTCCATCAGCCGGCACCTGGCCGCGGCCGGCCTCGTGGCGCCCAGCCCGCACAAACGCCCCAAATCCTCCTACATCCGCTTCGCCGCTGAACAACCCAACCAACGCTGGCAAGCCGACTTCACCCACTGGCGGCTAGCCAACGGCACCCACGTCGAAATCCTGTGCTGGCTCGACGACCACTCCCGCTACGCGCTCTCCGTCACCGCCCACCACCGCATCACCGGCCCCATCGTCGCCGACGAATTCATCAAAACCGTTGCCAAACACGGCATCCCGTACTCCACCCTGACAGACAACGGCATGGTCTTCACCACCAGATTCGCCGGCGGCAAAGGCGGACGCAACCAATATGAAGCCCAACTACACCGCCTAGGCGTACACCAAATCAACTCCACCCCCAACCACCCCACCACCTGCGGCAAAGTCGAACGATTCCACCAAACCCTCAAAAAATGGCTCACCGGCCAACCCCGCGCCACCACCCTCACCCAGCTGCAAACCCAACTCGACGAATTCCTCAACGAATACACCCACCACCGCGTACGCCGCGACCGCATCGACCACTACGCAAAACTCACCTTGCGCCACGCCGGACGCCTGCACCACATCGGCGTCGGCCGCACCCACGCCCGAACCCACGTACTAGTCCTCGTCCAACACCTCGACATCAGAATCATCAACGCCGCCACCGGCGAACTCCTCCGCCAGCTAACCCTCGACCCCACCAGGGACTACCAACCCCGCGGAGTCCCCGCCGGACGCCCAAAGAAAAAACCCGAACCCTAAACGAGGGTTCGGGCTATGCGTATGTCTTGAGACATCACACTGGTGCCCCCGGCAGTGTGGTGTTTCAGGACATAGGAATGGGGTGTCTCAAGACATCGGAATAGGCGGTCGGCCAGTTTCAGCTGGTGT
>NZ_LZLQ01000097.1 GCF_001673315.1 Mycobacterium asiaticum | reverse complement strand
CATTAGCCTGCGCCGCGCTTCCGGAAGCATGTGCCTGTTCGCCCGGCTTGTAGCGACAACCTTCAATCGAGCGACAATGCTGGATGCGGGACAACCCCTATGTCCGGACATCTCACTTTGCCCGACCGTAGCGACAATCAGCCAAACCACTCACCGCGATCCTCAGACCTCCGCAGACGCCTTGCTTCGGCCCGCAAAGTCAGCACACGCTGATGGATTCGGTGTTCGGTGCCGCGTGGAAATTCCAGCGGTCCGTATCGACCCCGCCGGAGCCGGCGCACCCGGCCCCGTCCGATCTCCCAACGCAACGCGTCCGAGATCGCCTTTGACGCTCGGCCGTTGACGCAAAACCCGTGGTACTCAAGGGCATCGATCAACTCACGGATAGTCGCGGGCCCATGCAGCGCCAGCTGCCAGGTGAGCACGTAGCGCAGCTCCGTTCCTCGTAGGCAAAGTTTCATCGTTGAACCGTGCCATGGGCATCGATCCGTCGCCAGTCAGCGCGCATTCATGCTGTTTGTCGCTCGATTGAAGGTTGTCGCTACAAGCCGGGC
>NZ_LZLQ01000096.1 GCF_001673315.1 Mycobacterium asiaticum | reverse complement strand
GGTCTACATCCTGTCCCTCGAACTCGGTGTGCGGCGTGGTGGTGCCGGGCTTGATGACAACCTGACCGCGCTCCACGTCCTCGCGCTTGATACCACGCAGCAGCAGACCGACGTTGTCACCGGCCTGGCCCTGGTCGAGCAGCTTGCGGAACATCTCCACACCGGTGACCGTGGTCTTCATGCTCGTCGGCTTGATGCCGACGATCTCGACTTCCTCGTTCACGTTGACCACGCCGCGCTCCACACGACCGGTGACCACGGTGCCGCGGCCGGTGATGGTGAAGACGTCCTCGACGGGCATCAGGAACGGCTTGTCGGTGTCGCGTACCGGGTCCGGGATCGAGTCGTCGACGGCGTCCATCAGCTGCTCGACGGACTCGACCCACTTTGCGTCACCCTCGAGCGCCTTCAGCGCCGAGACCCGCACCACGGGGGCTTCCTCGTCGAACTCCTGGGCGGCCAGCAACTCGCGGACCTCCAGCTCGACGAGCTCGAGCAGCTCTTCGTCGTCGACCGCGTCCGACTTGTTCAGTGCGACCAGGATGTAGGGCACACCGACCTGACGGGCCAGCAGCACGTGCTCACGCGTCTGCGGCATCGGGCCGTCAGTCGCCGCGACCACCAGGATTGCGCCGTCCATCTGGGCGGCACCGGTGATCATGTTCTTGATGTAGTCGGCGTGACCGGGGGCGTCGACGTGCGCATAGTGACGCTTCTCGGTCTGGTACTCGACGTGCGCGATGTTGATCGTGATACCGCGCTGACGCTCCTCAGGTGCGTTGTCGATCTGGTCGAACGCCTTGGACTCGTTCAGCTCCGGGTACTTGTCGTGCAGGACCTTGGTGATAGCCGCGGTCAGGGTGGTCTTGCCGTGGTCAACGTGACCGATGGTCCCGATGTTGACGTGGGGCTTGGTCCTTTGGAACTTCGCCTTCGCCACTTCTGTGTCCTCCTGGACTGTTGGTGCTTAAAAAAGCAGTGTTGATTTTCTTTTAATTTTTGCCGCGGTGCTAACCGCGTCAGCTTACTCGTCCGCTCCGGGCTACTCGCCGGGCCTACTCGCCCGTCGCCTTCGCAATGATTTCCTTCGACACGTTCACCGGAACTTCGGCATACGAGTCGAACACCATGGAGTAGTTCGCCCGGCCCTGGGTCTTCGACCGTAGGTCGCCGACGTAGCCGAACATCTCCGACAGTGGCACGTGCGCCCTCACGACGCGCGCACCGGCCCGCTCTTCCATGGCCTGAATCTGGCCACGACGGGAGTTCAGGTCGCCGATCACATCGCCCATATACGCCTCGGGCGTGGTGACCTCGACGGCCATGATCGGTTCCAGGATCACCGGCTGCGCTTGCTGCGCAGCCTTTTTCAGCGCCTGGGAACCGGCGATCTTGAATGCCATTTCCGACGAGTCGACGTCGTGGTACGCACCGTCGAGCAGGGTGACCTTCAAGTTCACCAACGGGTACCCGGCCAGCACGCCGTACTGCATGGCGTCTTGGGCGCCGGCGTCGACCGACGGGATGTACTCACGCGGGATGCGGCCACCGGTGACCTTGTTCTCGAACTCGTAGGTCGCGCCGTCTTCACCGTGGAACGGCTCGAGGGCGATGAGCACCTTGGCGAACTGGCCGGAACCGCCGGTCTGCTTCTTGTGCGTGTACTCGACCTTGTCGACCGTGCGACGGATCGTCTCCTTGTAGGCGACCTGCGGCTTGCCGACATTGGCCTCGACCTTGAACTCGCGGCGCATGCGGTCCACCAGGATGTCCAGGTGCAACTCGCCCATCCCACCGATCACGGTCTGACCAGTCTCAGCGTCCTGGTGCACCTTGAAGGTTGGGTCCTCTTCGGCGAGCTTCTGGATCGACAGGCTCAGCTTCTCCTGGTCGCTCTTGGTCTTGGGCTCGATGGCCACCTCGATCACCGGGTCCGGGAAGGTCATCGACTCGAGTACGACCTGGTTGTTCGGGTCGCACAAGGTGTCGCCGGTGGTGGTGTCCTTGAGTCCGATCACCGCGTAGATGTGACCGGCCGAAGCGGTGTCCACCGGGTTCTCCTTGTTGGAGTGCATCTGGAAGAGCTTGCCCAGACGCTCCTTCTTGCCCTTGGTGGCGTTGATGACCTGGGAGCCGGAGTCGACCTTGCCCGAGTACACCCGCACGTAGGTCAGCTTGCCGAAGAAGGGGTGCGCGGCGACCTTGAACGCCAGCGCCGAGAACGGCTCGTCGGTCGACGGACGGCGGGTGACCTCTTCTTCTTCGTTGCCAGGTACGTGGCCGTTGGCCGGCGGCACATCCAGCGGCGACGGCAAGTAGTCGACGACGGCGTCCAGCATGGGCTGCACACCCTTGTTCTTGAACGCGCTGCCGCACAGCACCGGGTACGCCTCAGAGGTGATCGTCAGCTTGCGCAGCGCGCCCTTGATCTCCTCGACTGTGAGCTCCTCGCCGCCGAAGTACTTCTCCAGCAGCGCCTCGTCGGTCTCCGCGACCGCCTCGAGCAGCTTGGTGCGGTACTCGTCGGCTTTCTCGGCGAGGTCACTGGGGATTTCCACGGTGTCGTAGGTTTCGCCCAGCTTGGTCTCGCCACGCCACACCTTGGCGTTCATCTCGACCAGGTCGACGATGCCTTCGAACTCGCTCTCCGAGCCGATCGGCAGCTGGATCGGGATGACGTTGGCGCCGAGGCGCTCCTCCATGGTGCGGACCGAGAAGTAGAAGTCCGCGCCGATCTTGTCCATCTTGTTGACGAAGCAGATGCGCGGCACGTCGTACTTGTCGGCCTGCCGCCAGACCTGCTCGGACTGCGGTTCGACGCCCTCCTTGCCGTCGAACACAGCAACGGCGCCGTCGAGCACGCGAAGCGACCGCTCGACTTCCACGGTGAAGTCGACGTGCCCGGGGGTGTCGATCAGATTGATCTGGTGGTCTTTCCAGAACGTCGTGGTGGCGGCGGAGGTGATGGTGATACCACGCTCCTGCTCCTGCTCCATCCAGTCCATGGTGGCGGCACCGTCGTGCACCTCACCGATCTTGTAGCTGATGCCGGTGTAGTAGAGGATGCGCTCGGTGGTCGTCGTTTTGCCGGCATCGATGTGCGCCATGATGCCGATATTGCGGACCTTGCTCAGGTCGGTCAGAACGTCCTTCTGTGCCACAGAAGTCTTCCCACTCTTTCGTTGCTTGTCAGTTCGCTATCTTGCGCCAGCGTGCCCCGCTGGTGCCCGTCACCAGCGATAGTGCGCGAACGCCCGGTTCGCCTCGGCCATCTTGTGGGTGTCCTCACGCCGCTTCACTGCGGCCCCAAGGCCATTGCTGGCGTCCAGGATCTCGTTGGCCAGCCGCTCGATCATGGTCTTCTCCCGGCGCTGCCGCGAGAAGCTGACGAGCCAGCGCAGTGCCAGCGTGGTGCTCCGGTCCGGGCGCACCTCGACGGGCACCTGGTAGGTGGCACCACCGACGCGGCGACTACGCACCTCCAAGGCCGGCTTGACGTTGTCCAGGGCCCGCTTGAGGGTGATGACCGGATCGGTGCCGGTCTTGTCACGCGCCTGCTCGAGCGCCGCGTACACAATGCGCTCGGCAAGGGACTTCTTCCCCTGCATCAACACCTTGTTCACCAGCTGGGTGACCAACTGCGACCCGTAAACCGGGTCGTTGACCAGTGGACGCTTGGGTGCGGGGCCCTTGCGCGGCATTAGCTCTTCTCCTTCTTGGCGCCGTAACGGCTGCGAGCCTGCTTGCGGTTCTTCACACCCTGGGTGTCGAGCGACCCGCGAATGATCTTGTAGCGCACACCGGGGAGGTCCTTCACTCGACCGCCACGCACCAGCACCATCGAGTGCTCCTGCAAGTTGTGGCCTTCACCGGGGATGTATGCCGTGACCTCGACCTGACTCGTCAGCTTCACGCGTGCGACCTTCCGAAGCGCCGAGTTCGGCTTCTTCGGAGTAGTGGTGTACACGCGGGTGCACACGCCACGGCGCTGCGGGCTGCCCTTGAGGGCCGCGGTCTTGACCTTCGCGACCTTGTCCCGGCGACCCTTGCGGACCAGCTGCTGAATGGTTGGCATCTACCGGCTTTCTGTGTTGTGCGTTCGAAATGCGTCTTCTAAAGTTCCTGTACTGCAGTTATGCCCCTCCTCGGGATCACTGCAGTATCCCGAGGTCGGGCGTGTCGCATGCGGTTGCCCGGAACCTAATCCGTTGCATCGTGGACACGCGAATTGGCCCGGCTATTTACGCCCCGAAGTTCAGGCGCCGTTGCCGCCAGGCACGAGGTACCACAATACCCGCCGCGGGTCTGGCAGGTCAAAGCGATGCATTCCGGTCCTTGTACGCATACGAGTACGCATAAGAGAGTGCACCGGAGCGGGCATCCGACTGTGCATCCGAATCAGGACCTGTCCGAGGTCGGTGCGGTGCGCCGGTCCATCCCGGCGGCCAATCGCAGCACCATGTCGGTGAACACCGCGTCGGTGTCGATCTCGTCCATCACGCCGGTCATTTCCAGCAGCACGAACCCGTGTAGCGCCGACCAGAATTCCAGGGCCGCATAGAACGCTTCGTCGCCGTCGAGTCCGTAGGACGACAACACCGCGATCACCGGCCCGGCAGCACCTCGGGTGGCCGCGGTGTATTCCGGGTCGTCACCGCCCAGCGGCATCCGGGTGAACGCCGAGTACCGACCGGGGTGGTGATGGGCATAGCTGCGGTAGGCGCCGGCCATGACCAACACTGCGTCGTCGCGGGCACGACCCTCCCCCACCCGGTTCAGCATCGTGATGATGTCGTCGATCACCCGGATACGTACCGCCCGGCGCAGATCCTCCAGGCTGTCGACGTGGTTGTACAGCGACGGCCCCTTGGTCCCGAGTTGGGTCGCCAGAGCGTTGATGGTCAGCGAATCCCAACCCTCCCGATCCAGGAATGTCAGAGCGCCTTCGACGATGCCGTCGCGGCTCAGCTTGGCTTGGCGCGCTCCGGTTCGCCCCCCACGCGGACGGCCGCCGACTGACGGCTGTTCCGGTTGAGCTGCCATGGCGCTTCGCCCTTCGGTTGAATTGCCGGCGTGGTCAACTAATGACTCTAGTTGACTGCCGCCGGCCGGTCCGATTCGGCGCGCGTGCCGCCTGGGCGAGTGCGCCGGGAGGCGTGGACGGAAAATCCGCAAGGGGCTGTCCACTGGCGGGCAAATACACGTAATCTCAATCGAGGTCTCCATCAGGTTTCGGAGCCGTCACCCACCCAACGAAGGGGGGCACTGCAGTGAAATGGACTACCGCTCTCGGAGCACTGGCAGTCTGTGCCGCCACCGTCGCTGCCACGCCCGCCGCCCCGGCACCGTCGGCGCAGGCCACGAACGGGGACACGCACATCACCGGGCAGGGTGTCGAGATGACGATCGACTGCAACGACGCCACCTTGATGGTCAACGGAACCAACAACAACATCACCGCCAAGGGCACCTGCTGGGCAGTGACCATGATGGGCAGTTCCAACACGGTCGTCGCCGACACCGTCATCAACGACATCACCGTGTACGGCTACGACGGCACGGTGTACTTTCACAACGGCGACCCGGTCATCTGGGACCGCGGCCGAGAGTTGGGTATGACCAACCGGATTCAACGAGTAGGACCCTGAGTTCGGTCAATTGGCAACCGCCGCAGGCTATTACCGGGAGGAACAACACCGTGCGTGTCAACATTCCTGCACTACGTATGGCTGCGGCGGCCGTCGCCGTGGCAGCGCTCGGGCTGACGGGTTGTAGTTCGACGGCCGGCCCGCCCGCGGGCTCGACGTCCAGTTCCTCCAGCACCAAGTCGTCGACGTCGGCGACCAGCGGCACCGCGGAGCCGTCGACGTCGGGCAGCGCGACCACCACCGCGTCGGTGGAGATCGGCAACACGTTGACCTACGGCTCGATGGGGACGACGGCCACGCTGGATTGCGCGGACGGCAAGTCGCTGAACGTGGCCGGTTCGGACAACACCCTGACGGTGACGGGCAGTTGCGAGTCGGTGCGCGTCCTGGGCAAGGGCAACAAGATCACCGTCGACAAGGTCACCAGCAAGATCACCGTGCTCGGTATGGACAACACCCTGACCTATAAAGACGGAGAGCCGAAAGTAGACAACATCGGCGGCTCGAGCAACGAGATCAAGAAGGGCTGACGCCCCTATTTCCCGTTAGTGGCCGGTGCGCCGTGCCGGCCGGCGCCGGAAGCGAACCGGCCGGCGCCCTCGAGCGCCTCACCGGCCACCCGGGAGATGCTGGCGAATTCGAGGTCCATTGCCGCGGACTCGGGCAGTCCCCACTGGTGTAACGCCGACATCCGGTCCGAGCGCAGGCATTGTTGTGGCAGGGCCGCCAGTTGGGCCGCCAACTCCTGGGCCGCCTGCCGAGCTTGGCCTTTGGGCACCACGCGGTTGGCCAGCCCCATGGCCAAGGCCTCGTCGGCCTTGACCGCGCGGCCGGTCAGGATCATGTCCATCGCGCGGCTGTGCCCGATCAGCCGGGGCAACCGGACGGTGCCGCCGTCGATCAGCGGAACCCCCCACCGGCGGCAGAACACGCCGAACACGGCGTCCTCCTCGGCCACCCGCATGTCGCACCACAACGCCAGCTCCAGACCGCCGGCCACGGCGTAACCGCTGACCGCAGCGATCACCGGCTTGGACAACAGCATGCGCGACGGTCCCATCGGACCCGGGCCGGTGCGATGCACGGCGTTGGCCTGTGGGGTGCCGAACGCCTTCAAATCGGCTCCGGCGCAGAAGTTTCCGCCCTCCCCGCACAACACGGCGACCGAAGCCGTGTCGTCGCGATCGAACTGCTCGAAGGTGGCATACAGGGCGGCGGCCGTGGGGCCGTTGACGGCGTTGCGCGCCTCCGGCCGGGTGATGGTCACCGTCGTCACCGGTCCGTCGCGTTCGACGCGCACCAGATCACTCATGTCGCCTCCTGTAGTTGTTCTTCAGTCACATCGCGTCGCCGAGCCAGTTCGGTAGCGAAGTCGTGGTAGGCCGCGCGCAGCCGGGCGCCCGGCCAATCCGCGGGCAACAGCTCGTCGGGCAGTATCGGGTCGGTCAGCAGGTGGCGCACTATCGCGGCGGCCACCGTGAAACGCTCGGGAACGCTTGCAGATTCGGCGAATTCCGCCAGTAACTGGTGCCCGACCTGCACCCACTCGATGAGGTCCCACAGTTGCCCGGCCAGCGCGGCCGGGGCGTCATCCCGGGCGCTGAGCACCCGTACCCGGATCGCTACATCAGGGTCCAGGTCCAGGTCGAGGTTGTCCGGGCGCATCCAGACCCCTTCACGTAACTCACCGAAACGCTTGTCGTGCATATGGTTTCGTAGCGCAGCGCGAGCGCGGGGGTCGGTACCGACGCTGGTGACGACCACGAGGTGCCACGAGCCGTGCCAGGCCCGGGTGGGCGGGCGCATGGCCGCGTCCTGCCGGCGCTGGCGGGCCAACAGCCGATCCGAGAGCCGGTAGCCGTCGGCGGACCGGACCAGGTCGCCGGCACCGACCATGCGGGTCAACGCCACCCGCAGCGTCGTCTCCTTGATACCGAAATCCGCGGTCAGTCTGATCAGTTCGGCAGCGCTCGCCCACGCTGGATGAGCACCCAGCAGGACGCTGAGCACCACCGACCGTGCGGTCATGCGGGCCAGCGATCTGGGCATCGACTACACCTGGGACGCTTTGCGGCCGTAGTCGCCGAACGGTTCGTCACGATGTCTGACCGCGTCGCGGAAGCCGTGCTCGACCGCGTCGGCGACGAAGGCGTGTCCCTCGGGAGTGTGCCGGGCAACGCCGTCGAATACGGTGCTCACCATCCGGCTGGTGGCGACACCTTGTTGCAGCAGAGCGGAATTGAGCGCCAGCTTGATCATGATCAGTTGGTTGACCGGCAATGCCGCAATACGCTCGACCAGCCGTTCGGTGCGCTCGTCGAGGTCTTTCGGGTCGGGAGCCTCGACCGCCAACCCCCACTCGGCGGCTTGCGCTCCGGTGATGCAATCGCCGGTGAACAGGAGGCGTTTGGCGCGCTGGTCACCGAGGCGGTGCGCCCACAGGCCTGCGGCCGGGACGCCCCACACCCGAGTCGGGGGGTAGCCAATCTTGGCGTCGGCGGCGGCGATCACCTGATCGGCGTGCAGAGCGATATCGGTGCCACCGGCCACGCAGTAGCCGTGGATCTTGACCACCGTGGGTTTGTCGGCATGCATCAGGCTGGCGAAGCCGCGCACGAAACGACTCATCATCTGGTAGTCGATCATCGGGTCCCACGGCTGGTTCGGGAGATGATTGACACCCTGGGTCCTGCCGTCCAGGACCGTGCCCTCATACGCACCCGTTCCGCCCGCCGAGCCGGTCCGGTCGGCGTAAGCCGACAGGTCGAATCCCGCGCAAAACCCCTCACCCCGGCCCGACACCAGGATGACGTGCACATTGGGATCGAGGTCAGCCCGCTCCACCAGAGCCGACAGCTCCAGCGGGGTGTCGGCGACGATCGCGTTGCCCTTCTCGGGTCGGTTAAAAGTAATTCGCGCAACCCGGTCGGTGACCTCGTAGGTCATCGTCTTCAGGTTGTCGAAGTCGACCGGCCTGATCGAGTGGGTCATCCCTTTACTAGAGCACGCTCGATGATCGGCGCCAGATCCAGACCCGTGGGCATGGTGCCGAAAGCTCCACCCCACTGGCCGCCGAGCCTGGTGGCCAGGAACGCTTCGGCAACCGCCGGGTGGCCGTGCCGCACCAGCAGCGACCCCTGCAGCGCCAGGCAGATGTCCTCGGCGACCTTGCGGGCCCGGTACTGGATGGTCTCCAGGTCGGCCAGCTGCTGGCGCAACCGCTCGACGTGCGCATCCTGCCGGGCATCCTGGCCCGCGCTCTGCGCCAACTCGTCGAACAGCACCTCAACGGATTCGGGCCGAGTTGCCATGGCCCGCAACGTGTCCAGCGCACTCACGTTGCCCGAACCTTCCCAGATCCCCATCAGCGGGGCCTCGCGGTACAGCCGCGGCATGCCCGAGTCTTCGACATAGCCGTTGCCGCCCAGGCATTCCAGGGCTTCAGCGGCGTGCGGGGTGGCGCGCTTGCATACCCAGTACTTGCTGGCCGCCAACCCGATCCGGCGCAGCAGCGCTTCTTTCTGGTCACCGCGGACCGCGCGGTCGGTGGCCCCGGCCATTCGCATCGCCACGATGGTGGCGGCCTCCGCCTCGACCGCCAGGTCGGCCAGCACGTTGCGCATCAACGGTTGGTCGATCAGGTACGCGCCGAATGCCTTGCGGTGCTGCGCATGGTAGATGGCGCGGGTGAGGCCGGTGCGCATGCTGGTGGCGCTGCCCAGCGTGCAGTCCAGCCTCGTCAGGTTGACCATCTCGATGATGGTCGGGACGCCGCGGCCCTCCTCGCCGACCAGCCAGGCGGTGGCACCGTCGTATTCCACCTCGCTAGAGGCGTTGGCGTGGTTGCCGAGCTTGTCCTTGAGCCGTTGCAGGAACATTCGGTTCCGGGTGCCGTCGGGCAGGATCCGCGGCAGCATGAAGCACGACAGACCCCCCGGCGCCTGAGCCAGCACCAGGAAGATGTCGCACATGGGTGCTGAGGTGAACCACTTGTGGCCCCGCAAGCTGTAAGTACCGTCACCGTTGGGGTTCGAGATGGGATGCGCTTCGGTGGTGCTGGCGCGAACGTCGGACCCGCCCTGCTTCTCGGTCATCGACATGCCCGCGGTGATGCCGGCTTTTGTGGCGGCCAGCTTCAGCTCCGGGTCGTACTCCCGGCTGGTCAGCAGCGGCTCGTATACCGCCGCGAGTTCCGGGTTGAAGCGCAGGGCGGGTACGACGGCGTACGTCATGGAGATCGGGCAGATGTGGCCCGGTTCGACCGTCCATACCGACGATTTGGCGGCGCGCACCACGTGCGATCCGGGGCGGTCGTCGGCCCACGGGGCGGCGTGCAGGCCGTGCGCGATGGCGGTGCGCATCAGCTCGTGGTACGCCGGGTCGTATTCGACCTCGTCGATGCGATTCCCCACACCGTCATGGGTGTGCAGGACCGGCCGATTGCGGTCGGCCAGTTCACCCCAACGCTGGGCCTGGGCACCGCCCGAGAGGGCACCGAGTTCGTGCACTTCGTCCAGGCCCCATTGGCCGCCCTCACGGATCAATGCCTCGATGAGGACCGCCGAGGTGGCGGGGTTGTGGTTTTCGAGTGGCGGGACCTGGTTGGTGACGACGTGCGTATCTGCCATGCCACCAATGTTACATTTCCCCAACAGCCGCACAAGACCTGTAATGTGCGCGTCTGGCGGGCCGATGTCGCCGATCGTGACGTTAGCTACCCGCTCGGCGCCGAACGTGGCACAAGCTGCACGTTCGGCTGGTGGGACGGCGATCAGCCGGTGCGCTCCCGCAGAAAAGCGATGTCGTCCTTGCGGCCCTCGTCGGCGGTTTCGCAAATCACCGGCGCGTCGGCGGCCTTGACCACGGCAACCAGCAACTCGGGGTCGATCTTTCCGGTGCCGAAGTTGGCATGCCGGTCGGCGCCGGAACCGGCCGCGTCCCGCGAGTCGTTGCAATGCACAAGGTCGATGCGGCCGGTCAGCGCTCGGATCCGCTCGACGGCGTCGATCAAGGCCTCACCGGCCGCCCAGGCGTGGCAGGTGTCCAGACAGAAGCCGATCCCGGTGTCGCCGATGTGGTCCCATAGCCGGCCGATGGTGTCGAAATAGCGGGCCATCGCATGGTCACCACCGGCGGTGTTCTCCAGATAGACCGCGACGTCGGTTTCCAAGTACTTCAGCGCTTTGACCCAGCGCTCGAAACCCGCCTCCATGTCGTTGTCGTCGGCGTGGCCGCCGTGCACGATCACCGCCGTCGCGTTGATCTCCGCGGCGGCGTCGCAGGTGTCCTGCAGGATTTTGCGCGACGGGATCCGGATCCGGTTGTTGGCTGATGCCACATTGATCAGGTACGGCGCGTGCACGTACAGCGGCACGCTGGACGCTTTCAACGTCTCTGCGTCTTCGCGAGGCTTCGGCTTCTTCCAGCTCTGCGGATTACCGAGGAAAAACTGCACCACGTCAGCGCCGTCCGCGGCGGCTGCGGCCAGAGGGTCATCTTGACGAACATGCGAACCGATAAGCACCAAGCCAGTTTAGTGATGCGCATAGGGTGTGAGTCCGTAGCCGACTGGATGGAGGACGGGCAATGGCGTCTGTGGGCCTTTCGGTGGGAAGGGGCATCGCAGACATCACCGGAGAGCCCACCGAGTGCGGCATGCTGGGCTACGGCAAAACCGAGCAGCGCACCGCGGGTATTCACCTTCGCCTGCGGTCGCGTGCCTTTGTCTTCGACGACGGGAATTCGCGGTTACTGCTCGTGGTCGCCGAACTGCCGCTGCCCATGCAGAACGTGACCGATGAAGTGCTGCGGCGGTTGGCCAAGTCGTACGGCAAAACCTATTGCGCCCAGAACACCATCATCACAACCACCCACACCCACTCTGGTCCCGGCGGCTACTGCGGGCATCTGCTGTACAACCTGTCGACGAGCGGCTTCCGGCCCGCGACGTTCGCAGCGATCGTCGACGGGATCGTCGAGTCGGTCCGGCACGCCCACGACGATGTGGCGCCGGCCGAGGTGACGCTGTCGCACGGCGAGTTGCGGGACGCCAGCATCAACCGGTCGCCGTCGTCGTTCGACCGGAATCCCGCGCGGGACAGGGAATTCTTCCCGGACCGCATCGACCCGCTCACCACGTTGGTGCGCATCGATCGCAACAGTTGCACTGTGGGTGCCGTGCATTTCTTCCCCACCCACGGCACCAGCATGACCAACCGCAACCTGCTCATCTCCAGCGACAACAAAGGCTTCGCGGCCTACCACTGGGAGCGCACCGTCGGCGCCGCCGACTATCTCGACGGACAGCCCGATTTCATTGCCGCGTTCGCTCAGACCAATCCGGGCGACATGAGCCCGCACGTCGAAGGACCCGTCGCGTATGGGCCGTCGACGGTAAGCGACGAACGGGCGAACACCCAGCGCATCGGGATGTCGCAATTCCAGGACGCGTTCTCGCAGTTGGACAACGGCACACCGATCGGCACCGGCGTCGACTCGCGATTCACCTACGTCGACCTCGGAGCGGTGCGGGTGCGCGGCGAATACACCCCCGACGGGCGGGAGCACCGCACGGGTCACGCGCTGATCGCCGCCGCGACCATGGCCGGCACCGACGAAGGCGAGGGCTTCCATGGTTTTCGTCAGGGCCGAAACCCATTCTGGGACAGGGTTTCCAGCGCTATCTATCGGTTCGCGACGCAGTTGCGTGCAGCGCACGCCCCAAAAGGCATGGTGGTCCCCGCGCATCTGATCAACCGGCTGCAACCGTTCGTGCAGGAGATCGTGCCGGTACATCTGGTGCGGATCGGCCGCCTGTATCTGATCGGCATTCCCGGCGAGCCGACCATCGTCTCGGGACTTCGGTTGCGTCGCACGGTGGCATCGATCGTCGGTGCTGACCTCAATGACGTGCTGTGCGTGGGGTATTGCAACGCCTACATGCACTACGTGACGACGCCGGAGGAGTATCTGGAACAGCGCTACGAGGGTGGCAGTACGTTGTTCGGCCGATGGGAACTGCCGGCCCTGATGCAGACGGTGGCAGGGTTGGCCGAAGCCATGCGCGACGGCCGGCCGGTGGATCCGGGATCCGGCCCCCGGCGGCACAAGCCACGCAGTTGGTTGCGCGATGTCCCGGCCGACACCGGCTCCTTCGGCTCGATCCTTGCCGAGCCGACCGGTACCTGTCGCCGCGGCACGACGGTGGAGGCCGTTTTCGTCAGCGCCCACCCCAACAACGACCTGCACCGCGGCCGGACCTACGCCGAGGTGGTCCGTCAGGTGGGCGCCGAATGGGTGCGGGTCGCCGACGACGGCGACTGGTGCACCACATTCCGCTGGCAGCGCGACGGGCGCAGCGGCTCCCGTGTCAGCATCACTTGGGACATCCCCGGGGATGCAGCGCCGGGGCAGTACCGCATCGTCCATCACGCCATGGCTCGCGACACCAAGGGCCGACTGGAGCCTTTCCTGGCAACGACGCGCGAGTTCACCGTCGCCTGAGGCGTTCGTTGCCGAAGCCGATCGCCACCAGCGAAGCCGATCGCCACCAGCAAGGCCGGTGGACAGACGCGAAGCCCCCGACACGCTCTGAAGTGGTGACTTCAGGGAGCGTGCGGGGGCTTTCGCTGGAGCTACCTACCGGTAGTCCGAATATCCGTAGTCGTCCAACGGAACCGCAGCACCAGTGGCCTGACCGAAGTCCGGGCTGTAGTACTGATCCTCGTACGACGGGATCGTGTATGCAGCTGCACGCGCTTCTTCCGTAGGCTGCACCTGGATGTTGCGGTAGCGGTTGATACCGGTACCGGCCGGGATCAGCTTTCCGATGATCACGTTCTCCTTCAGACCCTGCAGCTTGTCGCTGCGGCAATTGATCGCCGCATCGGTAAGCACCCGCGTGGTCTCCTGGAACGACGCCGCACTCAGCCACGAGTCGGTAGCCAGCGACGCCTTCGTGATACCCATCAGCACCGGACGTCCGGCCGCGGGCTCGCCGCCTTCGGCGACCACCCGGCGGTTGGACGCCTCGAACTCCGCACGGTCGATCAGCGAACCGGGCAGGAACTCCGTCGAACCCGAGTCGATGATGGTGACCCGGCGCAGCATCTGGCGCACGATCACCTCGATGTGCTTGTCGTGGATCGACACACCCTGGGCGCGGTAGACCTCCTGGACCTCGCGGACCAGGTGGATCTGCACCTCACGCGGGCCCTGCACACGCAGCACCTCGTGCGGGTCGGCCGAGCCTTCCATCAGCTGCTGGCCCACCTCGACGTGGTCGCCGTCGGACAGCACTCGCTCGGAGCCGTCCTCGTGCTTGAACACCCGCAGACGCTGACGCTTGGACAGCTTGTCGTAGACCACTTCTTCGCCACCGTCGTCGGGAACGATGGTGATCTTGTAGAAGCGCTCGCCGTCCTCGAGTCGCACCCGCCCGGTCACATCGGCGATCGGCGCCTTGCCACGCGGCACTCGGGCCTCGAACAGCTCCTGGACACGCGGCAGACCGCCGGTGATGTCCTCACCCACACCACCCTGGTGGAAGGTACGCATGGTCAGCTGCGTGCCCGGCTCACCGATGGACTGGGCGGCCACGATGCCGACCGCCTCGCCGATGTCGACCAGCTTGCCGGTGGCCATGGACCGCCCGTAGCAGGTCGCGCACACGCCGGTGCCGGTCGTGCAGGTGAGCACCGAACGCACCTTGATCGACGTGATGCCTGCGGCGAGCAGGGCCTCGATCGACGGGTCGCCCAGGTCCTCTCCGCGTGCGACGACGACGTTGCCGGCCTCGTCGACCGCGTCGGCGCCCAAAGTCCGCGCGTACGCCGAGGTTTCGATGTACGGGTCGCGGATGAGCGTTGCTTGCCCATCAACCGAGGCCTGACGCTCGGCCAGTTCGACGACGATGCCGCGCTCGGTCTGGCAGTCGTGCTCGCGCACGATGACGTCCTGGCTGACGTCCACCAGACGACGGGTCAGATAGCCGGAGTCGGCGGTACGCAATGCCGTGTCCGCCAGCCCCTTTCGCGCGCCGTGGGTGTTGATGAAGTACTCCAGCACGGTCAGGCCTTCGCGGAACGAGGACTTGACCGGACGCGGGATGAACTCACCCTTGGGGTTGGTCACCAGACCCTTCATGCCGGCCAGCGTCCGGGTCTGGGTGAAGTTACCCGTGGCACCCGAGTCGACGATCGTGATGATCGGGTTGTCGTTGGGGTAGTGCTCCCGCAACGCCTGACCCACTTCGTCGGTGGCTTCCTTCCAGATCTCCACCAGTGCCTCGTTGCGCTCGTCATGGTTCAAAGCGCCACGCTGGAACTGCTTTTCGACCTTTTCCGCGCGCTCCTCGTAGTGGTCGAGGATCTCCTTCTTGCGCGGCGGAACCAGCACGTCGGCCATCGAGACGGTCACACCACTGCGGGTCGCCCAGTAGAAACCGGCGTCCTTCAGCTTGTCGACGGTCTGGGCCACCACGATCATCGGGTAGCGCTCGGCCAGGTCGTTGATGATCGCAGCCTGCACCTTCTTGTGCATCTGCTTGTTCACGAACGCATAGCCCAGCGGCAGCAACTCGTTGAACAACACCCGGCCCAGCGTGGTTTCGGCCACCCAGGGATCGCCCGGCTGCCAGCCGTTGGCGCCGAACCGCTCGGCTTCGATCTCGGCCGGCGGACGCAGCTGCGTCAACCGCACCTTGATCTTGGCGCGCACCGAAAGCACCCCACGGTCGGCGGCCATGATGGCCTCCGCCGGCGAGGAGTACACGCCAACCTCCGGCTGGTCCGACGCGGCCGGCTGGTACTCGCCCTTGTCGCCCGCGACCTCGGTGGTCAGGAAGTACAACCCGGTCACCATGTCCAGTCGCGGCATGGCCAGCGGACGGCCCGAGGCCGGCGACAGGATGTTGTTGGACGACAGCATCAGGATGCGAGCCTCGGCCTGCGCCTCCGCGCTCAGCGGCAGGTGCACGGCCATCTGGTCGCCGTCGAAGTCGGCGTTGAACGCCTCACACACCAACGGGTGCAGCTGAATGGCCTTGCCCTCCACCAGCATCGGCTCGAAAGCCTGGATGCCCAGTCGGTGCAGCGTGGGAGCGCGGTTGAGCAGCACCGGGTGCTCGGAGATGACCTCTTCGAGGACGTCCCACACCTGCGGACGCTGCCGTTCCACCATTCGCTTGGCGCTCTTGATGTTCTGCGCGTGGTTCAAGTCGACCAGTCGCTTCATCACGAACGGCTTGAACAGCTCGAGCGCCATCAGCTTGGGCAGACCACACTGGTGCAGCTTGAGCTGCGGCCCGACCACGATGACCGAACGGCCCGAGTAGTCGACGCGTTTGCCGAGCAGGTTCTGCCGGAACCGGCCCTGCTTACCCTTGAGCAGATCGCTCAACGACTTCAGCGGGCGGTTACCCGGCCCGGTGACCGGACGTCCGCGACGGCCGTTGTCGAACAGGGCGTCCACCGACTCCTGCAACATCCGCTTCTCGTTGTTGACGATGATCTCGGGCGCGCCGAGGTCGATCAGCCTCTTGAGTCGGTTGTTGCGGTTGATCACGCGGCGGTACAGGTCGTTGAGGTCCGACGTGGCGAACCGGCCACCGTCGAGCTGAACCATCGGACGCAGCTCCGGCGGGATCACCGGCACCGCGTCGAGCACCATGCCCATCGGGGAGTTGCCGGACTGCTGGAATGCAGCCACCACCTTCAGGCGCTTCAAGGCACGAAGCTTCTTCTGCCCCTTGCCACTTCGGATGACCTCGCGCAGCGAGTCGGCTTCGGCGTCGATGTCGAAGTTCTCGATCAGCTTCTGGATCGACTCGGCGCCCATGGCACCGGTGAAGTACTCGCCGTAGCGGTCCTGCAGCTCGCGGTAGAGGTTCTCGTCCACGATCAGCTGCTTGGGGGCGAGCTTGGTGAAGGTGCTCCAGATGTCCTCGAGCCGGTCCAGCTCGCGCTGGGCACGGTCGCGCAGCTGACGCATCTCGCGCTCGCCGCCGTCGCGCACCTTGCGCTTGGCGTCGGCCTTGGCACCCTCGGCCTCCAGCTCGGCCAGGTCGGCCTCCAGCTTCTGGGCGCGCGCTTCCAGGTCGGCATCGCGCTGGTCCTCGACGGCCTTGCGCTCCACCACCATCTCGGCTTCGAGCGTGGACAGCTCGTTGTGCCGCATCTCGTCGTCGACCGCGGTGATCACGTAGGCCGCGAAGTAGATGATCTTTTCCAGATCCTTCGGCGCCAGGTCCAACAGGTAGCCCAAGCGCGACGGAACGCCCTTGAAGTACCAGATGTGCGTGACCGGGGCGGCCAGCTCGATGTGGCCCATCCGCTCACGGCGCACCTTGGCGCGGGTCACCTCGACGCCGCAGCGCTCACAGATGATGCCCTTGAAGCGCACGCGCTTGTACTTGCCGCAGTAGCACTCCCAGTCGCGAGTCGGTCCGAAGATCTTCTCGCAGAACAGGCCGTCCTTCTCCGGCTTGAGCGTGCGGTAGTTGATGGTCTCCGGCTTCTTGACCTCACCGTAGGACCACTGACGGATGTCCTCCGCGGTAGCCAGGCCGATGCGGAGTTCATCGAAGAAGTTGACGTCTAGCACGTAACTCCCTTTCCCCTTGCGGGTTTAGTAACTACTTAAAACTGGTTTCGCTAGCGGACCGAAGGGATCAAGCAAGATCCTCTACAGACGCAGATTCGTTGCGCGACAAGTTGATTCCCAGGTTGGCCGCAGCCCGCTCCAGGTCTTCGTCCTCGCCCTCGCGGAGCTCGATCGCAGCACCGTCACTCGAGAGCACCTCGACATTGAGGCACAACGACTGCAGCTCCTTGAGCAGCACCTTGAACGATTCGGGAATGCCCGGCTCGGGGATGTTCTCGCCTTTGACGATCGCCTCGTAGACCTTGACCCGACCGACGGTGTCGTCGGACTTGATGGTCAAGAGCTCCTGCAGCGTGTACGCCGCGCCATAGGCCTGCATGGCCCAGCACTCCATCTCGCCGAACCGCTGACCACCGAACTGCGCCTTACCGCCCAGCGGCTGCTGGGTGATCATCGAGTACGGACCGGTGGAGCGGGCGTGAATCTTGTCGTCCACCAGGTGGTGCAGCTTCATGATGTACATGTAGCCAACGGTCACCGGGTACGGGAACGGCTCACCGCTGCGCCCGTCGAACAACTGAGACTTGCCCTCGGCGTTGACCATTACCTCACCGTCGCGGTTGGGCAACGTCGAACCCAGCAGGCCCTCCAGCTCGCCCTCCCGCGCACCGTCGAACACCGGGGTGGCGACGAGGCTGTCCGGTTCGGCCGACCGCATGCTGTCCGGCAAAGTGGCGGCCCACTCGGGTGATCCCTCGATGTTCCAGCCGGCCTTGGCCACCCAACCGAGGTGGGTCTCCAGGATCTGGCCGATGTTCATCCGTCGCGGCACACCGTGGGTGTTCAGGATGATGTCCACCGGGGTGCCGTCCGGCAGGAACGGCATGTCCTCCGCCGGCAGGATCTTGCCGATGACGCCCTTGTTGCCGTGCCGGCCGGCGAGCTTGTCACCGTCGGAGATCTTGCGCTTCTGGGCCACGTACACGCGAACCAGCTCGTTGACGCCGGCAGGCAGCTCGTCGTCGTCCTCGCGGGAGAACACCCGAATGCCGATCACCTTGCCGGATTCACCGTGCGGCACCTTCAGGGAGGTGTCGCGGACCTCGCGGGCCTTCTCACCGAAGATGGCGCGCAGCAACCGCTCCTCCGGAGTCAGCTCGGTTTCCCCCTTGGGGGTGACCTTGCCGACCAGGATGTCGCCGTCACGGACCTCGGCACCGATACGCACGATGCCGCGTTCGTCCAGGTCCGCCAGCACCTCGTCGGAGACGTTCGGGATGTCCCGGGTGATCTCCTCGGCGCCCAGCTTGGTGTCGCGTGCGTCGATTTCGTGCTCCTCGATGTGGATCGAGGTCAGCACGTCCTCTTCGACGAGACGGTTGGACAGGATGATGGCGTCCTCGTAGTTGTGACCCTCCCACGGCATAACCGCCACCAGCAGGTTCTTGCCGAGGGCCATCTCACCGTTCTCGGTGCACGGACCGTCGGCAATCACCTGACCGGCCTCCACCCGGTCCCCCGCATCCACGATCGGGGACTGGTTGGCGCAGGTGCCGTGATTGGAGCGGGCGAACTTGCGCATCCGGTAGGTGCGCCGCGTCCCCGCATCGTGCATGACGGTGATGTAGTCGGCCGACACCTCTTCAATGACACCGGCCTCCTCGGCGACGACGACATCGCCGGCGTCGATGGCCGCACGCAGCTCCATGCCGGTGCCCACCAACGGCGCCTCGCTGCGCACCAGCGGAACCGCCTGACGCTGCATGTTGGCACCCATCAGGGCACGGTTGGCGTCGTCGTGTTCGAGGAACGGGATCATCGCGGTGGCCACCGACACCATCTGGCGCGGGGACACGTCCATGTAGTCGACCTCGGCCGATGACACGTACTCGACCTCGCCGCCCTTACGGCGGACCAGCACGCGGTCCTCGGCGAAGCGGCCGTCGTCCTCGAGCGGCGAGTTGGCCTGCGCCACCACGTGGCGGTCCTCCTCGTCTGCCGTCAGGTAGACGATCTCGTCGGAGACCACGCCGTCGTTGACCTTGCGGTACGGCGTCTCGATGAACCCGAACGGGTTGACCCGCGCATAGGTCGCCAGCGACCCGATCAGACCGATGTTGGGGCCTTCCGGGGTCTCGATCGGACACATGCGGCCGTAGTGAGACGGGTGCACGTCACGAACTTCCAGGCCGGCCCGCTCACGAGACAGACCGCCCGGCCCCAGCGCCGACAGCCGGCGCTTGTGGGTCAGACCCGACAGCGGGTTGTTCTGGTCCATGAACTGCGACAGCTGGCTGGTGCCGAAGAACTCCTTGATCGCGGCGACGACCGGCCGGATGTTGATCAGGGTCTGCGGCGTGATCGCCTCGACGTCCTGAGTGGTCATCCGCTCGCGCACGACGCGCTCCATCCGGGACATACCGACCCGGATCTGGTTCTGGATCAGCTCGCCCACCGTGCGCAACCGACGGTTACCGAAGTGGTCGATGTCGTCGGTTTCCACCGGCACCTCGGAGCCACCGGGCACCGTCATCGTGCTCTGGCCTTCGTGCAGGCGCACCAGGTACTCGATCGTGGCGACCACATCTTCCTCGGTCAGCGTCGACGAGGTGATCGGCTGCCCGGTGTTGAGACCGAGCTTCTTGTTGACCTTGTAGCGGCCGACACGGGCCAGGTCGTAGCGCTTCTCCTTGAAGAACAGGTTCTCCAGCAAGGTCTGGGCCGACTCCCTGGTGGGCGGTTCGCCCGGACGTAGCTTGCGGTAGATGTCCAGCAACGCCTCGTCAGTGCCGGCGGTGTTGTCCTTCTCCAGCGTCCCCATCATGATCTCGGAGAACCCGAACCGCTCGTGGATCTGCTCGTTGGTCCAGCCGAGAGCCTTGAGCAGCACGGTGACGGGCTGACGCCGCTTGCGGTCGATGCGCACGCCCACGGTGTCGCGCTTGTCGACGTCGAACTCCAGCCACGCACCGCGGCTGGGGATCACCTTGACGCTGTGCAGCATCTTCTCGGTGGACTTGTCGATGGTCTCGTCGAAGTACACACCGGGAGACCGCACCAGCTGGCTGACCACGACACGCTCGGTGCCGTTGATGATGAAGGTGCCCTTCTCCGTCATCATCGGGAAGTCACCCATGAACACCGTCTGGCTCTTGATCTCGCCGGTGTTGTTGTTGATGAACTCAGCGGTGACGAACAACGGCGCCGCGTATGTCATGTCCTTGTCTTTGCACTCGTCGACCGGCGCCTTGACTTCGTCGAAGCGGGGGTCGGAGAAAGACAGCGACATCGAGCCGGAAAAGTCCTCGATGGGCGACAGCTCGTCGAGTACCTCTTCCAGGCCGCCCTTCGGGCTGACCTCACCACGCTCCAGTGCGCGGTTACGCCAGTCCTGCGCGCCGATCAGCCATTCGAAAGAATCGGTCTGAACGTCGAGCAGCCCCGGAACCTCGAGGGGTTCGCGAAGCTTGGCGAAGGACACCCGGTTCGGGGCCCCAGGTACGGAGTTATTTGAGCTCTGGCGGAAATCGGCCAAGATGCGTCCTTCCAGCACCTCGTGCGACTATGAGAGCCCTGAGGAGGCCTTAACGAAGGGGCCTGGCCCGGCGGGGTCTGTTCGCCGCAGATAAATGTGTCGGTTCGGCTGGCGGACGAACTGTCCGGATCTCACGAACGCAACCGAATAGCTGAGCCGCAAAATGGACTCAGGCTAAGACCACGGTGTCAGTGGCGGGTGAGGTGGGCAGGAAGTAGCCAGCGCAACGTCCAACAATAGCGCAGGACGGCGCATTCCTCAAATACCCACAACAATCAGCAGTGCACGGGTAACGGCGCTGGCTGGCACCTCGAGATCCCCACACACACATGCTGCCCAACACATTGACCCGTTTAGGCCCCGTCGTCAAGAGGGACGTGCGGCAAGTTGTGGGAAACTTCTCGCTAATTCCCGCGGCTGCGCAGGGTAAACGTGCAGGAAAGAGCGGTTGGCGGCGTGCAGCAGCGCTTTGGAACCGGCTTTGAACCCTGTCTGGTGGAACGGAGTGTGGCGGGCGTGACCCGCCCCGGGATCATCCGGGGATCATCCGGGGATCATCCGGGGATCAGTAGTCGTGCGACGAATACTTGTGCGTGCCCTCGAGGTCGTCGAGGATCGCGGCCTGCGCGTTCTTTGGCAGTGTGTGCAACATCGCACGGACGCGGGCCTGACGGCGGGCCACCGCCTTGCGCTCGGGCATACCCGGTGTCGCCTGGATCTGCGGCGGCACACCCTCGATGTCCTCCACACCGCCGGCATGCTGACCGGCGTCGACCATGGCCTGCTCTTCTGCCATGGTGGCCTCGTCCTTCTCCTCGGACATACCGATGGGTCCGATGCGGCGACCGTTGAGGAACTGGCGCACCACCGGCTCGTCGCTGGTCAGCAGCACTTCGCGCGGACCGAACATGACCAGGTGCTTACGGAAGAGCATGCCCATGTTGTCGGGCACCGTGCGGGCGATGTTGATGTTGTGCGTAACGATCAGGATGGTCGCGTCGATCTGCGCGTTGATATCCATGATCAGCTGGCTCAGGTAGGCCGTACGGACCGGGTCCAGACCGGAGTCCGGCTCGTCGCAGAGGATGATCTGCGGGTCCAGCACCAGAGCACGGGCCAGGCCGGCACGCTTGCGCATACCACCAGAGATCTCACCCGGGAACTTCTTTTCGTCGCCGCCCAGACCAACCATCTCCAGCTTCTCCATGACGATGTCACGGATTTCGCTTTCCTTCTTCTTGGTGTGCTCGCGCAGCGGGAAGGCGGTGTTGTCGAACAGGTTCATCGAGCCGAACAGCGCACCATCCTGGAACAGCAC
This sequence comes from Mycobacterium asiaticum, assembly GCF_001673315.1. Lineage (GTDB taxonomy): Bacteria > Actinomycetota > Actinomycetes > Mycobacteriales > Mycobacteriaceae > Mycobacterium > Mycobacterium asiaticum_B. Next base: position 107,122 of record NZ_LZLQ01000096.1, on the reverse strand, counting down.
GCCGAACAGGGTGCGGATCTCGTAGAGCTCCTTGGCCGAGCACTCGATGATGTCGGTGCCGTCGATGATGATCGAGCCCCGTTCCGGCCGCAGCAGACCGATCAGGGACTTCAGGAACACGGACTTACCGGTACCGGAAGGGCCCAGCAACACGCTGACCTCTCCCGAAGGGACTTCGAGCGTGACGTCTTCCCAGATCCTCGAGGATCCGAAGGACTTGGTCAGTTCGTTGACCTCGATGCTGACGCCCATGGGAAATCCTTCCGTCGACGCGCGAACTCGCCACCAGGCCGTCTGTGGCTTGAGTCACTGTAGCGCACGCCTGGGGCACGCATCAGGGTTGGGAAGATAACAATCCCGGGGCCGCGGCAGCTACCCCGTCGGTGCCCAGTTGCCGTGAAAACCCATCGGTACCCGTTGCGGAAGATGGACGGTCGCGACGGATTCCAGCGTCTGGGCGTCCAACAGCACCAACTGGCCCTCGTCCCGCCCGCGATGAGTACCCAGGCCCATCAGGATGCCGTCGTCCTCGGCTTGCGTGGCGGGGTCAGAGGTCGGGTTGGGCACAGCCGGATTGGGCACAAAGGACATCTCGCCGATCAAAAGGTCTGGATCGAGGTTCGCGACGGCACGCGAGCCGGTCAGATAGTCGTGCTTGTACACGGTGGTGGACATCTCGTACTCCCCGGCCGACAGGTAACCACCGTCGAAGCCGAGGGTGTAGCCGTAACGGTGCCGAGCCCCGGTCAACGTCTCGTTGATCCGGGGGAACTCCTGCGAGCGGTCGTCGCGGCATTCGGTCTTCACCGCACCCGTGGTCAGATTTATCGTCCAGCGATCGAGGGTTGGTCGGCTCTCGCCAGGACCCCGCAGGTCGCGCTCGAACATGCGTGAGTACCGCATCACATCGAGAATCAGCAGCTCCACGCCGTCCCGCAGCTCGGTATAGGCATTGAGTGGGTGAAACACGTAGCAGGGTTCGATGTCGAACCAGCGCACGTCGTCAGCGTCCCCCTCGCGGGGCAGCACTCCGATGCGCGCCGGATAGCCGGGATCCCATTTGTAGGGCATCCGATGCACCGGCTGCCGGTTGCGATTGAGCATCGCCGTGATCGGGCCGGGAATGCGGACGCGGCCCAACACCGACTGCATTACCAGCCGGGCAGCCGCGGTCAACGGGCGTGGCATTGCCGCCGGCATGATCTGCATGGCGTCGAACGTCACCGGCAGGTCGTAGATCACCACATATTTCTCAGTGAGCGAGAAGTCGTGCATCATCGGGGACCCGCTCACCTTGATGTCTACGGTCCGCCGCGCGCGCCCGTGGGCGTCGATCACCGAGTACTGCACTGTGCTTCCGCGCGTGAAGGCGTAGGAAACGGCGTGCAACTCTCCGGTCACCGGATCGCGGTGCGGGTGGGCGGTGTATCCGCCGAACAGGGTGCCGTCGAAGTCGCAGGGTCCGACCGTCCCTAGGTCTTCGTTGAGCTCGTAGTTGGCGCCACCGCCCTCGACGAGCGCCAAGGTTCGCCCGGCGTGGGTCAACGCATTGGTGTTGGGACCGACCGAGAGCATTCCCACGCGGGGGTCCAGGCCCGCGGGCGCCGACTCACCGAGTGCGGCACACACCGAAGGGGTGCGGACCCAACGGTTGCGGTACCAGGTCGCCTGTCCGCGTTCGAGCGCCACGCCGTGCACCATCGCGTCGCCGCTGAACCAGTGGTAGATAGCGGGATCCACCTCGGCGACCGGATTCGGCCCGTTGCGTAGATACCGTCCATTGAGGTGCTCGGGGATGTGCCCGGTGACCTTCAGGTCGGTCGCGGTCACTTCGGCGCTCACCGGCGCCAGGAAGCCGTCCAAATAAGGATTCTTGACTTCAACGGGTTGGATGGTGGTCATCCCGAGCTCCTATAACATTGTTATTTCAGCGTTATTGAGACGCTACGCCGCCAGTGAGAAGATGGCAAGGATGACGGCTTCCCAGACTCGACGCAGCGTGCGAGACGAGCTGCTGCATGCTGCGGTGGGACTGCTCAACGAGCACGGTCCGGACGCCCTTCAAACCCGCAAGGTTGCAAGCGCGGCGGGGACGTCGACGATGGCCGTCTACACCCACTTCGGCGGGATGCGCGAACTGATCGCCTCGGTCGCGCAGGAGGGTTTGCGGCAGTTCGACGCCGCACTGACGGTGCCCCCGACCGACGACCCGGTGGCCGATCTGATGGCCGTCGGCACCGCCTATCGGCGGTTCGCCATTGAGCGGCCGCATATGTACCGATTGATGTTCGGCAGCACCAGCGCGCACGGCATCAATGCGCCGGCCGGCAATGTTCTTACGTTGACACTCGACGAGATCGAACAGCACGAGCCGAGCTTCGCGCATGTGGTACGTGCGGTGCACCGATCGATGCACGCGGGTCGCATCACGGTGTGCCCAACGGACGACGATTCCGCCGTCGTCGCCACCGCGGCGCAATTCTGGGCGTTGATCCACGGCTTCGTGATGCTCGAGCTGGCCGGGTTCTACGGCAACGACGAATCGGCGGTACTGCGCGTGCTGGGCTCGATGACGACGAATCTTCTTGTCGCTCTAGGCGATTCGCCCGAACTCAGCAGGGCGTCGCAACTTGCCGCGTTACGCTGAGCAGACGTAAAGGCCCCCGAACACGGCAGTGTCGGGGGCCTTTACGTCTGCTTGGCAGAGACTACTTGACGGTGACGCTGGCGCCGGCAGCCTCGAGCTTTGCCTTGGCCTCGTCAGCGGCCTCCTTGGCGACCTTCTCGAGCAGCGGCTTGGGCGCGCTGTCGACCAGGTCCTTGGCCTCCTTGAGGCCCAGGCCGGAGACGATCTCGCGGACGACCTTGATGACGCCGATCTTCTTCTCACCGGCGGCCTCGAGGATGACGTCGAACTCGGACTGCTCCTCGGCAGCCTCGGCGGGCGCGCCACCGCCGGCAGGACCGGCCGCGGCTACGGCGACCGGAGCGGCCGCGGTGACCTCGAAGGTCTCCTCGAACTTCTTCACGAAGTCCGAGAGCTCCAGCAGGGTCATTTCCTTGAATGCGTCGAGCAGCTCGTCGCTGGACATCTTTGCCATGGGGTGGGTCCTCTCTTATTACTTGGGTCTTGTTACTTGGGTTTTCTGAGTTATTCAGCCGGTGCCGGTTCTGCATCCGCGGCGACCGGAGCTTCCGGAGTCTCGGGAGCTTCGGGAGCTACGGGAGCTACGGGAGCGTCCGTGGGGGCTTCGGAGCCCTTCTTCTCCTGCAGGGCAGCCAACAGGCGGGCCACCTGCGACGCGGGTGCATTGAACAGCCCGGCCGCCTTCGCGAGGTTGCCCTTCATGGCCCCGGCCAACTTGGCCAGCAGCACCTCGCGAGATTCCAGGTCGGCGATGCGCTCGACCTCGGCAACGGTCAGCGCGTGACCGTCCATGTAGCCGCCCTTGATGACCAGCGCCTTGTGCTCCTTGGCGAAGGTCTTGAGGGCCTTGGCGGCGTCCACCGGTTCACCGTTGACGAACGCGATCGCCGTCGGGCCGGCGAACAACTCGTCGAGCCCCTCGATGCCGGCTTCGGAAGCCGCTCGCTTGATGAGGGTGTTCTTGGCGACCGAGTAGGTGGTCGACTCCCCCAGCGAACGGCGCAGTTCGGCGAGGTTGGCCACCGACAGACCGCGGTACTCGGTGATGACCGTCGCCGTCGATGCCTTGAACTGCTCCGCGATATCCGCAACGGCGGTGGCTTTGTCAGCCCTGGCCATGCCTACCTCCTGATGTATGGACTTGGCGTCTCTACCACCGAAGGGGTCGAGAACGACGAACGCCCCGGCGCAGAATGGCCGGGGCGTACAGATACCGGCGCGTGCGCCGGCGGCGATGCCTCGTCCTCCTGCGTGGGCCGCCGGGAGTGCTCCCGGACCTTCAACCGATTGCTCGGTGACCGACGGTCTTCGGTGGATCGGCCACCACAATAGCCTGGGGTCACTCGATCAGCCAAAACGGCGCCGGCGGCGCGAAATGCCCGGCCGAGTGTGAACTGAACGACGTCCTTGCGGCGTGTCGCGTCGTACGGTGCACACTCGACGCGTGTTCACCACAGAAGCGCCCCCGCAACCCCTCAGCAACTCGAGCTAAAGACCCGCAAGCCGCGCCGCGCCGATCAGACCGGCCTCACCGCCTAGTTCGGCCGGCACCACACGCAGTCCGGCCAGGAAATCCAGCCGGGCGTAATCGGCGAGCGTCGCGCGAAGCGGGTCGAAGAGCAGTCCGCCGGCCCTCGCCACCCCGCCGCCGATCACCACCAGATCCAGGTCGCACACCGCAGCCACCGAAGCGATCATCGCCGCCAGCGCTCGAGCGCCACGCCCGAATGCCTGCAACGCCAGCGCATCTCCACTCGCCGCCGCCGCGGCGAGTTCCTTCGCTCCGGCGCCGGGCGGCGCGGTCCAGCCGTTGGCAAGCGCCCAACGGGTCATCGAGGGACCGGACGCGATGGTCTCGACGCAGCCGCGCCCGCCACAGGCGCAGCGCGAACCATCCGGGTCGATGACGACGTGACCGACGTGACCCGCATTGCCGGTGCGGCCGTCGTACGGAGCGCCGTCGAGCACCAGGCCTCCCCCGACGCCGGTCGAAACCACCATGCCCAGCAGAAAACCCGCGCCCCGGCCCGCACCGATCCAATGCTCTCCGACCGCCATGCACACACCGTCGCCGGCCAGCCGTACCGGCACGCCGGGCACCGCCTCGGCGATCCGGTCGCGCAATGGGAACCGGCGCCAAGCCGGGATGTTGACCGGACTGACGGTGCCGCTGGCCAGGTCGACGGGTCCGGCGCAGGCGATCCCCACCGCGGTGACCCGGCCGCCCGCGGCGCGAAGTGCATCGGCGACCATCGCGGACACCACGTCCCAGACCTGTTCGGCCGCAACGCCGGACGGCGTCGCAACGGTGACGTCATAGACCAGAGTGCGGGCGGGGTCGGCGAGGGCGGCGGGATCGGCGAGACCCACCGCGATCTTGGTGCCGCCGATGTCGAGACAGAGAGTAAGCATCAGTGTTGGGGGGTGTTATCGGGCTGGACCGGGCCGTCGGGGCACCGACCTCTCCGCATCGTCAGCACCGGCGGTGACCACGCAAAGCCCCGTCGGGCTCGACGCGGCAGGCCCCGGCTCGTTGTCGCGGACACGGGAACAGTGTGCCGCAGATCCAGGCCCGAAACTGTCCGCCATTGCTGGCAGGGTGGCCGTCATGAGCGATCTGACGACCCAGTTGACTGACCAACTCGACGTGCACTGGCGCGGCCAGCTGCGACCGCGCCTGGACGGGCTGACCGACGACGAATACTTCTGGCAGCCGGTGCCCAACTGTTGGACAGTGCATCCGGACGGTTCCGTGGACTTCAGTTACCCGCCGCCCGAGCCGGTGCCCTTCACGACGATCGCCTGGCGTCTGGCGCACGTCATCGTCGGCGTGTTCGCCATGCGCAACCACAGCCACTTCGGCGCGCCGCCCGCCGACTACCAGAGTTGGCCCTATGCCACTGACGCCGCTACCGCGTTGCGACAACTCGACAACGTCTACGAGACCTGGATCGGCGGGGTGCGATCCTTGGCGGCCGCCGACCTGAGCCGTCCGTGCGGTCCGGCCGAAGGCCCCTACGCCGACTATGCCCTCAGTGAACTGGTGCTGCACATCAATCGGGAGGCGATCCACCACGGCGCCGAAATCGCGTGCCTGCGTGACCTCTACCTGCATAACCACCTGCATAACCACCTGCACACCAGCAAGGACTGAAACACACCGGCCATCACTCCGCCCGTATCCGAAAAAGCGCCCGGCCCTAATCCGAAAAAGCGCCCGGCCCCACGGCCGCGTACGAATAGATCGCAGCCCTCAAACTGGGAATCCCCGCCGTGGTTGACGTCGTGGCGGCCCGATTTCCGCACGTGAGGGAGGTCACGTCAATCGCGCTCAGATTGGGAATCGCCTCCCCGAATTTGGCACACTGCACGAATGAGTTCCACCAAACACCGCGATGTGGCCAAGCTCGACCGGGTGCCGCTGCCGGTCGAGGCGGCCCGGGTAGCTGTCACCGGTTGGCAGGTCACCCGCACTGCCGCCCGGGTGGTGACGAAGCTGCCGGGCAAAGGCTTCGCCTCTTCTTGGCAGCAGAAGATCATCAGGGAGATCCCCCAGACGTTCGCCGACCTGGGACCGACGTATGTGAAGTTCGGCCAGATCATCGCGAGCAGCCCCGGCGCGTTCGGTGAATCGCTGTCGCGCGAATTCCGGGGTCTGCTGGACCGCGTCCCGCCTGCCGACACCGACGAAGTGCACAAGTTGCTGGTCGAGGAACTCGGCGATGAGCCGGCGAACCTGTTCGCCAGCTTCGACGAGAAGCCGTTCGCTTCGGCGTCCATCGCCCAGGTGCACTACGCGACCCTGAAAACCGGCGAGGAGGTCGTGGTCAAGATCCAGCGCCCGGGAATCCGGCGCCGGGTCGCTGCCGACCTGCAGATCCTGCAGCGCTTCGCGCAAGCCGTCGAGCTGGCCAAGCTCGGCCGCCGGCTGTCGGCGCAGGACGTAGTCGCCGATTTCTCCGACAACCTGGCCGAGGAGCTGGACTTTCGTCTCGAGGCGCAGTCGATGGACGCCTGGGTCGCCCACCTGCACACGTCACCGCTGGGCAAGAACATCCGGGTGCCGCAGGTGCACTGGAACTTCACCAGCGAGCGGGTGCTGACGATGGAACGGGTGCACGGCATCCGCATCGACGATGTAGTGGCCATCCGCAAGGCCGGCTTCGACGGCACCGAATTGGTCAAGGCGTTGTTGTTCAGCGTGTTCGAGGGCGGGCTGCGGCACGGGTTGTTCCACGGCGATCTGCACGCCGGCAATCTCTACGTGGACGCCGAAGGGCGCATCGTGTTCTTCGACTTCGGCATCATGGGCCGCATCGATCCGCGGACCCGCTGGCTGCTGCGCGAGCTCGTCTACGCGCTGCTGGTGAAGAAGGATCACGCCGCGGCGGGCAAGATCGTCGTGTTGATGGGCGCGGTCGGCACCATGAAGCCCGAGGCGCAGGCCGCCAAGGATCTGGAGAAGTTCGCCACCCCGCTGACCATGCAGTCGCTGGGCGACATGTCCTATGCCGACATCGGCCGGCAGCTGTCGGCGCTGGCTGATGCCTACGACGTGAAGCTGCCGCGCGAGCTGGTGTTGATCGGCAAACAGTTTCTCTACGTCGAGCGGTACATGAAGCTGCTGGCGCCGAAGTGGCAGATGATGTCGGACCCGCAGCTCACCGGGTACTTCGCCAACTTCATGGTGGAGGTCAGCCGGGAGCATCAATCGGATGTGGAGGTCTGAGACTCGCGTGGAAGTTCGTAGTGGCTATGCGCAATCAGCGTCCGGTGACGTGCAGCTGTACTTCGAGGACATGGGCGACCTGAACCATCCGCCGGTGTTGCTCATCATGGGCCTGGGCGCTCAGATGCTGCTGTGGCGGACCGAGTTCTGCGAGCGGCTCGTCAGTCAGGGCCTGCGCGTCATTCGCTACGACAACCGCGACGTGGGCCTGTCGACCAAGACCGAGCGCTATCGGTCCCCGCAGCCGTTGGTGATGCGCCTGGCCCGATCCTGGCTCGGCCTACCCAGCCCCGCGGCGTACACGCTGGAGGATCTCGCCGATGATGCGGCCGCGATCCTGGACCACCTCGACATCGAGGAGGCGCACATCGTCGGCGCCTCGATGGGCGGGATGATCGCGCAGGTTTTCGCAGCGCGATTCGCCGAGCGGACGAAGTCGCTGGCGGTGATCTTCTCCAGCAACAATCACAGGTTCCTGCCGCCGCCGGCCCCGCGGGCATTGCTGTCGCTGATCAAGGGCCCGCCGCCGAATTCGCCGCGCGAAGTCATCATCGACAACTCGGTTCGGGTCAGCAAGATCATCGGAAGCCCGGGTTATCCGACGCCGGAGGAGCAGATGCGCGCCGAAGCTGCCGAGGCTTACGATCGAAACTTCCATCCGTGGGGCATTTCTCAGCAGTTCAGCGCAATATTGGGAAGTGGCAGCCTGCTGCAATACGATCGGCGCATCGTTGCACCGACGGTAGTGATCCACGGACGCGCCGATAAGCTGATGCGCCCCTTCGGCGGGCGCGCAGTTGCCCGGGCGATCGACGGAGCGCGACTGGTGTTGGTCGACGGTATGGGACATGACCTGCCGAAACAGTTGTGGGATAAGGTAATCAGCGAACTCAGGAGCAACTTCGCCGCGGCTAGTAGCGCTCAACATTAGGTACGACGATGTCTCCCTTATCATTGGGCCGCCACCGACACGCGCAATCAGGGAAATTGCTACCGTTTGACACTGGAGGTTTTTCTGACATGGCCGAGCTAAAGCCGTATTACGAAGAGTCGCAGGCGACCTACGACATTTCCGACGACTTCTTCGGCCTGTTCCTTGACCCCAACATGGTCTACACATGCGCCTACTTCGAGCGCGACGACATGACACTCGAAGAGGCACAATTGGCGAAGCTCGATCTGGCGCTGGGCAAGTTGAACCTCGAACCCGGAATGACGCTGCTTGACGTCGGCTGCGGGTGGGGCGGTGCGGTGGTTCGCGCGGTAGAGAAGTACGACGTCAATGTCATCGGAATCACCCTCAGCCGCAACCATTACGAGCGCAGTAAGACCAGGCTGGCTCAGATTCCGACCACCCGTCGCGCCGAGGCCCGGTTGCAGGGCTGGGAAGAGTTCGACGAGAAGGTCGACCGGATTGTCAGTTTCGAGGCCTTCGACGCATTCAAGAAGGAACGCTGGCCGCTGTTCTTCGACCGTTCCTACGACATGCTTCCCGACGGCGGCCGGATGCTGTTGCACAGCATCTTCACCCACGAACAGACCTACTGGCGCGACCACGGCATCACGGTGACGATGAGCGACCTGCGCTTCTTCCGTTTCCTCGCTACCGAGATCTTCCCGGGCGGCGGCATGTGCGGCGAAGTCGACATCATCGACAACGCAAAGAACAGCGGGTTTTCGGTCGATGAAATTCAATACCTGCGGCCGCATTACGCGCGGACGCTGGACATGTGGGCGGCCAATCTGGAGGCCAACCGGGAAAAGGCGATCGAAATCCAGTCCCAAGAGGTCTACGACCGCTTCATGCGCTATCTGACTGGCTGCGCGAACCTGTTCCGCAAAGGCATTTCCAATGTCGCCCAATACACCCTGACGAAATAGTTCTCACCAGCCCATACGCCGTCGCAGTTTAGTGATGCAACGCTGCATCAGATAGTCTGCCTGCAGGCATGCACGGGGGACATTTGACGCGTTTGGGCATGCAACCGTGGGGCTTTGTGGTCCGGAAAGGCAACACCAGGCATGGCTGACAAGCTGAAGCCGCACTTCGACGATGTGCAGGCGCACTACGACTTATCCGACGAGTTCTTCCGACTGTTCCTCGATCCCACCCAGACATACAGCTGCGCTTACTTCGAGCGTGACGACATGACGCTGGAAGAGGCGCAGATCGCCAAGATCGACCTGGCGCTGGGCAAGCTGGGCCTGCAGCCCGGAATGACGCTGCTCGACGTAGGTTGCGGCTGGGGCGCCACGATGCGCCGCGCCGTCGAGAAGTACGACGTGAACGTCGTGGGCCTGACCCTGTCCAAGAACCAAGCCGACCACGTGCAGAGAACCTTCGACGAGATGGAAACCCAGCGCAGCCGTCGGGTCCTGTTGGAGGGCTGGGAGCGGTTCGACGAGCCCGTTGACCGCATTGTGTCGATCGGTGCGTTCGAGCACTTCGGTTTCGACCGCTATGACGATTTCTTCGCGCTGGCGCACCGGGTGCTGCCGGCCGACGGCGTCATGCTGCTGCATACCATCACCGCGTTGATCCCGGACCAGATGATCGAACGGGGCATGCCCCTGACATTCGAGATGGCCCGGTTCATCAAGTTCATCGTCACCGAGATCTTTCCCGGCGGCCGGCTGCCGTCCATCGAGAAGGTCGACGAGCACGCGACCAAAGCGGGTTTCCACCTGACCCGTCGCCAGTCGCTGCAACCGCACTACGCCCGGACGCTGGACCTGTGGGCAGAAGCCCTGGAGGCGCGCCGCGACGAGGCCATCGAGATCCAGTCCGAAGAGGTTTACCAGCGTTACATGAAGTACCTCACCGGCTGCGCTGACGCGTTTCGGGTGGGCTACATCGACGTCAACCAGTTCACCCTGGAAAAGCAACCGCGCAGCTAAAGAAAAGCCCCGCATCAGCGGCTTCAAATGCGAAGGATGCACCCCAGGACGTGTAGGGTGCCGGGGGTAGTCACCTCGCGGGGGGGTGAGCTGTCCTATTGGGAGGACGCATGTCTGACAACCTGACTCGCGCCCGGAGCAGGCGGGAAAACTACCAGGATGTCCAGGCACACTACGACATCTCCGACGAGTTCTATGCCCTCTTCGTCGACCCCACCCGGACTTATAGCTGCGCCTACTTCGAACGCGACGACATGACGCTGGAGGAAGCTCAGCTCGCCAAACTGGACCTGGCGCTGGGCAAGCTCGGGCTCGAGCCCGGGATGACCCTGCTCGACGTGGGCTGCGGTTGGGGCTCGACCATGAAGCGCGCCCTCGAAAAATACGATGTCAACGTCATCGGGGTGACGCTGTCGAAGAACCAGCACGCGTACTGCCAGCAGCTGCTCGACCAGGTCGACACCAATCGCTCCCACCGGGTGCTGCTGAGCGACTGGGCGGAGTTCGACGAGCCGGTCGACCGCGTCATCACCATCGAGGCGTTGGAGCACTTCGGTTTTCAGCGCTACGACGACTTCTTCAAGTTCGTCTACAACGCTCTACCGGAGGACGGCGTCTGGCTGCTGCACTCGATCACGGGCCTGACCGGCGGGCAGATCGTGGAGCGCGGTATGCCGGTGACCTTCGAGATGGCGCGGTTCATCAAGTTCATCGTTACCGAGATCTTTCCCGGCGGCCGGCTGCCGTCGGTGGAGAAGGTCGAGGAGCACGCAACCAAGGCGGGCTTCTCGGTAAGCCACCTCGAGTCGCTACAACTGCATTTCGCCCGAACCCTGGACCTGTGGGCTGACGCCCTCGTCGCGCACCGGGACGAGGCCATAGCGATTCAGTCCGAAGAGATCTACGACCGGTACATGAAGTACCTGACCGGTTCGGCGGAGTCGTTCCGGATCGGCTACATCGACTGCCACCATTTCACGCTCACCAAGTAGACTTTGCTGCCGTTGCGACATCGCGAGACTTCGTAGGGCTGAGCAGGCAGGCCGACGGTTCGTGCGTGCGTATGAGCTGTGAACACCATTCAGGAGAACAAGAAGACAATGGCTGAGAAAACGCCTAGCCCGACGAGGACTCGTCCCAAGAGTTTCGAGTACATCCAAGCGCACTACGACGTCTCGGACGATTTCTTCGCCCTGTTCCAGGACCCGACGCGGACCTACAGCTGCGCGTACTTCGAGCCGCCGGAGCTGAGCCTAGAGGAAGCCCAGATCGCCAAGGTCGACCTGAATCTGGACAAGCTGGACCTCAAGCCCGGCATGACCCTGCTGGACATCGGCTGCGGCTGGGGCACCACGATGAAGCGGGCCGTCGAGAAGTATGACGTCAACGTCATCGGCTTGACCCTGTCCAAGAATCAGCACGCCCGTTCGCAGCAGGTGCTGGAGGCCATCGACACCGATCGCTCGCGCCGGGTACTGCTGCACGGGTGGGAAGACTTCAACGAACCGGTGGACCGGATTGTGTCCATCGAGGCTTTCGAGCACTTCGGCCATGAGAACTACGACGACTTCTTCAAGAGGTGTTTCGACATCATGCCGGAGGACGGCCGGATGACGATTCAGAGCAGCGTCAGCTATCACCCCTACGACATGGCGGCCCGCGGCAAGCGGATCACCTTCGACACCGTCCGGTTCATCAAATTCATCGTCACTGAGATCTTCCCGGGCGGCAGGCTGCCGACCACCGAGATGATGGTCGAGCACGGTGAAAAGGCCGGTTTTGTTGTCCCCGAGCCGCTTTCGTTGCGTCCGCACTACATCAAGACTCTGCACATCTGGGGCGACACGTTGGAGTCCAACCGCGACAAGGCCATCGAGGTGACCTCGGTCGAGGTCTATGACCGGTACATGAAGTATTTGCGGGGCTGCGAACACTACTTCACCGACGAGATGCTCGACGTCAGCCTGGTGACCTATCTGAAGTCGGGTGCCGCCGCCTAGGTGCTGTCGGCTCGGCGCTGCGCCGTTCGTCGGATAAGTAGAGAGTGAAGCAAACGGCTTCGCTCGCTACCGGAGGTGACGAAACATGCAGTATTTCGCCTTATTGATCAGCGCGGAGAGCGATCGCACGCCCGAGGAGGGCCAGGCTGCGATGGAGGCGTTTCAGCGCTTCCAGTCGGCAGCGGGCTCCGCGCTCCGAGCGGGTGACGCCTTGGGGCCCGCCACGACGGCAGCGCTCATCACCGGCGCCCCCGACGCACCCGTCGTCACCGACGGCCCTTTCGCTGAATCCGCCGAAGTTGCCTGTGGCTTCTATGTCCTGGAAGCCGAAAACCTGGACGAGGCGCTGACGTTGGCGCGCGACATCCCGGTAGCCGCTTTCGGGGCTGTCGAGGTGTGGCCGATGTTCGGATCTTTCGAACCGACGCGACGCCAAGGCACCCATTGGCTGGCGCTGCTGCTCGAGCCGCCATCGAACACGGAACCACCCGGCAGCCCGGAATGGAACGCGCTCGCGGCGCGCCACGGGGAGTTCGCCACCGCGGCCGGCGACCGCATCGTCGGCGGAGCGGCCCTGCACGAACCGTCCACCGCAACCACCGTCCGGGTGCGCGACGGAGAGGTTCTGATCACCGACGGGCCGTACGCCGAGGGTGCTGAAGTGGCCAACGGCTTCTACGTGCTCGACGCCCGCGACCGCGATGAGGCGGTCAAGTATGCGTCGATGATTCCGGCTTCCACTGTCGAGGTGCGACAGCTGGCGGGCGTCTCGGGACTCTAATCTGCCGATGTCGGACCTGGAAGGCGTCTTCCGGCGTGAATGGGGATCCACCGTCGCCGCGCTCGCGCGGTGGTCGGGCGACCTCACCGTTGCCGAGGACGCCGTCCAGGAGGCCTGCGCCGAGGCGCTTCGCCATTGGCCTCGCGACGGCGTACCGATGAATCCCGGCGCATGGCTGCTGACCGTCGCGCGCAATCGTGCCAGGGACCGGCTGCGCCGGGAAACCATTCGTCCCGGAAAGGAATTGGCGGCCATGAACGGCTACGTCGACCAAATTCGGGCCCGCACAGATGCCAGCGAACCGCATCCCGTTCGCGATGACGAGCTTCGGATGATGTTCACCTGTGCACACCCGGCGCTAGACCGTCAGTCCCAGTTAGCGTTGACGCTGCGGCTGGTTTCCGGGTTGACGGTCGCCGAGATCGCTCGCGCGTTGCTGCACTCAGAGGCTGCGGTCGGGCAGCGGATCACTCGGGCCAAGAACAAGATTCGCCATGCCAACATCCCGCTGCGGGTTCCTCCCGCCGAGTTGCTGGCCGAGCGCACGCCGCATGTGTTGAGTTGCATCTACTCGGTGTTCACCGAGGGCTACTGGTCCACGGCGGGCCCGTCGGCTATTCGCGACGAACTCTGCGCTGAGGGCGTGCGGCTGGCCGGCGAGATGTGCACCTTGATGCCGAATCCGGACTCCTATGCCTTGGCGGCCTTGATCCTGCTGCACGATTCGCGACGGACGAGCCGGGTGAATGCGGCCGGGGAGCTGGTCCCACTCGACGAGCAGGATCGCCGCGGTTGGGACCGACACCGGATCGACCAAGGACTGGCTCGGCTGCGACAGGCGCAGGGATCGACCGGCCCCTATCTGCCGCAGGCGGTGATCGCTGCCGTCCATGCCACCGCACCGTCATGGGAGCAGACCGATTGGACCACGATCTGCGCGGCCTACGACCAGTTGCTGAAGCTGACCGACTCGCCGGTGGTGCTGGTCAACCGCGCGCTTGCGGTCGGGTTGCGCGACGGACCCGACGTCGGCCTGGCCGCGCTGGAAAAGGTCGCTCACGATCCGCGGCTGGCGCGGTCGAACCTCGCCGCTTCGGTGCGTGCCGATCTGCTCCGCCGCGCGGGACGCCTCGCCGACGCGGCCAGCTGGTATCGAATAGCGTTGCAAGCCAACGGTTCTGAGCCGGGCCGGGAGTTTCTGCGGCGCCGGATCGCCGAGTGCGGTGGGTAAAGCGTACGGCCCGGTGCCCGCCGCGTCCCCCACTCGCCGAGTGTGAATCTCACGACGCGACACGCGGGCGCAGCGTCGCAGAATTCACACTCGCGGGCACTGGGGGCTGGATGCTCGGCTCCACTCGCGGTGCCTCACGGCGCCGCTCCCTACGCCTCGGTGCTGGATACTCGGCTCCACTCGCGACGCCTCACGGCGCCACTCACTACGCCTCGGGGCTGGATGCTCGGCTCCACTCGCGGCGCCTCACGGCGCCACTCACTACGCCTCCGTGGCGAAGTTGCGAGTGATGGACGGGTCGACCGGAATACCCGGACCCGTCGTCGTCGACACAGTCACCTTCTTCAGGTAACGACCCTTGGACGACGACGGCTTGTGCCGCAGCACCTCGTCCAAGGCCGCGCCGTAGTTCTCGGCCAGCTTCTTCTCGTCGAACGAAGCCTTGCCGATCACGAAGTGCAGATTGGCCTGCTTGTCGACCCGGAAGTTGATCTTGCCGCCCTTGATGTCGGCAACAGCCTTGGCGACATCGGGGGTGACGGTGCCGGTCTTGGGGTTCGGCATCAGGCCGCGCGGACCCAGCACACGAGCGATACGGCCCACCTTGGCCATCTGGTCGGGAGTGGCGATCGCGGCGTCGAAGTCCAGGAACCCGCCCTGGATCTTTTCGATCAGGTCGTCGCTGCCGACGACGTCGGCTCCAGCTGCAACCGCGGCGTCGGCCTTCTCCCCCACCGCGAAGACGGCGACCCGCGCAGTCTTACCGGTGCCGTGGGGCAGGTTGACCGTGCCTCGAACCATCTGGTCAGCCTTGCGCGGGTCGACGCCGAGCCGGATGGCCACCTCAACGGTCGCGTCCTGCTTGGCCGACGACGTCTCCTTGGCGAGCCGGGCCGCCTGCAGCGGGGTGTACAGGTTGTTGCGGTCCACCTTCTCGGCGGCGGCGCGGTATGCCTTGCTGGTCTTGCTCATGGGAAATCCAATCTGGGTTGGGTTCGTGGTCAACGGGCCGAAGCTGGCCCTCCCACGGTTCTTACTTTCGAACTACTACTCGACGGTGATGCCCATCGACCGGGCGGTGCCGGCGATGATCTTGGCTGCGGCGTCGATGTCGTTGGCGTTGAGGTCGGTCTTCTTGGTTTCGGCGATCTCGCGAACCTGGTCCCAGGTGACCTTGGCGACCTTGGTCTTGTGCGGTTCCGCTGAGCCCTTCTGCACCCCCGCGGCTTTGAGTAGCAGCTTGGCGGCGGGCGGCGTCTTGAGCGCGAAGGTGAAGCTGCGGTCCTCATAGACGGTGATCTCCACCGGGATGACGTTGCCGCGCTGGTTCTCCGTCGCGGCGTTGTACGCCTTGCAGAACTCCATGATGTTCACGCCATGCTGGCCGAGCGCGGGCCCGACCGGCGGCGCCGGGTTGGCCTGCCCCGCAGTGATCTGCAGCTTGATCAGCCCGGTGACTTTCTTCTTCTTCGGGGCCATGAGTTGTGGATATTCCTTCCTGGTTTTGCTTTAGTTCGAATGCCCAGCGGGCTAAATCTTGGAGACCTGGCCGAAGGTCAGCTCCACCGGTGTTTCACGGCCGAAGATGGAGACCAGCACCTTGAGCTTCTGCTGTTCGCCGTTGACCTCGCTGATCGTGGCCGGCAGCGTGGCGAAGGGCCCGTCCATCACGGTCACCGATTCGCCGACCTCGTAGTCGACCTCGACAACCGGCCGTTCCAAGCCACCGGTCTCCGCGGCGGCGGCCGTACTCGCGGCACCCTTGGCGGCCTTCTTCGCCGAACCCGGAGGCAGCAGGAACTTCACCACATCGTTGAGCGACAGCGCGGACGGACGCGAGGTGGCACCGACGAACCCGGTGACTCCCGGGGTGTTCCGCACGGCGGCCCACGAGTCGTCGGTCAGATCCATGCGTACCAGGATGTAACCGGGCAGCACCTTGCGGTTGACCTGCTTGCGCTGGCCGTTCTTGATCTCGGTGACCTCTTCGGTGGGAACCTCCACCTGGAAGATGTAGTCGCCCACGTCAAGGTTCTGCACACGGGTTTCGAGGTTGGCTTTCACCTTGTTCTCGTATCCCGCGTAGGAGTGGATGACGTACCAGTCGCCGGGCTTGCTGCGCAGTTCCGCCTTCAGCGCGGCGGCGGGGTCGATTTCTTCAGCGGGGGCCTCTGCCTGAGCGGCATCTTTAGTGTCGACGTCTTGCACGTCGACGGCCTCACCCGCGGACTCACCGTCGAAGGTAGTCACGGTAGTCAGTCCTCTCTATCGCTCTCGAGTCTCAGCCGAACACCAACAGCACGAGCTTGCTCAGACCCAGGTCGGCGCCACCTACCAGCGCCACCATGAAGGCCAGGAACACCAGCACCACCGAGGTGTAGGTGAGCATCTGCTTGCGGTTGGGCCAGATCACCTTCCGCATCTCGGCTACAACCTGCTTCAGGTAGTTGTAGACGAAAAGTATCGGGTTGAGCGAACTGGTCGTTCCGGCTTTCTGCGGCTTCTTCGCCTTGTCTTTCTGCGTCGACTTCGCCGACTTCGCCGACTTCGAAGACTTCGCGGCGTCCTTCTTCGCCGGGACCTTGCCGGCCGCCTCGGTGTCGACCGACTCGTCGTCGGTGTCTTCCTCGACCTGCACCGCGCGTGCCCGCGACCGCTTGCCGGTCGGACGCTGGGGCCGCGCCGCCGCCTCGGTCACCACGGCCGTCCGACTGCCGCTGCTGCCGTCCTCCGCGTCACCGCCGTCGCGTGTGGCGTCGTCGGCAACGTCGCCTTCGTCGCTCACCGCATGCTCCTTCGTTCGTCAACTATCCGCGAGCCGTTCCAGATCGATCGGCCACCATTCCAGTGTCCACCATGGCACGACCTGACCGTGGTCCGGCTCCTCCTCAGGCCATCCTGGCCTGCATCGTCGCCGGACGCCCTTCAGCAGGGGCGACAGGACTTGAACCTGCAACCTGCGGTTTTGGAGACCGCTGCTCTGCCAGTTGAGCTACGCCCCTATCACCCGGGGCTTACACGACTCGCGCGCCCCCCGTTCGGCAATCGCGAACCGACGGACAGCGCGCTGGTAATGGGAAAACCCCGAGGTCCGAGTGTACATGGACGTAGGAGTCAGATACTAATTAGCCGGTCCTGACGACCTGGCCCGATACCTTGTCCCATTTGAGCTGGATTGAATTGTCGCCCTCGTGTCCCATCAGGGTGGTGAAAGCCTCCAAGACCAGGACGCCATCCTGGTTATGGCAAAAGTTCTTGGTTACCACGATATCGGCGCCAAAACGCTCATTCACCGATTCGACCCGCAAGCTGCCGTAAAGCTTGTCGCCGACACGGACCGGCGCGTGGTAGACGAATTTCTGGTCGACCTGCACAATCTGCATGGTCTCGAAGCCGACATCGACGTTGCGGAAAAAATCGTCTTGGATGAGTTTCGCCAGGATCGACACGAACGTCAGCGGGGCGATGATGCTGTCGTAGCCCATCTCGGCAGCCGCGGCATCGTCGTAGCAAGCCTGATCGTCGCACTTGATCGAACGGGAGAATTGCCGAACCTGCTCGCGGCCCACCTCGAAGTAATCGGGGTACTGGAAAGTCATACCTCGTATGTCTGTTTTGAGAGCCATCCGCTAGGCCAACTTTGCCGAGGCCACGGCCCGACCGAAGATCTTTTTGCCGCCCGTTGTCGCGGTGAGTGCGATGGTGACCGATTTGCTTTCCGGGTCAACGGACTTCACCCGGCCGCTGAACACCAGCTCGGCGCCCTTGCTGTCATTGGGCACCGGGACTACGGCGGTGAACCGCACGTTGTACTCGGTCACGGCGCCCGGGTCGCCCACCCACGACGTGACGTAGCCGCCGCCGATGCCCATGGTGAGCATGCCGTGCGCGATGGCGGTGTCCAACCCAACCATTTTGGCGATCTCGTCATCCCAGTGAATCGGGTTCAAGTCACCCGACACCCCCGCGTAGTTGACCAGGTCCTGCCGGGTCAGCGGGTAGGTGCGCTCCGGCAGCTGGTCACCCACCTGCACCGAACTGAACTCACGCAGAGGCATCTGAAAATCCTTCTTCCCCGTCTTCGCCGGCACGACCTGCCAGTGTCGTGTAGGTCTCTTGCACAATCTCACCGGCGTCATTGGTGATGATGTTCTTGGTCACGATGATTTGGGTGCCATGCGCCTCACGCACAGAATCCACGTATACGTCACAGTAGAGCTTGTCGCCCGCCACGATCGGCTTCTCGAACTTCAGTACCTGATCGATCTGGACAATTTTTTCATCAGAAATCGCGATGTTGGCATAGTCGAAAAAGGCCGACTGCGCCTTGTAACCGAACACGCAAATGAACGTCAACGGTGCCGCGAGGCCGTCATAGCCCAATTCGGCCGCCGCCTTGTCGTCGAAAAAGGCCGCGTCGTCATTTTTGACGGCGGTCGCGTGCTCCCGAATCTTCTCCCGCTCCACCAGGTAATAATCGGGGTAACGGTAGTGCATCCCGACGATATCTTCAGACAGCGCCACGGCTTCGAACCTACCTACGAATCTTTGCTCAACTGGACTTGTTGGTACGAGTCGGCAGTTACCGCGTTTCGCGGTGCCCTTGGTGCTTACCGCAATTCGGGCAGAACTTCTTCAGCTCCAAGCGGTCCGGGTCATTGCGCCGGTTCTTCTTGGTGATGTAGTTGCGGTGCTTGCACACCTCGCACGCCAGGGTGATTTTCGGCCGTACGTCCGTACTCGAAGCCATGACCTTCTTCTCTCAGCTCTCTCTGTCAACCCCGCCGAAGCTCGACGTTGTCTGGTAGCGATGGCCGGACTCGAACCGGCGACCTAACGATTATGAGTCGTTCGCTCTAACCGACTGAGCTACATCGCCTCTGGTGCGCGCCGCGCCTGCTCGGCGTCCGCCGAGCCCCCTAACGGAATCGAACCGTTGACCTTTTCCTTACCATGGAAACGCTCTACCGACTGAGCTAAGGGGGCCGTTCACCCGCAGCGACCAGTCGTGCAGGTGCGCTTTCAAGGGCCAGAAAGAGGTTACAGCCTGCCCGGCAGCGTCTCCAAACCAGGACGGATCACCCGGTGTCTCACCCGGTATCGGTGCCTCGGTGCAACTGCCAGGCGCTGAGGTCGCTGAATTCGTCGTAATCCTCGTCCTGCGGGTCGTGCGGTACCGCCGGCCCCTCGTCCAGCGCGGCTTTCAATGCGAGGTGTACCGCTTCCCGGGCGTCCAGCAAGTGGAATTTGTCGATGACATCTTGAAGCAACTCGGCTTCAACCAGAATGTCGACCCTCTTCAACATGTACCGATTTTAGCGATTTGTGCCCCCGATGTGCTGGTGGAAGACCAGGTTGGAATGGGTTTTTGCCGGGCCATAGGCTAGTGCGGTGTCAGATTCGGATCGCCTGTACTTCCGCCAACTACTTTCGGGCCGTGATTTCGCGGCCGGGGACCCTATCGCCGCCCAGATGCGCAACTTCGCCTATCTGATCGGCGACCGCGAGACCGGTGACTGCGTGGTGGTAGACCCGGCGTACGCCGCCGGGGACCTGGTCGACGCGCTGGAAGCCGACGGCATGCGGCTGTCCGGTGTGCTGGTGACCCATCACCACCCGGATCATGTCGGCGGCTCGATGATGGGTTTCGAGCTCAGGGGGCTGGCCGAGCTGCTGGAACGCACCACAGTTCCGGTCCACGTGAACACGCATGAGGCGGTGTGGGTGTCCCGGATCACCGGGATCCCCATGAGGGACCTGACCACCCATGACCACCGGGACAGACTCAGCATCGGGGATATCGAGATCGAGTTGCTGCACACTCCGGGCCACACCCCGGGCAGCCAGTGCTTTCTGCTTGACGGTCGACTGGTCGCCGGCGACACGTTGTTCCTCGATGGCTGCGGACGCACCGACTTCCCGGGCGGAGATTCCGACGAGATGTACCGCAGCCTGCAGCAACTCGCGACGCTGCCGGGCGACCCGACGGTATTCCCCGGGCACTGGTATTCGGCCGACCCCAGCGCCGCCCTCTCGGAGGTCAAGCGCTCGAACTACGTGTACCGGCCGGCCAATCTCGACCAGTGGCGAATGATGATGGGCGGCTGACGGCGTGGCGAACACGGATGGCCATTCTGGGCACGGGCGATATCCCTTTCAGCAATACTCAGGAACCGGCTCTACCATCAGGGCAGCTACATTCCGGTCCGAGGTGTGAGGGTCAGTAACTAGCGGAGGGCGGATTCATGGGGTGGGTCCAAGGAAGCTGGCGGGGGATCGAGAACGTCGACTCCAGCACCTGGTTGGCGTGGGCTGCGTGGGCGGCCATCGCACTCGGTATCGCCGCATTGATCTTCACGCACCGCCAGCTGCAGCGAAACCGCGCGCTCGCAGCCGAAGGCACCCGGCCGCACGTGGCGATGCTGATGGAGCCGCACGTGGCTGACTGGCACGTCATCGAGCTCGTGGTGCGTAACTTCGGTCGAACCGCGGCCTACGACATCCGGTTCAATTTTCCCAATCCCCCGACCGTGGCCGAGTACGAGAATGCGTCCGACGGCTACGCCGACGTCGTGGAACTACAGCTTCCCCGGGAGCTGCCGACCCTGGCACCCGATCAGGAGTGGCGGATGGTGTGGGATTCGGCCCTCGACCGCGCCGAGATCGGGCACGGTGTCGAATCCCGCTTCGAAGGCACCGTGACCTACTACGACCGTCCCGACCGGCCACGGGGCTGGAAGTTCTGGCAGCGCCCCCGTCAGCAACTGGAGACCAAGGTGGTGCTGGACTGGGATGCGTTGCCACCCGTTCAGCGCATCGAATTGATGACGACGCACGACCTGGCCAAGCGGGAGAAGCAGAAGCTGGAATTGCTGCGCAACCTGCTGACCTACTTCCATTACGCCAGTAAGGAAACCCGGCCCGAGGTGTTCCGCAGTGAAATCGATCGGATCAACCGGGCCGTGCAGGAAACTCAGGACAGGTGGCGCACCCGGCAACTAGACGACCCGACCGACGTCAGTCTGCGTTGGGGTGATGCCGAGAACGAGCTTGGCAAGCATCGCAGCCAGCGGGTGTGACCGCGCGACGATCTGATTCAATCGAGGCCCGCAGCGAAGGAGTAGCCCCATGAGCGGTCCGGTCGTCTACACCCACAACGAGACCATCGGTGTCATCCGGATGGACGACGGCAAGGTCAATGCATTGGGGCCGGCAATGCAACAGGCTCTCAACGAGGCGATCGACCAAGCAGACAGCGACGACGTCAAGGCGTTGGTGATCACCGGCAACGAGCGCGTGTTCAGCGGTGGCTTCGATTTGAAGGTGCTCACCTCAGGCGAGGCGCAACCCGCCATCGACATGCTGCGTGGTGGTTTCGAGCTGTCCTACCGCTTGCTGTCCTACCCGAAACCGGTGGTGATGGCGTGCACCGGTCCCGCCATCGCCATGGGGGCTTTTCTGCTCTCCTCCGGCGACCACCGAATCGCCGCACACGCCTACAGCATTCAGGCCAACGAAGTGGCGATCGGCATGGTGATTCCGTACCCCGCGCTGGAAATCATGAAGCTGCGGTTGACCCCCTCGGCCTACCAGCAGGCCACCGGACTGGCCAAGACCTTCTTCGGTGAAACCGCCCTAGCCTCGGGTTTCATCGACGAGATGGTGCTACCTGAGGTGGTGGTCAGCCGCGCCGAAGAAGCGGCCCGAGAATTCGCCGGCCTCAACCACAAAGCCCACGCGGCCACCAAGTTGCGGGTCCGCGCGGACGCCCTCAAAGCGATGCGCGCCGGTATCGACGAGATCGAGAAAGAGTTCGGTCTCTAACCGGCGCGATACGTTTTGACCACCCACCTCCGGGTAAGCGCATGCCATGGTGGCGGTGGACCGCATCGCCGATCCTTGGGGGCCGAGAACCCCGTACGGACCGGGCGAACAATGGCCAGAACGCATTGACCAATTCCTGGCCCACGGGGTCGAGGCCGATTCAGTAGACCGCTGGGCGCAGTCGGCGGCGGTGCTGCACAGCAATGGCGACGGCCTCGACATCGCCGTCAAGGACGACCGCATCGTGGGGGTCCGCGGACGCGCGGTCGACCGCGTCAACCGCGGCCGACTCGACCCCAAGGATCTGTTTGGTTGGCAGGCCAACGGGTCTTCAGACCGGCTCACGGCTCCGCTAATACGCGTCGACGGCCAACTGCGGACCACGGATTGGGACACCGCGATGGAGCGCATCGTGATGCGCAGCAAGCAATTGCTCGATGACCACGGCCCAGGCTCAATTGGGTTCTACACCTCGGGGCAATTGTTTCTGGAGGAGTACTACACCCAAGCCGTCGTCGCCCACGCTGCGATCGGGACGAACCACGTCGACGGCAACACCCGACTCTGCACCGCCACTGCCGCGGAGGCGTTGAAAGAATCGTTCGCCAGCGACGGGCAACCGGGCTCCTATACCGACATCGATCATGCCGACGTGATTGCGCTCTTCGGACACAACGTCGCGGAAACCCAGACAGTGTTGTGGGCACGAATGCTGGATCGGCTGGCCGGGCCCACGCCCCCCGCCATTGTGTGCATCGATCCCCGCTCCACTCCTGTCGCCGAGCACGCCACTGTGCATCTCGCACCGCTACCGGGAACCAATGTCGCGCTGATGAATGCGTTGCTGCACGAGATCATCGGCCACGGCTGGATTGACGACCAATACATCGCGGCGCACACCGTCGGTTTCGATGAGCTCCGTCGCCGGGTGGAAGAATTCCCACCGGACCGGGCTGCCGAGATCTGTGGTGTCAACGCCGACCAGATTCGTTGCGCGGCAGAAATTCTCGGCAACGCCGAGCATCTGCTTTCCACGGTGCTGCAAGGTTTCTACCAGTCGCACCAGGCAACCGCAGCCAGCGTTCAGGTCAACAACATCCACCTGGTCCGCGGGATGCTTGGCAAGCCTGGCTGCGGTGTGCTGCAGATGAACGGCCAGCCCACAGCGGAGAACACGCGCGAGTGTGGCGCCGACGGCGACCTCGCCGGTTTCCGTAACTGGGCGAACCCCGATCACATCGCCGAACTTGCACGGTTGTGGAACGTCGAGCCGCGACAGATCCCGCATTACGCACCGCCCACCCACGCCATGCAGATGTTTCGCTTCGCCGAAGAGGGCACTTTGCGGATGTTGTGGGTCAGCGCAACCAATCCCGCGGTGACCCTGCCCGATCTCACCCGGATCCGACGAATACTGAAGCAAGAGCGGCTATTCCTGATCGTTCAGGACATCTTCTTGACCGAGACGGCCGAACTGGCCGACGTGGTGCTGCCGGCGGCGGCATGGGGTGAGAAAACGGGCACCTTCACCAACGCCGACCGAACGGTGCACATATCGGAAAAGGCAATCGAACCGCCGGGTTGTGCGCGTTCTGATCTCGACATCTTTCTGGACTATGCGCGGCGAATGGACTTCCGCGACAAAGACGGCCAGCCGTTGATCTCGTGGAAAGACCCGGAGTCGGCCTTCGAGGCGTGGAAGAAGTGCAGCGCCGGGCGCCCCTGCGACTACACCGGTATCAGCTACGCCAAGCTACGCGGCGGCACCGGCATCCAATGGCCTTGCAACGCAGAGCATCCCGATGGAACCGAAAGACTGTACGCAGAGGGCAAGTTCTGGTCGGACCCGCAATATTGCGAGGCTTATGGCAAGGACTTGATCACCGGCGCCCCCCTGGAGCCAACCGAATACCGAGCCATGAATCCCTACGGCAAAGCCATCATCAAGGCCGCCGAGTACATACCCGCGCACGAACGGCCGTCGGAGGCCTATCCGTACGTCTTGATTACCGGACGCACCGTCTACCACTTCCACACTCGCACCAAAACCGCTCGGGCACCGGAACTTCAGCGTGCAGCACCCGAAGTCTGGGTCGAGATCGCCGAGGCCGACGCCCACCGGCTAGGGGTGCAAGAAGGCCAGCTTGTCGAGGTGACCACCGCGCGGGGTGGCATCACGTGCCCGGCCCGGATTGGCCGGATCCGCCCTGGCGTTGTCTTCGTGCCTTTCCATTACGGCTATTGGGATTCCAGTGATCGCGATCACCGCCGCGCGGGCAACGAACTGACCCTGACCGATTGGGATCCGGTGTCCAAGCAACCGACGTTCAAGACCGCGGCGGCCCGTGTCCAGCTATGTCGATCGGCAGGTCCGCAATGAAGATCAAACTGGCGATCGCCGAATTGCATCGCTCCGAACGCAAACTCGCTCGCGGGCTCAACGGCATCGCGGCGCGGCACCGCTCCGACCAAGACATCTCCCACCTGGCGGGTGACCTGGCCGCCTGGTCGCAAAGCCACGTCGGGGAACTGGCGGCGCACGGACGCCACTACGGTTTGCGCTTGCGCGCGACGCCCCAGGTAACGCCCCGCTCCGGGCCGGTCCAGTCCTCGTTGGCCACGCTGCTGCGGCGCCGTCCAGAGCCTGGACTACTTCTCCTGGCGGATCTGCGGCACATCCACCGACTCGCCGCGGGAGTATCGCTGGACTGGGAACTTCTCGGGCAGGCCGGGCAGGCGGTCAAAGACCAGGAACTCATCGAGGTGACCGCACGGTGCCACCCCGAGACCTTGCGGCAGATGCGCTGGGCCAACGCGATGCTCAAGGAGCTTTCGCCGCAGATCTTGACGGCCTGAACCGTGAGTGAGCGGTTGCCCGAACAACCGCGTCACACCGGCGCCTCCTCCGTCTTAGATTCTGGCAGCTGCGCCCGATTGCCGCGGCACTTCGCCACTATTGGTACGGGCGGAATCGCTCGAGGTACTCGACCCAATTCCAGGTCGAGAGGAAGGCCGCGGCCGCCTCGTAGCCCTTGGTGTACAGCGCCTCGGCGTCGGTGCGCGAAATGCCGAAATCCAGGAAGTTCACCGCAGTGGAATCGACCCGGATCGCCCGCGCGCTCACCCAGGGCTGGTTTAGGTAAGTCTGGTCATGGCCCACGAACATGGTGGTGATCAGCTGTTCGAGCAGCACCGAGGGCGGGCCCAGCAGACGCAACGCACCCACTCCCGGGATCAACTGGTCGTTGCCCTCGGGCAGGTTCGGCACGACCGTGACCCCGAAGGTCGGCCAGCGCGGCGGTTTCCCGTCGAAGCGGTCGAAGGAATCGATCGGAAAGTTGGACAGCACACCGCCGTCCACCAGAGTGGACTGCCGACCGGCGGCACTGGTCAGGGTGACCGGCCGGAAGTAGAACGGGATGGACATCGAGGCGCGCACCGCGTCCGCGACCAGTTGCTCGTCGGGGTCGAGCCCGTAGAGCCGCTGGTAATCCCAGGGCAGCCGCACCAACTGACCGGTCGTGATATCTGTGACGGTTACCGCCAACCGGTAGCGCCGGTTTGCGGGGATCTGTTTGTCGCTCAGAGCCAGATCGCCAAAGGTGGTGACGCCGAGGTTTTTCAGTTCGCCGCTGATCCATTGATGAGCGAAGTCGCCACGGTAGATGCCGCTGTCCCGCAGCAACCCCCACGCTTGCCCGAGGACCGGCACGTGGCCGACCGGTCCGGAATCGCGGAACTTTTCATATGGCAGGGTCAGCGCGATTTCCTTGATCTGGGCGCTGGTCAGCTGGTCGCCCTTGGCCGCCGCGGCCAAGATCGACCCCACCAGCGAACCCGCCGAAACGCCGGAGACCCGTTTGACCGAATACCCGGCATCCATCATCGCGACCACCGCGCCCACCAACCCGACGCCCTTGACGCCGCCGCCAGAAAGCACGAGATCAACAGGGTTGAGTTTCCCAGAATGTCCTGACCGCCCTGACTGCCCCGTCATGTTAGTCCTGCGCCGAAATCCATTGGTAGGGAAGGAATTTGCCATCGAAGGTGACAACCACGCGGTCACCGGCCGGATGTGACTTCTTGTGCAGGTCGACGCTGAAATTGATCGCGCTCATGATTCCGTCGCCGAACTGTTCGTGGATGACTTCCTTGATCGCGCCGCCGTAGACCTGCAGCGCTTCGTAAAAGCGGTAGATGGTGGGGTCGGTGGGAACTGCGCTGGGCAGGCCGCCCCGCATCGGCGGCGCCGCCAACACCGCGACCGCGGAGTCGTCCAGACCCAGCATCTCGACCAGAACCTTGCCCTGCTCAGCAGGGATCGGGTGCTGACCCAGCAACGCCGACGTCGTCCACAACACCGGGCGGTCGATCGCGTCGGCGAGCTTCTGCCAACTTAGGCCCTTGGACAAGCGGGCGACGACAACCTGTTCGGTGATCTCGTTTCTGTTCATCGCCCCAGCATGCCAAGCATCACCAGCGGCCGTGATGGACAACCTCGTCGAAGGGCCGACGGTTGGGCTTGCGGATCGGAGTCAGCGGGCGGTCGGCCGGATACCCGACGCCGAGTAGGTAGGCCACCAGGTAGCCGTCGGGAACCCCCAGGATGGCGCGGGCTTTCCCCTGGTCCCCCACCGACGAATGGCCGGTACCGATTCCCAGGTCGGTGGCCGCAAGCATCATCGCCATCGTCGCCTGGCCCAGGTCGTATTGGTCGGTGACTTTTCTGCGCTCATCGGCCGGCTCTGGAATCACCAAGACGATCGCGGCCGCCGCCCCGGCGATGTGCCCGGCTCCCATCCAGACCGTCGAAAGTTCCTGCAGCTGCGCCTTATCGGTAACGATGACAAAATCCCACGGCTGCCGGTTCTTCGCCGACGGCGCCCGCCACCCGGCCTCGGCGATACGGTGCAGGTCCTCCGCTGACACCGGCTCCTGCGTGTACTGGCGCACGTTGCGCCTGGCCCGGATCGCATCCCACGCTTCCATTGCTCCTCCTCACAGCTGACCCGTCCCATGCTGCCACCGATGTCGGACCGGCCGTCTATCGTGGCCGGCAATGGCACTTCATCTGCACCGTGCCGAGCGCACCGACCTGCTCGCCGACGGGCTCGGCGCTCTCCTGGCCAATCCGCTGCCGGATCCGTTCGCCCAGGAGCTGGTGCTGGTTCCAGCGCGCGGGGTAGAACGCTGGCTCAGCCAGCGCCTGTCCCACCGGCTGGGCAGCGCACCAGGACGAAGTGACGGTGTGTGCGGGGGCGTGTCGTTCCGCAGTCCGGCGTCGCTGATTGCGGAGATCACCGGGACCGTCGACGACGACCCGTGGTCGCCGGATGCCATCACCTGGCCCTTACTCGAAGTGATCGACTGTGCCTTGCACGAACCGTGGTGTGCTTCGCTGGCAAGACATTTGGGGCACTTCGATGAGGGCCCGGAGGCCGAGCTGCGGCGAGGGCGGCGCTACGCGGTGGCCCGCCGGCTGGCCGGGTTGTTCGCTTCCTACGCTCGGCAACGGCCTGGGCTGCTGGTCGACTGGCTGGACGACAACGTCGGTGATCTCGATTCCGACCTGGCATGGCAACCGCATCTATGGCGGGCGCTGGTCGCGCTCGTCGGCGCCGATCCCCCGCACGTCCGGCATGAAAAAACCGTCGCCCGGTTGCGAGCCGGGCCGACTGACCTGCCGTCACGGCTTTCGCTGTTCGGACACACCCGGTTGGCCTGCACCGACGTACAGCTGCTCGACGCACTGGCCGTCCATCACGAACTGCACCTGTGGCTGCCGCACCCCAGCGACGCGCTGTGGCAGTCGCTCGCACCCATCCACGGCGCGGTGCCGCGGCGCGAGGACACCAGCCACCGGCAGGTCGGCAACCCGCTGCTGGCGACGCTTGGCAGGGACCTGCGCGAGCTACAACGCAGTCTTCCGGCCGATTCCGCGACGGACGAAGCGCTGCCCGAGGCGCGACGGCCGGCGACCCTGCTCGGCTGGCTGCAATCCGACCTGGCGGCCAACTCGGTTCGGCGGGCGGGTCGCACTCTGGCGGCCGATGATCGGTCGATCCAGGTGCACAGCTGCCATGGGCCCGCCCGGCAGATCGACGTGCTGCGTGAGGTGCTGCTGGGCCTGCTGGCCGATGACCCGACCCTGGAACCGCGGGACATCTTGGTCATGTGCCCCGACATCGAGACCTACGCGCCGTTGATCGTCGCGGACTTCGGACTCGGCGACGTGGTCAATGGCGCGCACCCGGCGCACCGGCTTCGGGTACGGCTTGCCGATCGTTCACTGCTGCAAACTAATTCGCTACTCGGCGTTGCCGCCCAGTTGCTGGCGCTGGCTGGCGGCCGAGTGACCGCGAGCGAGGTACTCAACCTGGCCCAGGCCGCCCCGGTCCGCGCCCGCTTCGGTTTCAGTGACGACGACTTGGAAGGCATCACCCGCTGGGTCCGGCAGTCGAACATTCGGTGGGGGTTCGATCAGGAACACCGCAAGCCGTTCGGGGTCGACTTCGTCCACAACACCTGGCGATTCGGCATCGACCGGATCCTGGCCGGCGTCGCCATGTCCGACGCGTCGCATGCCTGGATCGATTCGACGCTGCCCCTCGACGACGTGGGAAGTAACCGGGTCGAATTGGCGGGCAAACTCGCCGAATTCGTCGACCGGCTGGCTCGAGTGGCCGATTCACTCACCGGGACCCGCCCGCTACACGAGTGGCTGAGCGGGTTGACCGACGGCATCGGGTTGTTGACCCGCCTCGATGACGACGACACCTGGCAGACCGACCAGTTGCGACGTGAATTCGCCGACGTGCTGCGTACCGCGGGTCCGCGGGGCGGCACCCTGCTGCGGCTACCCGATGTCCGAGCGCTGTTGCGACGGCATCTGGCCGGGCGGCCCACCCGAGCCAATTTCCGCACCGGCACCCTGACCGTCTGCACGATGGTGCCGATGCGTTCGGTCCCGCACCGGGTGGTCTGCCTCGTCGGGTTGGACGACGGCGTGTTCCCTCGCCTCGGAGTCGTCGACGGCGACGACGTTCTGGCCCGGTGCCCGCTCACCGGTGAACGTGACATCCGGTCCGAGGACCGGCAACTGCTGCTGGACGCGGTCGGCGCTGCCACCGAGCACTTGGTCATCACTTACACCGGAGCCAACGAATACTCGGGTCAGCGCAGGCCACCCGCGGTGCCGCTGGCGGAGCTGCTCGATGCCCTCGACATGACCACCGAGCAGGAGGTGCGGTCGCGTATCGTCGTGCAACATCCGTTGCAGCCGTTCGATTTTCGGAATGTAGAGCCCGGCAGGCTGGTACCCGGGGTGCCGTTCAGCTTCGACCGGACGGTACTGCGTGCAGCTCTCGCGGCCGCCGGTGAACGCGCCGAACGGCCGAAATTCATCGACGAGCCGCTGGCGCCGCCCCCGCCCGACGATGTCGTCCTCGCCGACATGGTCGCTTTCTTCAGGGATCCGGTGAAGGGTTTCTTCCGGGCGCTGGAGTACACGCTGCCGTGGGACGTCGACGGCGTGCAGGACGCGATGCCCGTCGACATCGATCAACTCGAGGAATGGTCCGTCGGTGATCGGATGCTGAGCGACATGCTAGGCGGAATGGCGCCCGACGAGGCGCGGCAGGCCGAATGGCGTCGCGGCACCCTGCCGCCCGGTCAACTCGGCTGGCGCAAGGTCACCGAGATCCGCAATCAGGCGGAGTTGCTGGCGAGGGCGGCGCTTGCGCACCGCCGTGCCGACGCCGCGGTTTACGACGTCGATATCGATCTCGGTACCCGGCACCTGACCGGCACGGTGTCTCCGATGTTCGGTGACCGTCTGGTATCGGTGACCTATTCGAAACTGGACGGCAAACATCTGCTGGAATGCTGGATCCCGTTGTTGGCGTTGATCGCTCATGCGCCCGACCGTGACTGGTCGGCCGTCTGCATCGGCCGGCCGAAGCGGGGTACCACCCCACGCGAGGAGGGCTTGGGACGGCCTCGCGAAGACGCCGTAGAGCTGCTCCGCGATTTGGTGGCGATCTACGATGCGGGACGGCGCGAGCCAATTCCGTTGCCAATCAAGACGTCCTATGCCTGGGCGGTCGCCCGACACGGTGGGGACGATCCGGAGCGGGAGGCGTCCTTCCGTTGGAACAGCGGCCGTTTTCCCGGCGAGAATCAAGCCCCGGCGTCCGCGCGGGCCTGGGGCTGGAACGCACGCCTGAGTGAGCTGATGCAACCGGTGCGACCCGGCGAGGAACACCCCGGGGAGGACAACCGCCTCGGTGCCTTCGCCGCCCGGCTGTGGCTACCGATGCTGCGGGCCGAGAGAAGGCCCGGATGATGCAACCGTTCGATCTGCTGGGCCCACTGCCCGTCGAGCGCTCAACCACGGTATTGGAAGCCAGCGCCGGGACGGGTAAGACGTTCGCCTTGGCCGGACTGGTCACGCGTTACCTCGCCGAGGGCGTTGCCACGCTCGACGAAATGCTGCTCATCACCTTCGGACGGGCTGCCAGCCAGGAGCTGCGTGAGCGTGTGCGGTGCCAGATCGTGGATGCGGTAGCGGCTTTCGACGACCCGTCGCTGGTTGGTGACAACCAGCTGGTGCAGGGTCTGGTCGAGAGCGTCGGCGTCGAGCGCGCCGCACGCAGGCAACGCCTGCGTGACGCGCTGGCCGGATTCGACGCGGCGACGATCGCCACCACGCATCAATTCTGCCAACTGGTACTCAAGTCGCTGGGCGTAGCGGGCGACACGGACGCGGGCGTCACGCTGGTCGAGGACCTCGACGACCTGATCGCTGAGATCGTCGACGACCTGTACCTGGCCCATTTTGGCCGCGAGCGCGACGACCCCGTGCTGACGTACCGCGATGCGCTGCGGCTGGCGCGGACGGTGGTCAATAATCCGTCTACCCAGCTGCGCCCCCAGCACCCGGACCCGGACTCGCGGGCCGCCGTGTGTATCGGCTTCGCGAAAGATGTTCTCGCTGAACTGGAAACACGCAAGCGGCGCCGCGGGGTGCTGGGGTATGACGACCTGCTCACCCGGTTGGCTGACGCACTGAACGCCGACGACTCCCCCGCTCGGCTCCGCATGTATCGACGCTGGCCGATCGTGATGGTCGACGAATTTCAAGACACCGATCCGGTGCAATGGCTGGTGCTGGACCGCGCGTTCAGCGGGCGGTCCACGCTTATTCTCATCGGCGACCCGAAGCAAGCGATCTATGCCTTCCGTGGTGGCGACATCGTCACCTATCTGCGCGCGGCACAGACCGCCGGTGACAAACGGACGCTGGCGACGAACTGGCGCAGCGACAGCGCGCTCGTCGAGCGGTTACAGGTCGTGTTGCGTGGTGCAGAACTGGGTGACCCGGCCATCGTGGTGCACGATGTCGAGGCGTACCACCGCGGCCACCGTTTGGCGGGCGCGCCGCACAATGATCCGTTCCGGTTGCGGGTGGTACGTCGAGAGATTATGGGCCGCAGAGGTTTGACGAACCCCCGCATCGACGAACTGCGCGAGCATATCGGCCGCGATCTCGCCACCGATATCGGCAGACTGCTGTCGGCGGGCGCCACCTTCGCCGGGCGTCCGCTCGTGGCCCGGGATATCGCGGTGATCGTGGAGAAGCACAAGGACGCCCGCGCCTGTCACGAAGCGTTGACCCGGGCGGGCATCCCCGCGGTCTATACCGGTGATTCGGATGTGTTCGGTTCGCAGGCCGCCGACGACTGGCTGTCCCTGCTGGAGGCCTTCGATCAACCGCATCGCCCGGGCGTGGTACGCGCCGCCGCGGCGACGATGTTCTTCGGTGAGACCGCTAAAAGCCTTGCCGTGGGCGGTGATCAGCTGACTGACCGTGTCGCCGAGACACTGCGGGAGTGGGCCGGTCACGCCCGCGAACGAGGCGTGGCCGCGATCTTCGAGGCCGCGCAGTTGAGCGGCATGGGCGACCGCGTGCTTTCGTGGCGGGACGGCGAGCGGCACATGACCGACCTGGCACACCTGACGCAACTCTTGCAGGAGACCGCGCACCGCGAGGGCTACACGCTGCCGGCGCTGCGGGATTGGCTGCGTGGGCAGCGCGAAGAGCGGGGCGGCGCAGCCGAACGCAACCGGCGCCTCGACAGTGACGCCGCCGCCGTCCAGATCATGACGGTGTGGGTGAGCAAGGGGTTGCAGTACCCCGTCGTCTACCTACCGTTTGCGTTCAACCGCAACATCCAGGAACGCGAACTGATGCTGTTCCATGATCGGGGCGTGCGCTGCCTGCACATCGGCGGCAAGGACAGTCCCGATTTCGCTGCCGTGGAAGCACTGGCCAGCAAGGAAGACGCCAGCGACGACAGCAGGCTCACCTACGTCGCGATGACACGGGCGCAGTCGCAGGTGGTGGCCTGGTGGTCACCTGCGTTCGACGAGCCCAACGGTGGGTTGTCCCGGTTGCTGCGGGGCCGCCGACCCGGCGAGACGGCCGTTCCTGACCGTTGCGTGCCCACCAAGGTCACCGATGACGAAGCGTGGGACCGGTTTCGGGAGTGGGAGAACGCCGGCGGGCCGGTGCTCGAAGAGTCCGTCATTGTCGCCGCCCCGGCCGTTCCCGGTTCAGCGCCGCCGTCACATTTAGACACCCGTCATTTCCATCGCAGCATCGATACGGCTTGGCGACGCACCTCTTACTCCGGTCTGATCAGGAACGCGGAGACCACAGGGGTGACCAGCGAGCCCGAGATCACCGAGTTGGACGACGAAGTCGGCGACATCCCACCGGTGCAGACACCCGCCGGGTCAGACGTAGCATCACCGATGGCCGCGCTGCCGACCGGAGCGAAGTTCGGCACGCTGGTGCACGCGGTGCTGGAGACCGCCGACCCGTTTGCCGTCGATCTCGCCGCCGAACTCGAAGCTCAGGTCGGCATTCATTCGCAGTGGTGGCCCGTCGGGGTGCCGGACGCCGATCTGGCCGCCGCGTTGGTTCCGCTGCACGACACTCCCCTGGGTCCGCTCGCGGCAGGTCTGACGCTGCGTCAGATCGGGTTACGAGATCGATTGCGAGAAATGGACTTCGAGTTCCCGTTGGCCGGTGGTGACAGCCGCGGCGCGGCATCTCCGATCCGGCTGGCCGACGTGGGATTGTTGCTGCGCTCGCACCTGGCGGCGACCGACCCGCTGGCTCCCTATGCCGACAGGCTTGTCGGTGACGCCTTGGGTGGCCAGTCCTTGCGCGGATATCTCAGCGGATCTGTGGACGCCGTGCTGCGGATTCCCGACGGGTCGGGTCACCGGTATCTGGTCGTCGATTACAAGACCAACTGGCTGGGTGAACCGGAACGCCCCCTGACGGCCGCCGACTACACGAGCCCTCGACTCGCAGAGGCGATGTTGCATTCGGACTATCCACTCCAGGCGCTGCTCTACAGCGTGGTACTGCATCGCTTTCTGCGTTGGCGGCAGCCGGGCTACGACCCTGCGCGACATCTCGGCGGCGTGCTGTACCTGTTCCTGCGCGGCATGTGCGGGCCCGACACCCCGCTGCTCGACGGGCATCCCGCCGGCGTGTTCAGCTGGGCACCGCCGGCCGAGTTGGTCACGGCTTTGTCCGACCTGCTCGACGCCAGGCGGGCGGCCGCATGACGACCGGAAGCGCGGGGAAACCGGCCGCAACGGATGGCCACCAAAGCCTCCCGGCCGCGGTCGATGCGGCCGACCCAGCCGATCGGCGCCGGGCCGTGGGCGCATCGGGGTTGCTGCGGACCTTCAACGAAGCCGGTGTTCTGGACTCAGCTGATGTGCATGTGGCGCAACGGCTTACCGCGATGGCCGGTGACGTTGACCCGTCGGTCTCGCTGGCAGTCGCATTGGTGGTGCGCGCCCTTCGGGGCGGCTCGGTCTGTATTGACCTGCAGGATATTGAAGCGCAAGTCGGTGTTCCCGGGCTGCCGTGGCCGTCGGTGGACCAGTGGCTGGCGGCGCTGCGGGCAAGTCCCCTGGCGGGTTCGCCGCCGGTGCTGCGGCTGTCCGGTGCCGGTCTGCTTTACCTGGACCGCTACTGGCTGGAGGAACAGCAGGTCGCGGATGATTTTCTGGCGCTGCTCTCGGCGCAGGCTCCGCAAGCGACTCCCGGTATCGAGCGGCTGTTTCCCGACGGGTACGAGGAACAGCGTGCGGCCGCCGCAGTCGCGTTGAGCCGGGGCTTGACGGTGCTGACCGGCGGGCCGGGAACGGGCAAGACCACCACGGTGGCGCGGTTGCTGGCTTTGTTCGCCGAACAAGCCGAACGCGAAGGCAAGTCGCGTCTGCGCATTGCATTGGCCGCACCGACCGGCAAGGCCGCGGCACGGTTACACGAGGCGGTGCAACTCGAGGTGGACCAGCTGGATCCCGTTGACCGACAACGGGTATCGGGACTACGGGCCACCACCCTGCATCGGCTGTTGGGCAGCAGGCCGGACACCTCGTCGCGATTCCGCCACCATCGGGGAAATCGGTTGCCGCACGATGTGATCGTGGTCGACGAAACGTCGATGGTGTCGCTCACAATGATGGCGAGGCTGTTGGAGGCGGTGCGCCCGCATACCCGTCTGTTGCTGGTCGGCGATCCCGACCAGCTGTCGTCGGTGGAGGCGGGTGCGGTGCTGGCCGACCTCGTCGACGGCTTGAGCGCCCACAGCGATGCCGGGATTGCGGCACTGACAACCTCGCACCGATTCGGGCAATCAATCGGGGAGTTGGCGTCGGCGATTCGCGACGGTGACGCCGATACCGCCCTGGACGTGCTGCGCGCCGGCGGCGACCACATCGAATGGATCGATACGGAGGACCCGACCGCACAGTTGCGCAATGTCCTGGTGCCGCATGCTCTTGCGCTGCGCCGCGCTGCTGTCCTCGGGGATGCCGCCGCGGCGCTGGCCATTCTCGACGACCACCGCCTGCTGTGTGCGCACCGTCGCGGCCGGTACGGAATCGAGTACTGGAACCGGCAGGTCGAGCGTTGGTTGTCCGAGGCGACGGGCGAGCCGACCTGGTCTGCGTGGTACGCCGGGAGACCGGTGCTCATCACGACCAACGACTACGGGTTAGGTGTCTACAACGGTGACACCGGGGTGACGGTTCTGAACGACGATTCGCTTCGCGCCGTCATCGCTGGTGCCGACGAGCTGCTGAACTTCGCCACCAGCCGATTGCCCGACGTCGAGACCATGCACGCGATGACCATCCACAAGAGCCAGGGCAGTCAGGCCGATGCGGTCACCGTGCTCATGCCACCGGCGGATTCACGGTTGTTGAGCAGGGAGTTGTTCTACACGGCGGTCACTCGGGCGAAGAAAAAGGTGCGCGTGATCGGCTCGGAGGGCGGGGTGCGTGCCGCGATCCAGCGACGGGCGCTGCGCGCCAGCGGGCTGGCGGCGCGACTGCGGGTGATGCCTACGAGCTGATGGCCGCGATCAGTACCGCGACACTTCCCACAATTTCCCCTTGCCGGGCCGCGGATTCCGCCCGCGCGCCTAGGGTGGTTGCCGTGCTGCAGTCGTTGAGTCCGGTCGAGACCATTGCGGCGATGCTGGCCGAACACGGACCGTTGCCCGAGCACGACGTTGCGCGTCGGTTACGGGACGCCGGCGTGTCCGACGTGGAGCCCGTCCTGACTGCGCTCAGGATTGAAATTCATTGTCCGGCACGGCAATTGGTGGACGATCGATGGATATGGCTACCGACGCTACTGGCCGGACGAGTCTTCACCCACCGGGTGAGCGCGGACGAGGTGGCGCGCGACATGCTTACCGTGTCCCCCGACCTGGACCCGATCACCGCGCTCTGCGAGTTCGAACAGTACGCCCAACTCTGTGACGGTTCGCCCGTCAGGCTCGCGGTTGTCGGTTACGACGACGAGCTGATCGAGCAGCGTGGTATCCCGGAAGAGCTGCTGCTTTCCGGCTCGGCGTTGTTGCTGGCGCCGGGCACGATGCAGCGGGTGGGTGCCGCCGAGGGGAACCTGATCGGGCTGCGGCTGTCCTCTCAGGGCCTGGACGTCGAGCTGATCGGTACGCCTACCCGCGCCGCCGAGGCCGCATTGGGTTCCCGGCTGGCACAGCTGCTCGAAGCTGACGAGCCGACGTTCCTTCCCGCGGCGGTCTGGACAGCATGCGTCGAGGATCGGGCGGTGTTCACCGAACCGATGTCGCCACTGCAGGAGATGCTGGACCACTTCGGTCTGGCGCACGACGGCGACTGGTTGGCGCGTGGCGGATTCGACTTCCCCGCTTGGCGATTCGAGTGTAGGTGCGAACT
Source organism: Mycobacterium asiaticum (assembly GCF_001673315.1). GTDB lineage: Bacteria > Actinomycetota > Actinomycetes > Mycobacteriales > Mycobacteriaceae > Mycobacterium > Mycobacterium asiaticum_B. The sequence goes on along the minus strand of NZ_LZLQ01000096.1, from coordinate 70,714 downwards.
GCTGGCCGAGCGCCACCACTTGGAACCCGACGATGCCGTTGGGCTCGGCACGCTGATCGCGATGTACGAGCACATCTCCGGATTGTTCGACACCAGTGAGCATGAAGGGTCTCCGCAGGACCTTTCGGCCGTGGTGACTGATGATGCCGAGTCGCCCGTCGAACTGGCCGGCGAGTTCGGCGCCGTCCTGTCCGATCCACTGCTGGCCGAGCTGTTGGTGGCCGAAACCGTCGACGTCGATCCCACCGGGGCGGCTGCGCTGGGCCTGTTGGCTGAAATGCTGGAACCGACGGTGCCGCACGCCGCCCGAGCGGCGGTGCGCTGGCTGCGCGCCGTCGCACTGCAGCGCGTCGGCGAAGTAGACGCCGCCGAACGCGAGTTGCTGGCCACCGAGGCGCTGGATACCGACTGCCCATTGGCGTTGTTCGATCTGGCCCGCATCGCCTCCGACCGCGGTGACGCCGAGCGCGGGTTGGCGCTGCTGCGTCGCGCGGGCGCCGATCCCGACCATCCGCTGGTAGAGCTGCTGGAACAGCACCGTGCCCAGCCGCGCTCGGATGTGGGACGCAACGACGCATGCTGGTGCGGGTCGGGCCGCAAGTACAAGAAATGCCATCTCGACCGCGAAACCCTGCCGCTGGCTGCGCGAGCAACGTGGTTGTACGGCAAGGCAATTCAGCATGTGGCGATGGCCGGTTGGAACGACCTGCTGATCGAGTCCGCTTACGCACGCTGCCAATATGACGACGATGACGGCGATGCAGCGGCGGCGGCAATGTCAGATCCGTTGGTGATGGACGCGGTGCTGTTCGAGGGCGGCGCCTTCGCCGAGTTCCTTCGAATGCGTGGGTCACTGCTACCCGACGACGAGCGAGCGCTGGCCGAGCGGTGGCTGCTGATCGACCGATCGTTGTTCGAGATCGAGGCGGTGCGCGCCGGCCAGGGCTTTACCGTGCGCGATGTGCGCACCGGCGACACCCACGACGTCAGTGAGCGAACGGCCGGTCGAGGGCTTGAGCCCGGTCAGTTGATCTGCGCCCGCGTGGTGCCTGCAGCCGATGACACGGTGATTTTCGGCGGTGTCGAACCGGTTGCGCCGCATGAGCGTGACTCGTTGATCGACCTGCTGGACAACCGCCCCGACGCGCCGGAACTGGTCGCCGCGCTCAGTTGCCGGTTCGCCGAGATCCCGCTCTGCCCCGGGAGCGCACTCTGACGTCTGCGCGGTTCTGCCGGTGACGCGATACGGAAGAATCAAGACAACGTGATCGAGTACGACGGCCCCGCACCGACATCGCGACGACGCCACATTGTGCGACTCGTCGTCTTCGCCGGCTTTCTGCTCGGCATGTTTTACCTGATAGGAGTCGCGCGAGTCGTTGACGTGGACGCGGTGCGCCGCGCCGTTGCGGCGACGGGCCCGCTGGCGCCGTTGGCCTATGTCGGCGCCTCCGCCGTACTCGGTGCGATATTCGTACCCGGGTCGATGCTGGCCGCCGGCAGCGGATTGCTCTTCGGTCCAGTGGTGGGCCTGTTCGTGACGCTGGGTTCCTCCGTCGGCACCGCGGTCGTCGCCAGCCGCATCGGTCATCGCGCCGGCCGGGAGAGCGCCAGGGCTTTACTGGGGCCGAAACGCTCTGAGCGCATCGACGCGCTGATCGATCGGAGCGGCTTGTGGGCGGTCGTGGCTCAAAGGTTCGTTCCCGGCGTGTCCGACGCACTCGCCAGCTACACCTTCGGTGCGTTTGGAGTTCCGTTGTGGCAGATCATCGTTGGCTCCTTCATCGGCTCGCTGCCCCGGGCATTCGTCTACACCACGCTGGGTGCGACGGTCAGCGACGGTTCCTCGCCCCTGACCTATGTGGCGATCGCGGTGTGGTGCGTGACCGCCGTCGTCGGCGTATTCGCCGCCCGGCGCGGGTACCGGCATTGGCGTGAGCACGGCCACTGACCTACCGTCGCAAGCCGAACCACACTGCGGTTGTGGACGCGCATTTTCGCGGTCGCGTTCGGTTCGTGACGCAGTCCGCTCCGCCGCCAGTCGGCAGCAGGTGCGGTCCGGGCCCGATCAGCTCGGCGGGCACCTAGCTGCGCACCGCCGAGACAAACTGGGTGCGCGGCGAAGTGTCCTCCACTCCCTCGGGGACTCCGCGCCCGTAACTGGCCATCAAGTCCGGGGACGGCGTCACGACGGCCTCCCAGCCGTGCCGGCGCAACCATTCGCCGACGTCTTCGCGTTCCTCGAAATACCACAGCTCATCGGTACGGGGCAGCTCGCGCTGTGGATCCACCTTGGTCATCAACCCGCGGAGCCGATCCATGCGTTCACGTCGCCGCGCGCGGATCTCCTCGTCCATCCAGTCCGGACTGGGCGCCTCGACGGCGATGTGGCTGCCGGCCGCGGCCAAACTGTGGATCCGCTCGAACAACAACTCGTGCGCGGCGGCGGGCAGGTACGGCAGCAACCCCTCCACCGACCAGGCACTCGGCATCGACGGATCAAATCCGGCCTGCTGCAGCGCTGCCGGCCAATCGTGGCGGAGGTCCACCGCGACGGCGACCCGGTTACCGGTCAGCTCGGCGCCATGATCGGCCAGTGTCGAGGCTTTGAACTCCAACACTTTGGCCTGGTCCAGTTCATACACCGTCGTTCCGTCGGGCCACGGCAGCCGCCAGGCCCGCGAATCCAGCCCGGACGCCAGGATCACGGCCTGACTGGCCCCGGCCCGGGTGGCGTCGAGGAAGAACCCGTCGAAAAACGCCGTCCGGGACGCCATGTAGTTGACCATCAACTGCATCTGCTGAGGCAGGTTGGGCTCGGCTTGCAGAATCTCGTCGGGCAGGTCGGTCGTGGCGAACCAGTTCCATATCCCGTCGCCGACGGCATCGAGGAAGACCCGCGCGAACGGATCGCTGATCAGTGGGTTTTCGCTCTCGGTTTCGGCGGCACGCCCCGCGGCCACCCCTAACGCCGTGGCCCCGACACTCTCGGTGATCTCCCAGGTGTCGTCATCGGTCCGCGTCACGCTCGGTCCTCCTCTGCGTCCTCCTGTGAGTCCTGGTGTGCACGGCACACCACCCTCGCGAGACTACGTGACCAGGATTAGCGGCGTCGGCACGTTAAGTTGTCGTAGAACAGCCGAGGGAGACACCCGAAAAGGATCCCGAAGGACCACAACCGTGCATATGCGAGTCGACGGGCGCGACATCACCGTGACCGGCAGCTTGCTGCAACCAATCACCCGGCGCACCAACGACCTCATCCGACTGGGGCTCGCCGCGGCCGCCCTGGTGGCAGTGGTGACCAGTTCGTTGGTCACCCGCCGAAGCTGGGTCGAATTGGAAAAGTCGATCTCTCAGATCGTCGGGGTGCTCACTCCCGGTCAAGCCGATCTGGTGTATCTGGTGTACGGCATCGCGATTCTGGCCTTGCCGTTTGTGATTCTGATCGGTCTGATCCTCTCCCGGCAGTGGAAGCTGCTCGGCGCATACGGCACTGCGGCGCTGATGGCGATGGTGCCGTTGTCGATCAGCAGCAACCGCATCGCCGCACCGCGCTGGCACTTCGACCTGTCGGACAGACTGACCACGTTGCCGGCGCAGTTCCTGGATGACCCGCGCTGGATCGCAATGCTCGCTGCGGTGCTGACGGTGTCCGGGCCGTGGTTGCCGGCGCGATGGCGGCGCTGGTGGTGGGCCCTGCTGCTGGCTTTCGTACCAATCCATTTGGTGATCAGCGCCATCGTGCCCGCGCGCGCAGTGGTCGGGTTGGCCGTCGGTTGGTTGGTCGGCGCATTCGTGGTACTGGTGGTCGGCACCCCGGCACTCGAAGTCCCGTTGGACGGCGCCGTGCGTGCGATGGCCAAACGCGGGTTTCTGGTCACCCGGCTGGTGGTGGTCCGGCCCGGCGGACCCGGGCCACTGATGCTCTCGGCCGAATCCACCGATCCCGAGTCCCGAGCGGCGGTCGAGTTGTACGGCCCGCATCAGCGTAGCGGCGGGGCGCTCCGTCAGCTGTGGTGGAAATTGCGATTGCGGGGCTCCGAAACCGCACCTCTGCATACCTCGATGCGCCGCGCGGTCGAACACCGTGCCCTGATGGCCATCGCCATCGGCGACACGGGGGTCGCCAACACTTCCACAATCGCACTCGGCGTGCTGGACCGCGGCTGGACACTGTATGCGCACGAACCGGTTCAGGGTGCGCCGCTCGGCGAATGCGCAAGCGACACACCGGTCGCCCGGGTCTGGGAGTCGCTGCGAGTCCTCAATGACCACCAGATCTCGCACGGCGATCTGCGCTGTAACGAGATCACCGTCGCCGACGGCCAGGTGCGGTTCGGTGGTTTCGGCGCCGCGGAATACGGTGCCACCGATGCCCAGCTGCAATCCGACATGGCCCAACTGCTGGTCACGACGTCCGCGCTGTACGACCCGCAGTCCGCCGTCGAAGCCGCAATTGAAGTGTTCGGCAAGGACACCATCCTGACCGCGGGCCGCCGCCTCACCAAATCCGCTGTGCCGAAACGAATCCGACGGTCGGTGCCGAACGCGAAGGGCATCATCGCGGCGGCCCGGGCAGAAGTGAAGCGCCAAACGGGCGCCGAAGAGATCGAGTCCGCGACCATCACCCGGTTCAGCCGTGGTCAGTTCATTCAGCTGGTGCTGATTGGTGCACTGGTCTATGTCGCGTATCCGTTCATCAGCACGGTACCCACGTTCTTCTCCGAACTGCGGACCGCGAATTGGTCTTGGGCACTGTTAGGTCTGGCGGTCTCGGCACTGACCTACGTCGGTGCCGCCGCAGCCCTGTGGGCTTGTGCCGACGGGTTGGTGAGCTTCTGGAAGTTGTCGATCATGCAGGTGGCCAACACGTTTGCCGCGACGACCACCCCGGCCGGGGTCGGCGGCCTGGCGCTGAGCACCCGGTTCTTGCAGAAGGGCGGACTGAACGCGTTACGCGCGACCGCGGCGGTGGCGCTGCAGCAGTCAGTTCAGGTGATCGTCCATGTCGCGCTGCTCATCTTCTTCAGTGCCGTCGCGGGAACCTCAACCGACCTTTCCCATTTCGTCCCGAATGCCACGGTGCTATACCTGATCGCCGGGGTGGCACTGGGCGTCGTCGGAACCTTTTTGTTGGTGCCCAATCTGCGGCGGTGGCTGGCCACCGAACTGCGCCCCAAGCTCAAGGAAGTCAGCGGCGACCTGGTGGAGCTGGCTCGCGAACCCAAGCGTCTCGCTCTGATCGTATTAGGCAGTGCCGGAACGACTTTGGGCGCAGCGTTGGCGCTATGGGCCAGCGTCGAAGCGTTCGGCGGGGGCACCACATTCGTCACCGTCACCGTGGTCACCATGGTGGGCGGGACGCTCGCGTCGGCAGCGCCGACCCCTGGCGGTGTCGGCGCCGTGGAGGCGGCGTTGATAGGTGGCCTCGCCGCCTTCGGTGTGCCCGCGGCCATCGGCGTGCCCTCGGTGTTGCTGTATCGGGTACTGACGTGTTGGCTGCCGGTCTTCGTAGGCTGGCCCGTGATGCGCTGGCTCACCAAGAACGACATGGTCTGACCGCGCCGCCGAACTTGTGTGGCGCGAATCACTGAGAGTTCGGCTAATCTCAGTCCCGGTGTCGCTGGTACTGGAACCGGGGGCCCGAATTTCGGGAGATGCGATAAGTGAAAGACTTCACCGCAATACTGGCGACCGTGGCGGTCAGCCTGACCCTCGCCGGCTGCCACACCGAGACCAAGACCGAGACGAAGACGTCGACGTCTACCAGCACATCGACGTCCACCGTCACCTCGTCGGCGCCGACTAGCAGCGCTACACCGGGCGCACAAGCCAACAAGACCATCGCCGACTACATCGTCGAGAACCACATCACCGAGACCCCGGTCCATCCGGGCGATCCCGGGTCCCCAACCATCAACCTTCCGACACCAAACGGGTGGCAACCACTTCCGCCGGGTGGCGCACCCTACTGGGGCCTCGCCTACGGCCAACCCGCCGACGCCGCCGACCCGCCCACACTGGCGGCCCTGGTGTCCAAGCTCACCGGCAACGTCGACCCGAACAAGATCCTCGAGTACGCCCCAGGCGAGTTGAAGAACCTGCCCGGATTCGAGGCGGGCAGCGGCAACGGCAAAGAATCCACGCTTGGCGTGCCACCGGGACAGAGTTTCAAGGCATGGCAGTTCGGTGGTTCGTACACCAAGAACGGAAAGCGGCGGACCGTTGCGCAGAAAACGGTGGTCATCCCGGGTGCGGATGGGGTGTATGTGCTGCAGATCAACGCCGACGCGCTGGAAGACGAGATGGGTCCGCTGATGGACGCAACGAACGTCATTGACGAGCAGACCACCATCACACCCTGAGTGGCTCGAGACCGATAGCGCCGCAGAACGGGCCCGCTCGGCAGCAGTTTCGGGCTTTGCGGGCGCTCAAGACTGCATTTGGTCTTACGGTGTTGGGATGACAGAACAGTCGTATCCGGTAGACATCGGGCATCCACCGTCGGCATTGCTCCGAGCCGTGAACCCGGTGTTGAAAGCCCTGTTGGGAACTCCGCTCGCCGGTCCACTGGGCAAGCAACTCATGGTGCTGAACTTCACCGGCCGGAAGTCGGGAAAACAATTCTCGATTCCGGTGAGCGCACACGTGATCGACAACAACCTCTACGCGTTGGCTGGGGCCGCCTGGAAGTACAACTTCAAGGGTGGTGCGCCGGCGCAAGTGCGCTACGGCGGGAAGACCACCGCGATGCGCGGCGAACTTCTCCCCGACGGTCCGGCCGTGCACGACCTCTACCATCGCTGCGCGCAGTCCTACGGGCCCAAACGCGCCCAGCGCATGATGGGACTCAAATTCCGTGACGACCGCATCCCGACGCTGCAGGAATTCGGCGAAGCGATCGACCGGCTCAAGCTGGCGGCGATCAAGTTCACCCCCTCGGCTTAGCGGTCGAAACTCGTTGCACACAAAGTTTTTCGACGGTCACCGCCGGCGGACGGTGCTTGCCTGTCTGCTGTGCGCGGTGCTGGCCGCGGCCCAGTTGGCCGGCTGCTCCCATCGACCACCGGACCGGACTTTCTATACCGGTGCGCCCTGTCCGCAACCGAATTTCCCCGGCGTACCGCAGGCGGATCTGGGCCCCAGCTACACGTGCGGATATCTCACGGTGCCCGAGAATCGCGAAGATCCGAAAAGCCGCACCGTCCGGATTCTCATCGCAAGGGTCAAGGCCGCGAGCAGCACCCCCAAACCCGACCCCATCGTGTTCCTGGCCGGTGGCCCCGGCGGCGCCGGAACCTTGAACGCACCCGGGATGGTGGCGGCCGGGATGAATGCCGAACGCGACGTCATTTTCGTCAACCAACGCGGAACGTTACACAGCGACCCGCACCTGAGCTGTCCGGAGATGGACGAATTCAGCACGCGCGCACTGCAATTGGATTTCCAAACGCCGGCGGCGGCGGATCTGGACGCAGCCGCCGTCGCGGAATGCCGTAAGCGGCTGTCACCGTCCGGAGTGGCTTTGCCGGCATATACCACCAGGGAGAACGCCGCCGATATCGCCGACCTGCGGAACGCGTTGGATATCGCCGAATGGAACGTTTACGGCGTCTCCTACGGCACCGATCTGGCCCAGCAACTCCTGCGCGACCACCCCGACGGCATCCGATCGATGGTGTTGGACTCGGTGGTCCCGCCGCATCTCAACCTCGTCGACAACTGGTGGCAGGCGCCCGCGAGCGGTCTTGCCGCGATCTTTCAGGCGTGCGCCGACCAGCCGCGGTGCGCTGGTGCCTACCCCGAGCTGCCGACGGCATTCCTGGACACGGTGAACAAGCTGAGTCAGACCCCACTCGAAGTCACCACATCGACTCCGACCGGCGAATCGACCCGGGTCACGATCGACGGTTCCAAGGTGGTGCCACTGGTACTCGAGTGGAGCGCCAACCCGGCCAAGGTGGTCGACATTCCGCGGATGATCTTCGCGCTGTCCCGTGGTGACGGCGCGCTGGCCGGCGCCGGCATTGCCGCGAGCGCCCCGTCGGGCCCGGAGCGTGGGCTGCTGGGCGCCGGACTGGCGCTGGGCACCTACTGCCAGGAGATGGCGGACTGGACTACACCGGAGCAGGCCCTGTCTCAGGCACGGCTGGCGATGCCCGGCCTACCCGATTCGGTACTGCGGATCACTCCGACCGGCAGCTGGATATTTCGGGAATGCCAAGCCTGGGGGCTGGGCCGTTCGGACACCGCGGACACCCTGCCAGTCCTGAGCAAGGTGCCCACCTTGATCCTGTCCGGTGCATTCGACTCCAGCACCGCACCGAAGTGGGCGCGGGAGATCACGCCGGGCCTCGCGAACTCGCTGGCATTACGCTTCCCCGGGGTCGGCCACGGTGTGCTACCGACTTCCACTTGCGGCCGGAAGATCGTGGCGGCGTTCCTCGACACTCCCCGCACCGATGTCGACCAGTCTTGCCTCACGTCCACCACCATGCCAACGTTCAGCCTGCCCGACGGATGACTCTCGTCTTCCCCGCATCGCTGACGACGCGCTATGAGCGCGCACGCACCTGGACGGTTGGTTCGGACCCGGGATTGTTGCGGCTTCGGTTGGCCGTCCGCACCACCTTCGCGCTGGGTTGCTCGCTGTTGGTGATGTCCGCACTGACGAGTTGGGCCCGGCAACCGCTGACTGTGGCGTTGCTGGGCGCGGTGATCACGATGATTGCGGCGCGGTCTGTCAACGAGCCAGACCCGCGTCAGCAGCGGATCACCATGGCACTGCTACCGATGCCCGCCGCCTTGGCCAGCACCGCCGCCGCGGTCCTCACCCCCTACCGACTGGCCAGCGACATCGTCTTCGTGGTCGTGGTGTTCATCGCCGTTTACCTCCGCCGCTTCGGGCCGCGCGGGCGCGCACTGGGCATGGTCGCCTTCATGGCCTACTTCTTCACGCTGTTCCTCCATACCGGCCTGCACGAGTTGGCATGGATGATCGTCGCCATCCTGGTGGGCACGCTGTGCACGTTCGTGGTGACCGCGTACGTACTGCCGGATCGCCCAGAACGCGTGCTGCGAGCCACCATTCGTTCGTTACGGGCGCGGATGGCCATCGTCGTCGACACCACGGCGGAGGTGCTGCGGGCGGGCCGCCTCGACCGGCGTCGCCGGCGACGGCTCCATACGCGGATCTCCCGACTCAATGAAACCGCCCTGATGGTGCAGGACCAGATCGAAGACAAGGCAAACCCGGCGGCGCTCTGGCTGGGCGACGAGGGGGAACAGCTGACGCCCTGGCTGTTCGACGCCGAACTTGCGGTGGAATGGGTGGCGATCGCCGGGCAGCGCGCAGCACTGGTGGTCGCCCAGGTACCCACCGGGACGCGTCTCGCCCTGGTGGGGGCGCTCAGCGAATTGGCTTGGGCCATCCGTCTTCCCGATTCGGCGGGGCTTGGCAGCGCGGCGCGTCAAGCGCAAGATGTCGCCGATGCGCAGCCGTCGCCTACCGGTTCGGACGAGCCGGGCGTGGCGGCTGTCCGTCGGCTGGCATTGGCGATAATCGCCGCTGCGACAGCAACTGCGGAAGTGCGGGACCTGATCGAGCGCGCCGCGATCGGCGAAACGCCGGTCAAGGAACCCGACGGCGACGGCGCCCCCGAAGAAGAAGAACGCCGCCGAGGGCTGCTGCCGACCACCCGCCAAGCCATCCAAGCCTCCGTGGCGGCGTCGCTGGCTATTGTCACCGGCGACTTGGTGTCGCCGGCCCGCTGGTATTGGGCGGTGATCGCAGCGTTCGTAGTGTTCGCCGGCACCAACACCTGGGGTGACACCCTGACCAAGGGCTGGCAGCGTCTGCTGGGCACGGTTGTGGGCGTACCGTGCGGCATCCTGGTCGCGACGTTGGTCGCGGGCGACCGCACGGTGTCGCTGATAATCATCTTTGCCTGCCTGTTCTGCGCGTTCTACTTCATGCAGGTCACCCAAAGCCTGATGGCCTTTTGGATCACCACGATGCTGGCGTTGCTGTACGGGTTGCTCGGTCAGTTCAGTCTCGACGTCCTGGTGTTGCGGATCGAGGAAACGGCGATCGGCGCCGTCGTCGGGGTGGTCGTAGCGATCTTGGTGTTGCCCACCAACATTGGGGAGACGCTGCGCAACGACACGCGTGAGTTCCTGACGGCATTGTCAGAGTTGATCGACACATCCATTGCGACGGGGTTCGACGACGGACGGCCGGACACTCCGACCGATCAAGCGCGGCAGCTGGACCGAACGTTGCAACAGATCCGGACCACCGCCAAGCCGCTGTTGGCGGGCGTCGGCGGGCTGGCCGGACGGCGTGATGTCCAGCGCCGGCTGCGGCTGTTCAGTGCCTGCGACCGTTACGCCCGAATCCTGGCGCGCCGCAGCGAGCAGTACCGGGACCCGGATTGCCCGGAAGAACTCGCGGATGCCGTGAACGCTGCAGCGGCGCAGATCCGGCGGAATATCGATGCACTGATTGCCACGCTCGACGGTGCGGACGAGACTTTTGTCGCCTCCGCGGCCGACGCCCTCGACGCCGCTGAGTCCTTGGCGCCCGCCCCGGGCAGCTACCCGTCGCTGTTATACCCCTTGCGTCAGATCGACCGGGCCATTGTCGCGTCGGCAACCCACCTCGATGCCGATGCCGTGATCAGGGGGCCGGCCACGCGATCCTGAGCAGATCGCCAGGAGTTCTCGCGAAACTCTTGCGTTCCCGCACCCCCGCGTCACTACCATCTTTTATGGCCGCCCCGAATCTTCCCCAGGGCTTCGACTTCACCGATCCCGACATCTATGCCCACCGGATCCCGGCACGGGAGTTCGCCGAATTACGCGCGACAGCCCCGATCTGGTGGAACGAGCAGCCGCCCGGTCACGGTGGGTTCGGCGACGGCGGCTACTGGGTGGTGAGCAAGCACCGAGACGTTCGCGAGGTCTCGCTGCGCAGCGACGTCTTCTCCTCGGCCGAGAAGTCCGTCGTGCCGCGCTACCCGGAAGAAATGGCGCAAGCCCAGATCGAGCTCGGCCGGACCTCGATGATCATGATGGACGACCCCGAACACAGCCGCCTGCGCAAGATCGTCGCGCGAGGGTTCACGCCCCGCGCGGTGGAGCGACTGCGGGCCGATCTCACCGAGCGGGCGCGACAGATCGCCGTGCAGGCGGCGGCGGAGGGGTCCGGCGACTTCGTCCGGCAGGTGGCTTGCGAGCTACCGCTGCAGGCCATCGCCGGCCTGCTCGGGGTGCCGCTGGAAGATCGCGAGAAGTTGTTCGACTGGTCCAACCAGATGATCGGCAGCGACGATCCGGAGTTCGCCGACCACGATTCGCTGACTTCGGCAGCCGAGATGATGTGGTATGCCATGCAATTGGCGGAGCGCAAGGCCAGAGATCCCGGCCCCGACATCGTTTCGACGTTGATCCAACCGGACGCGGACGGTCACCGGCTTTCCGAGGCTGAGTTCGGCATGTTTGTGGTGACCCTGGCCATCGCGGGCAACGAGACGACCCGCAACTCGATCACCCACGGGATGATGGCCTTCACCGACTACCCCGACCAGTGGGAGCTGTTCAAATCGCAGCGACCCGGCACCGCCGCCGACGAGATCATCCGGTGGGCCACCCCGATCACGGCCTTTCAGCGGACCGCGCTTTCGGACACCGAACTAGGTGGCGTGCAGATCAGGAAGGGCCAGCGGTTGGTGATGTTCTACCGTTCGGCCAATTTCGACGAAGAGGTCTTCGACGACCCGAACACGTTCAACATCCTGCGTAGTCCCAATCCGCATGTCGGATTCGGTGGCACCGGTGCGCATTACTGCATCGGCGCCAACCTGGCCCGCATGACAGTTGATCTGATGTTCAACGCGATCGCCGACACCATGCCCGACCTGACGGCGATCGGCGAGCCCGAGCGGCTGCGGTCGCCATTCATCACCGGCATCAAGCACTGGCAGGTGAAGTACGGCAGCAGTTGCCCTGTCGCGCACTGACTTTCTCGGTCCACCGCCGGTGAGCGTGCCGAGAATGCCAGCGCTCGCAGCGTGTCGGTGTACATGTGCGCACCTTCGCGGGGCTGGATCTTAATCGGTAACCGGCCGGTACTCCCGCCCACGACCAGCACGCAGCCACAGCACGCCATCGCCCGCAGTCGCGCCCGCCTGGATGAGTTCGCGTTTGAGGATTTTGTTGGTCGCCGTTCGCGGCAGCGCCGCAGTGACTCGTACGTATCGCGGCCACGCCTTCGGGGACAGGTCGGGCTGGGCGGCCAGGAAATCACCGAACTGACTGGGCGTCAACGTCTCTCCGCTGTTCAGCACCACGGCAGCCATCACCTGGTCGCCGATGCTCTGGTCGGGGACGGCGTACACGGCAACGTGATTGATTGCCGGCAGGCGTTGCAGGATTCGCTCGATGGGACCCGCAGCGAGATTCTCACCGTCCACCCGCATCCAGTCCGCGGTGCGCCCTGCCAGATAGATCCAACCGTCGGCGTCGCGGTAGGCCAAGTCTCCCGACCAGTACATGCCGCCACGCATCCGCTCGCCCGTGGCCGCGGGATCGTTGTAGTAGCCGGTGAAACCGCCGGGACCGTGGATGTTGACCAGTTCACCGACAGCTTCATCGAAATTCTCCAAAGCACCGTGGTGGTCGAAAACCGCTGGCACACATTCCGTTCCGGTGTCCGGATGATACACACTGACACCGGGGTAACCTCTGCCGATCGAACCCGGTGGCGTGCCGTCCTCGCGCATCACCACCACGGCGAACTCGCTGGACCCGAAACTATCCACCACCCGGCAGCCGAAACGCCTGGCGAATTCCGAGATATCGCGCTCGGTAGCTTCGTTGCCGAAGGCCGCACGCAGTGGATTGTCGGCATCGTCAGGTTGTTCGGGAGTGCCCAGCACGAGTGCCAGTGGCTTGCCCACGTAGTTCATGTACGTCACGCCGTAGCGACGGATGTCGGACAGGAACCGCGAGGGCGAGAATTTGGCCGGCACCATTGTCGCGCCGGCCGAGATCGCCACCGACCATCCGGCTGCCACCCCGTTGGAGTGGAACAGCGGCATTGCCAGATAACAGACATCCGTGGCAGTCAGCGCGAATCGCTCGACCAGACTCGCACCGCACAGCACCCCCATCGCGTGGGCGAAGCGCACCGCCTTCGGATCACCACTGGTGCCCGAAGTGAAGATCATCGTCACCGGGTCCGCGCCGGTGACCTCTCGCGCCACCAGCGGAGGGGCCGACGCCACCGCATCGCGGTATTCGTCCTCGTCGACGTTGAGAACCGGGACACCGGCCAAGTCGAGTCCTTCGAGCAGGACCGCGTGCTCGGTGTCGACGAGCACCAATTGGCAATCAGCCGTGTGGATGTCGGCAACCAGCCCGGCGCCGCGGCGCGTGGTGTTGATGCCACACAGCACGTACCCGCCCAGCGCGGCGGCGGCCAGGGACCTCAGCATCGCCGGTGAATTTCCCAACAGTGCACCGACGTGCAACGGACGCCGGGCGTCAACGAGCGCCAGCAGTGCCGCCGCCTCCGCCGAGGCCTCATCGAGGTGTTCGCGCCATGTCCAGGCCCGGTCACCGTACCGGACCGCGACGGCAGCATCGTCCACGCGGGAACGCAGCAGCTGCTGAACCGTCTCAAACATCGGCTGGCCGATACCGCAGCAGCGTCATGTCGCCGACATCGCAGAACACCGGCGCCACCCGCATGCCGATGCGGATGTCATCTGGCTCGACGTCCACAAGTTCGGTGCTGACACGCGGACCCACGTCCCATTCGACGACGGCGAGCAGCTGCGGCAGGTGCTCCGACCATGGCGGCCCAGTCGGGCGCCGCGCGACGGTATAGGTGTACAACTTTCCGGCACCGTCGATTTCACGCCACTCCAGATCGTCGGCCAAGGTTCCCGGAGTCAACGTGCGCGGATAGAAGACGTATTTCTGGGCGGACGGCGAGTACTGAATCAGGATTCGGTGTTGGCGCAATGCGTCCCAAAAGGGCCGGGACACCGGCGTCGGCTCTGGCATCGGCACCGGCCTCGGCTCTGGCATCGGCTCTGGCACGTCAGTCACCCCCAAACACCAGAGCCACCTGCTCGCTCATGATGCCACCGGTGCCGGTCACGAATGCCGTGTTGCAGTCAGGCACTTGGGCGTCGCCTGCGCGGCCCATAACCTGACGCGCGGCGTCGACGACGTGGTGCATCCCGCCGGCCATCCCGGCCTGACCGTAGGACAGTTGCCCGCCGGCGGTGTTGAGCGGGAAATCCCCGCGAAAGGTCAAGTCGTGCTTGGTCAACCACGTCATTCCCGCGCCCTTCGGGCAGAACCCGGCATCTTCCAACGTCATCAGCACGGTAATCGTGTAGCAATCATAGATCGATGCAACGTCGATATCGGATCGGTCCAGACCCGACATGGCGAAAGCCTTGTCAGCCGCGCGGGCAATCGGCGTGCGCAGCAGATCGTCGGCATAGGTCGGCGTCTTGAACCGGATGTGCTCACCAGAACCCTTGATCCAGACCGGCCGGTGACGTCCGTGTCCGGCTACGTCTGCGTTCGCGATAAGCACGCCGGCGCCGCCTTGGACCCGCATCACGGTTTCCAGCATGTGGATCGGATCGGCGATCACCGGACTGTTCAGCACGTCGTCCACGGTGATCGGCTTACCGTGGAACACCGCCCCGGGGTGAGCGCACGCGTTGGATCGTTGCTGCACCGCGATGGCGGCCAAAGCAGCAGCGTTGTAACCGTATTCAGCCGCGTACCGCTGGGCGATCTGTGCATAGGGCGCGTTCTGGCCAACGTTTCCGTACGGGATCTCGAACTCGGCCTGCGGTGAACCGTAATTATTGCTCGACGCCCCGTACCAGCCCAACGTGCGCGCGGGTCGCTGCTGGGAACGCGGGATTTCCAGCGACCCCGGCACCACGGCCAGCACCGCGTCGCAGATCCCGAGTTCTACCGCCGCAGCGGCCCGCCACACCATGCCCGCGGCGGTGGCCCCGCCCAGGTCCACCCGGTCACCGAAATCGAGCGGGATGCCCAGATATTCCGACAACGTCGCCGGGGCGAACATGTCCGACTCCGCGATGCCGTGGCAGGACAAGCCGTTCACCACAGCCGGATTCACACCGGCATCCTCGATCACCAGTTTGGCGAGCAGTGCGTATTGATCCAGGGTGAACGACGGCGGCCGGCTCTGCCGCCGTTCGGCCGGCAGTTCCGCGATACCGATGATGGCGGCCTCGCCACCCAGGCCGGTCATGTCGTACGCCGCCGCGGCAAAGCGACGGTGGCGGTGCCCGGCATCAGCACGTCCGCATCGCGGCGGCAGAAGATGTCCAGGTCGACCAGATCCGCCGACCGTTTGCCGGTGACGACGCCACCGAATGTGAGCTCCTGGCCCGGGTACGCGATTGCCCGGCTCTGCACCGAGAACCGCACCAATCGGCCTGCACCGCCGATCCAATCGGTGAGGGTCCGCGACAACAGGGCGGCCTGCAGCGGACCTTGCACGAGCACGTCGTCATAGCCTTCCACGTCGCGCGCCCAGTCTTTGTCGTAATGGATCCGATGCCCGTTGTAGGTTGCGGCGCTGAAGAAGAACATCTGCGTCTCGGTGACGGTGGCCGCCAAAGTCGGTAGCAGGTAGCCGGTTTCGATGTCCTCGAAATAGACCTGCGCGGTCATGCCGGCCTGGCAATCATCGACATGGTCGCTTCGGCGACGAGTTGGCTCTCCTGGTTGCGGTATCGGGTGCGCCAGGTCACCAAGACGAACCGTCCCGATCTGCCCTCCTTTTCGACCATCGACTCGACGGTGCGCACCATCTCGATCTGGTCCCGGTGGTAGGCGGGGAGGTGGAATTCGGTGCTTTCACCACCGGCCATGCGCCGCGGTGCCCGCGGAAACGCGAGGCCCCCGGTTACCGCGCCGGACGATCCGTCGGGGCGCAGGTCACCCAACGCACTGACGCCGAGGATGGCGTACTGCAGAAAGAGCGGCGGGCAGATGATGTCGCGATATCCGTGCGCGCGGGCGTAATCGGCGTCGAACCACAGCGGGTTTCGGTCATCGACCGCAGCGGCCCAGCGCTGCCAGTCCCGCTTGTTGACCTCGCCGGTCGCGGTGGCGACGACGGTGCCGATCCGAGCCGCGGATTCGGCATCTATCAGGCTCTCGGTACTCACTGTCCCCTGTTCCAATCCATCTCTGCGTCAAGCCATCCAGCGGCAACATCGGCGCCGCCACCCAACGTCGCGAGCACCCGGGCGCGTTCGGAGAACAGGTGCAAATCAGTCTCCAGCACATAGCCCATGCCGCCGTGCAATTGATGGGCATCGAGCGTGATCTGTTTGACCTTCGCAGCGTGCATCCGCGCGATCGCGGTCTCCCGGGTGGCAGTGTCGCCGCGGCCAATCCAGAACACGGCTGAGTGCGCGGCCAGTCGGGCAGCCGACAGCGCGATGTGCATCTGCGCCACCAGATGCTGGGCAGCCTGAAAGGACGCGATTGGCCTGCCGAATTGTTCGCGCAGCCTGGTGTATTCGACGGTGCGTTGCACTACCGCCTCGCCCACCCCCACCAGGTCAAGACAGAGCAGCGCGGTTGCCGCATTGGCCACGCGGCGGAGGTCCTGCTCGGTCACACTTCGAAAGACGCGGCGGGGATCGTCGACCAGAACGCCGTCGAAGGTGACTGCGCCAGCGCGGTGCCCACCCATCATGGTCAACGGTGCAACCTCGACATCGGCGACGTCGGCGACGTCGACAACGAAAACTGTTATGCCGTAATCGGTTTCCGCGCTGACGACGATCAGGTCCACCGAATCGGCGTCGGCGACGAAGTCGGTGACTCCGGACAGGCTCCAGCCCCCGCGTGGATCGGCGGCGGCGCGGACGGTCGGCGCGAGCACGCCCGCATCACGCGGATTCCACAGCGCCGTGGAGGCCCGAAGCGTTCCAGAGGTTAAGCCGGGCAACCAGAGCGCACGCGAGGACGGACCGGCCAACACATCGATGGCCAGGGCCGCAAACAGCGTGCTGTGCACGGTCAGCGGACACAGCGCCCGGCCGGCCTCCAGGCAGAACACACCAAGATCGGTCCACCCGCCGCCGGAGCCGCCGAACTCTTCGGGAATGCCCAACCCGAGCACACCGGATTCGCCAAGCGCCGTCCACAGCGCCTTGTCGTCGCCGGCGTGCGTGCTGAGCAGACTCCGGCACATGGCGGCCAGATCACGTTCGTCCTGATCGGCGAGCAGTCGCATGATCACCGCCCGTAAGACGGCATGCCGTAACCACGCTGGGCGATCACATCCCGCAATACCTCGTTGGTCCCGCCCCCGAAACGCATCAACGGTGACACCCGATACAGGCGCTCGAAGAAACCACCGAGCGGCGCCTGCGCGCCGCGATGCGCCAACAGGCCATCCGGTCCCAGCAGATCGATCGCCAAATCCGCGATACGCTGGCGCAATTCGCTGGTGAATATCTTCTCGGCACTGACCTCGACCGAGGGGATACGCCCACTGTCCAGGATCGACGCCGCCTCGTATCCCATCAGCTTCGCGACCTCGACGTCGGCCTCGGCTTGGGCGAGCCGACGTCGGAAGGCGGGGTTGTACGCCGGCACCGAACCGTCCCGGCGTGGCTGGACCGCCAGCGCCAGCAGGTCGTCGAGTGCGCGGCGGAGATCGCCCGCGTTGGTCAGCGCGCCACGCTCGAGGTCGAGGGCCCCGGTGATGTACGTCCACCCTCGGTTGGCCTCGCCGATCAGATTGCCGAGCGGTACCCGCACCTCATGGAAGAACGTCTCGTTGGTGCGATAACCCGACCACGCGTACAGCGGGCGAATCTCGATGCCGGCGGAGTCGACGGGCACCATGATCACCGAGATTCCGCGATGGCGCGGCACTGCCGGATCGGTGCGCACACAAAGCCACTCATGGGTGCAGCGCTGGGCACCGCTGTTCCACAGCTTGGATCCGGTGATCACCCACTCGTCGCCGTCACGCACCGCCCGGGTGCGCAGGCTGGCCAGGTCCGTGCCGGCGTTCGGCTCCGAATAGCCTACCGCGCAGACGATCTCGCCTCTGGCGATAGGTGGCAGAAATTCTTTCTTGTTCTGTTCGGTGCCGTGGCGCATGATCATCGGCGCTACCGAGGTGACTGTCAGGTCCGGACCGGGCACGCCCCAATATTCGAACTCACTCATCAGCAGGTGCTGGTGCATGGCGGTCAGTCCGAGGCCTCCGTACTCGCGAGGCCAATTCAGCCCGAACCAGCCGCGCTCGCCGAGCTTGCGCCGGAACGCAGTCAGATGGCCGCCCTGGAATTCAAGGTCATGCTCGGCCATCTCTGCGCGCAGAGCTGCCGTGACGTTTTCGCGAAGGAACCGGCGCACTTCGGCCAGCCAGGCCCGTTGCTCATCGTCGAGCGCGAAGTCCACAACGCGACAGTAGTCCTAGGTCGTCGGTTGTGTGGCCGGGCACGCCCTTAGCCAATCGAGACCATCTGGTCGATTGAGTCTCTCGGCAGTTCACCGTCGACGATCGCGGTTACCTCGAGATAGTCCAGCCTGATCGCACCCCGGTGATTGGTCAGGAAAGCAGTGTCGGCCGCATCGCGACCGGTTGCGATACGTACCAGTGACTGCCTCGGTGCCAACAAGGTACCGTCGACGGCCCGCCAGCCGCCCTCGACAAACGCCTCGGCCACGGCATGAAAATCCATGGGAAACAGGCCCGGTGCGTAGACAGATACGACCCGGGCAGGGACGAAGACGGCCCGCAGCAACGCAACCACCAGGTGTGCGAAGTCGCGGCAGACGCCCGCGCCGGAAAGCAAGGTCTCCGCGGCGCCGTCGATAGGATCACTAGAGCCCGGCACGTAGTTGAGGCGGGTGCCCACCCAGAGGGATACCCGTTCCAGCAGTGCCGCCGAGTCCAAGTAGTTACCGAATTCAGTTGCCGCGAAGCCATATAGCTTGTCGGCCTCGGCGTAGCGGCTAGGACGCAGATACATCGAGAGGTCATCTTCAGCGACCGGCGCCGGGTCAGCCTGGCCGACGATCGTCGCCTCGTAGCGCACTGACAGCTTGCCCGCCGCTGCGTCCAACAGATGTATCCGGTTCCCATGCATACCGCTGATCTCTCGTGACTGCACGGGATTTCCATCGAATTCGAACGACAAGCGTTCTGCTACTTGAGCCTTCGGATGTGGCGCGACGGCAATCTGGAATTCCAACCGCGTCGGTTCGATGATTTCAACTTCCAGCGCTGCCCCGACTTCACGCCTCATATCACTCCGCCGCGGCGGCACCCGCAAAGTCGTTGGTGTCGGCTGCCCCCGCGCGCAGTCGTGAATCGCACAATTCGCTCTCAACGCGCGCAGCACGCACGATGTGGTCGCCGGCCCGAAACATCTGGCTGCTGAGTTCGGACGGCATGATGGGAAGGTCGGCGGCCTGGCGCAACAGCATGACTGCCAAAGTGCTGGAAGTTCTGCATGGCACCACGAGAAGATTCGCCGAAGCCTCACTCCCCTTGACCATCATCAGCCGTTGCCGATTGACGAGATTGCCGGGCAATGCCGGTTTGGCGCCGCAGAGTACGTCGAGGTCCGGCGAAGCCTGCAAGGACGACCAGTTGACGCTGATTGCGACGATTTCGCCCAACCGGGGCGATATGACTTCGATCAACTCAGGAAGTTCCCGCGCAATCGAAGCTGAGTGTGGCCACCACGCCCCGTCGATCGCCCCTCCGAGAACATGTGCCAGGGTGACCCGGACCGGGCTGGCCAGACGTCGCTCGCGCACCTCGCGGGTCATCAGGCCGACACAGATTTCCGCTGCGGCACTGTGCGATCCATATACGATCCTTCTTCGGGTTGACCCGGCACGCTCTGGTGAGGATCGACAACTGAAACCGAACGCACGATCATTTGAGTTGTGAATATCGGGTACTGATCGGTGTCGGCTAATGACACGTTCACCGCCTATGGTACACGGCATTTCGTCAACGAGGGTGTGTTAGCGGGGTGAAAACCAAAGCGCGAAGCGCGATATCGCGCGCCTCGCGCTCGCAACCATTGCCAGAGACAGGGCCGATCCGGCCGTGCTAGTCTGACGCGGGATGTTTTTTCGACATCCGTTCAAATGAGAAAGTTGATTAAGTATGACACAGGGAACTGTGAAGTGGTTCAACAGCGATAAAGGCTTCGGATTTATCGCTCCCGACGGCGACGAGGGGGATGTGTTCGTTCACTACTCCGAGATCACCGGGAGCGGATACCGGTCTCTCGAAGAGAACCAGCGGGTGCAATTCGAGATCGGCCAAGGCGCAAAGGGTCCCCAGGCGATGGGTGTGACAACGATCTAGACGGATCTAGACGGACCTAGACGGATCTAGACCGATCTAGACCAAGCCGTTACCGTGGGCTGGCAGGCAATGTCCTGTCAGCCCACGTTCGTTTGAATACCTGGTTCACGGCACAGCGGGACGGTGTGCCGCCCACGGATGAGCCTGTTCCAGTAGCGCGGCGACGCGAATCAGCACATCCTCCCTGCCATAGGCGGCGACGAGCTGGACGCCGATCGGCAGGCCATCATGGTTGCGGTGCAACGGCAGGCTGATCGCCGGCTGACCGCTCATGTTGAACGGCGGCGTGAACGCCGCGAATTCTCCGCCGCGGCGCATCGGCGCCGTCGGGTGCTCTGGGTCGCTTTCGAACTGCGCCAACGGAATTGGCGGCTCGGACACCGTGGGCGTGAGCAGCAAGTCCCAGCCGTCGGCCCACCACTGCTGCAGCGCACGGCGGAACGCGTACACCGCATTCTCCGCCGCGGCATAGTCGACAGCGCTCAGCTGCCGCGCCCGCTCGATCAGCACCCAGTTCACCGGCTCGATGTCCGCAGCGGTGATCTCCCGGCCGAGCGTCGCACTGAAACCACGCGCCGCCATCGCCATTGTCGTGGCCCACAGCGCCATGAACTTCTGCTGCAACGTCGTATCGGCCAGACAGGACGGCCACGCAGGTTCGACGATATGTCCCAAGCCTTCCAGCATCGACGCCGCGGAGCGCACTGCCGCAATGCAATCCGCGTGGAGGAACCCGCCGCGTGGGTGATGGTCGAGTAATCCGATGCGCAATCGACCGGGATCGGCACCAAGCTCTTCCAGATACGGCCGCTCCGGTGCCGGCGCGATCACGGTGTCGCCGACGCCCGGCCCGCGCACCGCGTCGAGCAATCCCGCCGTGTCGCGTACCGTGCGGCTGACGCACAACTCCACACCCAAACCCACTTCGGCGCGTACCGGTCCGACGGTGATCCGGCCCTGGCTCGGCTTGAGCCCCACCAGCCCACAACATGACGCCGGTATGCGGATGCTGCCCCCACCGTCGGAAGCATTGGCGAACGGAACCATCCCGACTGCGACCGCTGCGGCCGCCCCACCACTGGATCCGCCCGGGGTGCGATCCAAGTTCCACGGGTTACGCGTAGGGCCCCAGGCCAACGGCTGAGTGGTCGGCAGGCTGCCCATCTCGGGGCTGTTTGTCCGTCCGGCGATAACCAGCCCGGCCGCCTTGAAACGCGACACGAGCGTGGTGTCGGCGGTGTCGATGGTGCCCGCCTCCTTGAGCGCCATGTTGCCGTTGGACAGGGTCTGACCGGCGAAACTGGTGTAGAGATCCTTGAGCAGAAACGGGACTCCGCGGAACGGACCGTCGGGTAGGTCTGGGTCGGCCGCCACCGAACCAGCGTGCTCGAACCACTCGATGACCACCGCGTTCAACGCCGGGTTGGACTGCTCGATGCGTTCGATTGCCGCATCCAACAACTCGCTGGGCGTCACCTCGCCGTTTGCCACCAAAGCAGCCTGGTCGGTGGCATCCATCCATCGTGTTTCCTCAGCAAGAGCAGACATGGCTCTCGGTCTACCACGCGTCCGGATCAACCGTGGCGCGCCGCTTCCTGAACGAGTTGCACCCGAGAGGTCAGGCCAAGCTTGGTGTAGACGTGGGTGAGGTGGCTCTCGACGGTCCGCAATGAGATGAAAAGCCGTGCGGCTATGGCCTTGTTGGCCAGGCCGACGCTGACCAACTCGATCACGGCGCGCTCGGTGGGTGTGAGGGATCCCCAGCCACTGCTCGGCCGCTTCCGTGGACCGCGGCCTCGTTGCGCGTACGCGATCGCCTCCTCGGTGGACAAGGCAGCGCCTTCCGCCCACGCTACGTCGAAGTCGTTGTCGCTCAAAGTCTCCCGCAGCGAGGTCATCGATTGGTCGTGGTCAACGTCATAGGACTTGAAGCGGACCGAGCCCATGCGCTGCCGCAGTGCTTGCGCAGCACCGAAAAGCCGGGCCGCCTCGGTGTGACGGTCGGCATCCATGCTCAATGTCGCCAGCAGTTCGAAGAGGTCGGGAACAGCGAGCACACCATTGAGGCTGACCGCCGAAGTCAGGGCGTCATGCACGTCCCGTTCCGCCTTGTCCGATTCTCCTTGCGCGATCGCTACGCGTGCCCGAGCCGCCAGCGACAGCACGCGGTGCCAGCCCGCGCTCTCCACGACGGCCTCGTCTGCCTGGCGACGCGCCTTGTCCAGGTCGCGCTGCGCCAGTGTCGCTTCCGCACGCAGGTACCCATACATCTGTTGGTGATGGCGGTTGACGCGCAACTCCTCCCAGGCCGCAGTGCTTGCCACCGCTAGGTCGCTCACCACCCCCGCGGCCAGCGCTGCTAGCGCATGCACACCATGGGCATTGCCCAACCAGAGACCGCCAAGCTCAGTGATCACCCCCATCGGCGCGCTCAGAACAAGGCGGGCGGCCGGAACGTCGCCGCGGTAGGACAGCGCCAGGCCACCGAAGGTCGTGGCCAAGGACCAAGAGAGTGCGTCCCGGGTCGCCTGCGCGTCGATTTCAATCTCGCGCAGTCGGGACGCGCTGCCGACCACATCGCCGTGGACCAATTGCGCCCAGGCGAGCCAGATGCCGCAGTACCGGAGGGTGAATTGATCGCGGCTCTCTGTCGCCATTCGGTGACCCTCGCCGGCGACTTGCCGTACGGTCGTCGGATCGCCGGCCAGGAACGCGAAGCTTGCTTGCCAGCCGAGCACCTGACCGAGAGTCCACTTATCGCCCAAGGAGCGCGCCAGGCCTATCGTCTCATCGAAGTACTCGTGCTTCGCTTCGCCCTGACTGGCGGCCATCACGGCGCGGGCGGTGAGAGCCCGCACCAGCAGAGCCGGTTCGCCGATCTCGCGGGCCATCGCCACAGCCTGCTCGGCCCAGTCACCGCCATCGGTACCCACCGCCCAGGTGTGCAGCATGGCCTTGTCGGCGAGCGCGCGCGACACTGCGGACGGTGATGTCTCACCGTGCCGGTCGCTTTCGCCGAGCGCGACGTCGAACCAGCCCATCAAAGCCTCTTGAATTCTGCCCCGGACCACCCAGAGCGGGGCGAGAAGGGACGCCATTCGCAAGGCGGTCTCGGTATCTCCTCTGTCCAGACTCCAACTGAACGCGGCCCGCAAATTGTCGATCTCCGCTTCGACCGACGCTATGTACCTCCCATCGCTCGCTCGGACCGGGTCGTCGAGTGCGCCTGCGATGGCCAGGTAATGGTCGCGGTGCCGGGTGCGCACGTCCTCTCCTTCCCCAGACTCACCCAGCTTCTCCAGCGCATACTGCCGCATGGTCTCCAGCATCCGGTAACGCGTTGCCCCACCGGTGTTTTCGGCGAACAGCAGCGACTTGTCCACCAACAGGGTGACCTGATCCAACACCTGGTAGCGCTCGACCTCACCGCCCCCGCCAACGGCGCGCGCCGCCGCCAAGTCGAAGCCGCCAACGAACACCGCCAGCCGGCGAAACAGCACCTGTTCGGCTTGGGTCAGGAGGGCGTGTGACCAGTCGACCGACGCGCGCAAAGTCTGCTGGCGACGCACCGCTGTGCGAGTGGTGCCGGTGAGCAGACGGAACCGGTCGTGCAGGCTGTCCCGGATCTCTTCGACCGACAGCGCACGCACCCGCGCCGCCGCAAGTTCAATCGCCAGCGGCATGCCGTCGAGCCGCTTGCAGATCTCACTGACCGCGAGACCATGTGCACCGACCGCGAAATCAGGCCGGACCAGGCGCGCACGATCGACGAACAATTCGATCGCCTCATCGTCCAGCGACAGCGACGGCACCCGCCGCGTGGCCTCCCCCGCGACACCGATCGGCTCACGGCTGGTCACCAGTAGTCGCAATCCAGCGCAGCCGCCGAGCAGCGCTTTGATTGCCGCCGCCGTCGCATCCAGGAGATGCTCGCAGTTGTCCAGTACCACGAGCATCTGCCGGTCGCCGACGAACGCCAGCAACGTCTCCCTGGTCGAGCGGCTCGGCTGATCGGGCAGACCAAGAGCGCGCGCCACCGCGATCAACACGATGTCCGGATCAGCGATCGGAGCCAGGTCGACGAACCACACTCCGCCGTCCATACCGTCAGCCACCGAAGCCGCAACCTCTACAGCCAGGCGGGTCTTGCCTACCCCGCCCGCTCCGGTCAACGTCACCAGCCGGCCGGCGGATAGTGCTTCACGCACCTCGCTCACCTGCTCTGCACGCCCAATGAAGGTAGTCAGCTGGGTCGGAAGATGGTGCGCAGCATTGCTTTTTGCCGTTCGCAACGGCGGAAACTCGTTGTCGACACCGGGATGGCACAGCTGCAGCACCCGTTCCGGACGCGGAAGGTCACGGAGTTCGTAGGTCCCCAACTCCGCCAGCCACGCGTCCGCGGGCAGGTTGTCAACGACCATCGCCTCGGTCGCACTGGACAACACGGTTTGACCGCCGTGCGCCAAGTCACGCAATCGACCGGCACGGTTGATGGCCGGTCCGACGTAATTTCCCTCGGCGGTCTCGGGGTCGCGTAGCTGGATGTCGCCGGTGTGCAGCCCGATACGCAACCGGATCGGGGCCAGGTCAGCCAGCTGTAGGGCGAGCGCACAGGCCACCGCATCGCCGGCTCGATTGAACGCGACGACGAAGCTGTCGCCTTCACCCTGTTCGATCGGCCTGACGCCGTGATGCGTACTTACCAACTCGCCCAGCGTGCGGTCCAGGCGCGCTACCGCGGCCGCCGCCTCTTCCGGCCTGGTCTCCCAAAGCCGCGTCGAACCCTCGATGTCAGCGAGTAGCAGCGTCACCGTTCCGGTCGGCAGCTCATGCACGCCCAAGTCGCTCCAAATCAACGTGTCCATGCGGGCTGTTGCGCTCATGCTAACCAGCCTCAGCTCAGCCACACAGCAAAACATCCGTGCAAACTCTGAGGCTTGTTTTGACCGCGGCCGAAAAATGCCCGAGTCGCCGTTCGCAGCGACCGCATTTAGGCTCGATGGACACGATCTAGCGGGGGGAACGCTATGAGGGTGCCGATCCGGCTGTTCGCGTCCGAGCGCATGCGTGCGCTGGCCGCCTCATTTGCCTGTCTGGCCATTGCCTCGTGCGCCACCACCGCAACCGTGACGCCCCCCGCCGCGCAGACCACGCCCAGCACAGTCAAGCCGCCACCAAACGCCGTTGCGCCGCCGCCGCAGCACATCAGCGCGCTGGCCAAGGATTGGAAGACCTACGGGCAAACCGTCTACTTCGGCTGCCCGGGCGAATTCTCCGCCAGCAAATCCGCGCTGGAAGACATTCGACCCAAAATCCTGGATCCGAAATCAGCCGATTTGATCATGCCGGCGGTGCCGGCGGTTGCCCCCGGCGACACGGTCACGGGCGCGATGTGCGCGCTGTCAAACGACATCAGCGACATGAAAGTCGTGTACGTCCTCTCAACGGTCAAACCCGGAACCGTCGCCAAGAACACCGCTTATGTGTTCGACCTCAAGTCCAGTCAGCCGCTGGCCACCAGAGAACTGCAACCGCCCGCCCCCGACCTGAAACTCGCCCCTGCCAAGGACTGGCGGCTCGCACCGACCAGGACCGGCGTGGCGTGGCTCAACGCCTTCACCGACGCACGCCCAGTTGCATCGCCACCGCGCACCGTGATCCTGGCCAACACCGATCTGTCGACATTATGGGACGACCCACAGCAGGGGCGGGTATGGCAAGACATTCTTTCCTTTCCGCGCAGCACCGTGCCCGGTAGCACGGCGGGCGCCGAATTGCGGCTTCCCACAGGCGAACCGATACATCAAGACAACGACATCGCCACCGTAGATGGCGAACTTTCCGACGGGCCGGACAAACTCGTGCAGATCACCCGCTGGGATTCACAGCACCCACCCGTCATGTCCACCCAGTTTTTCGACCTGGCTTCCCGGTCGATGATCAAACTTGGTGACACCGAACGGATTTCGGGCGGCGGATTGGTGGCCACCCTGTCGGACGGGAAGCTGTTCGTCGATGGACGCGGTTCGGACACCTCGCAGTTCGGCTACGGGGTATGGAATCTGCGGACCCAACATTGGGATCTCTTGACCAGTCGGGACGAAGCCAAGAAACAACCGATCTCGAAGCTCGCGTTTTTCGGTGACCACCTGTATGTCACCAACACCGCAGGCACATTCTCGGTGCTTGCCCTGCCCGCCACCGAGCCGGTCGCAACCAACTGGTCCGGTCGGCCGTTCGGGCGGATAACGGGTTGGACGCTGGTCTGCCAGGGTGAGACCGCGCCATCCCAACACGGTGACTGCAAGGAGATCGTGCTGGTGCAGGACGCTGACGGCCGCTACCCCGGCCCGTGGTTCTGAGCGAATGCCTCGATGACCGCGAGGTCGTAGGCGCCGGCATCGGTGCCGAGGCCGCCCGCGACGTGAGCCGCTGTGGCGCACCCGAGTCGCGCCGACTGGGTCAGGTCACGGCCGAGAACGCGTCCGAGGATGAATCCCGCCGAGAACGCGTCGCCACATCCGGTGGTGTCGACAACGTCCACGGCGTAGGCGGGCACCGCGATTGTCTCGTCCGCGGTGACCACGAGGGCGCCCTCGCGGCCCCGGGTGACCGCGACGCATCCAACACCCGCGGCCACCAGCGTTCGAGCGCCTGCCTCCAGGTCGGCCGCACCCGTGAAGCCAAGTAACTGTTCGTCGTTGGGCAGCAGGTAGTCGGTGTGCGCAAAAGCCTCGACGATCCATGCCAGCAGTCCCGGATCGCCGGCCGCGAGGATGTCGACGGACGTGCTGAGTCCGTTGTCCCTGGCATGCCGCAGCAGTCTCGCGGCAGCCTGCCCACCAAGGAACTCCGGACCCCCCAGATGCACATGGGTCCCGCGAGCGACGTCGTCGAGATCGACGTCGCCGAGCGTGAATGTGGCGTTGGCGCCCACGCAATGCCACGCCGGCCGGTCGCCGTTGGGACGCACCGGAATCACCGATGCCGACGTCTGGCTGGCCGTGGTGCGCACCAAGCCAGAGACATCGACACCGTGCGACTCGAGTAACGCCAGTAGGGTGTCGCCCATCGGATCGGCGCCCACGGCGCCATAGGAACGGACGCGCGCCCCCAGGCGGCTGAGCACCACGGCGGTACCGCCCGCAGTGCCGGCCGGGGACACCTTGATCGTCTCGACGAGCTGACCCACTGAACCCTCGGGAATCGCGGCGACCCCGACGATGTGGGTATCTAGAACGTGCACCCCGACAACGGCGATGTCGACCTGAGTCACCATGTGGTTCCATTCACTCGGGGCAGCCGGAATTCACCGCAGCCAAATAATTGTTGACGAGTGCACCACAGTCAGAAGGGGTTCTGCCAATGAGTGAACGCGTCGCCATCATCACGGGTGCCTCGCAGGGAATTGGCGATGCCCTCGTCACCGGCTACCGAAAAAGCGGCTATGCCGTGGTGGCCAACTCACGCCACATCGGCGACAGCACCGATCCCCTGGTGCTTGCCGTGCCAGGTGACGTCGCGCAGCCCGGCGTCGGCGGCCAGATCGTCGAGGCGGCGTTGGAGCGCTTCGGTCGCGTCGACACCGTGGTGAACAACGCCGGGATCTTCGTCCCCAAGCCGTTCACGGAATATACCGATGCGGACTACGACGCGGTCACCGGAGTGAATCTTCGTGGCTTCTTTGAGGTTTCGCGTGCCGCGATCGGCGCGATGCTGGGCCGTGAGGGCGGCGGTCATGTGGTGAACATTTCCACCAGTCTGGTCGACCACCCGAATGCTCAGGTGCCCTCCGCATTGGCGTCACTGACCAAAGGCGGGCTCAACGCGGCGACCAAGGCGCTGGCGATCGAGTACGCGGCCCGCGGCATCCGGGTCAACGCTGTCGCGCTCGGCAACATCCGGACGCCGATGCACGACCCGTCGACCCATGACTTCCTGGCCAAGATGCATCCGCTCGGACGACTCGGCGAGATTGACGAAGTCGTCGACGCGGTGCTGTACCTGGAGGGCAACTCGTTTGTCACTGGTGAGATCCTGCACGTCGATGGAGGTCAAAATGCCGGACACTGATGCAGCACAGGCGGTCCGTGCGGTGATGGACTGCTGGAAGGCAGGCATCGACGCCCACGAACCGCAACGGGTAGCCGAGCTGTTCACCGGGGATGCCATCTTCCAGGGTTTGCGCCCCTACAGCGTCGGACCACAAGGCGTCGCAGCGTATTACGACTCTCAACCGCTGGGCATGACGGTCTCCTACGACATCCTGGAAACTCGTCGGGTCGCCGCCGGCAACGTGCTCGCGTACCTCAACGCCGATTTCTCGATCCCGGACCGGCCGATGATCAGCGTGCGCATCGGCATACTCGTCACACAGGCCGGCGGCAGGGCAAAGATCGCGTATTACCAGGCTTCCCGGATCGAGTGAGCCTCAGTCGGCCGGCGAGGTGTCGAAATTCGATCCAAGTCCCCGCTTGCCCTGCACGCGCTTGGCTACCGCCAGTGCAACACGCATGTCCGCAGGCGCCTTGTCCTCGCCGAGAGTGCCCTTTGTGATCGCGAGCGCGATCATGATGTCGGCGTAGGTGATGAACAGCCCGGCCCAGAACGCCCACCGCATGTTCGGGTCCGGGTCCGACACAAAAAACATCACCAGGAAGCTCGGGCCGACGATGCCGAATATGAACATCATGAATTGAATTCCGAGGTACCGCTTGAACGTAGACACGCGTGCTGCTCCTCAGTTCTCGTTCGCTCGTCGCGCCCGGGCCCGTCGCTTTCCCTCATGCATGGCGGCCACCCTTGCGACGGGAATGGTATGTCCTTGCTCAATCAGATCACGCGGGAGACGTTGCGGCCCGGGCATCGAATCGGCCCAGGGGTCACGGCCGGCCAGGGCGCCGATCGCCGTGTGCACGGTGAAGTCGGCGGGGCTGACTCGATCCAGGTCCGACCAGTCCAGCGGGAACGACACCGGCGTACCGGGGCGCAGTCGAGGGCTGTAGGCGGCGGCCACCGTCGCGCCCCCGGCGCGGGTCGCATCGACGAACACCTTTCCCGCGCGATCCTCGACGATGAACGCGGTCGTGGCCAAGGCGGGGTCGAGGGCTTCGGCGCGAGCGGCCAACGCGCGGGTGGCCGCCGCGACATCATCCACCGGCGCATGATCGTCGATGGGCACAAACACGTGAACACCTTTGGCGCCACTGGTCTTAACCGCGCCGGCTAGACCGCATCCCTGCAGCGCCCCACGGACGAGGTGGGCCACCTTCACCACGGCGGTGAAGTCGCCGTCGGCGGGCGGATCGAGATCCAGCACGAGATGAGTGGGCCGATAGACATTCTCGGCCAAGCCCAATGCGGGGTGGTATTCGACGGCACGCTGATTGGCGAGCCAGAGCAGTGTCCGGCGGTCATCACACACTGGATAATGCACCTCGCGGTGGGAGGCCTCAGCCCAGATCACCACCGTTCGTACCCAGTCCGGGGTGTACTTGGGCACGTTCTTCTGCATGAACGGCGCACGCCCGCGCAGCACTCTGAGCACTGTGAGCGGACGGCCGGCCAGGCCGGGCACAATCCTGTCCGCCACCGCGTCCAGATAGTCGATCAGATCGCGCTTCGTTGCGCCGGCGTCGGGACTGAGCGGCTGGTCCAGGTTGGTCAGATCGATACCGGCCCGCGACTCCCCGGAACTCATAGGCAAAGCCTATGCGCACCGCAAATCGACAGGTCCGAATCACTCAAGAAGGACTACCCAAGAAGGACTATCGTTGTTTTCCCAGGCAGTCGGTTCGAGGGCAGATGACGGTCATGAAGATGATGATGGCGGCACTCGTGGCAGCCGGTGCGCTGACATTTGCCGGCCCGCCGATTGCTCAAGCCGATCCGCCGCTTCCTGATCCGGCCTGTCTCGAAGATGGCTGTCACCTACCGCCCCAAGCGGCACCGCCTCCTGTTCGCGGGGTTCTGGGATGCGTCCGGGGTGTCTGCGTTCCCAAGCCCAATCCGCCCCGAACGCGGCACTAGCCTGCGGGTGCTCTGACGGTCAGCGGCTAACGTTGCGCGCTATGGGTGTATTGGACGGGCGGGTCGCATTCATCACCGGCGGGGCTCGAGGGCAGGGCCGGGCACATGCGCTGGCTCTGGCGGCTGAAGGCGCGGACATCGTCGCCGTTGACGCGCCCGCGCCGATGACCGGCCTGACCTACCCGCTGGGCACCGAGGACGACCTGCGCGAGACCGCCAAGCTGGTGGACGAACTAGGCGGACGGTGTTTACCGCTGGCCGTCGACGTGCGTGATTCGGCCCAGGTCAATGCGGCAGTCGAGCAGACCGTCGCAGATCTGGGCAGCCTGGACATCGTGGTGGCCAACGCCGGCGTCGTCAGCACGGGGCCGCTGGAACAGGTCACCGACCACATCTGGCAACAGCTGATCGACACCAACCTGACCGGCGTCTTCCACACGCTGCGGGCGGCCATCCCGATCCTGCGACGACAGCGTTTCGGCCGGGTGGTGGTGACCTCCTCGATGGGCGGCCGGATGGGTATCCCGGAACTCGCGGCCTACAACGCCACCAAGTGGGGCGTGATCGGGCTGGCCAAGTCCGTCGCCCTCGAGGTCGCCAAGGAAGGCATCACCGTCAACGTGGTTTGCCCGACGACGACTCAAACACCGATGGTGCAGCCCACCGGCGGTGACGACATCCCCGACGAGTTGGTGCGCCGCATGATGAAGGCCAATCCGATTCCGCAACCGTGGATCCAACCCGAGGACGTCAGCCGCGCAGTGGTCTACCTGGTCACCGATCCTGGCGTGGTGACCGGCAGCGTGCTGGAGATCGGCCTGGGCGGCAGCGCGCGGATCAACTGATGCCCCGTTCAATTCGCATTCGAGATGGAAGGCCTACCGCATGCCAGAGCTAGCAGATCCGCGCTTCCTCGACGAACGCCTGGCCCACTGGGCCGAGGCCAAGCCCGACGAGGAAGCCATCGATTACTTGGACCGGAACTGGACCTGGGCACAGTGGAACGACCGGGTGCGCCGCCTGGCGGGCGCTCTCACCGAGCTCGGAGTGCAGCGCGGAGATGTGGTGGCGTTCCTGGACAAGAACCACCCGGCCTGCGTTGAACTGACGATGGCCGCGGCGTCGTTGGGCGCGGCGAACGCGATCATCAATTTCCGGCTGGCCGCCGACGAACTCGACTATGTGATCAACGATTCGGATGCCAAGGTGCTGATCGTCGGGTCGGAGTTGAAGCCGAATGTCGAGAAGGTCCGGGCCGCCCTCACCAACAT
This sequence comes from Mycobacterium asiaticum, assembly GCF_001673315.1. Taxonomy (GTDB): domain Bacteria; phylum Actinomycetota; class Actinomycetes; order Mycobacteriales; family Mycobacteriaceae; genus Mycobacterium; species Mycobacterium asiaticum_B. The sequence continues at coordinate 38,986 of NZ_LZLQ01000096.1, read as the reverse complement.
CGAGCACATCATCGAGGTCACCCCGGATGGCGCCGAGGGTGACGAATACGAGGCGCTGCTGGCCGGAGCGACACCCGTCGGCCGCTCCGACGACGTCCAGCCCGACGACGTGTGCATCATCATGTACTCGTCGGGCACGACCGGGCGCCCGAAGGGCGTCGAACTGACGCAGGCAAACCTGATAGCGCACACACTCAATGCGCATGAGGGCTTCGATTTCGACCCCGGCGACAAGAGCATGGTGTCGATGCCGCTGTTCCACGTCGGTGGGTCGTCCTACGTGCAGTTCGGTATTCACGACGGCGTTCCGAGCGTGATGACGCGCGACGTCGACGGCATGACGCTAGCCGGTGCAATCCTCAAGGGCGCCAACAGGACCTTCCTGGTGCCGGCAGTGCTGGCGAAAGTGCTGGAGTCCGGCGAAGACGCCGTGAAACTGTTCGGCGCGCTGAAGACGTATTCGTATGGCGCGTCACCGATGCCGTTACCGCTGCTGCGCGCGGCCCTCGAGGCGTGGCCGAATACGGACTTCATTCAGGCCTACGGACTAACGGAAGTATGTGGCGTGATCAGTCATCTACTCCCCGAGGCCCACCGCGCCCAGGACCACCCGGAGCGGTTGAGCAGCGCCGGCACGTTGGTGCCCAACGCCGAGGTGCGGGTGGTCGACCCGTACACCCTCAAAGACATGCCGGCGGGTGAACAAGGCGAATTGTGGTTCCGTACACCGCAATTGATGAAGGGCTACCACAACAAGCCGGAGGCCACAGCCGAGGCGGTCACCGAGGACGGCTGGTTCCGTACCGGCGACATCGGGCGTGTCGACGACGGCGGGTACATCTTTGTCGAGGACCGACTCAAGGACATGATCATCTCCGGCGGGGAAAACATCTACTCGATCGAGGTGGAGCGGGTGTTGGCCGAGCATCCGGCGGTGGCCGATGTTGCGGTGATCGGGGTGCCCGATGAGAAGTGGGGCGAAGTCGTCAAAGCTGTTGTCGCACTTGAGGGTGAAGCCACCGAGAAAGAACTGATCGCGTTCACTCGCGAGCGCCTGGCCGCCTACAAGTGCCCAAAGACGGTCGACATCGCCGACGAGTTGCCACGCAACCCGACCGGCAAGATCCTGAAGAAGGATCTGCGCAAGCGGTATTGGGACGGGCGCGACCGCGCCACGGTGTGACTCCGCGGTCAAGATGTAACCCGGCTTGGCAGAAGTCTTGGGAGACGGCTTGGCAGACGGCTTGGCGGAAGTTGCGGTGAAATCGTCCTTACCCCACGCGTAGGGAATTGGCGTCGCTAGCGCACCACACCGCGTAGCGTCACAAGTCCGAGTTCCTTGTGGGTGAGGAACCCTGGTGGTGCATCGCAGACGGCCGGGATCGTGTTGACCGGGCCCATCGCCGTCCAGGTGTATCCGGGATTTCCGTGATCACCGTTCTCATCGGCGGCGCCGCGCAGAATCAACTCGGTGGACACGTCGCCCTCCACTACCAGGCGGTAGTGGTAATAGCCGTCCCAGTCGGGCCTGGGGTCAATAGCGTCATGCTCGATGAACGAGTACATCTCGTGCAGGGTGATGAACGGTCTGCCGTCGACCCAGGCCGTCCACTCGTGTTGCTGGGCTGCCACGGTGCCCTTCTTGATGACCCCCTTCAAGCCGGGCATATCCATCTCTTCGGTTCCCTCGTAGGGGATGTCGCGCGTGGCCAGCCCGATTTTGGTCTCCGTTGTGAATTTGTCGACGGTCTTGCCCACGCCGTCCACCACCATGGACAGCGACTGTGCGAACAGGGACCACGCGGCCCCGAACAGATTCCCCGCTTCGAACTCAGCAGGTTGCTTCCCGAATCCCATTTCGTCCAGGTACTTGAGCGTGTCCTTGTTGAAGTTCACTACTTCATAGATGTGAATACGGTCGATGCGGCTCGCGATCCGGCACAGCGTCAGCACCAGCAGGTCCGCGGCAAAGCCGGGATGAATCCCGCCGCCGTGAAACGATGTGCCACCTTGCCGGCATGCTTCCTCGATCTTGTCGATGTCGGAGGCGTTCGTCTCGGTTCGGTACCACCACGCACCACCGGAGGCGACGACGTTCTTGCCGCCACGCAGCAGACGACAGATTTCGTCGATGTCGGACCACAGCGGTGCATAGAACACGCAGTCCGCATCCAGCGCTTCCAGAGCTGCCTTATCGGTTGTCGCGAGCACACCCAATGGGGCCACCCCGACGAGTTCGCCGGCATCCTTGCCGACCTTCTCGGGGCGGCTGCAAAGCACGCCGACGACCTCGTAGACGGGATTGTCGGCAAAGTGGCGCAATGCGAGCGTTCCCACATTGCCGATGCCCCACTGGATCACGCGATACTTCTTCTCCGCCGTCTGCGTCATCGCTACTCCTTCCACATGAGGCCGCGGAGAGTCTCCGCGGGTGGAATCTCATCGACGGCAATCAATCCCGCAGGCGCACGACACACCCAGTCGATGACATTCATGGCCCGAGCGGCCGTCGAGATACAACCGGCGTCTGTCGTGTCGAATACCGGATGCGAGACGTGCGTGTTGATCTCTATTCGGGGTTCACCCTCGGCGACGACCCGGTGTACCCCGGGTTGGCCGTCGGGCGGGAAGGGCCAATCGGGAGCCGCTGCGTCGGTGAGTCTGGTTATGTGCTCCAGCGTGATCACCGGCTGCCCGTCAACGACGCCCTCGGCGGCGAATCGGACCGCGGCCATTCCGCCCGGCTCGACTCTGGTCATGATGCAGTCGATCGGTTCGGGCGTGTACCAGCGTTCATCACGTTGTCGCACCTCGTCGAGTGTGATGCCAAGATGGTCTGCCAGATTCCGTACCGCGCCGCCAAACATGGACACCACCACGCCGGGCAGGAAGAGCATTGGCGGGTCGTCATCGGGTTTCAGACCGAAGCCCATTGACTTACCGGTGAATTCGTAATCGTCGTAGTTCGCGTAGTCGAAGATCTCCTGAACGGTGATCGCGGAAATGCGGGTAGTGAGGCTGCATGCCGAGTAGACCAGTGTGTCCCCGGAGAACCCTGGGTCGATTCCGTTGACGTACAGCGACGTGTTGCCCGCCTCACACGCCCGCTGCAGGGGGTCGCGCAGCCACTCATCGGCATGTCGTGGATTGGCAAGCCAAACCAGTGATGTGCCGACCACATTGGTGCCCGCGGCCAGAAATCTGGTGATCTGGTCGATGACCTCCATCGGCCGTGTCTCACCCAGAGCCGTGTAAACCACACAGTCGGCGCCCAGTGCGACGAGCGCGTCGACGTCGTCGGTGGCCGTGATGCCGGTTGGCTCGCTCAACCCGCACAACTCGGCGGCATCCTTACCTACCTTCGCCGGGCCGGATGCGTGGACTCCGACCAATTCGAAGTCTGGACGTCCGATGATGGCCCGCAACGAATGTCGTCCCACGTTCCCAGTGGAGAACTGGATCACCCGGCGCATCAGCAGCCTCCTCAGTAGTCAGGGATCGGCAAAGGCGAGTTGTTCGACTCGATTCCGCCGTCCACGTGGAAGATCGCATTGGTGGCGTAACAGTCGGCGGTGCTCAAGTACACGCAGAGGCGCCCGAGGTCCTCGACCTTGCCGAGACGATGCAGCGGTGTTGACTCCTGCATTTTCTCCAGCGACCCCGGCATCAGATCGAGGCTGGACTGCAAACCGTCGGTGGCGAACGAACCGAGTGCGATGGCGTTGACCCGGATCTTTGGCGCCAGCTCCTGAGCCATCGCGCGGGTCAGCGCTTCCAGGGCACCCTTGGCGGTGCAGTACGCGGCCAGTGCGCGGATGCCGAAACGTGCTGAACCGGAGGAGATGTTGACGATGTTGCCGCGTCCGGCGTCAATCATGTGCGGGGCGACGAGTTGGCTCATGATGAACGTAGACTTAACGCACCAGTCGAAGGCGAGTTGGAAATCCTCGTCGGTGATATCGAGAAACCTCGCGTACGTCGCTCCCCCGACGTTGTTGATCAGGATGTCCACCCGACCGAATTGCTCGATAGCCGTGTTGACCACTCGCTCGCCATCCGGGCGGCTCATCGCGTCGGCGACCAGCGCCAGCCCCTTCCCGCCGGCGGCCTCGATACCGTCGATGGTGGCCACGATGTCCGACTCTGTCCGAGCGGTGCCTACGACCGTCGCACCGGCCTCGGCGAGCACCCTCGCGATGCCCTGGCCCACACCCTTGCCGGCGCCGGTGACTATGGCCACCTGCCCCGTCAAATCGAACTGCTCCAACGCCATGCGAGCTCCTCCCAGGGTAGGCGGCATGCGGTGCGATACCGTAAATACCGTAGTCATCTAACGACGCAAATTGACTTAAGTCAACGATTGAGCCCGCCCGAATCTGGTCCCTCATCTGGTCGGAATGGGGTTGTCGCGATATTGTGTGCAGTCAAGTTTGCCTCCCAAACAGAACGGACAGCAGAGCCATAATGGCGGCGAGCAATAAGCTTTCGGCGCGCGAAACCAAGCGCTTGCAGACGCGGGAGCGGCTGATGGGAGCGGCTGTCGCCGAATTCAAGCGGTCCGGAATGGCCGACGCGGACGTCGGCAACATCGTGGCGGCCGCCGGGGTAGCCCACGGTACCTTTTTCTTCCACTTTCCCACCAAGGAACATGTGTTGCTCGAGTTGGAGCATCGGGAGGAGCAGCGCATCGCAAACCAGTTCGCCCGGTTCCTGGAGGCCGAGCACGACCTCGCGGATGCCCTGCAGGAAGCGGTCCGGCTCGTCTCCGGTCTGGAGCGTCGACTCGGCGGCGTCTTGTTCAAAGAGTTTCTGGCACTGCATTTTTCACAGACACGACCGCCAGCAGAAGACGGCAGAGACCACCCGATCATCGTCGGGGTCGCCCGTGAGATCGAGCAGGCGCAACAACGCGGGAGCGTGGACCCTGAGGTTATTCCGATGAACAGCGCCGTGTTCTTCTTGCTCGGGTTGTACGCACTTCTCACGACGACGAACACCTGGCCGACTCGCGACGCCATGCTCGGCGACTACGTCACCAGGACCCTGCGCAGCCTACAGCCACGGTAAGCCCTGTTGACCCCAGTCAGTTTCTGGACTAGAACAAGCTGGGGCAAGGGAGGTGAAATTGAATCTGCCTACTATCAACTTCCGCCGCTCGAACGCAGGCGTTCCGTCAACTGGTAATGCCGGCGAAGGGCCCACCTTCGACGAGCACATGGAGGAGTCGCGGCTTGCGCAGCGGCAGGCCGACAAGTGGTTGATCTCGGGGTCCCTGCTGATCGGCACGGCAGCGCTGGGCATCTTCGGCCTCCCCCTGTTCCTTCGCGGAGTCTGGCTGTTGCGCCGTGCACAGCGGACCGGCTTATCCGTGCGGCCGATGCTTGTCACCCTGCTTGGCTATCTGGTCATCATTGATGCGGCCATCAACACAGTGGGTTGGGCGCTGGACATGGTGGGCAACCACACTCTGCTTGGCAGAGTGCTTTTGGTGGGTTGGGGCAATATGTTCGATGCCGGTTACTTCTGGCACTTCAACGAATTGTGGATTGGCGGTGCGGCCGGCCCCGGCGAGAAAGGCTGGGAGGTCGGGTTGATCTTCACCGTATTCACCATGCGGATTGCGGCCGGCATCGGCTTCCTGCAGATGAAACGGTGGGGTCATCAGTGGATGGTCATCACCTGCTGGATGGGCGTGGTGATCTGGATCGGCTACGTGTTCAACATGACCATGTACGCCGACGTTCGCTTCGCCGGCGTCATACTTCCGGTCATCGGCTGGTGGCTCTACGACATCTTTTACATCACCCCCTTCCTTGCCATCCCCTATCTGCACACCGTCAACCGCGAGATCTTCTCTGACTGACTCCTGTCATTGCCAGGGGCCAAGTCAGCCGGCGTGGATTGACTGGTCTTCCAAGCACATCGACGCGCCCGCTCCTGCTCATTAATATTGACTTCAGTCAGCAAAAGGATTACAAAAGAGCACACGATGACTGCCCAAGTCAGAACGTCCGTGCGCGAAGCGCAGCGGTTGCAGACGCGCCAGCGCGTGCTGGGCGCGGCGCTGGCCGAGTTCCAACGGGCGGGAATGGCCGCCGCCGAGGTGAGCGCGATCATCAGCGCCGCGGGCGTTGCGCACGGCACGTTCTTCTTTCACTTCCCCACCAAAGAGCATGTCCTGCTCGAACTGGAGACTCGAGAAGAAGCGCGCATGGCGGCCGAACTCGTGCGCTTTGTGACGAAACCTCGTGACCTGGCTGACGTTCTGGCCAGCGCGGCACAACTCGTCGTTGATCTCGAACAGCGGCTCGGCAGCCCACTCTTCAAAGACTTCCTGGGAATCCACTTCTCACCCACTCGTCCCAAGCGTGATGAGGAATGGACCGATCACCCGCTAATTGTGTTGCTGGTCAGCGAAATTCAGCGAGCACGCGATCTCGGTGAAGCGCACGCTGATGTCGACCCGTTTTACAGCGCTGTTCTATTCCTGCTGGGCGTCTACGGGGCGCTGAGCACGACGCCGTCCGGTCACGCGCGCGACACGATGCTCGGTGAGCTCATCGCCACTGCTGTCAGGAGCCTGGAGCCTCGATGAATCCCGCAACCCGACAAGGAGATTGACGCATATGGATATGGTTTGGGAGCTATTGCGGTACGTCGGCGCATGGGGCGGTACCGCATTGATCATCTGGTTCTGGTACTGGATGTTCTCCAACATCGGAACGTTCTGAGCACGTGTCCGAAGCGGCCGACACGTCGGCGATGTCGATAGAGCGCAGTTGCGCATTGACGGCGGTGGCGCTCAGTGACCGGCGCCGCGAAGGTGCCCGGTTGATGACCGGCGCCCAACGCAACTTCGGCTTGACCGGCGACTTGGACATTGTGCTCGTCCCCTACCCGTCGTTCGCCCGCGACTGGACGCGGCGGACGTTGACGTGCGGGGTTGCCCTGCAATGCTCACCGTCGAAAGAGCGCCTCGCCCATTACCGGCTGACCGATCTCTCTGCGCGAGAACACCGCGCCCTGGTAATCGTTGAGGCGTCTGTCGCCGTGGGCTGGATCGCCGCCAAGTGGCCAGGGCTGATGCCCGAGTTGCACAGGGTGCTGCCTAACATCGAGGTCGGCGACCCAGACCTCGATGCGGCGGCGATGTTCGACCGAGCAATCGAAATGGCGCGCGCCGGTCAGTCGCTTCCCGAGTATCGCCTGCTCGGCACGTTACCGCGCACCTACTCGAGTGCTCGCGGGTTGGCCAGTGCAATCAAGAGATTCGGCCGTATGCCGTGGACCACGACCCAGAAGCGCCATCCCCGTGCTCATTCCGTTCCGGTGGGCGGCGACGGTGGTGTGCGCAACCCCAACCTGCCGCCGCCGAGTCGGCCCGAGGACAACGACCTGGAAATCAGCCCCGAACGCCGACAGGGCATTCCTTATCCCGAGTGGAATGCGTGGACCAAGAGCTTCCTGACGGACCACGTCTCGGTTCTCGAACTTCCACCCGGGCCGCGCGCCTGTCAGCCGCAGCCGCTCTCGGCGAATTTACGCAAATGGTTCGAGGAACACACGCACCGCGCAATGACCAACGGGCTCGAAGACGGATCCGACCTCGACGTCGACCAATACGTCCGCCACTACATCGACACCATGACCAGCCAGACCAGCGAACCCAGAATATTTCGGGAGCTGCTGCCGAGCGGCCGCGACGTCACCACGGCCTTGTTACTAGACGGGAGTTCGTCATTGGGCGTGCACGGCGGCCGCATCTTCCGGCTGGAACTGGAATGTGCCGATGCGCTATCCCGAGCCATGAGTCTCGCCCGCGAACGGCACGGCATTTTCGTCTTTACCGGAAACACCAGGCATCGCGTCGAAGTTCGCTGCCTCAAGGATTTTCGCGACAGCCGATATGTGGCACCGGGCAGCCTCGGCCTGATGACCGGCGGCTACACCAGGTTGGGCGCACCGATTCGCCACTTGACTTCGCGCCTGCTGGCGCAGCCTTCGGAGCGCCGTCTGCTCATCGTGATCGGCGACGGACTGATGTCCGACGAAGGCTACGAAGGGCGCTACGCATGGGCCGACGTAGCCCACGCCGTCGAGGAAGCCAACGACGCCGGTGTCTCGGTGTACTACGTCGGTGTCGGACCGACACGCGTCGACCCCCTACCCGAGGTATTCGGACCCCGCCGATCCCGACGAATCAAACGCGTCGAGGAACTACCGCGCGTCCTTGCCCACGTCCACCGAGAGTTGGTTGCCGCATGACCGACACCTACATTGCCAACGGCAACGAAGTCGAATTGTTCGAACAGGCCTACCGCGAACGCATTCCGGTGATGCTAACCGGACCGACCGGCTGCGGTAAGACCCGTTTCGTCGAACACATGGGTGTGCTGCTTGGACAACCCGTCGTCACCATCAGCTGTCACGACGATCTCACCAGTTCCGACCTCGTTGGCCGGTTCATGGTCACCGGCGGAGACGTGGTGTGGGCCGACGGGCCGCTGACCAGAGCCGTCAAGGCTGGGGCAATCTGCTATCTCGACGAGGTCGTGGAAGCCCGGCACGACTCACTGGCCATCCTGCACTCACTCACCGATCACCGCCGTGCCCTTTTCCTCGATCGCGCGGGCGAAGTTGTCCAGGCACCGGATTCGTTCATGCTGGTCTGTTCCTACAATCCCGCCTACCGCAGCTCACTGAAGGAGCTGAAACCGTCCTTCCGACAACGATTCGCCACGTTGCCAATGAAATACCTGCCTCCCGACCAAGAGGCAGAGGTTGTCGTTGCAGAGTCAGGTGTGGAGATTGCGACCGCCAATCGACTTGTCCATTGCGCCAATGCCATTCGTAACGCCGACGACGTCTTCCATTTCGAGCCGCCGTCGACCAGGGTGCTGGTCACTGCCGCGAAGCTGATTGCGGCCGGCGCCTCAGAAATGAACGCGGCCGAAGCCTGCATACTCGCCCCGCTGAGTACCGACGGTGCGATCAACGACGGTTTGCGTGAAGTCGCGGCAGCGACATTGGTCGCGAGCAACCCCTGAGAGCACGAGAGGAAAGGCAGTACGAAATGGTGGATCAACAAGAGCGCAAGCGCAAGAAAGCACTGATCGTCTTCCAGATCTTCATCTACGGTTACCTGCTGATCATGTTCGGCATCCAGCTCTACATGTCCTTCGCCCGGGGTTGGTGGGATCTGTGAGTCTTTCTGTCGCGCCAGGTGATTCAATCAGCCTGGCCGAGCATGATGACGAGTCGCGGCTTGCACAACGTCGGGCCGACAAGTGGATGATCGTCGGCGCCGGCTTGATGGGATGCTGGGCGCCCGGTCTGATCGGGTTCCCCATCTTCATGCGCGGAGTCTGGTTGCAGCGCCAGGCGTTGCGCGCGGGCCTGTCGGTTCGGCCGATGATCATCACCTTGATCGGTTACCTGGTCCTGATCGACGGAATGCTCAACACCCTTGGCTGGTCCTTGGATCTCGTCGCCAACCACACCTTGATCAATCGGGTGCTGATGGTCGGGTGGGGCAACATGTTCGATGCCGGCTACTTCTGGCACTACAACGAATTGTGGGTCGGCGGCGCGGCGGGCCCCGGTGAAAAGGCCTATGTGGCGGGGCTGATTCTCACCGTGTTCTCGATGCGGGTCGCCGCGGCGATCGGATTCCTGCAGATGAAGCGGTGGGGCCATCAATGGATGATCATCACCTGCTGGATGGGCACGGTCATCTGGACCGCATACGTGTTCAACATGACGATGTACGCTGACGTGCGCTACGCCGGTGTCGTCTTCCCGGTGATCGGCTGGTGGTTGTTCGACATCTTCTACATCACGCCGTTCCTTGCGATCCCTTACCTGCACACCGTGAACCGTGAAATCTTCTCGGACTAAGAGGAATCAACCATGACAACCACACCAGCCGATACCGCGAAAGACGCTACGGCAGAAGACCTTCCGCCAGGCACGACGCCCTACTACGCCCGCATGCACAAGTGGATCAAGCGCGCGGTCCTGGTGTGCCTGATCGCTCTGGTGATCGAGGGCGCGTTCACACTGCCGTTCATGGCGGTCTATTACGGCTATCCGACTTTGAGTCTCACCGAGATCTGCAGTGAGTTACTCAAAGTCCGCTACTCCGACGACGCCCTGGAGTGCAAGTACCCCTACCCACCGCTGGGACCACCCGAGGGCGCCGAAGGCAAGGACACCGCCAAAGACGTGTGGGGCATTCAGCCGATACCGAAATACCACCGGCTGGGGTTCCGTGAACTGGTGCGCATCCACGACGAAAGGCTTGCCCGTCAGGCGCAACAGCCGGCCGGCGCGAGACCGTGACAAAGAAGCTGCGCGTCGTCCAGTGGACGACGGGCAACGTGGGCAAGAAGTCCGTCCACGCGATCACCGCTAACACACAGCTGGAACTGGTCGGTTGCTACGCATGGTCGCCGGAAAAGGTCGGCCGTGACGTCGGGGAGCTGTGCGGCATCGCGCCCCTCGGAGTCCAGGCTACCGACGATGTCGATGCGCTGCTCGGGCTGAAACCCGACTGTGTCGTCTACAACCCCATGTTCACCGATGTCGATGAGGTGGCCGGCATTCTGCGCGCGGGAATCAACGTCGTGACCACCTCAGAGTTCATCACGGGGCATCAACTAGGTGCCGCCCGGGACCGCATCATCGACGCGTGTGCGCACGGGGACTCGACCATTTTCGGCAGCGGCATAAACCCGGGGTTCATTCAGCTCCTCGCGATCGTCACGGCCGGCCTCTCCGACCGAGTCGACCGGATAGCAATCGTCGAATCCTTCGACACCAGCATCTACAACTCGCCGGCGACGGAGATACCGATGGGTTTCGGGTACCCGATCGATCAGCCGGATCTGCACGCCATCACCGAAAAAGGATCTGGCATTTTTCGCGAAGCCGTGCAGCTACTCGCCGATGCCCTCGGCGTCCAACTCGACGACATCAGTTGCACCGCCGAGTATGCCCAAACCACAGACGATCTCACGCTCCCGGGCGACTGGACAATCAAGAAGGGATGTGTGGCAGGCATCGACGTCCGGTGGAAGGGAATCGTCGCCGCCCGTGAAGTGGTTGAACTCCGCGCCGTGTGGACCAAGGGTCAGTCGCTGGACCCGGCCTGGTCGACGAACTTCGGTTACACCGTCACGGTCGAGGGCCGCCCCACCATCAAGACAACACTGAATTTCGAGCCGCCTCCGGACTTTCACGGCGAATCGATCGAGGACTACATCATGCTCGGGTTGACAATTACCGCAATGCCGCCGATCACCGCGATACCCGCGGTTGTCGCGGCGCCGCCCGGCATCGCCACCTACACCGACCTTCCCCTGCTGCTTCCGCGGGGCGTGCTGGCACGCAACTGACACGCAACTGAAAGGACGGCATTCGATGTCGAAGACATATCGCGTCATCCAGTGGATGACCGGAGATGTCGGGCAAGTGGCGCTCCGGCATTTCGCGGACAGCCCCGTGTTCGAACTGGCTGCCGTCCTGGTGCATACGCCCGAGAAGGTCGGCAAAGACGCGGGGGACATCGTCGGCATTGCGCCGACAGGAGTCATTACCACCGACGACATCGACTCGGTGCTCGCGACCCAAGCCGACTGCGTGTTCTACACACCGATCATCATGGATGTCGATACGGTCTGCCGACTGTTGCGGTCCGGCAAGAACGTCGTGACCACCAGCGGATTCTTCCACCCTTCCAGAGACTTTCGCGAGGAGGCCGCCAAGATTGAAGCCGCCTGCCGCGAGGGTAGAACCAGTTTCCACGGCGGCGGCATCCATCCGGGATACGCTGGTGACCTGCTGCCCCTGACCCTTGCCCGCGTCATCAGTCGGATTGACAAGATCGAGGTGTACGAGGTGGTCAACGTGCTTGCCGACGCACCCCTGGACCACATCGACTGGTTGGGCTTCGGTAAAGCCAAGGATGAATTCCTCTCGTCACCAACAATTCTGGGCCTGGGATTGCCGTTCTTCGCACAATCGATGTACATGCTGGCGGACGGCCTCAGCGTCGAAATCGAGGACATCAACTACGAATTGACCGTTGCTACCGCCACCGAAGATATTTCGCACGGATTCGGTGTGATTCCCAGCGGGACGGTCGCCGCGCAGCATCACACCTGGACGGCGTTGGTCGAAGGTCGACCGCTGATCGTCTTCCATGCCATCTATCTGACGGGTGGTCCCGACGCCATCGAGCCGGCGTGGGATTGGGGGAAGACGCGCTACCGCATCGTGATTGACGGTGATCCACCGAGCGCTCTGACCTTGGAAGGTGTCGAGGTGACCGACGGAACTACCCCTTCTTCCATGACACATCCCGGCTACAACTGGACCGCGATGGGTGCCGTCAACGCCATTCCCGACGTGTGCGATGCGGAGCCGGGGTGGCTGACCCATCTGGATCTCGGTTTGGTCCGGCCGCGGGGGCTGGTACGCAAATGACCTCCGCGACCAGTGCGCCCAGCATCTTCGACGCAGGACTCCCAACGCTCAACTACGACGTCGACGAATCGCCACATGCGGTCTGCGATCGAATCCGGGCGGCCCAACGAGCCGCCCCGATGGCCCTCGGACCGCTTGGGCCCGAAGTGCTTTCGTACGAAATGGCTAGAGGCATTCTTCGGGACGCCCGGTTCGTCATCCCCCCGGGTCTACATTTGGCTGCTCAGGGCGTGACGTCAGGTCCACTGTGGGACCGGGTTGTCGGGAGCATCATCTGCGCCGAAGGCGCCGAACACCACCGGCTGCGCAGCCTGGTCTCGCGGGCCTTCACCCCTCGCGCGATCGCCCGGCTCGACGACACCATCGAGACGGTGCTCAACGACCTGATCGACGGCGTGGCGGCCGCGGGACGCTGCGACATCGTCACCGATATCGCCCGGCACTATCCGATCCCGATCATCTGCGCGTTACTCGGTGCGCCACGCGCAGATTGGGGGCAGTTCGAGGGATGGGCCGAAGCGATCTTCAAGATGGTCAACTTCTCGGTCAACCTGGTCGACGAGATGCCGACCGTCCTTCGCGGTTGGGCCGAACTCGACGCTTACGTCGACGACATGATCGCCGAACGGCGGCACCACCTGACCGAGGACCTGCTCTCTGATCTCATCCGCGCCGAGGATCACGGCGACCGACTCAGCGCCGACGAATTGCGCATGACGGTAGCTGGACTGCTCCTTGCCGGCACCGATACCACCCGCAATCAGCTGGCCGCCTCCCTGCAGGTGCTGCTGGATCATCCCGAGCAGTGGGCGGTGCTGCGTGAACGTCCGGAACTGGCCATGTCCGCGGTCGAAGAGAGCATGCGTCACTCGCCTGCCGTCTGCAACACGGTCCGTACCGTAGCTGAGGACGTCGAGTTCGGCGGATACACCTTCCCGGCCGGCGCGTTTATCGTCGTCAATTCCTTTGCAGCCAACCGTGATCCCGCGATCTATCAGGATCCCGACCGCTTCGACATCACCCGGCAGGGGGCCCCCGCGGTGTTGACGTTCGGTGGCGGCGCGCACTACTGCCTCGGTGCGAACCTGGCCAGGATGGAATTGGCCGCAGGACTCAAGATTCTGGCGCAACGGATGCCCGATGCCCGTCGAGTGGGACCGGCCCCCTGGAAGCCGATGATGGGCATGAGCGGGCCGACCAGCCTGGTCGTCGAGTTCGGCCCGCAACGATGACCGACACACCGTCGCGGCTGCATCATGTTGTCTTCGCGGTAAGCCGGGACCGGCACGACAATGTGGGGCGACTGTTCACCGAACTGGGCTTCAGCTTCAACGACGCCACTCTGGACGAGTTGGGACTTCGGGTGATGTTGGACTGGGATCGGGGTATCGAACTGATCAGTCCCGAGCCGGGATCTACCGCAGAGGTGGCGGCCTCGGTGAAGGAGTTCCTCGCCACCCACGGCGACGGCGTCTACACAGTGGTGGTGCAGGTTCCCGGCGCGTCCGCGGCGGAAGACATCGCCAAACGCTACGGCGCGATAACCCGATTCCGACAGGGCTTCTCTGGTGCTGGCAACTATCTCGAGGAGATCGACCTTTCGGTGTGCGGGCTGCCGCTGACGTTCCTGGCCACCAATCTGCCGTGAACATTCACGCCGAGCCTGGTTGACATCGCCCCGTTGGGGGTATCTCACCGGCAGCCCTGCGGGCAGGGAATGGCTTCAGTGCGAACGAAGTGAGCGGCGATGGTCGGCTGGCTGGACAGGCTGCAGCGTCGCAATCGTGGCGTCGGGTTGGTTGTCGGCGTCGTTTACAAGTACCTCGACGACCAGGGTGGTTACCTGGCCGCCCTGATCACCTACTACGCATTCGTGTCGCTGTTTCCACTGCTCTTGCTGTTGACCACGGGGCTCGGGGTGCTACTGAGAGGACACCCGGATCTGCAGGCCCAGGTGTTGCAGAGCACGCTCAGCCAGTTCCCGGTGATCGGTGCTCAGCTACACCAACCTGAAGGTCTCAACGGCGGTCCCGCCGCCGTCATCGTCGGGATCCTCGGCGCGCTCTACGGCGGTCTGGGGGTCGGGCAGGCGGTACAGAACGCGATGGATTCGGTATGGGCCGTGCCGAAGCACGCGCGCCGCGATGCAATCAGGAGCCGCAAACACAGTCTGATGCTGCTTCTGGTGCTCGGTTCGGCGGCGATCGCGACCACCGTCCTGACGGCAATCGGCCATGCGACGGGGTCGCTGGGCGTGCTGGGCAAGATCGGCATCACTCTCATCACCGTCTGCATGAACGCGGTCATCTGTCTGATGCTCTTCCGGGTTACGACGGCGCGGGAATTGACCTACCGCCAGGTGCTGCCGGGAGCACTAGCGGGGGCCGTGATCTGGCAGGTGCTGCAGTGGTTCGGTGCCGGATACATCGGGCACGTCGTGAAAACATCGAGTGCGACCAACAGCGTCTTCGCGCTCGTCCTCGGGATGCTGGCCTTCCTGTTTCTCATCTCCTCCACGCTGGTGCTCTGCGCCGAGATCAACGTGGTGTTGGTCGAGGAGCTGCACCCCCGGGCCCTGCTGACACCGTTCACCGATGATGCCGATCTCACGCCGGCTGACCGCAAGACCTATACCAGGAAAGCCAAAGCCGAGCGGGTCAAGGGATTCCAGCGGGTCAGCGTGAGATTCGGTGATCTGGACCGCAAGAAGACGGACGCTCCCTGACTCGTTAACATGTTGCGGTGAAGACGGATTCGGAAGGAATCATGGAATTTCGGATATTTGTCGAGCCGCAGCAAGGCGCAACGTACGCAGATCAGCTCGCGGTCGCCCAGACCGCCGAGCAACTTGGTTTCGACGCGTTCTTTCGCTCCGATCACTACCTGGCGATGAGTGGGGACGGCCTGCCGGGCCCGACGGATTCGTGGGTCGCGCTGGGCGGGATCGCGCGGGAGACGTCGCGAATTCGGTTGGGTACCCTGGTGACTTCGGCAACGTTCCGTCATCCCGGCCCACTCGCGGTCGCGGTAGCTCAAGTGGACGAGATGAGCGGTGGGAGAGTCGAATTCGGCTTGGGCAGTGGTTGGTTCGAAGACGAACATCGAGCTTACGGGATTCCGTTCCCATCCGTCCGGGAGCGCTTCGACCGGCTCAGCGAACAGTTGGCCATCATCACCGGGTTGTGGACCACCCCGGCCGGTGAGACCTTCGACTATTCCGGCGAGCATTACACCCTCGCCGGCTCACCGGCTCTGCCGAAACCGGTCCAGACGCCGCATCCACCGATTGTGATCGGCGGCACCGGCGCCAAGCGAACCCCGGCACTGGCCGCCGCCTACGCCGCGGAATTCAATCTGCCGTTCGTCTCAATGGACGTGGCTCAGAAGCAGTTTCAACGGGTCGCCGATGCGGTGGACAGCGCGGGCAGGGACCCCCAGTCGATCGTCTACTCCTGCGCGTTTGTGCTATGCGCCGGCAAGAACGACGCCGAAGTTGCCCGACGCGCGTCAGTGATAGGTCGGGAAGTCGACGAGATGCGCTCCAACAGCCCGCTGGTCGGCACGCCCACCGAGATCGTCGACAAGCTCGGTCCCTGGACGGAGTTGGGAGCACAGCGCATCTACGCGCAGATGCTTGACATGTCCGACTTGTCGCAACTCGAACTCTTTGCGCACGAGGTGATTCCACAACTGCGGTGACTGGGCTGTCAACTTCTGAGTCCCGCCAGGAACCGTTGCATGCTCCGGGCCAGTGACCGCGGCACGTGATCGGGATCCATCAGGTCGTTCTCGGCCAACGGATTTGCCTCACCTGACACGGTTTCTTCGGTGAGCGGCCGCAACGTCTTGCCCCGACCGCGCAGTGCCTCAATGGCTTTCAGGACAGAACCGGACTGTCCTGCCACCCGTTCGAACTCGCTGACCGAGACGCCGAGGTGCTCGGCGATCAATTGGTCCCGCACGCACACGACTTGGCGACGCACGTCGTCGCGGGATGCGTCGTCAGGATGCGCCTCGACGGCCAAATCGCATTCGCTGTCAAATCCCAGTGAGCGGTTGTTGATGTTGGATGATCCGACACGCAACAACCGATCGTCGATCGCGATCACTTTCGAGTGAACGTATATCGGTGTGCCGCCATCGGTCACCGGCCAATAGACGCCCAATCGCCGATGGACGTCCGCCTCCCATAGCAGCTGCAGGAGCAGGTGCCGTGCGCTGTCCATCGCTCCTCGCTCGAGCGGGTTGTTGCCACGCCGCGGCAAGACGATGACGACCTCGGGACCGTCCTGCTCTCTCAACCTGGCGGCCAGGGCCTCGACGATGCGCCGCGCGGCCAGATATTGATTCTCCAGATAAATGATTCGGCGTGCGGAGGCGATTGCCGCCAGGTTGAGTGCCTCAACCTCGCGTACCTCAACACGATCGCCCGATTCCGGTATGGTGCGGGCGATTCCGACATCGACCTTGCGCAGGATCGGCTCAAGCCTGCTGGGCCACGGTGCGTGCTTGGCATCGACCGCCGACAACGACTGGCCGGTCGCGTTCTGCCACCGGACCCGAGCCTGCTCGGCGAGTGCGCGCGCCGCGGCCCCGTCGACGGCCGCACCTACCTCATGACGAGGCCCGTAACCGCGTCCCAGCGTCCGGCGGTTGCGAGAGTGATGCTGATGCGCGGGAGTATCCCAGCGACCGATCGTGAGGTCCACGCCGCCACAGAACGCGACGGCATCATCGATGACGGCGATCTTCTGGTGATGGACAGACCCGGTCGGGTGGTCGCCGTCGACAGAGAAGTGCAGCCGCTTGTTGCTGATCTGATTGACCAGAGAGACAGGGGTAAGCCCGAACCAGACATCGTCGAAAACAGGCAGCAGCCGCAGATTCGATTTCAACAGATAGATATCCAGGCCCGGTCGCTTTCTCAACATCCAGTACAAGAACGTGCCCAGTTGATTGGGCCCGGGCATCGTCTTCCCACCCCGCTCGAATGCCATCCGGAGGTCCAAATCCCACCCGATCAGCATGATTCGGTGTTGGGCACGCAACATCGCGGCCTTGACGTGCATGAAGTAATCGGCGGCGTCGACCACGGTGGCGAACTGGTCGGCCCGTGCTACGCGCCAGCAGGTCTGGCCGGGCACAAGCAATCGATCGTCGGGCACGCCAACTCTTTCCATCCGGGTGCACGGCTCAATGCCGGCATCGCTCTAACTACCGATCTTCCGCCGTGCGCAACGTAGACAGGCGTCCGGCACCACCGTATATGCTGCCTCAGATCACAAGTAGTTGATACTCGCCAGGCGACGGAGGTCCCTCGTGCACGACGACGTCACGACATTCCACGACACCGAACATGATTTCGCCCAGCCCTGGGCCCCGCACCGACGGAAGATCTACACCGCTACCGCGGCATTCACCTTTGCCGTGTTCCTCTTCATGACGGTCGGTGTCGGCATTGGAGTCATCGCGCCGACGTTCACCGCAGACGTGATCGCGAACGTGATCTTCGGCATACCGGTATTGCTTCTGCCGTTCGTGATTCTGTGGAATTCACCGGGAGAGAACCGGTCTCGACTGGACAAGGCGACCGAACTGACCCTGTTCTATCTGCCATACACGGCCGGCAGCCAGATCGGCTATGAACTCGTCTTCTTGATCGGCCACCCGCTCGGCCTCTGGGCGCCCACTACCGACCCGGGCTGGAAGTGGTTGTGGTGGCAGTACGGACTGGCCGACACCCGCTATGTCAGCGGCAACCCGTGGATCTTCGCACTCGAGGTCGTGGGGGTATGCACGGGCGTCACCGTATTCGTCATGTGGACGCGGCTGATCCGTCGCAACCTGACCGCCGAATCGCGCATCCGCAGCCTGTGGATTGCGTTCGCCGGATGCGCTGTGCTGATGAGCAGCACGGCCGTCTACTTCCTGGCCGAAGTCGGCGCTGGATTCAGCGACATAGGACAGGGCGCCTTCGGGCTTGGGTTCAAGTTCATCGCCGAGAACATTCCGTTCATCGTGCTGCCGCCGCTGGTTCTGTACTCCATTCACCTTCAGATCGATTACCTGACGCGCCGAGCGGGGGCGAAGCTCGCGCTAGTCTGAGCCGTGACCAAAGCGGGCCTGTGGCTGAACGCAGTCCTCGCGGCGGTCGGGATCGCAGCCTTCCTGGTGATGGCGGGAATCTTCGGTTACAAATGGCTGGCGCGCGACGAAGTAAACCGTTCCTACAGCTGCGGAAGCGGCAGCCGAGGTGGCACGTGCTTCGAGGGCGAAGCGACGAACATGGTGCTTACCTTCGTCTTCGGCGGCCTCGCGGTGCTGGGGATCGTGCTGTGCGTACAGGTGATTCGGTCGCACCGGCGAGCCGGACGCGACTAGCTTGTCTTCACTTTCGCCCCGCGGCAGGAGCGACCGCGTATCCGACACTGTGCGCCGTCGTCCTCGATGACCGTGACCCGTCCGGCGATAAGGCGTCCAGCAGCGACTCACGTGGCTGCTGCGAGGCATCGCCGCCACGGGATATCACTTCAGTTGTTCGAGCTAGATTTGGCCACCGTCAGCAGGACAACCGAATCGTCGATCGCCTCGAGGCATTGCCACGCTCGCGAGATACTCACGTGGTCGCCGACGGTGCATCATCGTCCGTCGCCACTGTGATGCGGTAATTGTGGTCTCCGAGTGCCTCGACGTGCATCTGGTTCGCCCGCAAGAACGCCGACGTGAAGCGGGCAAGCCCTCAGTGAGCCGCCAGTCTGGCCACGCAGAGTTCGGGCTCGACCAACGGCTCGAGGTGTGCTGAGATCTCCTCTGATGCCTGGCGACGACCACCGTCAGCGTCTGCTTGAGCGAGCAGGCCCTGCAGCAGTCCCAAATGCATTGCACATCCCACTTCAGGGTGCGCCCTGGCGAAACTCCTTACCGGGCAAGCGTGCAGTCGCATTATTCGCTCCCGCCCAACCGTCGGCGCGCTGTCGTGGGACGGGTGCGCTGTCGGTTCGGCGGTAGCGGTCAGCTCAGGATCGAACCCCATCCGCTTGAAGACCTCTGTAACGTGCAGAACCGCTCGATCAAATGCCTCATCGACCTCTTTGTCGGAGGCGGCTTCGGTTTGTCCGGCTTGGGCAGTCGGCGAAGCGGTCAACCGGGTGGCCCACTTTCGTCCCGCGTGTTGGGCACGCCGAGCGCGGGTTTCCATCGTCTGGCCCAGTTCCATTGCGAGGACCTCAAGGAGAACCCGGTAATCCAGCCGCTCCTCGACCGCCAGATATTTGGTGCGCGGTCTGCCCACGCCGGGACGGTTGAAGGTGGTGCGCACGATCACTCCTTCGTCGCACAGCGCGTCCAAATGGAACCGGACTGTCGTGACATGCAACCCGATCTGGGTGGCGAGCTGGACGGCATCGACACCGCCATCATGATCACGCACCATCTGGAGTATCTGTTCGCGTCTGTGGTTGTCACGTAAGCGATTTCGCCGCGGGTGCTGCACCTGGGTGTCTGTCTCCTCTTTCAACTGCCACCTTTGCTTAAATATATTTAAAGGATATACTTGCTTTATATTACGGCTTTTCAACGACGCAAGTAGCAATATGAGGATCGGCGTGAACGCCTTGGCCTTGACCGAACTGCACGTCCAGCGTGGACCCGAGCCGCCCGCCAAGGCAGCAAAGCCGGTGGTCTCGACGTCCACCCTGGGAAATCACGCTCCACCAGCCGGCGTAGCTGAGTTCCTAGGCCTGCGCCTAGGA
The DNA here is from genome assembly GCF_001673315.1 of Mycobacterium asiaticum. Taxonomy (GTDB): domain Bacteria; phylum Actinomycetota; class Actinomycetes; order Mycobacteriales; family Mycobacteriaceae; genus Mycobacterium; species Mycobacterium asiaticum_B. Next base: position 18,749 of record NZ_LZLQ01000096.1, on the reverse strand, counting down.
CTGAAGCCCGTCCACCAACCATCCGGACACGTGCAGGGCGCGTGGTGGCCGCGATCTACTCAACTAGCCACCGAACTGCCGCAGTTGCTCGCAGCCCTCGCGTCGCGGTCTGGCTCGATTGACCGAGTTGTCTACGACGAGAGGGCTTGGGCGACAGCACCATCGCATCTCCGCTCCGAGGGACGCGATGTGAAACTCTGCAGCTCTTCTGACCGGTCGATCAACACAATTTCGTTGATCGGAGATCAGGTCGGACAGCTTGTTCTCTTGGTAGTCCCCCCATACACCCAACCCTCGCGGGCATATACGGCTGTGATGACGGCGGCGAGATCGGGTGACGAGTCGACGACTGACGAACTGTTAGGGATCGGGAAGCGGGCGGCCGAGGACCGCCGTTCCGCACTGATGGCGCACCAGCGTTGGGACACCGCCGGCGGCGCTTTGCCCCGCCGGCGACAAGACCCGGCGGATCGGTCAACACGCTGAGAGATCAGGAGATGCGAAAATGTCTAGTGACGAAGAACCCGGAGCCATAACTGACACCATGCGTCGGTTTCTCTGGGAAAGAAGAGGTTTCGCTCAGTTGTCTGACGGTGCCGAACCGCGATCGGCGCGGAGTCGCCGTAAGCGATTCCGCACCCGGACGCTCGTGGTTGCGGTGGCTTTTGCAGGTTTGGTGATCCTTGGACCACGCACTCTGAGCGAGAGGGAACTCAGGTTCCGCAAAAGTCCGCCGCTTCCGCGGGAATCGTTGCCCGCCCATGGGGTCACTCGCCACACGGACCTCGCTTCTGGCCCCGCCGCGTTGGTCGCATCGCCGGATACCGTGGTCGATTTGTCTGTACGCCCCTCAGCAACTCTCGCAAACGCGTCATGAAATTCGCTGAGGCTGATCATGTCGATAGACATGACTGTTTCAACACACATTGAGCCCGAGTCCGGCAGCGAGTGCGACCACATACCCGGGCGGAACGGGAGGAAATAGTGATCACCCTCTACGCCGTGGCGGCCACCGTTGGCGTTGGACTTCTCCTGCTGGGAACAAACCTTCGCGTTGTTAAACAATTCGAGCGTGGTGTGGTATTCCGATTCGGTCGTGTGCAACCTCGCGTACGGAGACCCGGCCTCGCACTGCTGATTCCCCTCGCGGATCGCCTCGAGAAGGTCAACATGCAGATCGTCACGATGCCCGTGCCTGCCCAAGACGGCATCACGCGCGACAACGTGACCGTTCGGGTCGATGCGGTCATCTATTTCAACGTTGCGGACCCACTGCGTGTCGCGGTCGACGTGCAGGACTACATGGCCGCTATCGGCCAGGTGGCGCAGACATCGTTGCGCTCCATCATCGGCAAGAGCGATTTGGACGACCTGCTGTCCAACCGGGAGCATCTCAATCAGGGCCTGGAACTGATGATCGATAGTCCCGCACTCGGCTGGGGTGTGCACATCGACCGCGTCGAGATCAAGGACGTGGTCCTGCCGGATTCGATGAAGCGGTCGATGTCGCGCCAAGCCGAGGCCGAGCGAGAAAGGCGGGCCCGGATCATCACCGCGGACGGTGAACATCAGGCCTCGCAACGGCTGGCCCAGGCCGCCGAGGTCATGGCCGAGCATCCTGCCGCACTGCAACTCCGGCTTCTTCAAACGGTTGTCGAGGTTGCCGCAGAAAAGAACTCAACACTGGTGCTCCCCTTCCCCGTCGAACTACTGCGGTTCTTGGAACGGGCAACACCGCAAGGAGTCGATCAGGGAAACAGCAACGTGCATAGCGCCCCCGATCCCACCGCGGCACCCATCAATGAGACGGCGAGCGAGGCTGCGCCGCACGTCCCAAGCGCGCACGAACTCAAATTGGGCGTCCGGATCGAAGATCAACCATTCCAACTGAGCCGATAGCGCCCGAAAGGCTCAGTATGACCGGGCAGGGATTGATCACCGTGGGACACGGCACCTCCGGGCGCACGAAGTTGACCACGTTGCTACATGGCGCCGGTGTGGCGAAACTAGTAGACGTGCGGACCGCTCCGGGCAGTCGTCGCAATCCGGATGCAACCCTGAGTGAGCTCCAATGCTGGCTCCCTGCAACGGATATCGAATACCGCTGGGAGAAGCGGCTCGGTGGCTGGCGCAAGGCCGCCCCGGATTCACCAGACATAGTTTGGCGGAACGTCTCGTTCCGCGGGTATGCCGCCTACATGCGCGATCCAGACTTCGTCGCCGCAATCGAGCCGTTGCTCGAGGACGTCGCGCAGTCACCAACCGCGGTCATGTGCAGCGAGACATTGTGGTGGCGTTGTCACCGTCGCCTCATTGCGGACTTCGTTGTCCTTTCCCGTCGCGTGCCTGTGCACCATCTGATGCAGGACGGTCGACTCGTTCCGCACGTCCCCACGCCGGGAGTGCGATTGCGAGCTGATGGACTACTGATCTACGACGACATCGCGGCGAGTCTTCAGAAAGTCTGATCGATGACCGTGCGTGCTGCATCGACTTATGAGTTCAAACCGATACTGACGCCGCGTCTTTCGCTGCCGCTGGTAGCGCCGGAGGAAATCGCTGAGCAGCGCGGCGGTTGATGAGATTGACCGCAGTGGGGATCGTCGCCCCGCGGCAGCTGCTCGTGCGAATCGAGGAGGAACCGAAATGACACAAAAGAGGCCCCCACTTCTTATCTCATTCCTGGCACCCCGTCTCCTGAAATGGATATCCAAAGCGAACGTGGCAATCTATCGCGCCACCGACGGGCGAGTAGGTGGTCATGAGCTGGGCCTCCCGTTGTGTCTGTTGACCACCACTGGCCGCAAGAGCGGGTTATCCCGGACGACTCCGCTGATATTCATGGCCGACGGTGACCGCGTTGTCCTGGTGGCGTCGCAGGGCGGCCTGCCCGCACACCCGATGTGGCTACTGAACATTCGCGCCGATTCTGACGTGCGCCTCCAGATCCGCGGCGAGAGTCGCGCCATGCGTGCCCGCGTCGCCGACGACGAGGAACGCACACAACTCTGGCCGCGACTCATTGCCCACAACCCACGATGGGCGAGGTACCAATCGTGGACCGACCGGGTCATCCCGGTGGTGATTTGCGAACCGCCGAGTGTGACTGAGTAATCGCGCATGCATTCAGAGCCAAGCAACGAATCGCCCTTGACGGTCGAACCGGCCGCCGCCGCCACGGCGGGTGACCCGCCGCGGACTTGGACCCCAGCGGCAACCCGCTGAGCGAATTTGCCGGTTCGCCCCAACACCATCTCGGGATCTCACCGGCGCCATCTAGGCCACAAGCACGTCAGCGGCACGCTGTCGGTGATCAGCGCTCCATCCGGCTGCACCGAGTTCGTCTTACGTCGTGGCCAAACATCGTCTGACCTGGTGGTGGCAGGTACTGGATTCGAACCAGTGTAGCTTTCGCGACGGATTTACAGTCCGCTCCCATTGGCCGCTCGGGCAACCTGCCGCCTAGCAGGTTACAACGAACGGGTAGACAGTTCACAAACGGCTAGCACGACGAGGAAGGGCTATCGCATGGCGGACTCATCGTTCGACATCGTCAGCAAGGTCGACCGGCAGGAAGTCGACAACGCACTCAACCAGGCCGCGAAGGAACTCTCCACCCGGTTCGACTTCCGCGGCACCGATACCAAGATCGCCTGGAAAGGCGAGGAAGGCATCGAACTCACCTCCTCGACCGAGGAGCGGGTAAAGGCGGCCGTCGACGTCTTCAAGGAGAAGTTGATCCGCCGCGACATCTCTATGAAGGCCTTCGAGGCGGGCGAACCGCAGGCCTCCGGCAAGACCTACAAGGTGACCGGCACCCTCAAACAGGGCATCAGCAGCGAGAACGCCAAGAAGATCACCAAGCTCATCCGCGACGAGGGGCCCAAGACCGTCAAAACCCAGATCCAGGGCGACGAGGTGCGGGTGACCAGTAAGAAACGCGACGACCTGCAGGCCGTTCAGGGCCTGCTCAAGCAGGCTGACCTCGACGTCGCGCTGCAGTTCGTCAACTACCGCTAACCCAAGCGAGGTTTTGCATGACCGACACGGATCAAGTCGACGTCCTGATCGTCGGCGCGGGTATCTCCGGCATCGGCGCGGCCTATCGCATCTCGCAGCGCAATCCCTGGCTCACCTACGCCATCCTGGAGCGGCGGGACCGGGTCGGCGGCACCTGGGACCTGTTCCGCTACCCGGGCGTGCGGTCGGACAGCAGCATCTTCACGCTGAGCTTTCCGTTCGAGCCGTGGACGCGTGAGGAGGGTGTCGCCGACGGCGACCACATCCGCGAGTATCTGGCAGCTACGGCCCGCAAGCACGGCATCGACAAACACATCCGGTTCAACAGTTACGTGCGCCGCGCGGACTGGGACTCAACCACCGACACCTGGACGGTGACCTGCGAGCAGGACGGCGCCGCCAAGCAGTACCGCTGTCGATTCCTGTTCTTCGGCAGCGGCTACTACAACTATGACGAGGGCTACACCCCCGACTTCCCGGGCATCGAGCAGTTCGGCGGCACCGTCGTGCATCCCCAGCACTGGCCGGAAGACCTGGACTATGCCGGCAAAAACGTCGTCGTGATCGGCAGCGGGGCCACCGCGGTCACCCTGATCCCGTCAATGGCCGAACGCGCCGGCCGGGTGACCATGCTGCAGCGCTCGCCCACCTACATGATCTCGGCGTCGAAATACAGCAAGTTCGCCTGGTTCAGCCGAAAAGTCATGCCCCGCAGGGCATCGCACTTGGCAATTCGGTTCTACAACGCCTTGATGGAAGGGGTGTTGTGGTTCCTGTCGCGCAAAACGCCGTCGTTGATCAAGTGGTTGCTACGACGCAAGGCCATCCAGAACCTGCCTGATGGCTACGACGTCGACATCCACTTCAAGCCGCGCTACAACCCGTGGGACCAGCGGCTGTGCCTGATCCCCGACGCCGACCTGTACAACGCCATCAAAGACGGCCGCGCCGAGGTGGTCACCGACCACATCGACCATTTCGACGCCACCGGCATCGCGCTCAAGTCCGGAAAGCACTTGGACGCCGACATCGTCGTCACGGCGACCGGTCTGCAGCTGCAGGCCCTCGGCGGCGCCAGCATCAGCATCGACGGCGCCGAGATCAACCCCACCGACCGTTTCGTCTACAAGGCGCACATGCTCGAAGACGTGCCCAATCTTTTCTGGTGTGTGGGCTACACGAACGCGTCCTGGACCTTGCGGGCCGACATGACCGCACGCGCGACGGCCAAACTGATCGAACACATGGCGGCGCACGGCTACACGCACGCCAGTCCACATCTGGGCGGCGAGCCGATGGACGAAAAGCCCGCGTGGGACATCCAAGCGGGTTATGTGCGCCGAGCGCTGCATGCGCTGCCCAAGTCGGGTACCAGACGGCCGTGGAATGTGCGGCAGAACTATTTCGCCGACGCGATCGACTATCGATTCGACCGGATTGACGAGGCGATGATGTTCGGACGCGCGTCTGACCGGGCAGCCTTGGCGGGCTAGTTCGGGGTTTACGCTAAGCCCATGGCAGCTGACAAGCGCGAACCCAAAGTCGTTGTCCTCGGTGGCGGATCCTGGGGCACCACCGTGGCGTCTATCTGCGCGCGGCGGGGGCCGACACTGCAGTGGGTGCGCTCGGAGGACACGGCCAAGGACATCAACGAGAACCACCGCAATAGTCGCTACCTGGGTGACTCGGTTGCCCTCTGCGAAAGCCTGCGCGCCACAACTGATTTCGCCGAGGCCGCTAACGCCGCCGACGTAATCGTGATGGGTGTGCCATCACACGGGTTCCGGGGCGTGCTGACCGAACTGGGCAAGGAACTGCGTCCCTGGGTCCCGGTGGTCTCGCTTGTCAAGGGTCTCGAGCAGGGCACCAACATGCGAATGTCGCAGATCATCGAGGAGATCCTGCCCGGACACCCGGCCGGCATCCTGGCCGGGCCGAACATCGCCCGCGAGGTGGCCGAAGGCTATGCTGCGGCCGCCGTGCTGGCCATGCCCGACCAGCATCTGGCCACCAGACTGTCGACGTTGTTCCGCACCCGCCTGTTCCGCGTCTACACCACCGACGACGTCGTCGGAGTGGAGATGGCCGGTGCGTTGAAGAACGTCTTCGCGATCGCGGTCGGCATGGGCTATTCCTTGGGCATCGGCGAGAACACCCGCGCACTGGTGATCGCACGATCGTTGCGCGAAATGACCAAATTGGGTGTGGCCATGGGCGGCAACGCCGAAACGTTTCCGGGCCTGGCCGGCCTCGGTGACCTGATCGTGACGTGTACCAGCCAGCGCAGCCGCAATCGGCACGTCGGTGAGCAACTGGGAGCGGGAAAACCGATCGAGGAAATTATCGCGTCGATGAATCAGGTCGCTGAAGGCGTGAAAGCGGCCAGCGTGATCATGGAATTCGCCAACGAGTTCGGGCTGAGCATGCCGATCGCCCGCGAGGTCGATGCGGTGATCAACCACGGATCGTCGGTGGAGCAGGCCTACAGCGGCCTGGCCGCTGAGGTCCCCGGACACGAGGTGCACGGTTCCGGTTTCTAGTCGGATTTGAGCCTGCTGGGGCGGCGCATAGAAGATTTGGGTTCGCTATGCACCTGGCGCGCCAGGTTGCCCACTGGTAGCCCTACCCCTACCGTCGTGCAGAGGTTGCGAGGCGGTCCGGTCCAAAACAGCGTTGTTTCTGGGTAACCGTATTCGCTTGTGCGCCAGATTGTTACGACTGCGTAATAAGACGCGACACGGGGCGGGATATCGGATTGTCCCCCGGTGGTATGACGAGGGAGCCTCCGATGCAACATGTCGACCAGATCGGTGAAACTGATCTTGATCGTGGTATCCAATCCGCCTCGCGCACCGATAAATTGCGCTCGGTCATTGCCCATGACCTGCCCGCATCGCTAGTGGTGTTCCTGGTCGCGCTGCCGCTGTCCTTGGGTATCGCGATCGCCTCGGACGCACCGGTTCTTGCCGGGTTGATCGCTGCGGTTGTCGGCGGAATCGTCGGCGGCGCGCTGGGCGGTTCGCCGTTGCAGGTCAGTGGACCGGCGGCCGGGCTGACCGTCATCGTCGCCGATCTGATCGCCGAATTCGGCTGGGGCATCACCTGTTTCATTACCGCCGTCGCGGGTCTGATGCAGGTGCTGTTGGGGCTCAGCCGGGTGGCGCGCGCCGCATTGGCGATCTCGCCGGTGGTGGTGCACGCGATGCTGGCCGGCATCGGAATCACTATTGCGCTGCAGCAGACCCATGTGTTGCTCGGCGGCGAGTCACACAGTTCGGCATGGGTGAACGTGGTCGAGTTGCCCGCCCAGATTCTCGGCGCCCACCGACCCGGAATGATCCTGGGCCTGCTGGTGATCGCCATCATGGTCGCATGGCGCTGGGCGCCGGCCAAGATGGCCGCAGTTCCCGGTCCGCTGGTGGCCATCGTCGTGGTGACCGTTGCCTCGGTTGTGTTCCCTTTCAACGTCTCTCGGATCGCTCTGAACGGTTCGGTGATCGATGCCCTGCAATTGCCGGCCATTCCACACGGGAACTGGGGTGCGGTGGTGGTCGGCATCATCACCGTCACCCTCATCACCAGCGTGCAGAGCCTGCTGACTGCCGTCGCAACCGACCGGATGCACAGCGGGCCACGTACCAACCTGGACCGGGAATTGATCGGGCAGGGCGCCTCCAACATCGTCTCGGGTGCTATCGGCGGCCTGCCTATCGCAGGTGTGATCGTGCGCAGCTCGGCCAATATCAAGGCCGGTGCCAAGACCGGCGCCTCGACGATCCTGCACGGCTTCTGGATCCTGCTGTTCGCCCTTCCATTCGCAGGACTGATCGAACTGATCCCGAGTGCCGCGCTGGCCGGTCTGCTGATCGTCGTCGGGATGCAGCTACTGCAACCCGCACACATCGAAACCGCGGTGAAGAACCGCGACTTCGCCATCTACCTGGCGACCATCGTCGCCGTCGTGTTCCTCAACCTGTTGGATGGTGTTGTCATCGGGCTGGTCTTGGCCATCGCGATGACGGGGTGGCGCGTGGTTCGGGCCAAAGTAGAAGGCATGCCGGATGGCGACGAATGGCGTGTCACCATCGAAGGCGCCTGCACATTCCTCAGCCTTCCCCGGCTCACCCGCGTGCTGACTTCAGTGCCGCAACGAACCGCGGTCACGTTGCACATCGCAGTCAACTACCTCGACCATGCTGCGCACCAAGCCATTACCGATTGGCAGCAGCAACATCACGCCAGCGGCGGGACGGTGCATGTCGACGGGCTACTGCAGCATGGGCACTCGCCGCGCCGCTCCACGCTGGTGGCCGGCGAAGCGCCTTAATTGATCTCGATAGCGATGTGCAACCGTCGGCCGCACACCCGCGCCAAGCGGTCCAGGACATCGACGCGCGGCGCCTCGGCTCCCGTCTCCCAGGCATCGACATCTGCCTGGCTGACACCGAGTTCGGCCGCCAGTTGCTCCTGACTCAGGTCTGCACCGGCCCGCGTCTCGAATATCAACTCAGCCAAGTTCAGCGAGACACCGGCTTCGTGAACTTCCATTGATTTTTCCTGCGGTGTTGCCATGTTTGTCGTATACCCCGATGGGTGCCTACTCACGCGGCGGGCCAGTGGATTTCAGCCCCGCGCCATCGCCTCCAGCCGGCGGATGCGGTCCTCGATCGGTGGGTGCGTGGAGAACATCGACCCGATGCGCTCGCCGGCACGGAACGGGTTCGCGATCATCAGGTGCGCCTGGCTGGCCAGTTGCGGCTCGGGCGGCAGCGGAGCCATCTGTACCCCACCGGAGATCTTGCGCAGTGCGGACGCCAGCGCGAGGGGGTCACCGGTCAGCATCGCTCCCGACTCGTCGGCCTGGTACTCCCGCGAACGCGACACGGCCAGCCGCACCACCGTGGCGGCGATCGGGCCGAGCAACGAAACCAGCAGCAGCGCAAAAGGATTGGTGCCGCCTTCACGGTTACCGCCGAAAGCCCCGAACAACATCGCCATGTTGGCCAACGCGGTGACCACCGACGCCAGCGCTCCTGCCACGCAAGAAATCAGAATGTCACGGTTGTAGACGTGGGAAAGCTCGTGGCCCAAAACGGCGCGCAACTCGCGCTCGTTGAGAATCTCCAGGATGCCGGTGGTGCAGCACACCGCGGCGTTGCGCGGGTTGCGTCCGGTCGCGAACGCGTTCGGCGCCGTGGTGTCGCTGATGTACAGCCGGGGCATGGGCTGATGAGCCGCGGTGGCCAGTTCCCGGACGATCTTGTACATCACCGGGGCTTGCAGCTCCGACACTGGCTGGGCATGCATGGCCCGCAAGGCCAGCTTGTCGCTGTTGAAGTAGGTGTAGACGTTGATGCCGACGGCGAACAGCGTCGCCAGGATAAGGGCGGTTTTACCGAACAGCGCGCCCACGAAAACGATCAGCGCGGACATACCGACCAACAGCGCGAAGGTCTTCAGCCTGTTGGCATGCGGATGCCAGGTCATTGGTGTGTCCTCCTACGAACACGCAGCTTGTTTGGAAACTTGTTTGAACTACAGCCCAACAACGCCCGGGAAGAGGGTGAAGGTTCCACACCCAGGGAATTCGTCCTACCCGTGCCGACTGACGGTGTAGTCGACCAGGGCCCGCAGCGCGGCGCGGCCGGGGCCGTCCGGCAGCAATTCCAGCTCGTGACGCGCCTGGTCGGCGTACTGCGCCAGGGTCTCCTTGGCCTTGGCCATGCCCGACGACGACCGCAATAGACTGAGGGCTTCGAACACTTCGGCGTTGTCGTGGATGGGTCCGGCCAGCAACTCCCGTAGCCGGGATCCCTCGGGCGCGGTCTCCTGCAGCGCGTAGAGCATCGGCAGGGTGCGTACACCTTCCCGGAGGTCGGTGCCGGGCAATTTGCCTGATTCCTCAGACTCACTGTCGATGTCGATGATGTCGTCGGCGATCTGGAACGCGGTACCCACGATGGCGCCCAGGCGGCTCAACCGTTCGATCTGCTCGTCGTCGGCGCCGGAGAACATGCCGCCGAACCGGCCCGCGGCGCCGATCAGGCTGCCGGTTTTCTCATGCACCACCCGCAGATACTGCTCGATGCGATCCGTGCCCTCCGGGGAGCCGCGGGTCTCCCGCATCTGGCCCGTCACCAGCTCCGCAAAGGTGTCCGCGACGATCCTTACCGCTTCGGGCCCCAGCCGGGATACCAACCGCGACGCGGTCGCCAGCAGATAGTCACCGGCCAGGATGGCGACGTTGTTTCCCCACCGGGCGTTGGCGCTGGGTGCCCCGCGCCGAACCTCCGCCTCGTCCATCACGTCGTCGTGGTAAAGCGTCGCGAGGTGGATGAGTTCGACCACGGCACCGGCCACCGTTACGTCGTCGTTGTTCGGGTCCGGCCCTGTGTGCGCGCTCAGGACGGTGAACAGGGGGCGAAAACGCTTGCCGCCGGCCTGGAACAGATGCAGCAGTGACTCGGTCATGACCTCGTCAGAATCCCGCAATTCGGCGTCCATGAGCTGCTCGACACGACCAACGCCATCGCGCACGGTCGCGGCGAAATCGGCGTCGCCGAAGTCGACGCCCGCCACCACCGTCGCCGGAGTTCTCATTCGACCAACATACTGGTGGACGTGGAGAACGAAGCCCCCAGCGCCCTGCGCGCCGACGTCGTCGTCGTCGGTGCCGGACCGGCTGGGTCGGCGGCGGCAGCCTGGGCCGCCCGTGCCGGCCGCGATGTACTCGTCATCGACTCGGCCAGCTTCCCTCGCGATAAGGCATGCGGCGACGGGCTGACACCTCGCGCCATTGCCGAGATGAAGTTGTTGGGACTGGACGAGTGGCTCGCCGGCCGCATCCAGCACCAAGGTTTGCGCATGAGTGGGTTCGGAGGCGAGGTCGAAGTCGCTTGGCCGGGCCCGTCGTTCCCCGCCCACAGCAGCGCTGTCGCGCGGTTGGAACTCGACGACCGGATCCGTAAGGTCGCCGAGGAGTCCGGTGCGCGGATGCTGCTGGGCGCCAAAGTAGTTGGCGTGCATCATGATTCGTCGCGTCGGGTATCAGGGCTGACGCTTTCTGACCGTACCGAGGTGTCCTGCGGTCAATTGATTGTCGCCGACGGAGCGCGGTCCTCGCTGGGGCGCAAACTGGGCCGGCGTTGGCATCAGGACACGGTGTACGGCGTGGCCGCCCGCGGCTACCTGGCTACGGCGCGCGCCGACGACCCATGGCTGACGTCGCACCTGGAGCTGCGCTCCCCCGACGGCGCCGTGCTGCCCGGTTACGGCTGGATCTTCCCGCTGGGCAATGGAGAAGTGAACATCGGCGTCGGCGCGCTCTCGACGACGAAACGGCCGGCCGACCTGTCGCTGCGACCGTTGATTTCCTACTACACCGATCTGCGGCGAGACGAATGGGGATTCGACGGCGGGCCGCGCGCGGTGGCGTCGGCGCTGCTGCCGATGGGGGGCGCGGTCTCGGGTGTGGCCGGGCCCAACTGGGTGTTGATCGGTGACGCGGCGGCATGCGTAAACCCGCTCAACGGCGAAGGCATCGACTACGGATTGGAGACGGGCCGGCTTGCCGCCGAGGTGCTCGACTCGTCCGACCTGTCCCAGCTGTGGCCGGCCCTGCTCACCGATCATTACGCCCGCGGCTTCTCGGTCGCGCGCAGGCTGGCATTGCTGTTGACCTTCCAGCGATTCCTGCCGGCAACCGGACCGATCGCGATGCGCTCGACCACTTTGATGCGCATCGCGGTGCGGGTGATGGCAAATCTGGTGACCGACGAGGACACCGATCTGGTGGCGCGGGCGTGGCGCAGCGGAGGCCGGGCATCCCGGCTGATCGACCGCCGGCCCCCGTTCAGCTGAAGTCTCGCGCGCGTCGGCAATATCAACTTGGTTGACATATATCAGGCAGATTGATATGAATTTGAAGCATGAGTGCACAACCGGAATTCGAGTTCGACGCGGTCTACCGCGGTGAATCCACCGAACTGGGCGAGGGTGTCCGACCGCCGTGGAGCCTGGGCGAACCGCAACCCGAACTGGCCGCGCTGATCGAACAGGGCAACTTCGTCGGTGACGTCCTAGACGCGGGGTGCGGGGAAGGCGCCATCTCCCTGGCCCTGGCCGAACGGGGCCACACCACCGTGGGTCTTGATTCCTCGCCCACGGCAATCGAATTGGCTCGGCGCGAGGCCGAAAAGCGCGGCGTGACCAACGCCACCTTCGCCGTGGCCGACATCACCGACTTCGGTGCTTACCCGCCGGGGTCGGCCGCCCGATTCGGCACCATCGTGGACAGCACCTTGTTCCACTCGATGCCTGTCGAACTGCGCGAGGGCTACCAGCAAGCCATCGTCCGAGCCGCGGCACCGGGGGCGCGCTATTTCGTGCTTGTCTTCGACAAGGCCGCAATACCCGAGGGTCCACCCTTCGCGGTCACCGCGGACGAACTGCGCGAAGCGGTCGCCAAGCACTGGGTGATCGACGAGATCCGGGCGGCCCGTATCTACGCGCAGGTCCCGGCGAACTCACCCGGGATGCCCTTCGAGACCCGCGACGAACCCGATGGCCGCAAGTCGGTTGGAGCGTGGCTGCTCTCGGCGCATCTAGCCCAATAGCGTGCCCGGCCCAGGTGTATAGTTCGTCTAATGAAGCAGACTCGGCTGGCTGTTTTCGCTGGTCTGACGGTCGCCGCGATCGGCTTTGCGGCACCCGCCCAGGCCGATGACTACGACCAGGTCTTCAACAAGACACTGAACAGCTACGGCATCTACGGCCCACAGGATTACAACGCCTGGCTGGCCAAGATCAGCTGTCAGCGACTGGAGCGCGGCGTGGATCACGACGCCCACCAGGCGGCGACGTTCCTGCAGCGCAATCTGCCCCGCGGCACCACCCAGGGGCAATCGCTGCAGTTTCTGGGCGCGGGGATCGACCATTACTGCCCCGAGCAGGTAGGCGTGCTCCAGCGGGCGGGAACCTAGGGTTTCGCTAGACCTGCTTGTACGCGGCGTGCAGCGCCACGATGCCGCCGGTCAGGTTGCGCCACCGCACCGCCGACCACCCGGCCCGCGCAATCTCCTGCGCTAACGCCGCCTGGTCCGGCCAAGCCCTGATCGACTCAGCGAGGTAGACGTAGGCCTCGGGGTTGCTCGATACCGCGCGCGCCACTCGGGGCAACGCCTGCATCAGATACTCCTTGTACGCCGTGGCGAACAAAGTGTTTGTGGGAGTTGAGAATTCGCACACCACCAATCGACCACCCGGCTTGGTGACGCGCGCCATCTCACGCAGCGCGACGGGATAGTCAGCCACATTGCGCAGGCCGAAGCTGATCGTCACCGCATCGAAGACCTCGTCCGCGAACGGCAGTTTGGTGGCGTCGCCGGCGACTTTGGGCACCTCGCGCGCGCTGCCGGCAGCCAACATGCCGACCGAGAAATCGGCCGCCACACACCACGCTCCGGACTTGGCCAACTCGACCGTCGAGACCGCCGTGCCCGCGGCCAGGTCCAACACCTTCTCATCCGACCCGATGCGTAGCGCCGCACGGGTGGCCCGCCGCCAGAATCGGTCCTGGCCCAGAGAAAGCACGGTGTTGGTGAGGTCGTAGCGACGGGCGACGCCGTCGAACATCGACGCGACGTCGCGTGGATCTTTGTCGAGGTCCGCGCGGCTCACGCCTGAGACGCTACCCGGCCCGCCAACCCGGGAATGCGCCGCCGGGTAATGCGTTGCAACAACGCGTGAGCGAAAAAGTTTGGTTTATCACCGGGACATCACGCGGCTTCGGGCGGCAGTGGGCCGCAGCCGCTCTGCACCGCGGCGACAAAGTAGCCGCCACCGCACGCGACACCGGGACCCTCGACGACCTGGTGAGTGAGTACGGCGACGCGGTGTTGCCGATCCAACTGGACGTCACCGACCGAGACGCGGACTTCGCGGCCGTCAAGCAGGCACACGACCATTTCGGACGCCTGGACATCGTGGTCAACAACGCCGGCTACGGCCAGTTCGGATTCATCGAAGAGCTGACCGAGCAAGAAGCCCGCGACCAGATCGAAACGAACGTGTTCGGCGCGCTATGGATCACCCAGGCGGCGTTGCCCTATCTGCGGGCACAGCGCAGCGGGCACATCATCCAGGTCTCCTCGATCGGCGGCATCAGCGCGTTCCCCGACGTCGGCATCTACCACGCCTCCAAATGGGCGCTGGAAGGTTTCTCCCAGGCGCTGGCCCAGGAAATCGAGTCCTTCGGGGTCCACGTCACACTGATCGAGCCGGGCGGGTTCGACACCGATTGGAGTGGCTCGTCATCCAAACGGGCGAACCGACTTCCGGACTATGCCGAGGTGCACGCCACCCAGGACGAATGGCGTAACCAGCGGTGGGCCCGGCCCGGCAACCCGTCGGCGTCGGCGGCGGCGCTGATGAAGGTGGTAGACGCCGAAAAACCGCCACTGCGAGTGTTTTTCGGTGCCGGTCCGCTGCAGATAGCCAAGCAGGACTACGAAAGCCGGTTGCGCACCTGGGAGCAGTGGCAGCCCGTTGCCGAGTTGGCGCAGGGCTAGAGGACTAGGCGTAGCGCTTGATGACTCCGGGTCGGGCCGGAGCGGCCAACACCGCCTCGTAGTGGCCGAGGAGTTCATCGCAGATGACCGGCCAACTGCGGTCTAGCACGCTGCGCCGGGCCGCCGCGGCATAGCGCTGACGTTCCTGCAGTAGATGTGTAACCGCGTTCGGCAGTTGCGCTTCGAACTTCTCGACGGGCAACAACAGCCCGGTTCGGTTCGGGGCGACCAGGTCACGCGGCCCACCGGCGTCGGGCGCGATGACCGGCAGGCCCGAAGCCAACGCTTCCTGCACGACCTGGCAGAACGTCTCGTGTTCCCCGGGGTGCACGAAGACGTCCATGCTGGCGTATGCCGCGGCAAGTTCGGCACCGTACAGGGCGCCCGTGAAAACCGCTGTGGGCATTGCTGTTTGCAGCTTGGGGCGGTCTACGCCGTCACCCACGACGACAAGGCGAACCGCGCCGCCGGCCGCAAGTCCGGCGAGCCGTTCCACGTGCTTCTCCGGAGCCAGACGGCCCACGAATCCAACGATCGGCTTGCCCTCCGGCGACCACCGGCGGCGCAGTGTCTCGTCGCGGGCCGACGGTGCGAACCGGATCAGGTCGACCCCGCGAGCCCACCGGTGAACCCGTGGGAACCGTTGCGCGGCAAGTGACTCCATAGTGGCGGTGGAGGGCGCGAGGGTACGGTCGGCGAGGCTGTGCAGGTGCCGAAACCATGCCCACGCGGCCCGGGCGGTTATCGGAATGCCGTAACTGGCGGCGAAACCGGGTACGTCGGTTTGGTAGACGGCAACCGTCGGCACACCGAGGCGCCGTGCGGCGAGCATCCCGCCGTAACCCAGCAGTGCCGGTGAGGCCAAATGCACCACGTCCGGGTCGAATCCGCGTAACACCCGCAGCATGGTGGGAGTCGGCACCCCCAGCGGAAGCGATGTCACCTTGGGGAACATGCGAGAAGGCGTCCGATGCACCCAGACACCGTCGTGCAACCGGTCGGCGCGGGGCTCGCCGGCGGGGTTGTCCGGTGCGATGACGAGGGCCTGGTGACCGGTGCAACGCAGATGTTCCAGCACTCGCAGGACCGAGTTGCTGACACCGTTGACCTGCGGAAGGAAAGACTCCGCGACGATCGCAACACGCACCACACCACCGTGGCAGCACCGCCTGTCGCCAAGGTTGCCGTCCGGAATACGCGACGCGAAAAGTTGGCGCTGCAGGCTAAGCGCGACTGCTCAACCGTTTGTCCAACACCGCGAGCAGGGCCAACGCGATGGCGGCCGCCAGCCAGCCCACCACCGCGATCGATCCGGCGGGGATGATCGCCAGCGCGGCGTTACGGTGCTGCACCCGCACCAGATTGGGGTCCCGCTTGTTGTACTCGACATAGATCCGCATGCCCGTCGCGAGCTCGGAGGGGTAGAGCACGCCAAGCTCGGGCCGATAGGTGACGCGTTCTGGTGTGACGAATTCGATCGTGGAGCGCCGCGGTCCAGCGCTGAGCACCTCGGCCTGCGCCACCCCCATGTTGCGTTGAATCGCCAGGTCGTTGCGCCACGCGCCGGCCACCAACAGCACCGATTGCAGCGTCACCAGGAACGTCACGATCAACACGATGATGCGCGCCCAGCGCACTACGATCCTGGCCCGGGTATCCGGCATCTCTTCACTGGTGCCGTGAATCAATATGCGCAGCAGATGTTTTGGTGATTTCAAAGGGCTGCCCTGATCGCGGCGTGCAGTCTTCGCAGCGAGGACCGGTCGGCCTTGACCTCCAGCACCCGCATTCCGGCGCCGGGTTCCTCCAGAGCGTCGGCCAACTCATCGACCTCGATCTGGCGGCTCTCCACGTGGTACGCGCGGCACAGCGCGCCCACGTCCACGTCGTGCGGGGTACCGAAGATGCGCGACGACACGTCCCGGAACCGCGGGTCACCTTGCTCGAGCAGTTCGAAGATCCCGCCGCCGTTATCGTTGGACACCACGATCGTCAGCCGGCGCGGGGTGGGTTCGGTGGGACCGATCAACAAGCCCGAACTGTCGTGGACGAAAGTCAGGTCGCCGATCAGCGCGACGGTGCGGGGCGGGTCGTCTTGGTCGCCGGCCCGCTCATGCGTCCGCTCATACGTCTGCTCATACGTCTGCTCATAAGACAGCGCCGCCCCGATGGCGGTGGACACCGTCCCGTCGATACCGGCGACTCCGCGGTTGGACCGCACTTGGATGCCGTTCGTGTCGAGGGAGACCAGCGCCGCGTCCCGCACCGGGTTGGACGCGCCGAGCACCAGTTGGTCGCCGGGCCGTAGTGCGCCAGCCACGGCGGCGGCGACGTGCAGACCGGTGGTGAGGGGGTGTTCGGCGAGTTGGTCGCGTACCGCTGCCACGGCCTGCTGGTTCAGTTCGGCGCAGCGTCGCAGCCAGGCGGCGTTCGGTGTACCGGTGGTGACCGCCCGGGTTCCGTTGGCCTGCGAGTTGCCCGACACGTCCGGCCAGCGCGGACCCGTCGTCAGCGCATACACCGGCACATTGGGGTCAGCCAGCAGCGCCGAGACCGGGCGGTGCAACGTGGGCCTGCCCAGCATGATCACCTGCTGAGGGCGTATTAGCGGCAGCGCGAGGGGATGCAGTGGGTTGGCCGCCGGGGGGGCTGTCGGTTCGGCGACGGTCGGCAGGTCGCCGAGGTTCGGGTAGCTGCCGGCACCGTGCCCGGCGATCACGATGGTGTCCGGCGTGAGGTCGATGTCGAGCGGTTGGTCGAACGTGACCGGTGGCGTATAGGTCCACGGCTTGCCGTCGGGTCGGCCGGGCGGGGTCGGCGCATTCAGGTGTTCCGGGTCGGGCACCAGGGGTTCGCGCAGCGGGATGTCGAAGTGCACGGGCCCGGCATTTGCGGTGCGAAAACCCATGGCGGCGACCAAGACTCGGCTGGTCGCCGAGCGCCAGGTGGCGTTGAGGGCGGCCATCCGTTCGGGCGCATCCTCGGCCAGTCCCAGGCTGATCGTGGCGCGGACCTGTGAACCGAAGTAACCCAGCTGCTCCATGGTCTGGTTGGCGCCGGTGCCCAGCATTTCGTAGGGCCGGTTGGCGGACAACACGATGAGCGGGACCCGGGCGTAGTTGGCCTCCACCACCGCCGGCCCGAGGTTGGCGACAGCGGTGCCCGACGTCATGGCGATACAGACGGGGGCGTGACCGTTGGAGGCCCCGATGGACAACCCGATCGCCAGGTAGCCGGCGGTGCGTTCGTCGATGCGCACGTGCAACCGCAGCCGCCCGGCCCGGTCGGCGTCGTGCAAGGCGAACGCCAGCGGCGCGTTCCGAGACCCGGGACACAGCACCACGTCGCGCACGCCGCCGCGGATCAACTCGTCAACGACGACGCGGGCCTGAGTCGTCGAAGGGTTCATCAGTACAGGGTGTCACAGGCTGTGGAAGAGCAGGTACGGCGGCGAGAGTGCTGTGGGGGCGTCGAGACTGCCGTCCCGCCCGCGCCGAGACTGCGGGCTGGGGACGCCCACCGCAGTCTCGGCATCGAGACTGCGGGTGGGGAATCGAGACTGCGCCCAGTGTGTCCTCGCCGGGCGTGTCGAGACCGTCACCGCAGTCTCGCTGCGGCTACCGCAGTGTCGACGCCGCCACCGCAGTCTCGCTGCGGCCACCGCAGTCTCGGGACGCCCACCGCAGTCTCGGCATCGCGACTGCGGGTGGGGAATCGAGACTGCGCCTAGTGGGTTCTCGGCGGGCGTGTCGAGACCGCCGCCGCAGTCTCGCTGCGGCCACCGCAGTCTCGGCCCAGCCGCCGCAGTGTCGACATCGAGACTGCGGGTGGGGAATCGAGACTGCGCCCAGTGCGTTCTCGCCGGGCGTGTCGAGACCGTCGCAGCAGTCTCGCTGCGGCGACCGCAGTGTCGACGCCGCCGCCGCAGTCTCGCTGCGGCTACCGCAGTGTCGACGCCGGCACCGCAGTCTCGCTGCGGCCACCGCAGTCTCGGGACGCCCGCCGCAGTGTCGCTGCAGCCACCGCAGTCTCGGCGCCCCCCACCGCAGTCTCGGCGCCCCCCGCCGCAGTCTCGGCGCCCCCGCCGCAGTCTCGGCGCGGGCGGGACGGCAGTCTCGACGCCCCCACAGCACTCTCGCCGCCGTACCTGCTCTTCCACAG
>NZ_LZLQ01000095.1 GCF_001673315.1 Mycobacterium asiaticum | reverse complement strand
CCGGATTGCCGTAGTAGGCGGCTACGGCGTCCGGCCCGTCCGCACCGATCAGTGCCGCCATCCGCGCAGCGATGTCCGAGATGGCCTCGTCCCAGGACGCCGGCACGTACCGGTCACCGACGCGGCGCAGCGGCGTCCGGATGCGGCGGGGATGCTCGACGAGTTGGGCGGCGTTGCGTCCTTTCGCGCAGAAGTCCCGCCAGCTGTGCGGGTTCTGTTTGTCCGGCGATATCTTGCGCACCCGGTTGTCTTCGACTTGGACATCGCTGCGCGGATGGCGGCACTGATCGGTGCGGACGGGCCGGACGCCGTAGCCGCCTACTACGGCAATCCGGCGGGTTACTCCTCGTCGAACCTGATCTTCATGAATGGCTGGCTGGACGCCGTCGGTACCCAGAATCGCTATGCGGTGGGGTCGGTCGACCAGAATGCGCTGCACGTGGTGGCCGAGGCTATGTACGGGTCGGCCATCATGGTGCCCGTCTCCGATATCGACCACTGCGACTACTTCCTGCTGGTCGGCACCAATCCCGCAGTGAGTGCCTGGAATTGGGTGGAAAGCGCACCCGGGGGCTGGAAGCGGGCGTTGGCCCGGCAACAGCAGGGCGCCACCATCGTCGTCGTCGACCCGCTGCGCACCGAGTCTGCTGACAAAGCCGACGTCCACATCGCGGTACGCCCCGGCCAGGACTGGGCGCTGCTGCTCGGCATGGTCAAAGTCATTCTCGACGAGAACCTTGAACATCCCGGCGACTGCGCGCGTCTCACCAGCGGTATGCCGACACTGCGGGCGCTCGTGGCCGAAGCCGACCTCGATGACCTCGCGCGGCGCTGCGACGTGCCGCGCAGCCAGATCGAAGGTACGGCAAGGGATTTCGCGACGGCTAAGGCCGCCATGGCGGTAACCCGGACCGGGATCTCGTTGCACGTCTCCGGCACCGTCGGCGAATGGTTGGGGCACGTGCTCAACGTGATCACCGGACGGATGGATCGCCCCGGCGGCCGCCGCTTCGAACCCGGCTATATCGACGCGATGAAATTGGCCGCCGCCGCCAAACCATCCGAACACCGGTCCCGCTTGCGCGGCCGACCGATGGTGGCCGGCGCGCACGCGTTAAGCGAATTACCCGCCGAGATCACCACACCCGGGCCAGGGCAGATCCGCGCCCTGGTCATCAACAGCGGCAACCCGGTCGTCTCCGGTCCGAACGGAGACGCCCTGGATCACGCGCTGGCGCAACTGGACCTGCTGGTGGCCATTGACTTCGTGCAACGCGAAAGTCACCGCCATGCACACTGGCTGCTGCCGGCGGTGCATTGGCTGGAGCGCGACGACCTGCTCGCCCTGACCAGCAATCTGCACGACGAACCGTACGTGCAGTACGGTGTGCGCGCGGTGGAGCCGCCGGCGGATGCGCGCGAAGAGTGGCAGATCTTTGTTGACCTGGCTCTGGCGATGGATGTCCCGCTCTTCGGCGTCAAGGGAATCAACGCTTTGGTGAAGGGCAGCCGACGGCTCGCCGCTGCTACGCGCCGGCCGCCCCTGGCGTTCTCCCCTGGCTGGATCAATCGCCTGATCGTTACCATGTCCCGAAAGGTCAACGGCCGCAAGCTGAAATGGCGTGACCTGCTGGCCCACCCGCACGGTATGGTGCTCGGACCCCGGGAGTACGGCCATTTCGCGGCCGCGTTGCGCACTGCGGACAAACGCGTGCACATCGCACCCGCCGAACTCGTCGCACGAGCCCAGGAATTGCTGGCGACGGCACCACCGGAGGCGCCCCACGCCTATCCATTCCAGCTGGGCAACCGCCGTCACCGCCACTCGATGAACTCCTTCCTCAACGACCTTCCTGGCCTGCATCCCGGCGGCAAAGGCAGTGAAGTGCTGATCCACCCCGCCGACGCGGCAGATCTCGGCATCGGCGACGGCGACCTGGTGCGGGTGTCCTCCCCCGTCGGCGCCGTCGACGTGCGGGCGGCGCTGAGTGACCGGCCGCGGCGCGGGCTGGTCGTGCTCGACCACGGCTGGGGGTCAAGAGTTTTCGACCCGCGGGGCGGCTCGGCACCACAGTCCTTCGGGGTCAACCGGAATCTGCTGATCGACGGCGAACCCGTGGACCCGTTGTCACAGACGCCGGCGATGAGTTCCGGATATGTCGCGGTCGCGCTGTGCGAAA
The DNA here is from genome assembly GCF_001673315.1 of Mycobacterium asiaticum. Classification (GTDB taxonomy): domain Bacteria; phylum Actinomycetota; class Actinomycetes; order Mycobacteriales; family Mycobacteriaceae; genus Mycobacterium; species Mycobacterium asiaticum_B. The sequence goes on along the minus strand of NZ_LZLQ01000095.1, from coordinate 24,982 downwards.
CACCTACGGAGACAACGCTGAGCCGGCAACCCGCCGACCCGGTGCGCCAGGCGTGAACCTCGTCATTCGCAGCAGGACGCGACGTCGAGGCGGCACGCGCAGGACGCGCGGATCGGCACGTCGGCTCGCGCCGCAGCAAGTTTGAGCTGCTGCCCGACGAGGGTGGCCTCAGCGGTGCGGCCGAGGCGCTGCAGGCATTCGTGGTAGCCGTGCAGGCTCCACACATTGCCGGGGTGCTGACAACACCGGGCCAGGGTGGGGTCCAGGCCGAGGTCGGCGGCATAGACCGCCGCGGCCTCCGGTATGTGACCCTGTTCCAGCAGCAGTGCCCCATAGGCGTGCCGGGTCGGCTGCATCCACCCCCAGGGCTCGTCGTAGGGCAGCGCGTCGTCGAGTGAGACGGCGCGGCGCAGGTGGCCGAAGGCCTCGTCGAAACACCCTTCCCGATAAGCAATTTCGCCGTCGAGCATGGCGGCGCCGACGGCAAGTATGTCTCGGGTGGTGTTGTTGAACAGGTAGCGGGTTCCCGGTATGCGGCCGTAAGCAGCGTGGAACGCGGCGCGCTCAGCATGTGCTTGCGCGAGTTGCCCCGTCGCGGCCAGCGCCACCCCGCGCCCGTAGTGGATGGTCGCCGCGGTGCTGCAGTAGAGGTCTTGGTCGCTGGGCAGGGGCTGCGCGATCAGTTCGTCCCAACGGCCGAACCGCACCAGCACATGGGTGCGTAACGGCACAAACGCTTCCAGCCAGTCGGCCATCGGCGGGGACGGGATCGACAACAGCTCCGGGGTCAATTGGCCGGCAAGTTCATCGGCGGCCTGCAACGCTATCTGCGACTGTCCTTGCAGCATCGCCGAATACACGATGAAGTGCAGATCGTGCGCACGGTAGAGCGAGTAGAAGTTCAACGGCCCGCGCTGTGCGACGAAGCGCTGATCCGCTTGTACCGCAGCGGTATTGGCCTGTACGGAACTGCGGTAATCGCCGCAGAGCACGTCGATGTGGCTGGGCATGTGTTGCAGGTGGCCCGCGTCAGGCACCAGGCCGCGCAACAGATCGGCCGCCGGCAGCGCGTCCTCAGGTGTCGCCGACATCTCCATGGCGTGCAGGTACAGATGCAAGATCCCGGGATGGGTTCGCCCCGCGGGCCGGGTGAGCGCATTCTCCAGGATTTCGTTGGCTTTCAGCACCCGCGAGCCCGGGGCCGGTTCGCCGGTGGCGGTGTCCCATAGAGCCCAGGCCGTCACGTTCAGCAGAGCGTCCGCGGCCAACGCTTGCACGTCGAGGTCGTCCGGATACGCCGTGGCCAGTGCCGTCATCGCGTCCGCGTAGGCAGCACCCCCGGCTCCCAGCGCAGCGATGTTCTCCGGGTCCGCGGTGCGAAAGCGGGTCCACAGCGAGCTGATCAGACCGCGCTCGACCTCGTCGACCCGGCCCGCCGCGGCCAATTCGAGCTCGGCACGCGCGCGGGCCAGCGACGCGTGCCGGTCGACCGGGTCGAACGCCTCCCACGCCTTGTTGTAGTTCGGTCCCACCGAATACGCGATTCCCCACCGCGCGATCGCCAGACCGGGGTCGAGTTCCAGCGCACGCTCGAAACAGACGATCGCCTCCTCGTGGTTGAACGCGTACGCCCACACCAGTCCACGGTCGAACCACACCTGCGCATTCGGGTCGCTGGTCCGCACCGGTCGATGGTGGGAACCGAGGTCGAAGTACTGCTCGTCGGCCGTCATGATTGCTTGATGCTCGCGACGATGCGGGCGCGCGCGGCGCGGCCTTCTGGGGTCGGCATCAGTGGATAAACGTGCAGCAACCCCGGCTGCTCGTGGAACTCGACGTCCACGCCGGCGGCAGCGGCTTTTTCGGCAAGCAGTCTGGCGTCGGGATTGAGGATGTCCCGGGTACCGGTGAAGATCGTCAGCGGACCCAGACCGGTCAGGTCACCGACGAGGGGACTGACCCGCGGATCATCGACCGGCCACTCGCCGCGCCACCGGTCGGCGAACACTCGTAGCGCTTCCCGGCCCAGCCAGGGGTCGTTCGCCTCGACGGCGGGTATGAGCGGGTTTTCCAGCGCGAGATCCGGTACCGGCGAGATCAGGACGGTCCTGGGGAGGACCACACCGTGCTCGTCGCGCAACACCAGCGCCGCCGACAGCGCAAGCTGACCGCCCGCGGAGTCCCCGACCAGGCATGCGCCGGAGCTGTCCAGGACCAACTCGACGATCCTGGGCAGCACGTCGGCCGCGGTGGCAGACGGCACCAGCGGATAGATCGGGACCAACACGTCGGCACCCACGCCGACCGCCAGCTGCGCCACCAATTGCCAATGCTGAGTGGTGATTTCATTCACCCACGCACCGCCGTGCAGGTAAATCGCGGTCCGTTCCGTCGGTTGGCTGCGCGGCCGCACGGTGTACACCGGCCAGTCGAACCGGCGCTGCAGCGTGATCGTCACCCTCGGGCGCAACCGCGGCGGCGGAGCGAACAATTGCGGGTGCAACGCGCGTTGTTCGATGTGGGCCCGAGCAGTTTCAGCATTCTCGTAGGCTTTGGCCCTGCCCATCGCACGGAGGAGCAGCGGCATTGCCCGGCTGCGCCAGCTGGTCACTGCTTCCACTCCCCCGCCACTGAGGCGCTCCAGCGTGGCTGGCGGCGCTGCAGGAACGCCTCGACGCCCTCACGGGCGTCCGCGCTGCCCATCACCCGGTGATGCAACTGCGTCTCCAATGCGGCGACCCGACGGGGGGTGTAGCCGTTGATCATGGTGTCCCACAGCAGCCGTTTGCTCAGTGCCGCTGACATCGGTGCGACGTTGACGGCGATGTCGCGTGCCACCGCCATCGCGTCCTCCAGCACCGCGCCGGCGGGCAGGGCGCGGGTGGCGATGCCCAGTGCCGCGGCCTCGGCGCCGTCGAAGGTGCGTCCGGTCAGCAGCAGATCCGCCGCGACGGCTCCGCCGACGAGGTGCGGCAGCGTCCAGTGCGACATGCAGTCTGGGATGACGCCCCGACGCACTTGCGCCACAGCATATTTGGCGTCGCGAGCCATGATCCGGAGGTCAGCCTGCAATGCGATGGTCAAGCCGATGCCGATGGCATGGCCGTTGACCGCCGCGATGACCGGGGTGCGCAGTTCGAACGCCGCCGGATCGGTCGGCGAGGCGGTGAAAGCGACATCTGCGGACGGCGCGGCGAAAGGATCCGTTCCGAAGTCGGCCCCGACGCAGAATGCCTCACCGGCCCCGGTGACGACGATGGCGCGCACCGCGTCGTCCTCGTCGCACTGCCGGTAGGCCCGGTTGAGCAGGTCGCCCATCTGCCCGGTGTAGGCGTTGCGGCGCTCCGGTCGGTTCAGGGTCAGCAGCGCGACGCCATCGGCGACCGCGACGGTGAGATCCATCTGAGCGAATTTACCCGTAGCGGCCCTTGAACTCCGCGTGCCAAACCGCAGGGCGAAATCCTGAGGCAATAACGGCAGTCAGGCACGGTTTGCGGCAACGAGGCTTTGTCCAGGGCGCTATGGTGTCGCCCATGAGGGAGCGCACGCAATGACCGGCAGTGTCCAGAGATTGGACACCGATTACCTCGTGATCGGCGCCGGAGCCATGGGAATGGCGTTCGCCGACACGGTCATCACCGAATCCGATGCACGCATCGTCATTGTCGACCGTGCACACCAGCCGGGTGGGCACTGGACCACCGCCTACCCGTTCGTCCGGTTGCACCAGCCGTCGGCGTATTACGGTGTCAACTCAAGACCCTTGGGCCACAACACTATCGACGTTGTCGGCTGGAACAAGGGGCTGAATGAGCTTGCCCCCGTTGGCGAGATCTGCGCCTACTTCGACGCTGTCATGCAACAGCAATTCCTGCCCACCGGGCGCGTCGAATACTTTCCGATGAGCGACTATCTCGGAGACGGACGGTTCCGGACGCTGGCGGGTGAGGAATACGCCGTCGACGTCCGGCGCCGCATCGTGGATGCCACCTACCTGCGCGCCATTGTGCCGTCCATGCGGCCCGCCCCCTACGACGTCGCCCCCGGCATTGACTGCGTCCCCCCGAACGAGCTGCCGAAGTTCGGTCCACGCGAGCGCTACGTCATCGTCGGCGCCGGGAAGACCGGCATGGACGTCTGTCTGTGGCTGCTGCGGCACGGCGTCGACCCCGACCGGTTGACCTGGATCAAGCCCCGCGATTCCTGGCTGACCGACCGGGCCACGCTGCAGCCGGGACCGTCGTTCATCAAGCAGTTCCGGGACAACTACGGCGCGCAACTCGAGGCCATCGACGCTGCCACCTCGATCGAGGACCTGTTCGACCGGCTCGAAGCGGCCGGCACATTGCTGCGACTCGACCCGCAGGTCCGCCCGCTGATGTATCGATGTGCCACCGTGTCGCAGCCCGAATTCGAGCAGCTGCGCCGGATCAAGGACGTCGTCAGGATGGGTCACGTCCAACGCATCGAGCCCACCACGATCGTGCTGGACGACGGCTCCGTCACCTCCTCGCCGTCCGCGCTGTACATCGACTGCACCGCGGACGGAGCGCCGCAGCGTTCGGCCACACCGGTTTTCGACGGCGGCAACCTGGCCCTGCAGGCGGTACGCGGATGCCAGCAGGTGTTCAGTGCCGCGTTCATCGCGCACGTCGAGTTCGCCTACGACTGTGACGACACCAAAAACGAACTCTGCGCGCCGATTCCGCACCCCGACCGCGACGTGGACTGGTTACGGTTGACGCACTCCGACCTGCGCAACTTCCAGCGCTGGCTGGACGACCCGGACCTGACCGATTGGCTCAGCACGACGCGGTTGAATCTGCTTGCCGACCTGCTGCCGCCGCTTTCGCACAAGCCGCGAGTGCGTGACCGGGTGGTGTCGATGTTCCAGAACAAGTTGAACACCGCCAGCGAGCAGTTGGAAAAGCTGCTCACCGATGCCGCGGCAGTGCCCCGCTAGGAGAATCCGTGTCCCCCGATCTCGACGTGGCAGTGCCCCTTGTCCCCGTGCCGGAACAGGGTTACGTCTACCAAACCGGTTGGCGGCTAGCCACATCCGATATTGACCAGCACCGCAGGCTGCGCCTGGACGGCGTCGCACGCTATATCCAGGAGGTCGGTGCCGAACATCTGGCCGACGCCGACCTGGCGGAGGTACATCCGCACTGGATCGTGCTGCGCACGGTGATCGACGTCATCGAGCCCATCGAGATACCCAGCGACATCACCTTCCGCCGTTGGTGTGGCGGGCTATCCAGCCGGTGGTGCAACATGCGGGTGCAACTCCTCGGCGAGCGGGGCGGGCGCATCGAGACCGAGGGTTTTTGGATCTGCATGAACAAGGACACTTTGACGCCGTCGCGGCTTACCGACTACTGCATCGAACGCTTCGGCAGCACCACCGACGACCACCGGCTCAAGTGGCGACCCTGGGTCACCGAGGCACTCGAAGATCCCGTGGCTACACCCTTTCCGTTGCGCCGCACCGACATCGACCTGTTCGAGCATGTCAACAACACCATCTACTGGCATGGAGTTCACGAAATACTGGGCCAAGTGCCCGAATTGGAGAACAACCCCTACCGCGCGGTGCTGGAATATCGCAGTCCGATCAAGTACGGCGAACCGTTGACCATCCGTTGGGCGAGCCGCGGCGACTCGGTGCTCATGCATTTCATGGTCGGCGACGACGTACGGGCGGCCGCCCTGGTCCGCAGTATCTAGTCCCGGTCGATCCAATGCTGGTGCGCGGCGCTGTGGTGCTCGCCCACGGCGGGCAGCAGGTCGTCTAACCGGGACAGCTGCTCGGCCGACAATTGCAACTCGTCCGCCGCCGCGTTTTCCTCAATGCGCGCAACGCGCTTGGTGCCCGGAATCGGCACGATGTCCGACCCTTTCGCGAGCAACCACGCGAGCGCGACCTGCGCCGGGGTGGCACCGACATCGCTACTGATCGCCGCCAACTGGTCGGCGCTGCGCAGGTTGTGCTGAAAGTGCTCGTCGGCGAATCGCGGGTTGGTCTTGCGGTAGTCGGTGTCGGGCAGCTCCTGGGTGGAACGTATTGCGCCGGTGAGGAATCCGCGGCCCAGCGGAGAGTAGGCGACCAACCCGATGCCGAGTTCTCGCAGCACCGGTAGCACTGACGGTTCGGGGTCGCGAGTCCACAGCGAGTATTCGGACTGCACGGCGGTGATCGGGTGTACGGCGTGCGCGCGGCGGATGGTCTGTGTTCCCACCTCGGAGAGGCCGATGTGCCGCACCTTGCCGGCCGCGACCAGATCGGACAACGCCCCGATCGTGTCTTCGATCGGTGTGCTGCGGTCGAGTCGGTGCTGGTAGTACAGGTCGATGTGGTCGGTGGCGAGCCGTTGCAGTGAGCCGTCGATGGCGATGCGGATGTTGTCCGGGCTGCTGTCCAGGCCATCGCGACCGGTGTGGGAGATCATCCCGAATTTGGTGGCGAGGACGACCTCGTCCCGTCGGCCGCGCAAAGCACGGGCCAGCAACTCCTCGTTGCGGTAGGGGCCGTATACCTCCGCGGTGTCGATGAGGGTGCAGCCGAGGTCGATCGCACGGTGCACGGCCCGGATCGACTCGGCGTCGTCACTGCCTGCGCCGGCGTATGCCACGGACATCCCCATGGCGCCCAGCCCGATCCGACCGACGTGCAGGTTACCGAGTTGCGCAATCTTCATGACCGCAGAAGCTCCTGCTGGCTGTGCCTCACCGGTACCGGGAGGGCAACGTTTTCGAGTTCCTCGGCGAGATCCGTCTGGAAGAACGCGACGATGCCGTTGTGAATCACTGTGCCGCCGCGAGCCGATCCGAGAAAATGTTCTCGTCGTCGCTGGTGGTGATCGGTGGCATGGAGTTGAATCATGCCACGGGTGGGCCGCGGCGTCAGTGCACTGCGCCGCGAATATCGGCGCCCAGTGTTGTGTTGGGAAGGCTCTGCGGCAGCACCGCCAGCACCGCAAAGGTGTCGGTAGTGGGAACACCCTTGGGATAGCCGGCCCGGGCGAAGCTCAGGATCTTCCCGATCGCGTCGGTCACTGACATATCGCCTCCTTCGCTACCGCGTCTAGCGCGAATTCCCGTTATTCAAGCGGTCAAACCCTGCCGGGTTGCCACCTGAGTATCAGCCTATCCCTGCGACGGGATCAACCGCATGTTCGCTGGACGGGCAGTAATGCAGTATTCAGGTGCGGCCGTGAGATATGGCCGCCTCGAAGCCGTCGGCCGTGGCTACCGGACCACACGACTCGTCACGATACGCCACGAAATATGCTGTGCGATAAGCAAATTGCGGTCGCGAAAAAGATGCGTGCGGCGGTCGGGTTACGCTCGCCCACGCTCGGTCCCACGGTTGTGTGTTGCGATCGGCACTGGGCGATGCTGGCTATCGCCCTGACACACGAACTGACCTGGCAGGCAACGATATTCGCGTGGCAACTATGCCGGATTCGCCGCGAGTCGGGTGCCCGCTGGCCATCCGCTCACGCGATGCCGAACTGATTCGAATCGACGTGCGCTGAACCCTGCACGCAAGTCAACGCTTCTGTCACGCCGCAGCCGCAACCGCAGCCGCAGCTGGCGTGACCGTGCCCACAGGTAGGTTTGATCCCCATACGCTTCGGAAACCCTGGTGTCGCGGGGGTGCTGGAAATGCCCCTGTTGGCTGAGCGCACACGATCAAGCGCGAGGTCGCCATGTAAGTGATTAGCACGCAGGAGGAATTCATGGCGGACAAGAGTGGCCCCCAAGAGGGCATCGAAGGCGTCGTCGAGGGCGTCAAGGGCAAGGCGAAGGAAGTCATCGGCGCCGTAACTGGCCGCGATGACGTCAAGCGCGAGGGTCAGGCCCAGCAGGACAAGGCCGACGCTCAGCGCGACGCGGCCAAGAAGGAAGCGGAAGCCGAATCGGCTCGCGGTGGCGCCGAAGCCGCCGAGCAGCGTCAGAAGGCAAACCAGTAGGTCTCGTTGAAATGGGCCCGGTCCGTTACGGACTGGGCCCATTTCGGTTTTGGTCACCCTAGTCGCGTTGCGCGGCAACCGGCCAATCTAGTCCGCGTCGCGCGGCAATCGGCCAATCGCTGATTCGCCCAGGTGCCGCAGCAAGTCGTCAGCGTTCTCGAAAACTTCTACCGCGCCGGCGTCCCGGAGTTCGTCGCGGGAGACGCCACCGCTGAGCACCCCGATGCACGGTACGTCGGCTCGAACGCAGGCCTCAGCATCCCAGATCGCGTCGCCGATGAAGACCGCGCGTTCGGCAGAAACTCCTGCGCGTTCCAGGGCAACCTCGATGATGTCAGGCTTGGGTTTGGCAGTGTCCACGTCATCTGAAGACGTGACCGCTGCGACCAATTGGTCGCTGTCGAGAGTCTCGCGCAGCATCTTCAGCTCGTCTTCCGGCGCTGAGGTCGCAAAGACGACTTTGAGGCCGAGGTCGGCCACCTTCTGCAGCAACTCCCGCGCGCCCGGCAACGGCTGCAGCATGGTGGCCGTTTCTTTGTAGTACTGCGAATGCAGGTCTTTCAGCCGGGTTTGTTGGTCATCGGGCGCGTCGTCGGACAGCGTCTTGACCAAGGTTGATCCGTCCATCCCGATGGATCGGTGGATGCGCCACGCTTCTACCCCGATGCCCACCTCAGCGAAGGCACGCTGCCACGCGTCGATGTGCAGATAGTTGGAGTCGACCAGGGTGCCGTCGATGTCGAAGAGCACGGCGGCATCGACATTGTTGCTGGACAACGGTTTAGAAGAGAATCGCGACGGCGGCGAAATCGGCCAGCAGCAATCCCAGGCCGATCAACGGGACGATGAAGCCGCGGCGCCGAAACGCGGTGAACAGCGACACGACGATGGTCAAAAACGCGACCACCGGGGCGCCGTACAACAGCACGCCGTACACGACGCCGTCCGGGCCCAGCTCCGGACACTGGGAACCGCTACAGGCGGCGAAGCTCATGGCCGCGCCGAGGGCGAAGATGACAATCGCGACGGCGGCAGGGATGGTCAGCAGGGCCAGAGCCCAGTTCACGATCGCTCTGCGGCCACGACCGTGATCATGGGTGTCTGGTGGCTGAGCGGTCCGTTCGGGCACCGCCCTGGTGGCTTCTTGGCTGTGCAGGCTCATCGATTTTGACTACCCATGTCGGTCTGACCGAAACATGGCCGGAAGTGCACTGGCTGCGCTGCGCAGGTCCGCGACGAACGACTCGTAGTTCTCCTGGCGGTGGTCACTTTGGTCGCGCAGCAGCGACGAGGGATGGACCGTCGCCATGACCACCGGCTCCGCTTCGACCCCGACGTCAAGGGTCGCCGGCAACCGCAGCCGCTCGCCCCGGTGCGCTGTGACACGAAACGTGCTCCCCAGCAATGACTGCGCGGCGGTCGCACCGAGGCAAACGATGAGTTGCGGCTGCAGCGCCTGAATTTCGGCGATCAGCCAGGGCCGGCACGCAACTACTTCGGTGCGGCCGGGCTTTTGATGGATGCGCCGCTTACCCTGCCTTTTGAACTTGAAGTGTTTGACGGCGTTGGTTTGATACGTCAGGGCCGGATCGACACCGGCATCTGCGAGCGCGCGCATCAGCAGACGGCCGGCGGGACCGACGAAGGGTTGGCCCTCCTGGTCCTCCCGATCGCCGGGCTGTTCCCCCACCAACATCACTGGCGCCTCGGCCTTGCCATGGCCGAACACGGTTTGGGTGGCGTCCTGGTAAAGGGTGCAACCCTGGCAGCCGCTGGCCGCATGCTCCAGCGAGTTCAGCCCTCGATCCTCCGGCAGGTAGCGCTCTGCACCCGGAACATCCTTGGGCTCAGCGCTTTTGGGCACGACGATTCTGTTTCTTGATGGCTTCGACGAGCTCGGGTTTCGTCATCGTGGATCGGCCGCGCACGTCGAGCCGCCGTGCGACGTCGAGCAGATGCTTTTTGCTGGCGTTGGCGTCGACGCCTTCTTCCGACGGCACCGGGTTGTTCAGGCCGCCACGTTCGGCGCGCTCGTCGGACGGGCCCTTCTCCTCTTTGGCTTCCCAGTGGTCGCCGACCTTTTCGTAGCTGTGCTTGACGGCGGCGTAGGCGACCCGGTGGGCGCGCTCTTCGCTGCCGTACTGCTCGGCCGCCGCATCATGGGCCTTGGCGAACGTCCGTTGCGCTTTGGCACTGGACTTCCGCAACGTGCTGGGCAACTCATCTTTTTTTGCCGCACCGCTTTTCGTCGTCTTCGGCATGACACCACCTCAACGTTCGGAGGCCTGCTGCGCCATGGCATAGGCCAACTGCAAAAAGTCCGCACCGGTCAACACCGTGAAGGTGCCGGCGACCAGCCGGGTGAATCGCGGCGCAAAGACCAGGCCGATGACAAACCCGGTGGCCACCCACATGTCCAGACAAAACGGGCACGTCAGCAATTCACCTAGGCTGTGCCGCACTGCGCTGTCGGTCCGAGGTTCTTCTTGGACCTCGGCTGGGCCGCCGGACCCTTTGAACTGGGTGAACGGTGCCCGCAGCGGGCTGGTCACCGAATCTTTGCTCAAGGTCCGGGACAGTTTGTGGGTGCCGAGGGTCAGCGTGATCAAATCTTGCCAATTCCACCGCGGCGGCAGTTTGCGACCGGTGACCGCCGCCAGCACCGCAGTCACCGCGACCAGCACGGTGTATACGCTCAGCACCACCACATATCCGGCCAGCGGCCGCTCGTTCTCGCCTCGATAAATGTCGGCTTCCTGCCGCGCACGATCGGCCACGTCGGCCCTCACCTCTGCTAGTTCGCTTGCTAGTTCACTCATTGTTTGACTCGTACGGCGGGTACTTCAGCGTCTTCAGCGCCCTGGCCAGATGGGCCGCATTGCGTGCGGCGGCGGCGGTGGCAGCAGCGATCGGTTCAGGTACCTGATCCAGGTCGCTGTAATCGGTGGACTGCATGGCCTCGCCGTTCCAGTACGTACAGCCCTGCGCCGGGATGCTGAAGCCGATGTCGTTGAGTCCTTGGAATACGTCGGCAACCACTTTGTGGGCACCGTCCTCGTTGCCGACCACGCTGACGATTCCCACCTTGCCGACCATCGCGGGGACGCCGTCCTCGTCGGTGTTGGACAACTCGGCATCCAGCCGTTCCAGGACGCGCTGGGTGACGCTGCACGGGTGCCCCAGCCAGATGGGCGTGCTGATCAGCAGGATGTCGGCATCAAGCACCTTGCGGCGAATTTCCGGCCATTCGTCGCCGGAGCCCATGTCGTCTTCGACGCCGGGCGCGATGTTGTAGTCGACGCAGCGGACGTGCTCGCACTCCACCCCGTGTTTGCCCAGCTCGGAGGCAACATGCTGGGCCATGAGCGCGCTACTGGATTCCGCGGGGCTGCCTTTGAGGCTGCAGACCAAGGCGATCGCGCGCAGCGGCAATTCAGGCTGATCGACCATGCCGGGGTCATACCCGGCATATAGCTTCGTAAACGGGGTAGCCCGATTGCATGGACCAGTCCCAGGCACCATTACTGGACGCTGTGGCGGACTACCACCGCAGTGACCGATACGGCTTTACCCCGCCCGGTCACCGGCAGGGCGCCGGCACCGACCCTCGAGTCTTGGAGGTGCTGGGCAAAGAACCGTTTCGCAACGACGTCCTGGCCAGCGGTGGGCTTGACGACCGCATGTCGCGGGGCAAGTTCCTCGCCCGCGCCGAGGACTTGATGGCCGATGCCGTTGGCGCCGACTCCGCTTTCTTCTCCACCTGCGGCAGCTCGCTGTCGGTCAAAGCGGCAATGCTCGCGGTGGCGGGCGGGCACGAAGGCGGGCTGCTCGTCACCCGGGACAGCCACAAGTCGATCGTCGCCGGACTGATCTTCTCCGGCGTGCAACCCCGGTGGATCACGCCGCAGTGGGACAGCGAGCGGCATTTCTCCCATCCGCCCTCGCCTGAACAAGTAGAACAAGCGTGGCAGCGTCATCCGGATGCGGCCGGAGCACTCATCGTCAGCCCCAGCCCCTACGGCACGTGCGCCGACATCGGAGCGATCGCCGACATCTGCCACAAGCGCAACAACCGCTGATTGTCGACGAAGCATGGGGTGCGCATCTGCCCTTCCACGAAGACCTGCCGACCTGGGCGATGAACGCCGGCGCAGACGTCTGCGTGGTAAGCGTGCACAAGATGGGCGCCGGTTTCGAGCAGGGGTCGGTGTTTCACCTGCAAGGCGACCTGGTCGACGCGACGCGATTGTCGGCCTGCGCCGACTTGTTGATGACGACGAGTCCGAACGTGATGGTCTATGCCGCGCTCGACGGGTGGCGGCGGCAGATGGTGCAGCACGGCCACGAATTGCTCACTGCCGAACTCGATCTCGCGACGCAGTTGCGACAACGGTTGGCGCAGATACCTGACGTCCAGGTCCTGCGGGAGGAGCTGCTAGGCGACGAAGCGTCCCACGACCTGGACATCACTCAGGTGTTGATGGACGTCTCCAGTACTGGGACCTCGGGCTATCAAGCGTCGGACTGGCTGCGACAGAACTGCCGCCTCGACGTCGGCATGAGCGATCACCGCCGGATCCTGGCCACGATGTCCTTCGCCGACAACGAGCACACCGCGGACCGTCTGGTGAACGCGGTGACACAGTGGCGCGAGGCCGCCGACGGCTTCGACCGGCCGCCACAGATACAGCTACCGTCGCCGGACGAGTTGCAACTGGAAACCGTTGCGCTGCCGCGGGATGCATTCTTCGGAGCCACGGAGATGGTGCCGGCAGCCAAGGCCGTGGGCCGCGTCGCAGCTGAGCAGATCACCCCTTATCCACCAGGAATTCCGGCCGTTGTACCTGGCGAACGCCTCAACGATGCGGTGATCGACTACTTGCGGTCTGGTGTGGACGCGGGCATGAATCTGCCGGACCCCGCCGACCCCACGATGCACCAGTTTCGCGTCGTGGCCTGATCATCCTGCGTTTCCGTTCTTGGCGGCGTTGCGCAGGGATCGGTTAGTGGAGCGCAGATCGCTGTTGGCAGCGGACAATTCGGCGTTGTCGTCCTCCAGACTGAGAATGCGCGCGACGCCCGCCAGGTTCACGCCGGCGTCGACCAAAGCACTGATGCGCTGCAATCGCGCCAGATCGTCGGCGCTGTAGCGGCGGGTTCCGCCGTCACTGCGCGCCGGCGTCAGTAGTCCATGCCGTTCGTAGAGGCGCAGCGTCTGCACCGCGACGCCGGAAAGTTCGGCCGCGACCGAAATGCCGTAGACGCCGTGATCCGGCGGCGGAGCGCCGGTGATGTCAGAACCGTTGGTCAATGCCGCACCCCTTCGAACCCTTACAGAAAATCTGTTTATCACAGCTTGCGATGTTCTGTCGATAGTGCTATAAGAAATCTATGTCGCAAGACACAGATAAATCCACCCAAGACAGCACATGGAAGGAAGAGGTGACGGCCATGCTGATGCGTACCGACCCGTTCCGTGACCTGGACCGTTTCGCCCAGCAGGTGCTGGGAACAGCTGCCCGGCCTGCAGTGATGCCAATGGATGCGTGGCGCGAGGGTGAGCGTTTCGTGGTCGAGTTCGATCTGCCCGGCATCGACCCGGACTCACTGGACATCGATATCGAGCGCAACGTGGTGACCGTGCGTGCCGAACGGCCCTCAGTCGACCCGAACCGCGAAATGCTGGCCACTGAAAGGCCGCGCGGGGTGTTCAGCCGGCAGCTGGTACTGGGCGAAAACCTCGACACCGAGCGCATCGAGGCGTCCTACCAGGAAGGCGTGTTGAGCCTGCAGATACCGGTGGCCGAGAAAGCCAAGCCGCGCAAGATTTCCGTCGGCCGTGGCAATTCGGCCGGCTCAGGCCAGCGGGCGATCAACGAAAACGAGAACCGACGGGAGGTGATCAACGCCTGATCGACGACAAGAGAGGCGGTGGCCGCGGGCATGCCGCGGCCGCTGTCCTCACCAGCGAAGGAGGTTGGCTATGGCTTGGGAATTGAACGGTCAGTCCTCCGCGGTGGAACAAGCCCTGGCCGGCGGGGAGCCGCAGGGAGTGGGCTGGTTCCGCTTCTACTTCGCCGACCAACGGTGGGAATGGTCCGAGCAAGTGCAGCGCATGCATGGTTACGAGCCCGGAACAGTCACTCCCACAACCGAATTGGTGCTCTCACACAAGCACCCGGAGGACCGCGGCCAAGTGGCCGCCACCCTGGATGACATCTTGCAGACCCGCAGGGCATTCAGCACCCGTCATCGCATCATCGACACCAAGGGCGAGGTGCACCACGTCGTGGTGATCGGCGACAGGCTCTGCGACGAGCAGGGCGCCGTCATCGGCACGCAGGGTTTCTACGTCGACGTTTCCCCGGTATCTGAAGCGGCACACCAGGAACGCGTCACCGAGCAGTTGGTCGAAATCGCGGCCAATCGAGCCGGGATCGAGCAAGCCAAGGGCATGTTGATGCTGGTCTACGGCATCGACGCAGACGCCGCATTCAACCTCTTGAAGTGGCTGTCACAAGAGGCGAACGTCAAGCTACGGCCACTGGCCGAGCAGATTACCGAAGACTTCCGCGGGGTGCGCAACGCAATCACCGCTCAATCGGAATTCGACCAGGTCCTACTCACCGCACAGCATCGCGTCGGGCGTACCCAATCCAAGACCACCCAATCCAAGACCACCCAATCCAAGACCACCCAGTCCAAGACCTCACCGGAGAACTGACTTTCCTCAGCTCGACTCAGGATCAGTTCGACGTGCCCTCGGTGTCGTCGAAGAACGACCATTCCCCGTCGTGCTTGACCTCCATGCGCCAACCCAACTCGGAATTGTCGGCAGCAGAGTCGACGAACCAGGCATGGGCGTCGTCGGCGTTCTCGATCTCCTTGGTGGCGACCACGGTGCCTTTGGGGTCAATAACTCTGTACTCAGCCATACCCCCCAGGTTTCCCACGACGCTGGTTTTCAATCGTGGGTCGCCCTGGCGACGATCACCGGCATGCGGACCGAATGCACCACGGCATTGCTCACCGAACCCAGCAGCATGCCGGAAAGGGCTCCGCGACCGTGGCTGCCGACGACGACCAGTTGGGCCGAGTCTGATCGCGTGATCAGCTGGCGCGCGGGGCGATCGCAGACGACCACTCGTCGCACAGTGACATCGGGATAGCGTTCCTGCCAGCCTGCGAGACGCTCCGCGAGACTGAACTCTGCTTCGGTCTTGACGTTGTCCCAGTCCAACCCGGGGAGTTCGACCAGCTCGAGGTCGCTCCACGCGTGCACCGCGATCAACTCCACCCGGCGCCGCGACGCCTGGTCGAAGGCAACCGCCGTCGCCGCCTCCGAAGCCGGGGAACCGTCGATGCCCAACAGCACCGGAGCGCGCAATGGCTCCGGCATCAGCGGGTCCTCGTCGTGGATGATTGCGACGGGGCAATTCGCATGCCGCACCACGCTGGAACTCACCGACCCCAGCAACAACCGCGCCACCGCACCCCGGCCGGCCGATCCGACCACCAAAAGCTCTGCATTATTGGACATTTCGACGAAAGTCGACACCGGAGTGGCATATATCAGCTCGCTGTGGATGGTGAGCTGGCGGTCGGTCAACACCGCATTCTCGGCGATCTTGACCGCCTCGCTGAGAATCCGGTGGCCCTGGTCCTCCTGCCACAACGCCCAGGTGTCGGGGTACGGCATCGGCGGCCACGTCGCCACATCGGTGTTCACCACATGAACCACGGTCAGCGGGATGTTTCGCAGTTCGGCGTCGCGGGCCGCCCAGACGACCGCGGCGTTGGAGGCTGGTGAGCCGTCAGCGCCGACTAGAACACCGTGGTTTTTGGCGTGTGCTGCGGTGTGCGTCATGCATCCCACGCTACGAGGAACAGGCGTCGGTCGCACCCGTCGAAAGCCCTCACCGGAAAGGACCAAAGACCTCTCTCACGACCGGACCACGGCCACCGGGATTTTCGCCGAGTGGACGACCGCAGAACTGACCGACCCCAGCAGCATGGCGTCGAATCCCCCGCGCCCGCGACTGCCCACGACCACCAACTGTGCCCGCTCGGCGGCTTCCAGCAGCCATTTCGCCGGCGTATCGCACACCAGCGATCGCTGCACGTGAACGTCGGGATACCGCTCCTGGTAACCGGCCAGGCGTTCGGCGAGCACTTCGTACGCCTCACTTTCCCCATCGCGCCAATCCATCCCGAGAACCGGAAAGACCCCGACGTCGCTCCAGGCGTGCAACGCGATCAGGTCGACGCCGCGGCGTGCGGCTTCGTCAAAGGCGAAAGCCGTCGCAGCCTCCGACACCGGCGAACCGTCGATACCCACCAGTACCGGCGCGGCGGAATCCGGCAGTACGCCGTCGTCCGAATGGACAACGGCCACCGCACAATTCGCGTGCTGAACCAGAGCCGAGCTCACTGAGCCCAGCAGCATCCGTCCCAGCGCGCCCAACCCCTGGCTCCCTACCACCACCATCTGCGCGTCGGCGGATGCCTCGACGAGCGTGGCCACTGCGTTGGCGTAAACGATCTCGGCGTGCACCTGCGTGGCGCCGGAGTCTCCGAGGGCCTCAGCCGCCGTCTGCCTGGCCTGCGCTATGACCTGTTCTGCGTTGTCTTTCTGCCAGTCAGGCATCTCCTGGTAGAGCGGCCCCACCGGCCAGCCCACCACCACCGGGGTGACCGCGTGCAGCAGGTTCAGCGGGACATTACGCAGGGCGGCAGCGCGGGCCGCCCAAGTGACCGCCGTGTTGGATTCCGCGGACCCGTCGATGCCGACCAGGATCCCGTATTTCGTCGCTTCACCTGCCATGCGCCGATCCTACGAGACCTGTGCGCTGGTGCGTCAGGGCCATTGGACCCTGATTCCCGGCCACCGCCCGCGCAGGCCCGCCCGCCTTCGACCAAAATGCGTTGTGCCCCAAGCAGAATCAGTACTCTTGGCCGTGACTCGTCGGCTGCGGCCGGATCCGTTCGGTCCGGACTGAACTTGCGTGTTTGCGTTGGGCCCGAGCCTTATTCGGCGGGCAGCGTCACAAAATCGATCAGCTCTTCCACCCGCCCGATCAGCGCGGGTTCCAGGTCATTCCAATCGCGAACCGTGGACCGTATCCGCTGCCATGCACGCCCGATATCGGCCTGGTTGCGGTGCGGCCAGCCCAGCGCCTGGCACACCCCGTGTTTCCACTCGAGGTGTCGCGGCACCTTCGGCCACGTCTTGAGGCCGACCCGCTGCGGTTTGACCGCCTGCCAGATATCTACAAACGGGTGACCGACGATCAAGGTGTCGGCGCCGCCGGGCCCGCGTCGTACCGCATCGGCAATGCGCGACTCTTTCGATCCGGCCACCAGGTGATCGACCAGTACGCCCAAGCGGCACGCCGGTCCCGGACGAAATTCCTCGACGATCTCGACTAGATCATCGACGCCGCCGAGGTGCTCCACCACGACTCCCTCAATCTTGAGGTCCTCCCCCCAGACCTGCGCGATGAGTTCCGCGTCGTGACGTCCCTCGACGTAGATGCGACTGGCGCGCGCGACCCGGGCACGCGCACCCGGCACCGCGACTGAGCCCGACGCTGTCCGGGTGGCGGCAGCGGGCGCCGAGCGGCGCAGTGGGGTGAGAATGACCGGTTGACCGTCCAGCAGATATCCCGGACCCAGCGGGAACCCGCGGGTCTTGCCGCGCCTGTCTTCGAGATACACGCGTCCGTACTCGACGCGGACCACAGCGCCCACGTAGCCGCTCTGCGCGTCCTCGACGACCATCCCGAGTTCGACCGGGTGTTCCACCGACCGGGGCTTACGTCGGCTTGCCTCGGCCAGGACATCGGTTCCATAGCGATCCATCACCGGGCAATCGTTCTTGGCGAGCGTGGATTTCACGACAAGACACGCCGCGAAGGCGTCGGTGATTTCACTCTCGCGCGGGACTCACAGCGCGGTCGGCACGCCCAGTGGTCAGGCTGGGAAGTAACGGATTTCATTGATCCGATCGCCGCGCCGGGTGACTTCGGCGAACAGGATGCCGCGCCCGTTATCGGAGGTGACCGATGCGACGACGTTGAATCCCGCGGCGATTACCTTGGGGGCACTGGCGCCGCGCAACTGCTCGCTGAGTTCGGCGATGTCCAGCGGCTCGTCGTCGCCCAATGTCATTGGGCTGGTTGCGGACAACGCGCCCAGCGCGGCCGATTTGTCACCGCGGGCAACGGCCCCGAGGAAGTTCTCGACCAACTGTTTGTGACGGGTTCCCGCACGGCGAAAGCCGGTCATGAAACCGGCAGTGCCCCGCGGCCCCTGGTTTCCCAGCAATCCGCGGGCCAGGTGCAGCCCGGGTGTCAGCGCGCGCGGCCCGGTCTTGAGGAATTGCAGCATCATTGCCGGCAACTCCCAGTAGGCCCGTAGGTGCGCCACCTTCCACTCACCGTCGACCTCGCGCAGGTCGTAGCGGAGGAACGCGGGGATGTGCATCGTTACGTCCGAACCCATGCCCACCTCGAGTTCGAGGTCGCGCAGCACGGCCTGGCCGGCGACGATATCCAGGTCGCGATGAAACGTGATGTCCCGCGGGCCGATGAAAGTGTCATAGAAGCGGTAGATCTGCTCGGGTCCGACATGCGGACTCGACCCCACCGGATCCTCCACCCGCGCCTCGTCGGAGAACACCGCTACCCACGCCGCGCGGTCGTGCACCGAAACCGCCTGGGGTGAGCGCTCCACCGCAGCCAGTAATTCGTCCCGATTCGATGTCGTCATGAGCTAGTTCCGATCAGTGTGATGTGGGCGTCTTTCATCGTCGTGATCGCGTCGGCGGTCGAGGCTTCGGCCACCCCTGCTGTCAGATCCAGCAGGACCCTGGTGGCCAGGCCGGCCCGGGCGGCATCCCGGGCGGTGTGGCGAACGCAGTGATCGGTGGCGATGCCGACGACGTCGACCTCGTCGATGCCGCGCTGGCGCAGCCAATCCCGCAACGTCGTCCCGTCCTGGTCGACGCCGTCGAATCCGCTGTAACCCGCGTTGTAGGCACCTTTGTGGAAGACGGCCTCGATGGGGGCGGTGTCGAGATCGCGATCGAACTGCGCGCCACGACTTCCCGCCCGGCAGTGCGGCGGCCACGAGGACGAATAGTCCGGGTCGTCGGAGAAATGGTCACCGGGATCGATGTGGAAATCCATGGTCGCCACGACGTGACGGTAGCCGGGCGCCCCGGCCAGGTAGTCGTTGATGGAACGGGCCACAGCACGGCCACCGGAAACCGGCAGCGCACCGCCTTCGCAGAAATCTGTCTGCACGTCGACGATGATCAACGCCCGCACGTCGTCCACCCTATCGCCGCGGGGGTCAGCCCGGTGGTGCTCGCCGGCAACAATTGCCGGACGCATAGCGGGTTTGTGCCCTGGCCGGCCGGGGAACACAGCGCCCATGTTGATCCGAAGAATCGCGCGACCCATGTTGTCAGCAGTGTTCATCGGCCAGGGAGTGGACGCACTGCTCAACCCGAAACCCGCAGCTCAAGCCGCACAGCCCACGGTGAGTGGCCTGCAGTCGCTGCCGGAATCGGTGAGCGGCAGTATCCCGGCGGATGCCGAAACCTTCGCTCAAATCAACGCGGCCGTCCAGATCGGCGGCGGGGTGTTGCTGGCCGCTGGGCGGCTGCCCCGGGTGGCCTCGGCGGCCCTGGCGTTGACGGTGGTCCCGGGAAACCTTGGCGCACATATGTTTTGGACCGAGACTGACCCCGAACGCAAGGCCGAGAAGCGGCGCGCGTTCCTGGCCGATGTGAGCCTGCTGGGCGGGTTGATGATTGCTGCGGCCGACACGGCCGGCAAGCCGTCGCTGGGGTGGCGCGGCAAGCGCGCAGCCGGGCGGCTCTCCGAGCGCGTCTCGGGTGCGTTGCCAGGTTCTAGCGACACGCTGCTGGATTCCGAGCTGGGCGAGAAGATCGTGCACGGCCTGCAGGCCGGAGCCGAACGCAGCCGCGAATTGGCCAACACCGCCGCGGAGAAGAGCGCGCCGTACGCCGAGGCTGCCCTGGAACGCGGCCGGGAACTGGCCAGCACGGCCGCGGAGAAGAGCGCGCCGTACGCCGAGGCTGCCCTGGAACGCGGCCGGGAACTGGCCAGCACGGCAGCGGAGAAGAGCGCGCCGTACGCCAAGAAGGCCCGCAAGCGCAGCAAGAAGTTGGCCGACACCGCCCAGGCTCGCAGCCTGGAGCTGGCCGAGACCGCGCGCTACCGCGGCAGCGAGTTCGCCGACCGGGCAGCCGCCCGAAGCAGCGAGTTGGCCGACCTCGCGGCGGCACGCGGCAGCGAGTTGGCCGACCGCGCGGCGGCACGGGGCAGCGAGCTGGCCTACACCGCCCGCGACCGGTTCGACGACCAGCTCGACGACCTCAAGGGCCGTCGCAAGCGCTGGGGGCGTTAGCCAGGAAGAAGTCGACGACGGCCGCGGTATCGCGGCCTTCGTCGCTCAGGTCGACCACGACCCCCTGTTCGTCGGCATCCAGCGGTTCCAGGGTGTCGAACTGGGACCGCACCAGCGAGGCCGGCATGAAATGACCTCTGCGCGCGGCCATCCGGCGTTCGATGAGTTCCGGCGGGCCGTGCAGGTGCAGGAATTGAGTGCTGCCACAGTGCTCGCGTAACTGGTCGCGGTAGGCCCGTTTGAGTGCCGAGCAGCTCATCACGCCGCCGTCGCGGTGGTCGACCAGCCACCTGCCGACTTGGTCCAGCCACGGTCCGCGGTCGTTATCGGTGAGGGGTTCGCCGGCGGCCATTTTGTCGACGTTGGCCTGCGGATGCAGGTGGTCGGCATCCTCGAACGGGACGCGCAAGCGGCGCGCCAGCGCCGCCCCGACGGTGGACTTGCCCGAGCCAGAGACACCCATCACCACGACGGGCGGCCTGGCCGGGCTCACTGCGGTTGTCCGGCCTGGCTGCGGTTCCACTCCATCCAGCCGACACCCCTGCGGCCGTCGGCGGTGGTGACATTGACCCAGGCACGCGGGAACAGGCTCACCCGGCCGTCGACTCCGGTCAATCGCACCGGGGCGTGCGCAACGATGTCGACGTGCGCGTCGATGCCCGCCGGTTCCAGCTCCAGCGTCTGGCTGACGGGTAATCCGTTGGCGCCGAACGCCTCTCGATTGTCCACCGTGCTCAGCTCGGCGACGTTGCCGTCGGCGTCTTGCGTGTAGCCGATGCTGATCGGCGGGGTGTTGGGAATCTCTATTCGCACACCGTGCAGGTGGGTGCCATCGTCGAGGTGCAGCGCGCTCCACACCCAGTCCATGCTCCACCAGTCACGGACCCCCCAGGAGTGGTCGCGCTGCCCGGGGACCGAATCCAACTGGTAGCGGGCATGTTTGACGGTGACGGTCCCCGAGACGGTGCACGGAATCTCGTAGCGCGTGGTCAACCGGTATTGGTAGGGGCCGCCGTTCGTGGTCCACTGCAGGTTCATCGCGATCTCGACCGGCTCCCCCGGTTCCCCGCGCAGCAACGCCGAAGGATCCGCATAGGACTGGCCTTGGGCGCGCAGGTCGACACGGTAGGTGTGTAGCGGCTCGCCCACGGAGTGCCCGAGGTCGATGCCGTCGGCGGTGATTTGCCACGGGTCGTCGGGCAGCGGTACTTGGTAGTCGACTGCGATGGTTGGCAGGTCGGGTCCGCACAACAGTGCGTGGATCCAGGCCATCTGCTGGTTGGGGATCAGCCCCAGGCGGAACCATCCGCCCAAACCTTCTGCGGCGTCAGTGAAATCGGCATACCAGCTCTCACTCCACAGCGGCTCGTCGCTGGCCGGGTGGGACAGTTCGTCCGCGGGCTCCGGCCGCAGCGGCTCGGGTGCCGACGCGGCCGGCAGCAGCGCCACCGCATCGGTGTCCAGGATGTGTTCGCAGTGCCGTTCCAGCATCGTCATGAACAGTCGGTCACCGCGCTCGGTGCGCTCGACGAGCATCGACGACACGATCGCCATCATCACGCCGAAAAAGCCTTGCCGGCGAACACCTTCGCGGACCCCGGACGGGCTGAGCGGAGCGTCGGGCCCCAGCGCCTGGTGATAAGCCTGCAGCAACGCGTCATAGTGCTCACGCCGAACCTCCACGGGCAGAGCACAGCCCAGGAAATACGCCAGATCGGTCAGCGCCGGACCCCAAGAAACGGTCTGCCAATCGACCACGGTGAGCGGCCTGCTGTCGTTCGAAGTCCCGAAAAGCAGGTTGTCCAAACGGAAGTCACCGTGCACCAGGCCGCGGATACTGTCCTGGGCGGCTTCCTGGGCCAGATAACCGTCGAAGGAACTCACCAGTCGCTGGCATACAGCGCGATGCGCGGGTGCGATCCGATCGCCGTAGCGCTCCATGAATCCCGCGTAGAGAGGCGTGATCATCGCCTGGCTGAGCGGTGACTCCCGGTTCAGCCACAGCGCGTCGGCGAGCGCGGCGTCGCCCAGCAACGGGCCGTGCAACCGCCCCAGTTCGGTTACCGCGAGACGGGCCTGTTCGATTGTGGCACCGGTGATTTCGTCACCCACTAGGGCTTGGCCGGCGTCGCCGAGCAACAGGTCGAACACACCGGTGGAGACGTCAACGGCGGCGTGGTAGCAAGGCGCGATCGCGCCACCCAGCCGAGGCGCAATGTCGTGGTAGAAGCGGACTTCCCGCTCGTACAGGCCCAGCGCCAGCCCGGTCTGCCGGCTCACCGGATCGGTCGCGGCGACCTTCAACACCACCGACGCCGGCCGCGAGACAGCCCCGTCGTCGGCGTAGGTGAGCCCGATCCGATAGCACTCACTCATCTGGCCGGTGCCAATGCGTTCGACGGTGAAGTCGGCGACGGTCCCGGCCCGCACGGTGGCGGTCAGCCATTCGGCAGTGAGGTCGCTGGGGCGTTCGATCGCGCGGTCTGTGTCTTCTCCGGTGTCGGAAGCCATGAGCCCCAGCGTGCCAGGTCAACGCGCGAGGGAGAAACCGTCCCAGGCCAACCTGCGGTGCTGATGCGGGTCGTACTCGACGCGCGTCTTGCGGTCGATCACCAGCACGGCGCGGTCGGCGTGGGTGTAGACCGGCCAGTCGTCACCGGGCACCCCGGTCCGGCTGAACGACCGCCAGCGTCGTTGCACCTGGTTGCTGACCCGCAGCGCGGTGCGCCGGTCGGCCGCCGCGGTGAGCAGCGCCCCGAACCGGGTGCGGTAGATGTCGAACACGGCGAACAATTCAGTCGCGTGTGTGGCGCCGAATCCTGACCACTGCAGTGTCCGTGGCGCGTAGTCGTAGCGGTAGAGATACGTGGGCGCATGCGTGCCGTGGGCCTCGGCGATCTGCCATGCCGCGGAGCTGAATGCGAAGTCGCCACCCAACTGGATGCATGCCGAGGGATGCGGATAGTTCGGGTACGCCGCTGTGATGCGTTCGCGGACTTCCGGTTCCAGTTCGCCCAGCAGCGCTTCCACCATCGCCTTGTTGGTCGGCAGCATGCCCAGGAAGCGGGTGAACAACCGGCCCTCTTCGGCGTTCGTCCCGACGATCAGCGGTACCGGGTGCGCCTGGCCGGAGCGCATCGCCTCGACCGGGTCGACCGGCACCACGTCGTCCCCGAAAACCGGCCCGATCGGGAAGGCGCCCAGGCGCTGTTGCATGCCCTGGTCGATCAGCCGGTGCTGGGTATCGACCAGTTGAGCCGCCGGGACCCGCATGATCGTGTCGGCCGCATCCTGCCGGCGCGCGCCGAGCAGGTTTGCAAAACGCGCCGCGAACTCGGCGGCCACCTCCTGTGAACGGGTCATCCCCGCCGCCGGGCTCTCCGAGATTGCGCGGTGGAACAGCCCCTCGGCGGCCGGCACCGCGAGCAGCGTCGCGGTGATGTGGGCGCCCGCGCTCTCCCCGAAGATGGTGACGTTGTCGGGGTCGCCCCCGAAGCTGGCGATGTTGTCCTTCACCCAGTGCAACGCCAGGACCAGATCGCGCAGGTACAAGTTGCTGTCTATCGGCGTCTGCGGTGTCGACAATGACGACAGGTCCAGGCAGCCCAGCGCACCCAACCGGTAGTTCACCGACACGTACACGCAACCGCGCCGGGCCAGTGCGGCACCGTCGTAGATCGGGGTGGCCGAACTGCCGAGGATGTAACCCCCGCCGTGGATGAAGACCATCACCGGCAGCGGTTCGGCGGACCCGTCCTTGGGCGTGACGACGTTGAGGGTCAGGCAGTCCTCGCTCATCGGCTGGAATCTGCCTCCGAAGCCGGAAACGCCGAGCAAGGTGTAGCGACGCTGCTGGGGTGCACAATTACCGAATCCGTGGCAGTGCCGTACCCCGGCCCAGGGCCGGGCGGGCTGCGGCGCACGGTAGCGCAGCGGCCCCACCGGCGGCCTGGCGTAGGGGATCGAGCGCCAGCGGTTCACGCCGTCGCGGGTGAAACCTTCGACAATGCCGGCGCTGGTGCGGGCGCGGATGATGCGCTCATGCATGAATCGACGGTAGCGGACGCGTATGCGCATCGCCGTGCGCAGCGCCCGAATCCGCTGTAGGGCGGCTAACCTGTCGTGATGCGGATTGCCGCCCTGGTTGCCATCTCGGTGCTGGTCGCCGGCTGCTCACACACCGTCGGCGGCGGCGCGGAACAGACCCGTACCACCTCCGGTGCCACCACCCAATCTGCGGCGGGCGGGGCGCCGCCGGCCGGCGCCGTACCGGTTGCCGGGGCGCCGATTGCCGCGGTCATCGCCTGGATCGAAGCCGGCCGTCCCGCCGATGCGTCCCGCTATCGTCTGGGCGCGGATACGGCGTTCAGCGTTCCCGGCAGCAAGACACGGTGTACGACGGATGCCGCGCACCCGCCCAGTGGGTTGTCCTGCCTGGTGGAGCTGACCAATCCCCCGCCTCGGCCGGAAACGGCGTATGGCGAGTGGAAGCCGGGGTGGGTGGATTTCGACGGCAGCAACTTGCGGGTCGGTGCGGCGCGGGCCGATCCGGGGCCGTTTTTGGCGGG
>NZ_LZLQ01000094.1 GCF_001673315.1 Mycobacterium asiaticum | reverse complement strand
CGCCCGAATTGCCAAACATGACTGGTGGACGCCACACGACAATCATGACGAGGGTGCGGCTCACGTCGTAAGTGCGTGAGTCTGCGCTGGTGGCGTCGCTAGTGGCGTCGTAAGCGCGCGAGTGTGCGCTGGTGGCGTCGGAAGTGCGCCGAGCCTGCGCTGGTCGCGTCGAAACTGCACTCAGCGCGTCATTTGCAGCGAATCGACGCGCTGGACGCATGCTCGATGCGGTGGACGCAGGCTCGACGCACTGGACGTAGGCTCGACGCACACAACACAGGCTCGACGCGGTGGACGCAGGCTCGACGCGCTGGACTCATGCTCGATGCGGTGAACGCAGGCTCGATGCACACAACGCAGACTCGACGCGCTCAACGCAGGCTCGACGCGCTGGACTCATGCTCGACGCGGTGAACGCAGGCTCGATGCGGTGAACGCATGCTCGACGCGCTTAACGCAGGCTCGACGCGCTTAACGCAGGCTCGCCGCCACCAAACGCAGGCTCAACGCACTTACGACGTGAGCCGCACCCTCGTCATGATTGTCGTGTGGCGTCCACCAGTCATGTTTGGCAATTCGGGCA
>NZ_LZLQ01000093.1 GCF_001673315.1 Mycobacterium asiaticum | reverse complement strand
AGCGAATACGACATCCTGCCCGTCGACACGGACGGTCAGGACTATTACGACGACTTCGAGGATGAATTCGAGGACGGGGTCGACCCGGATGATCCCGCCACTGCCGGCATTCGGCCGCAGCTGAGGCGGTTGCTGATCAGCAATGCCGTCATCGGGTTTGCCGTCCTCGGATTCGCGTCGCTGGCCGTAGCGGTTGCGGTCACCGTCCGTCCGACCGCGTCCACGCTGCCGGTTGAGGGGCACCAGAACGCTCAGCCGGGCAAATTCATGCCGCTGTTGCCGACCGAGCAGCAGGCCCCGGTGCCGCCGCCGCCGCCCGACATCCCCACCCTCGGGTTTCAGGGTGGCACCGTGCCGGCCGTGCAGAACGTCCCGCGGCCGGCGCCCGCCGCGCCGGTTGCGCCGGTCCCGCTGCCCGCGCCGGTCGCCCCGGCGCCCATCCCGGTCCCGGCGCCCTTGCCGGTGCCTGTCTTCATCCCGCCCTATCCGGGTTGGGAGCCGGGTATGCCGCCGTATCCGCCCTGGTCGCCGCCGTACACGACGCCGCCGACAACACCGCCCACCACCGGGGTGACCACTCCGCCGACGACGCCGCCCACCACGCCGCCCACGACGGCTCCTACAACTCCGCCGACGACGGCTCCCACGACGCCGCCGACGACGGCTCCCACGACGCCGCCCACGACGGCTCCGACGACGCCGCCGACCACGCAGGCACCCAGGACGACGACCGTTCCGCCCACCACCGCGCCTCCCACGACAGTGGCGCCGACGACGGTCGCGCCGACCACCGTCGCCCCGCGGCCCACACAGGCGCCGACACAGCAGACGGTGGCTCCGCAGCCGACTCAGGCGCCGGCGCCCCAAACGCAAGCGCCGGTGCCGCAAGTTCCGCGGACCCAGGCGCCGGTGCCGCAAGTTCCGCGGACCCAGGCGCCGGTGCCGCAGGCGCCCAGGGGGCCTAACCTCGCCCCGAAGCCGCCTTCCGGCGGCACGGGGAGCGGCAGCGGCGGTGGCCGCACCGGTTCGGGAGTGAACTGATCTCGCTGTCCAGCGTGACCGTGGTGTTGCCCTGCCTCGATGAGGAGGAGTCGTTGCCGGCGGTGCTGGCCGCGATTCCGGCCGGTTATCAGGCACTGGTGGTGGACAACAACAGCACCGACGACACCGCCGCCGTCGCCGAACGGCACGGCGCTCGGGTGATCGCCGAGGCGCGCCCCGGTTACGGTGCGGCGGTCCATGCGGGCGTCGTCGCGGCCACGACGCCGGTCGTGGCGGTTATCGACGCGGACGGGTCGATGGATCCCGGTGACTTGCCGCGGCTGGTTGCTGAGTTGGAACACGGGGCCGACATGGTGACCGGCAGGCGCCGTCCGGTGCCAGGTCTGCACTGGCCGTGGGTAGCTCGGGTGGGCACCGTGGTGATGAGTTGGCGGCTGCGCACCCGCCACGGCTTGCCGGTGCACGACATCGCGCCGATGCGGGTCACCCGGCGTGACGCGCTGCTGGATCTGGGTGTCGCCGATCGTCGGTCGGGCTATCCATTGGAGTTGCTGGTCCGGGCGGCGGCCGCGGGGTGGCGCGTGGTGGAACTCGACGTCAGCTACGGCCCGCGGACCGGGGGCAAGTCGAAAGTGAGCGGGTCGCTCAAGGGCAGCATCACGGCGATTGTGGACTTCTGGAAAGTGATTTCGTGAGCCTGCCGGTGACGGTGCTGGTGGTGGCCAAGGCGCCCGAGCCCGGACGGGCCAAGACCCGGCTGGCGGCGACCGTCGGCGATCAGGTGGCCGCCGAAATCGCCGCCGCAGCTTTGCTGGACACCCTGGACGCGGTGGCCGCCGCGCCGGTGGCGTCCCGGGTGGTCGCGCTGACCGGCAACCTCGACAATGCGGCCTGCGCCACCGAGATACGGCAGCGCCTCGAGTCGTTCAGCGTGATCGAGCAGCGCGGCGACGGCTTCGCCGACCGGCTCGCCAATGCCCACGTCGATGCGGCCGGCGACTATCCGGTGCTACAGATCGGGATGGACACCCCGCAGGTCACCGCGGCGCTGCTGACCGACTGCGCGCATCGATTACTCGAAAAGCAGGCGGTGCTGGGGTTGGCGCTGGATGGCGGTTGGTGGGTGCTCGGACTGACCGCACCGGAGGCCGCCACCTGTCTGCGCCGCGTCCCGATGTCGCAATCCGACACGGGCGAACTCACCCTGAAAGCATTGCGCGACAACGGGATCGAAGTCGCACCGGTACGCCGACTAGCCGACGTCGACCTCATCAGCGACGTGGCCGCCGTCCGCGAAGCCTGCGGCCCCGACAGCCGGTTCGCGCGCGTCACACGTGGACTCTGAACACCCTGCCGGCACGCAAGTCGACTGGCTGCGAATTTCTGACGGACATTTGGCCGTGTGGTTCGGATCGGTGGTCCCGCGCTTCACCAATGGGTGAAGATGACGCTGTTCAGCAACAATGCCCCAGCGGCGTTGAGCGCCAACCAAATTCGGTGAGAGCGCACCGGCAGCAGCGCGGGCGCCGCGGTCAGCCA
The DNA here is from genome assembly GCF_001673315.1 of Mycobacterium asiaticum. GTDB lineage: Bacteria > Actinomycetota > Actinomycetes > Mycobacteriales > Mycobacteriaceae > Mycobacterium > Mycobacterium asiaticum_B. Next base: position 13,658 of record NZ_LZLQ01000093.1, on the reverse strand, counting down.
GACGGTGAACGGTAACCAGATGCGCTCGGTCTCGGCTTTGCTCAGCATGCTCAGGTCGGCACAGAGGATCGCGGCCAGCGCGGCCAGCAGGACCAGGTAGAAACCGGACCGGCGCCGGATTGCGGCCCTGTCGAGTAATTTGCTGATGCCGGCGACACTGCCTAGGCCGATGGCGCAGACCACGCAGGCCAAGTTCGCCCAGCTCCAATACTGGAATGGCCGATCCTTCGCGATGCCCTGCCAATAGCGTTGCTGTACAAGCTCATAGCCGTCGAACCAATAGAACCCTGCCATCGCGAAGCTCACCGCCACCGCCACCGCGGCCAGCACGGCGGGGGTCAAAGCTCGTAGCGCCGCGCGCCAGTTCGTCGCCGAGACCAGCACCGCCAACGCCGGCAACCCCATCAGCACCAACCCGTAGCTGAGGAAGATGCCCCAGCCGAGCAACCCCCCCGCACCCACCGCGACCAGCGCCGGGAACTGGGTGGGACCCCGCACTGCCACTGCCAATAGGGCGATACCCCAGGCCGCCACACCGGCGAAGTACCCGTCGGCCGAAACCGCGATCCAGATCGCGGTGGGCGCCACGGCAACGAACGGCGCCGCCCGTCGCGCCGTGGCTTCGTCCGCCAGGACGCGCACCGCAATCAGCACTGCGAACGACGCGCTCGAACCGATCAGCAGACACAGCAGGCCGGCCCAGGCGCCGCCGTGCAGGCCGATCCGGTCCAGCCACACGAACGTCAGCAGAGCACCCGGGGGATGGCCGGACACATGCGTGGTCCAGGAGTGCGGCTGGAAGTCGAGGATCCGATCGGAGAAGGTACGCAGGGTCGCCGGGATATCGGTGATGCCCGGCACTGCGGACAGGTATTCGTCCCGGCTGGTCAACCGCTCCGCGAAGCCGCGCCGGAAGCCGTCGATCATCGCGAGCGAGAACGCCCACGCGCAAGCCGTCGCCCATGTCCCCACCGCCAACGCGCGCCACGGAAGCCGTTGCGCCACATAAGGACCCCACAGCACGGCGGCGATCGCCAGCAGAAGCGCCGCTACGGTGCCCCAACTGGCGTGCAGGTCCCAGTAGCCGAAGATCGGCGTGGCGCCGGCGTGTTCGGCGAACCGGTCCAGGCCGGTATCGCGGCGCGGGTCGATGCCCCAGTGCATCCTCGGCAGTACGAACGCGGCCGCCACCAGCACCACCGCAGCCGCGACCGCGGCCATTTGCCGACGCTCAATCCTCACGGCAGCTCAGCCTATTGATCCGAACTTCTGCATCAACGCGGCCCGGTCCAGCTTGCCGATGCCCCGGCGCGGCAATGCGTCGACGATGTGCAACTCCCGCGGTGCGGCGGTGATGTCGAGTGTCTGCGCGACCTGCGCGCGCAATTCCGCCAGCGTCGGGGCTGCGGATCCCGCGACGACGACGGCGGCCACCACCCGCTGCCCCAGGCGCTCGTCGGCGACTCCGAACACCGCGCAGTCACGCACCGCGGGATGCCCGGCCAGCGCCGCCTCTACCGGCCCGGGCAACACGGTGAGGCCACCGGTGCTGATCGCGTCGTCGACGCGACCCAGCACGGTCAACTTGCCGGAGGGGTCGATCGCGCCGAGATCGTCGGTGACAAACCAGCCAGGATCGGCGAACGGGTCGGGCAGCACCGGATTGCGGTAGCCCTTGGCCAGCGTGGGCCCACCCAGCATGATGCGGCCGTCGTCCCGCACCCGCAGTCGTACGCCGTTGAGCGGAACACCGTCGTAAACGCAACCGCCGGCGGTCTCGCTCATTCCGTAGGTGCGCACCACCGTGATGCCGGCAGCGGCGGCGGCCTCGAGCACGGGCCGCGGCGCGGGGCCCCCGCCCAGCAGGACGGCGTCGAGTTCGGCGAGGGCGGCGGTGGCGCCGGGGTGCGTGAGCGCCTTGGCCAGCTGGACGGCGACCAGCGAGGTGTAGCGTCGCCCCGACCCCAAAGAGGTTATTGCGGAAGGCAATTGGTCGATGTTGAAGCCGGCCGACACATCCAGCTCGACGGGCGTGGTGCCGGCCAGCACGCTGCGGACCAACACCTGCAGTCCGGCTATGTGATACGGCGGCACGGCCAGTAGCCAGTGTCCCGGTCCGCCCAGATGTTCGTGGGTGGCCGACGCGCTCGCAATCAAGGCTGCCGCGGTCAGCAACGCGCCTTTGGGTGCACCGGTGGTTCCCGACGTCGTCACGACCAGCGCGACGTCGTCATCGATCTCCTCGCCGACGCGCAGGCCGCGCAACGCGGAATCGTCGCTGTCGGGCACCGCGATGAGGGCGGAATCCGCCCGGTCGAGCACCCGGCGTAGCGCAGGTAGCAATTGCTGAGACGCCGATCCCGATTGGACGCGTAACGCCCGCAGGACGGCTATGTGCGGTCCCCGTTTTCGCGGGCGTCGTCGAGTGGCCAGCCCTGGGCGGCCAGCCGGATCCGGACACGCTCGACGTCTTCGGGTGCGGGCAGTTCGTCTGTGAGCTGAGTGATCGCCACGCCGATGTCGATGTTGTCGATCTGCAGATCACCGCGGCGGGTCAACTCACTGGCGACCGTCTTGATCTCGTCGTTGGTGAGGCGGCGTGCCAGCAGGGCAAGCACGGCAAAGGAGTCCGTCGGTGGGATCCCCTCCGGGTATCCGGCCCGCAACCACGAGACGATCGAACTGAGAAAACGGTTCATTGTGCGATCAACTTACCCGGCGAACATTCAACAAAACCCCATGTTAAGCGCACCAGGACGCGCCTTCATGCCGGTTTGGCCCCAAGGAAGGGATAGTGCGTGTGATGGGCGATGAAGTCCCTGGCGATGTAAAGCACGCCGAGGATGACGACCACCGCCACCACCGCATAGATTGCCCATCCCGCCGCCGCCAGTACCGGCCGCGCCTTGCCTGGCGCACCGTTCGCGTCCGCGTTACCGGCGCCCACGGCCTGCAGCCGAACTCCCAGTGCGAACAGTCCCGGCAAGGCCGCCCCGGCCAGCAGACTGAACAGCAGGATCTTGCCCGTCGCTTCGACGTTGAACCAGCCGTTCACGAGGCGCTCCGAGCCGGAATCTGACCATCGGATTCCGGTGCCGAGGCACCCGGGCCACCGCCCGTGACGTGCGGTGGAGCGATGTCCGGATCATCCAGTCCGGCGGTCAAATGACCTTCCCATTCGGCGTTGACGTTCTTGTGGTCCACCTTCACCCGGCGCGACCGCACATAAATGGTGGCAGCGACCGCAATCAACAGCGAAAAGCCGATGATCGCGCCGGGATAGCCGCCGATCAGGTGCACGATCCAGTAGGTGAGCGCGCCGACCAGACCCGCCAAGGGCAACGTGACCAGCCACGCGGTCGCCATCCGGCCGGCCACTCCCCAGCGCACCTCGGCGCCGGGCTTGCCCACCCCACTGCCCAGCACCGACCCGGTGCACACCTGCGTCGTGGACAGCGCGTAGCCGAAGTGGGCCGACAGCAAGATGACCGCCGCCGAAGACGATTCTGCGGCCATGCCCTGGGGCGACTTGATCTCGACCAGTCCCTTGCCCAGGGTGCGGATGATCCGCCAGCCACCCAGGTAGGTGCCGCCCGCCATGGCGACCGCGCAGGACACGATCACCCAGAGCGGCGGCATGACGGCCGTCTTGCTGACCGCTCCGTAGGACATCAATGCCAGGAAGATCACGCCCATCGTCTTTTGCGCGTCGTTGGTGCCGTGCGCTAACGACACCAGCGATGCCGACCCGATCTGGCCGCGCCGGAATCCCGCCTCGGTGCGTTGGTCGGAAACCCCGCGGGTGATCCGGTAGACCAGCCAGGTGGCCGCGGCCCCGACCGCAATCGCCAGTATCGCGGCGATGACCGCGGGGATGAGGACCTTGGAGATGACGCCTTTCCAGATCACGCCGTGCCCGCCCACGGCCGCGATCGTCGCTCCGACAATGCCGCCGATCAACGCGTGCGAGGAACTCGACGGGATACCGAGCAGCCACGTGAGCAGGTTCCAGACGATGCCGCCGACCAAGCCCGCGAACACCAACTCCAGCGTCACCAGGTTCGCGTCGATCAGACCCTTGGCTATCGTCGCTGCCACCGCGGTGGACAGAAACGCGCCGATCAGGTTCAACACCGCCGACAACCCCACCGCCACTTTGGGTGCCAGCGCCCCGCTGGCGATGGAGGTCGCCATGGCGTTGCCGGTGTCGTGGAACCCGTTGGTGAAGTCGAACGCAAGCGCGGTGATCACGACGATGATCAAGAGGAACAACTGGAGGTTCACAGGGCCTGATTCTGGTGGTCGGAGCGATATCTTGTCGAACGATCGACAGGGGAAATGCAGGAATATCGCGAGTCGTCGCCAGATATTACCTAGCAGTTCATCTGGGGTTCGCCGGTACTCATTGGCGGGTGTCTTGGCGCAGCGGATGGCCCTTTGGTACCTCGATGAAGATGAGCGTGACACCGTCGGGATCGGTCACGTGCATTTCGTGTAGGCCCCACGGTTCGCGTCGTGCTTCGCGGGCGATCGGCACCCCCCGACCGCGCAACTCGGCCTGGGTCGCCTCCAGGTCGCGCACCTGCAGCCACAACGCGCCGGGGAACGGACCTCGGGAGTGGTCGGGTTCGTCGTAGCCGGTCAACTCCAGCAACGACTGGCCGGCGAAAAACACTGTCCCTGCCCCGTATTCACGGGCGATGGCCAACCCGATCTCGTCGCGGTAGAAACGCAGCGAGCGCTGATAATCGGCCGGGCGCAGGAGCATCCTGCTCGCCAGAATCTCCATCATTCGTGTCTAGCACGTCCGGGGTTAGCCGCGCCGCTGCATCAGCGAGTTGACCCAGCGGGGTCCGACGGTGTTCAACGCCTTCGCGGCGATCGCCATCCGGGGGGCGATCTGTACGGGCCGGGTGCGGGCCGCGGTGACCATCCATTCGGCGGCTTCCTCCGAGGTCAGCGCCGGCAAGCCCTCGTAAGCCTTGGTCGGGGCGATCATCGGGGTGGCCACCAGCGGGTAGTACAGCGCTGTCGAGTGCACGCCCTTGGGTCCCCACTCGGTTTCGGCGATCCGGGTAACCGAGGTCAGCGCCGCTTTGGAAGCGTTGTAGACCGAGAACAGCGGCGCGGCCTCGTTGAGCACACCCCAGGTGGAGACGTTGATGATGTGGCCGTCGCCCCTCTCGATCATCTCGGGCGCGAGCCCGCGGATCAGGCGCAGCGGCGCGTAGTAGTTCAGCACCATGGTTCGCTCGACGTCGTGCCAGCGTTCCAGCGACTCGGCGAGCGGGCGACGGATCGACCGGCCGGCGTTGTTGATCAGGATGTCCACCCCACCGATGCGGTCCTTGACGTCGGCGACCAGCGTGTCGACCGCGTCCATGTCTGAGACGTCGCAGGGGATCGGAATGGCCGTGCCACCCGTGGTGCTGATCCGGTCGGCCAGTTCGTCGAGCAGGTCCCGACGGCGGGCGACGGCGACGACGGTCGCGCCGCGCGCGGCAAACTGTTCGGCGGCGGCCTCGCCGATGCCCGACGACGCGCCGGTAAGCAGGATGCGCTTGCCGTCGAGTTCGACGGGTTTGATCGCGGGGCGGTTCACCAGCACTTGGGGAGAAACGGGCGGTCGCATGCTGGCCAGCACCAATTGGTCGGTCAGTCGCCGCAGTGGACTCTTACTCACCGGCAAGAGTCTAGGAGGGGCGGTGAAGTGCCGAGGGTCACGTCCGGCGCTCAGAAATAGCGGGGGAACGGGCTCCAGTCCGGGGCTCGTTTCTGCAGGAACGCGTCACGGCCCTCAACGGCCTCATCGGTCATGTAGGCCAGCCGGGTCGCCTCCCCGGCGAACAGCTGCTGACCCACCAAACCGTCATCGAGCAGGTTGAACGCAAACTTCAACATTCGTTGGGCCTGAGGCGATTTCGCGTTGATCTCGGCCGCCCACTGCACGCCCACCGTTTCCAGCTCCGCATGGTCGACCACCTCGTTGACCGCGCCCATCTGATGCATCTGCTCGGCTGTATAGGGCCGGCCCAGGAAGAAGATCTCACGGGCGAACTTCTGGCCCACCTGACGGGCCAGGTAGGCGCTGCCGTAGCCGCCGTCGAAACTGCCGACATCGGCGTCGGTCTGTTTGAACCGCGCGTGCTCGCGGCTGGCCAGGGTGAGGTCGCACACCACGTGCAGGCTGTGCCCGCCGCCGGCGGCCCAACCGTTGACCAGGCAAATCACCACCTTGGGCATGAACCGGATCAGTCGCTGCACTTCCAGGATGTGCAACCGGCCGGCGCGGGCCGCGTCGACCGTGTCGGAGGTCTCTCCGCTGGCGTACTGGTAGCCGCTGCGCCCGCGGATGCGTTGGTCGCCACCCGAGCAGAACGCCCAGCCGCCGTCCTTGGGCGACGGTCCGTTGCCGGTCAGCAGCACCGCACCCACGTCGGGCGCCATCCGGGCGTGGTCGAGCACCCGGTACAACTCGTCGACGGTGTGCGGCCGGAAGGCGTTGCGCACTTCGGGGCGGTCGAACGCGACCCGAACGGTCGCATCTTGCACGTGACGGTGATAGGTGATGTCGGTCAGATCGTCGAACCCGTCGACTACTCGCCACTGTCCCGCATCGAATGGGTTGTCGCTCAAGGTTCTTGGACTCCGTCCTGATTGATGGTGAGGTTGCCGCAGCTGATCGTCTGGGCGGTGGTCACCACTGGATCCTGTGCGGACGCGGCGCTGATCGTGTCCGACCGACCGGTGGAAGCCAGGATGCCGTTGAGGTCGATTTCGGTGCGGCGCACCGTCCATTGGCCCCCGTCCTGCAGGGCCTGCAACCCGACCAGACGGCGACCGTCTCCGAGATCGCTGCAACCCACCCCCGTGCCGTTGCCGGCCAGGTTCTCCAGATCGAACAGGAACGGCCGGCGATAGTGGTTGTCCACCACGGTTTGTAGTTGGCAGTCGGCGAACGCGAACAGGTGCGCGTTGCGCCCGGTGCTGACGATCACCTCGTTCCGGCCGTCGTCCTGGGCGTCAATGAGCAACGCACGCAACGGCATCGGGCTGGCCGATGCAATGCGTACCTGGGTGTTGGCGCCGCTGCCGGTGCTGATACCGACCAGGCGCGTAGCGGCTACCCACAACGTGTCGGGCAACCCGTCCCCGTCCAGATCACCGACCTGGCGAGTCGCCGCTCCCGGCGGGGCCGGCGCACCGCCGGGCGCACAACCCGGTGCCGCGAGCGCCTGTGGCGCTGAAAACGCGGACCCTGCCGCCACCAACGGCACGATGAGCAGCAAGCGAAGCATCAGAGCGGATCGAAACGGAATACGGCGCACCGTCCGGCCAATGCCTCGAATTCTTCCGGCCGGCCTTCGGTGATGAGGCCGGCGCGCTTCATGAAGCTAACCCCGGTGGGCACCTCGTCGGGAAACGCGCGCAGCACCGGCTTGGCGTCCTCGGGCGACAGTTCCACCATCCGAACGGCTTCGGCGGTGCGCCCCCGGCGCAGGGTGACTTCGCCTGCGGCCCTTACGTTCCGGACCCAGTCCGCGCCCGGGAAGCCGCCCACCACGTAGCGCTCACCCTCGAAGTTCATCGGTGTGATCGGCGTCGACCGGGGCTTACCGGACTTGCGGCCGGGCACCGTCAGCACCACTGGACTTTCGCCCCCGAACTTCAGGCCCAGCCTCGACATCTGGATAAAGAGCTTGTTGGCGGGCTTCAGCCACCACGGCGGACGGATCCGTTCAGCCATGCCTTCACAGTAATCACGCCATCGCCGAGCGTGCGACCAGCTTCACGTTCGGCGACCAACGTGCGACCAGCTTCACGTTCGGCGAACGGAAATCAGCCCACCGCGCGGCCGGCGCCCTCCCAGAACTGCGCGCGTACGGCCTTCTTGTCCGGCTTGCCGAGCCCGGTCAGCGGCAGCGCGTCGACGACGACCACCCGCTTGGGCGACTGCACAGAGCCTTTGCGCTCCTTGACCGCGGCCTGCACCTCGGCGGTCATGGCCTCGATCGCGGCGTCGTCGCGGGCGGCGTCGGCACGCAGCACCACCACCGCGGTCACCGCCTCACCCCACTTGTCATCCGGTGTGCCCACCACGCACACCTGCGCGACGGCCGGGTGCTCGGCGATGACGTCCTCGACCTCGCGGGGGAACACGTTGAATCCGCCGGTGACGATCATGTCCTTGACCCGGTCGACGATGAAGTAGAAGCCGTCCTCGTCCTCGCGGGCCATGTCGCCGGTGTGCAGCCAGCCGTCTTTGAAAGTCTCGGCCGTGGCCTCGGGCTTGTTCCAATAGCCGGCAGCCAAAAGTGGTCCGCTGACGCAGATTTCGCCCGGCTCGCCCTGTGGCACCGGTTGACCGTCCTCACCCAGCAGCGCTACTCGCGCAAACAGGGTCGGGCGCCCGCACGAGGTCAGCCGCTTCTCGTCATGATCGGCCTTCGCCAGATAGGTGATCACCATCGGTGCTTCGGACTGGCCGTAGTACTGCGCGAAGATCGGGCCGAACCGGCGAATCGCCTCGGCCAATCGCACCGGATTGATCGCCGAGGCACCGTAATACACGGTCTCCAAGGACGACAGATCCCGAGTCTGCGAATCCGGGTGGTCCATCAACGCGTACAGCATCGAGGGCACCAGCATGGTCGCCGTAATGCGTTGTTCTTCAATAACTCTCAGTACTTCGGCGGGATCGAACTTGGCCAGCACCACCATCTCGCCGCCTTTTACGACGGTCGGGGTGAAGAACGCCGCCCCGGCGTGCGACAGGGGAGTGCACATCAGAAAACGCGGATGTTCCGGCCATTCCCATTCGGCGAGCTGGATCTGGGTCATGGTGGCGATGTTGCCGGTGGTGCCCATCACGCCCTTGGGTTTGCCCGTGGTGCCGCCGGTATAAGCCATCCCACCGATGTGGTCTGGCGGCAGGTCCGCTACCACCAGCGGGTGGGGTTGGTACTTGGCGGCCTCGGCCGACAGGTCGACGGCCACACCCGCCAGAGCCTCGGGGACCGGTCCGATCGTCAGGATCTGCTTGAGCGAGTCCACCTTTTCCAGCAAGCCCAGCGCCCGTTCGACGAACATCGGGTTGGGGTCGATGATCAGCGCGCTGGCGCCGCAGTCGGACAGCACGTAGGCGTGGTCGTCCAGCGAGCCCAGCGGGTGCAGCGCGGTGCGCCGATAGCCTTGGGTCTGGCTGGCGCCCAGGATCATGAGGACTTCGGGCCGGTTGAGCGAGAGCAGGCCCACCGTCACCCCGGTGCCGGCACCCAGCGCCTCGAACGCCTGGACGTACTGGCTGATCCGCTCGGCCAGCTGTCCCCCGGTCAGCGTCGTATCACCGAGGAATAGCACCGGGCGGTTCTTGTGGCGCTTGAGCGCGCCGGCCAGCAGGTGGCCGTTGTGGGTCGGGTTACGCAACAGGTCGTCACTCATGGCGCCGCTTTCCCCCGCAAGCGGGCGGTACCCCCACCTTCATCGCTGCCTCCCATCCTGGTCGCCGACGCGACTCACAAAGCCAGACTAGAACGTGTTGCAATTCGTGTCGGCCGCACCCTTGGGCGGGGCATGGATCACTAGGATTGCGACCCATGGCCGTCGCAGACGCTGTAGCTGAATTAGTCATCACCGGAACCGTCCTCACAGTCGATGAAGCCCGTCCGACGGCTGAGGCAATCGCCATTGCCAACGGGCGCATCATTGCGGTCGGCGACCGAACCGACATCGCGCAGTACGTCGGCCAAGGCACCCAGTCTCTCGACCTCGGTGCCGACGCCTGCGTCATGCCCGGTTTCGTTGAGGCACACGGTCATCCGCTGATGGAAGCGGTTGCGCTATCAGACCGGATCGTCGATATCCGCCCAGTGACCATCCGCGACCCCGACGCCGTCGTCGACACCGTCCGGCGCGAGGCGGCCCGCCGCGGCGCAGACGGCGCCTATCTCAACGGCTGGGACGCCCTGCTGCAGCCCGGCCTGCCGGATCCCACGCTCAGCTGGCTCGATGAAATCGCACCCGACGGACCGTTGGTGATCATCCACAACTCCGGGCACAAGGCCTACTTCAATTCCCGGGCCGCCGAGCTCAATGGATTGACCCGCGACACTCCGGACCCCAAGGGCGCCAAATACGGCCGCACTGCCGACGGCGAACTCGACGGCACCGCAGAGGAGATCGGGGCCGTCTTCCCGCTCCTGGGCGGTGCCATCCAGGCCGGCAACTACCCGGACATGCTGCGCGCCGAATGCGCGCGGCTCAACCGGGCGGGGCTCACCACGTGCTCGGAGATGGCATTCGATCCGAAGTTCAAGCCGCTCGTCCAACAGATGCACCACGACCTGACGGTGCGGCTGCGCACTTATGAGGTCTCGAATGCGCAGATGTTCACCGACGCCAGCCCAGGTGAGGGTGACGACATGCTGCGACAGGTCGGCATCAAGATCTGGGTGGACGGCTCGCCGTGGATCGGCAACATCGCCTTATCCTTCCCGTACCTCGATACCCCGGCCACCCGCAGCGCAGGCATCCAGCCGGGTTCCTGCGGCTGCGCCAACTACACCAAGGAGCAGCTCACCGAGATCGTCGGCGCCTATTTCCCACACGGCTGGCAGATGGCCTGCCATGTGCAGGGCGACGCCGGCGTGGACACCATTCTCGACGTGTATGAAGAGGCGCTGCGAGAGCATCCGCGCGACGACCACCGCCTGCGGCTCGAACATGTCGGTGCCATCCGGCCCGAGCAGCTGCAGCGGGCCGCCGCGCTCGGCGTCACCTGCAGCATCTTCGTAGATCAGATCCACTACTGGGGCGACGTCATCGTCGATGGGTTGTTCGGGCCGGAGCGCGGCAGTCGCTGGATGCCGGCCGGGTCGGCCGTTGCCACCGGCATGCGCATCTCGTTGCACAACGACCCCCCTGTCACACCTGAGGAACCGCTGCGCAACATCAGCGTCGCCGCTACCCGGGTGGCGCCGAGTGGGCGGGTGCTTGCCCCGGCAGAGCGGCTCACCGTCGAGCAGGCGATCCGGGCGCAGACCATCGACGCCGCCTGGCAACTCTTCGCCGACGACGTGATCGGTTCGCTGGAGGTCGGCAAGTACGCCGATTTGGTGGTGCTGTCGGCCGATCCCCGGACGGTGCCGCCCGAGCAGATCGCCGACCTCGAGGTGCGCGCGACCTATCTAGCCGGCCGCCGGGTCCATTGATGCCCGATCTAGCCGACTTGCTGGACGGGCTGCACGTCGTGGCGCTGCCCATGCGGGTCCGCTTCCGCGGCATCACCACCCGGGAGGTGGCGTTGTTCGAGGGGCCCGCTGGCTGGGGTGAGTTCGGAGCGTTCGTCGAGTACGAACCGCCCGAGGCCGCGCATTGGCTGGCCTCGGCGATCGAGGCGGCCTACCGCGAGCCACCGCCGGTTCGCCGCGACCGAATCCCTATCAATGCAACCGTGCCGGCCGTCGGCGCCAGCGAGGTGCCCGGTGTGCTGGCGCGATTTCCCGGTGCCCGCACCGCCAAGGTCAAGGTTGCCGAACCGGGCCAGGACCTCGCCGACGACGTGGCGCGGGTGAATGCGACGCGGGAACTGGTCCCAACCGTGCGGGTGGACGCCAACGGCGGCTGGGATGTCGACGCCGCCACCGCGGCCACCGCGGCCCTCACGGCCGACGGCCCGCTGGAATATCTCGAGCAGCCCTGCGCCACTGTCGCCGAACTCGCCGAATTGCGCCGACGGGTCGATGTGCCGATCGCCGCCGATGAAAGCATCCGCAAGGCCGGCGACCCGCTGGCCGTGGTCCGTGCCGGCGCTGCTGATGTCGCCGTCCTCAAAGTTGCTCCGCTGGGCGGGGTTTCGAAGATGCTCGAGATCGCAGCACAGATCGATGTCCCGATCGTGGTCTCCAGCGCGCTCGACTCGGCCGTCGGCATCGGTCGCGGTCTGCATGCCGCGGCGGCTCTGCCCGAGTTGCGGCACGCCTGCGGGCTGGGCACCCGGCGCTTGTTCGTCGACGACGTGGCTGAGCCCTGGGTAATTGAGGAAGGCTTCCTTCCAGTCGCGCCGGTGACGCCTGATGGGGCGCGGTTGGCGGCCCTGGCGGTCTCGGCGGACCGACGGCAGTGGTGGATTGACCGAGTCAAGACCTGCTACCCGTTGCTTGTACCGTCGTTCGGGTGATCAACCTGGCTTACGACGACAAGGGGACCGGTGAGCCGGTTGTCTTCATTTCCGGGCGCGGCGGTGCCGGACGCACCTGGCAATTGCATCAGGTTCCGGCGTTCCTGGCAGCCGGGTATCGCTGTGTCACCTTCGACAATCGCGGCATGGGCGCCACCGAAAACGCCGAAGGCTTCACGGCCCAAACCATGGTGGCCGACACCGCGGCGTTGATCGAGTCCCTGGATCTCGGGCCGGTGCGGCTCGTCGGGGTGTCGATGGGCTCGTTCATCGCGCAGGAACTGATGGTGGTCCGGTCCGAGCTGGTCAGTTCCGCGGTGTTGATGGCGACCCGCGGCCGGTTGGACCGCACCCGCCAGTTCTTTCATCAGGCTGAGGCCGACCTGAACGCGGCAGGCACGGAGCTGCCGCCGACCTATGACGCGAAAAACCGTCTGCTGGAAAACTTCTCCCGCAAGACTCTCAACGACGACGCCGCCGTCGCGGACTGGATCGCGATGTTCAGCATGTGGCCCACCAAGCTCACCCCGGGTTACCGCACCCAGCTGGATGTCGCGCCACTGACCAACCGATTGCCGGTCTACCGCAATATCGCCGCGCAGGTACTGGTGATCGGCTTCTCCGACGACGTGATCACGCCGCCGTACCTTGGTCGCGAGGTGGCCGACGCCCTGCCCAACGGCCGTTATCTGCAGATCCCCGATACCGGCCACCTCGGGTTTCTGGAGCGCCCGGAGGCGGTGAACGCCGCAATGTTGAAGTTCTTCGCCGGGGTGAAGGCCTGACGGAGGCGGGTTGAGGTCGCGGGTTGATCGAGACTGCGGGCTGGGGACGCCCACCGCAGTCTCGGCATCGAGACTGCGGGTGGGGAATCGAGACTGCGCCCAGTGTGTCCTCGCCGGGCGTGTCGAGACCGTCACCGCAGTCTCGCTGCGGCTACCGCAGTGTCGACGCCGCCACCGCAGTCTCGCTGCGGCCACCGCAGTCTCGGGACGCCCACCGCAGTCTCGGCATCGCGACTGCGGGTGGGGAATCGAGACTGCGCCTAGTGGGTTCTCGGCGGGCGTGTCGAGACCGCCGCCGCAGTCTCGCTGCGGCCACCGCAGTCTCGGCCCAGCCGCCGCAGTGTCGACATCGAGACTGCGGGTGGGGAATCGAGACTGCGCCCAGTGCGTTCTCGCCGGGCGTGTCGAGACCGTCGCAGCAGTCTCGCTGCGGCGACCGCAGTGTCGACGCCGCCGCCGCAGTCTCGCTGCGGCTACCGCAGTGTCGACGCCGGCACCGCAGTCTCGCTGCGGCCACCGCAGTCTCGGGACGCCCGCCGCAGTGTCGCTGCAGCCACCGCAGTCTCGGCGCCCCCCACCGCAGTCTCGGCGCCCCCCGCCGCAGTCTCGGCGCCCCCGCCGCAGTCTCGGCGCGGGCGGGACGGCAGTCTCGACGCCCCCACAGCACTCTCGCCGCCGTACCTGCTCTTCCACAG
>NZ_LZLQ01000092.1 GCF_001673315.1 Mycobacterium asiaticum | reverse complement strand
GCACTTGAACCGGGACCCCGGCCCGGGCGACTTCCTCCAGCGGTTGGCGGAACGCCTGACCGTCGGCCGAGGCCACCACCAGAGCCGCCAAGCCCTCTGCGAACCGCTGATCGATGTGTTCGAGCATGTCGCGGTCGACGTCGCTGTCCTCATCGATCTTGGGCTTGGCGAAGACGGCGAATCCCACGTTGCGCAGCGCGTCCACCCACGGCCGTACCACCTCGGCGCTACCGGGTGCGATGTTGGTGAAGACGGTGGCCTCGGGCTCGACCCGCAGGTCCGGCCCCTCCGGCGCCGCGGCGCTCACGTCGGCGGTGCGGCCCAGCAGCCACCTGCCCAGCGCGTCGAAACGGGGACGTTCCAGCGCGGTGGGCCGGCGGCCCAGAATCGAACCCAACCCCATATCGAGATTCGGCGCATCCCACACCAGCAGGACGCGCTTTATCGGCTCGGGAAATGCGGTCAAACCGTCCTGCGACAAATCGCCCGCCAGAATCGACGGGCCGGCCAGGGCGTCCGGTGCGGGTGTCGCTACCTCTGTCATTCAGCGCCGCCTCCATACGAATTCGCAGACGGTACTGCCCGCTTCTTGGGCCTTCGTCTCGTATTTGGTCGTGGGTCGGGTGACCGATATCGGTAGTGATTCGGAGCCCGGGTCGACGCGGACGAGTCGGGATTCTGCATCGCCGACCTCGGCGATCTGCTCGGCATAACCGGGGTGGTCCGTTGCGGCGTGCAGTACACCCCCGGGGAGTAACCGGTCCGCGATCAGCGCAACCGTCGCCGGCTGCAGCAACCGGCGCTTGTGATGCCGGGCTTTTGGCCACGGATCGGGAAAGAAGACCCGAACACCGGTCAGCGAACCCGGTGTCAGCAGGTCTTTGAGCACATCGATGCCGTTGCCGCGAATCAGCCGGATGTTGTTGATCTGCTCGTTGTCGATCCCACAGAGCAACTGCGCCAGGCCCCGGCGGTAAATCTCCACCGCGATCACGTCGATGCCGGGCTCCTGCTTGGCCATCGCCAGGGTGGACGTGCCGCTGCCGCAGCCGATCTCCAGCACCAACGGCGCCGTGCGCCCGAACCACTCCTGGGTGTCCAGCGGTTCACCCGGCGGCGACTCGGCCTGTCTGCCCAGTTCCGGCCACCGGCGTTCCCAGGTGTCGCGCTGCGTGTTCGACAGCGCAGAACGCCGGGAGCGGAAACTCGTGGCGGGGAGATAGCCCCAGGGTGTATCGGGCCGTAACCCCACCCCGGGTTGCGCATGCATTCCCCCATCGTGGCTCATGAACACCGGGTGTAGCCGCCTCAGGTCCAGATTGATACCCAACAGTTGCCTTCGGCTGGTAACAGCGGA
The DNA here is from genome assembly GCF_001673315.1 of Mycobacterium asiaticum. Lineage (GTDB taxonomy): Bacteria > Actinomycetota > Actinomycetes > Mycobacteriales > Mycobacteriaceae > Mycobacterium > Mycobacterium asiaticum_B. The sequence continues at coordinate 51,188 of NZ_LZLQ01000092.1, read as the reverse complement.
CACCTGGCTCGCATCCTGGCGACGCAAATGCCACGATTCGATGGGGACCGTTTGCCGACCAGCGGCACGGAGAGGGGCATCGAATTTTCGTCGAGGAACTGACGCGCTTCGCCATGGAGGTCGCTGACCAGCGAATTCTTGCGGTTGCGGAGCGCATGGCGGCGCCACTGCGGGTGGCGGTCCGCGGGCGTCCGGGAGTGGGACGGCGCACCGTGGCCGCCGCGCTGGACCGGGTGGGCGGACCGGCGGGTTTGACGGTCGCGACCGAGCCGCCAGCACAAGGCGCGGAGCTGCAGGTCTACGTCATCGCCGAGGTTGCCAAACCCGAAGATGCCGACGCCGGCGCGACGCTGGGGGTGCTGAACAAGGCCGACCTCGGCGGGTTCGCGCGTGGGGACAACCCGATCACCGCGGCGGGCGCCCGCTGTGTGGACTTCGCCGAGCTGGTCGGAGCGCCGATGCTGCCGATGAGCGGGTTGCTCGCCGTCGCTGCTTTCGAGGGTTTCGATGCGACGAGCTGGGCGGCGCTGCGCGAGCTGGCGGCCGACCCCGGCGGGCTTGCCAGCCTCGACGGCGGTTTCGACGGTTTCCTGACGGCGCAATTCGCCGTGCCGGTGCGCGAGCGGCAGCGGTTGTTGAGAGTCCTCGATCTGTTCGGCCTCGCGCTGGCGGTGGCCGCGGTGCGGCGCGGGGCCGGGCCGGGTGGTGTGCGGGCTATATTGCGCCGGGTCAGTGGCGTGGATGCGATAGTGCAGCGCCTCGTTGTGGCCGGCGCGCAGCAGCGGTATCGCCGGGTGCTCGACGCCATCGCCGAGCTGGAGGTGCTGGCGATCGGTGATGCGCGGATCGGCGCGTTTCTGTCCAGTGACGACACGGCCGCGGCCCGCATGGCGGCAGCAATTGACCTGGCGCAGGCCCAAGAGCTGGAACTCGGACCCACCGCGCCGCTGCAGCGGGCCGTGCATTGGCAGCGTTACCGCCGAACCGCGGCCGTCGACCTGCACCGGGCGTGCGCGGCCGAGATCACCAGGGGATCGCTGCGACTGTGGTCGCGGGCCGGTGGGGTGCCGGTCCGTGACGGCCGGGAGGCCCGGTGAGCGCGGCGCATCGCGACGACCCGGCCGCCCGGGTGGACGACATGGTCGCCGCTATCGGACCCGATCTGGGCGCGCCCGCGATCAATCGTCGCGACGTGGTGCTGGTGGCCGGTCCCTGGCTGGCCGGAGTCACCAGCGTGGCAGTCGCGCTGCGGGAGCGGATTTCGCAATATCCCGTCGTCGAGTCACCGGAACTTGGCCCCGGTGATGCACCGCTGGCGGTGGTGTTCGTGGTTTCGGCGTCGGCCCCGATGACCGGGTCCGACTGCACGCTGCTCGACGCGGCCGCCGAGAACACCGACATGGTGGTCGGGGTGGTGACGAAGATCGACGTTCACCTCACCTGGCGTGATGTGCTGGACGCCAACCGCGCTCGCCTGGCCGAGCACGCGCCGCGCTACGGCAAGGTGCCGTGGCTCGGCGTCGCCGCCGCCCCGGAAGTGGGGGAACCGCAGGTCGACGCGCTGGTCGCAACCGTGCAGGCGCAACTCGCCGACTCCGATCTGGCCCGACGCAACCGGTTGCGGGCCTGGGAGGCGCGCCTACAGAAGGCGGCCGGACGATTCGACCGGGATGCCGACGGGGCGGGGCGCCGGGCGCGGGTTGAGGCGCTGCGGGAGGAACGCAGCGCTGCCCTGCGCCAGCGCCGGCAGTCGAGGACCGAGCGCACCGTCACGATGCGGGGTCAGATTCAGCAGGCCCGGGTTCAGCTGTCCTACTTCGCGCGCAACCGCTGCGCATCGGTGCGCAGCGAACTGCAAGAGGACATCGCGACGCTGACCCGGCGGCGCATCCCGGCGTTCGAGGAGTACGTCCGACAGCGGTTGGACGACGTGGTCAACGAGGTCGTCGCCGGAAACGACGCCCACCTCGCCGACGTCGCGCAGGTGACCGGGGTGTCCATGGAACTGCCGCCGCTGGGCAAACTGCCCGCCGTTGCGGTGCCCCCGCCGCCGCTCAAATCCCGTCGGCTGGAAACCCGGCTGCTGATGGTGGTCGGCGCTGTGTTCGGTCTCGGGGTGGCCCTCACCCTGAGCCGTGTCGTTGCCGGTCTGCTGTCGCGGCTGCACCCCGGGGTGGCGCCTCCGGTGGTGGGGGTCGGGATCGCCGCGTGTGTGGCGCTGGGCCTGGCGATGACGTTGTGGTTGGTCAATATCCGCCGCCTGCTCAGCCACCGCGCCGTACTGGACCGCTGGGTGGGAGACGTGACGTCGTCACTGCGTTCGGTCACCGAACAACTCGTGGCCAGCCGGGTGCTGGACGCCGAGGCCGTGCTGGCCACCGCGGTCAGCGCGCACGACGAAACCGAAAACGTCCGGGTGAACGACCAGATCAACTTGATCGACGCTGAGTTGCGCGAACATACCCTGGCGGCGGCCCGAGCGGCGGCGGTTCGGGACCGGGAGATGCCGACCATCCTGGCCGCGATCGAGGCGATTCGCGCCGAGTTGGGCGAACCAGGTATATCTAGTACCGCCACCGACCCAGGGATCATCCGGGCAAAGATCTCGTCGCGGTCGGACGCGGGTCGCGGCGATTTTCTGACCGGATGAGACTCTTCTGAATCGGTCTTGTGAGAAGGCTTATACCCGCCCAGGCCTCACCCGACAAGTGATCCGCGATAATCTGTATAAGAAACCGCTAAGTGAAAACAAACCGCGAAGTGTGATTCCCGTCGCGCTGGCAATACCTATAGCAAGCGCACGCGACAGAACGAGCCGACAACCGACGATCGCCCCGCCCGCGAGATTCAGGAGAGTTCGATGACCTCAGCAACCATTCCCGGTCTGGATACCGCCCCCACCAAGCATCAGGGGCTGCTGTCCTGGGTGGAGGAGGTTGCTGAACTCACTCAGCCGGACCGAGTGGTGTTCACCGACGGGTCCGACGAGGAATTCAAGCGGCTGGCTGACCAGCTGGTCGAGGCGGGCACCTTCACCCGGCTCAATCCGGAGAAGCACCCGAACTCGTTCCTCGCGCTGTCCGACCCCTCCGACGTCGCTCGGGTGGAGTCGCGCACCTTCATCTGCTCGGAGCGCGAAGTCGACGCCGGCCCGACCAACAACTGGAAAGACCCCAGCGAGATGCGGTCCATCATGACGGACCTGTACCGGGGATCGATGCGCGGCCGCACCATGTACGTGGTGCCGTTCTGCATGGGTCCGCTGGGCGCCGACGACCCGAAGCTGGGCGTGGAGATCACCGACTCCGAGTACGTCGTCGTCTCCATGCGCACCATGACCCGGATGGGCAAGGCCGCGCTGGACAAGATCGGTGACGACGGGTTCTTCGTCAAGGCACTGCACTCGGTCGGGGCACCGCTGGACGAGGGCCAGGCAGACGTCCCGTGGCCGTGCAGCGACACGAAGTACATCACCCACTTCCCGGAGACCCGCGAGATCTGGAGTTACGGATCGGGCTACGGCGGCAACGCGCTGCTGGGCAAGAAGTGCTATTCGCTGCGTATCGCGTCGGCGATGGCCCACGACGAGGGCTGGCTGGCCGAGCACATGCTGATCCTCAAGCTGATCTCCCCGGAGAACAAGGCGTACTACTTCGCGGCGGCGTTCCCCTCGGCTTGCGGCAAGACGAACCTGGCGATGCTGCAGCCCACCATCCCGGGCTGGCGGGCCGAGACCCTCGGTGACGACATCGCCTGGATGCGGTTCGGCAAGGACGGCCGCCTCTATGCGGTCAACCCTGAGTTCGGGTTCTTCGGTGTGGCGCCGGGCACCAACTGGCAGTCCAACCCCAACGCCATGCGCACCATCGAGGGCGGCAACACGGTCTTCACCAACGTCGCGCTCACCGACGAGGGTGACGTGTGGTGGGAAGGCCTGGAAGGCGACCCGCAGCACCTGATCGATTGGAAGGGCCGCGACTGGACTCCCGGCAACGGCGAGAAAGCCGCGCACCCCAACTCGCGGTACTGCACCCCGATGTCGCAGTGCCCGATCCTGGCCCCGGAGTGGGACGACCCGCAGGGCGTGCCGATCTCCGGCATCCTGTTCGGTGCCCGCCGCAAGACCACGGTGCCGCTGGTCACCGAGGCGCGCGACTGGCAGCACGGCGTCTTCATGGGCGCCACGATGGGCAGTGAGCAGACCGCCGCGGCCGAAGGCAAGGTCGGCACCGTGCGCCGCGACCCGATGGCCATGCTGCCGTTCCTGGGTTACAACGTCGGCGATTACTTCCAGCACTGGATCAACCTCGGCAAGCACGCCGACGAGTCCAAGCTGCCCAAGGTGTTCTTCGTCAACTGGTTCCGCCGCGGCGACGAGGGCCAGTTCCTGTGGCCGGGCTTCGGCGAGAACAGCCGGGTGCTGAAGTGGATCGTCGACCGCATCGAACACAACGCGGGTGGCCAGGACACCGCCATCGGCGTCGTGCCGACCGCAGCGGACCTGGACCTGGACGGCTTGGAGGCTGACGCCGCCGACGTCGAATCGGCCTTGGCGGTCAAGGCGGCCGAGTGGCGCGAAGAGTTGCCGTTGATCGAGGAGTGGTTCGACTTCGTCGGAGACAAGCTGCCGACGGGCATTCGCGACGAGTTCGAGGCTTTGAAAGCGCGGTTGGCCGAGTAGCCTGCCCCCGCGAACAACCGTAAAAGCACCTGCACGCACAGCGCGTCAGGTGCTTTTACGTCGGTGCAGCCTGCCCTCGTAGAGTTTCAGCCATGCAGATCCGGCAACACGCCCTCACCCATCCCGACAAGCCCGCGGTCATCCTGCACCCGTCGGGCACGGTGGTGACTTTCGGCGAACTCGAGGCGCGCGCAAATCGTCTGGCCCACAAGTTCCGTCAGGCGGGATTGCGGGAAGGCGACGCCGTCGCGATCTTGCTGGAGAACAACGAGCACATGCACGCCGTGATGTGGGCGGCCCGTCGCAGCGGCCTGTACTACGTGCCGATCAACACCCATCTGACGCCGGCGGAAGCGGCCTACATCGTGGCGAACAGCAACGCCAAGGCCATCATCGGTTCTGTGGCGCTGCGCGACGTCCTCGCGGGGTTGGGTGAGCATCTTCCCGGCGGGCTGCCGGAGCTGTTGCTGATCGCCGACGGGGATCTGCCCGGCTGGCAGCGCTATCCGGAATGTGTTGCCGACCAACCCGATACCCCGATCGGCGACGAGATCGAGGGTGACCTGCTGCAGTATTCGTCGGGCACCACCGGGCGGCCCAAGGGCATCAAACGCGAACTGCCGCATCTCCCACCGGAAGAGGCGCCGGGCATGATGTCGGCGCTGGTGGACTTCTGGATGGACCCGCAGACGGTCTACCTGAGCCCGGCGCCGCTCTATCACACCGCGCCGTCGGTGTGGTCGATGACGGTGCAGGCAGCGGGATTGACCACGGTGGTGATGGAGAAGTTCGACCCGGAAGGAACGCTGGACGCCATCGCTCGCTACCGGGTGACGCACGGCCAGTTCGTCCCTGCGATGTTCGTACGGATGCTCAAACTGCCTGATTCCGTTCGTGATTCGTACGACCTCTCCAGCCTCAAGCGGGTGATGCACGCGGCCGCGCCATGCCCGGTGCAGATCAAGAAGCAGATGATCGACTGGTGGGGGCCGATCGTCGACGAGTATTACGCCTCCTCGGAGGCACACGGGTCGACGCTGATCTTCGCCGAGGACTGGCTGACGCACCCGGGTTCGGTGGGCAAGCCGATGGGTGGCGGCATACACATCCTGGATCCGGACGGGAAAGAGCTGCCGCCCGGGGAGGCCGGCGAGATCTATTTCGAGGGCGGAACTACCTTCGAATATCTCAACGACCCGACCAAAACCGCGGCCTCCCGAGACAAGCACGGTTGGGCCACCGTCGGCGACATCGGCTACCTCGACGAAGAGGGCTACCTGTACCTGACCGATCGCCGGCACCACATGATCATCTCCGGCGGCGTGAACATCTACCCGCAGGAAGCCGAGAACCTGCTTGTCACCCACCCAAAGGTGTTGGACGCGGCCGTGTTCGGCGTACCCGACGACGAGATGGGCCAGCGGGTGATGGCCGTGGTGCAGACCGTCGACCCGGCCGATGCCACCGACGACTTCGGTGAAGAGTTACTGGGTTGGCTACGAGAGCGGTTGTCGCACTTCAAGTGTCCGCGATCGATCGCGTTCGAAGCCCAGCTGCCGCGCACCGACACCGGCAAGCTGTACAAGAACGGGCTGGTCGAGAAATACTCGGTGTGACCGATGCTCCGGGTGGTCGACCTGTCTGCGCCGCCGGCAACGGATGGCCGGGTGACACCCGGCGTCCTGGTGGGCTGCGGCCCGACTACTGACGAATACTGGCTCGAAACGGCAACATTCACCCTCAGCGAGGAACCCTGCGACGATCGCCGGGTAGTCACCGTCGACTCGGTGCCCGAAGCCCTCGCCGACCTGACCCGACGCTGCGAGCACTGGCCACACGCCAGTGCGATCTGCGACGACGTGCTGCGCAGCATCGACCCGGATGGTGCGACGCCGGCGGGCGTGGTGACCGAATCGCTGGCCTACTCCACGCTGCAGGCGGGTCCGGAGTTCGCCCGCTGGCTCCGCGAGCGAGGCGCAGCAGTGCTGCCCCAGATCGCCGATCCCGTTCGGGCCCAACGCGATGGTGATACCCTGCGTATTCAACTCAACCGACCGCAGCGGCACAACGCGTTCTCCACCGACATGCGCGCGGCGTTGCTGGAGCTGCTCGCCGTCGCGCAACTGGATCTCTCGGTCAGCGCAATCGTGTTGAGCGGCAACGGCCCGTCCTTCTGCAGCGGCGGCGACCTGGCCGAATTCGGCACCTTTGCCGACCCGGCCAGCGCACACCTGGCCCGCACCCGGCACAGCCCGGCGCTGGTGCTCGACGAGCTCACCGCCAGGTTCGGCCGGGCCTGCCGGGCCGAGGTGCACGGCCAAGTGCTGGGCAGTGGATTGGAGATGGCGGCATTCTGCGGCTGGGTCGAGGCGGATCGGGATTCGGTGTTCGGTCTGCCCGAACTGAGCTTGGGGTTGATTCCCGGCGCCGGCGGCACCGTCAGCGTCACCCGGCGGATCGGCCGCTGGCGCACCGCCTATCTCGTGCTGTCCGGTCAGACCATCGGCGCCGAGACGGCACTGGCGTGGGGGCTGGTGGACGCGATCCGGGACTGACCGGTCAGTAGCCGGAATAGGTGGTGATGGTGGTGGACGGCGTATTCGAGACGATCACCACGCCCACGACGACGTAGAAGATGATCAACGCCACCCAGGAGACGACGGCGGCGACGGCACTGATGATCGCCCACTTCCTGGCGTTGGCCGACGCGGCCTGCGCCTCACCATAGCGTCCCTGCGCCCACAGCCCGGAAACCTTGCTGGAGTAGACGATTGACACGATCCCGGCCGGCATACAGCACAGCACGGTACTGAGGATTGCCCAGACCAGGTAGTTGTCCGGCTGGGGCTGGCCACCGTAGGGCGGCTGGTATCCGTAGTTCGGCTGCTGACCCGGCCACGGCGAACCTCCATACGGATCAGAGGGATAACTCATGCAGCTTCCTTCCGTCGGGTCGCCGCGGTGGTATCGGGGCCGGATAAGTCAGGCAAATATACCCGTAAGACGTCAAATCCCGCCGCGCGCCACCAGTTGTGAGGCAATCACATTGCGCTGAATCTCGTTGGTACCCTCGCCGACGATCATCAGCGGTGCGTCGCGGAAATAGCGTTCCACGTCATACTCGGTGGAATAGCCGTAGCCACCGTGGATACGGACCGCGTTCAAGGCGATCTCCATCGCGACTTCGGATGCGAACAGCTTGGCCATTCCGGCCTCCATGTCACAACGCTGGCCGCTGTCGTACCGTTCGGCGGCGTACCGGGTGAGCTGGCGCGCCGCGGTGAGTTTGGTTGCCATGTCGGCCAAGTAGTTGCCGACGGCCTGATGCTTCCAGATCGCCTTGCCGAAACTTTCCCGCTGCTGAGCGTAGGCCAGGGCGTCCTCGAGAGCCGCGGTGGCCACGCCCAGGGCGCGGGCCGCCACTTGGATACGACCGGTCTCGAGTCCTTTCATCATCTGCGAAAAGCCCTCGCCCGCAACGCCACCCAGCACAGCGGACGTCGACACCCGGAAGTCGTCGAACGACAGCTCGCAGGATTCGACCCCTTTGTAGCCGAGCTTCGGCAGGTCTCGTGACACCGTCAAACCCGGTCCGTGCTCCACCAGCAACACCGAGATGCCCTTGTGCCGGGGTGTGGCGGTTGGGTCGGTCTTTGTCAGCAGCGCGATCAGCCCGGACCGGCGTGCGTTGCTGATCCAGGTCTTGGATCCGTTGACTACCAACGTATCTGGGCCATCCTGCACGGCGGTGGTGGTGATGTTCTGCAGGTCCGAACCGCCGCCGGGTTCGGTGAGCGCCATGGTGGCGCGCAACTCGCCGCTGGCCATCGCCGGCAGATGCCGCCGCTTCTGCTCCTCGGTGCCGAACAAGGTCAACAGCTTGGCAACCACGGTGTGCCCACCCATCGCGCCGGCCAGGCTCATCCAACCCCGCGCGAGTTCCTGCGTGACCAGGACATAACACGGCATCGACACCGGCGATCCGCCGTACTCCTCGTCGATGGCCAGGCCGTAGATGCCGATCCGCTTCATCTGCTCGATCCACGCCTCCGGGTAGGTGTTGGCATGCTCGACTTCACGCACCGTGGGCCTGACTTCGCGATCGATGAACGCCCGCACGGTGGCGACCAGCATCGCCTCGTCGTCGTCAAGTTCACTGCTCACGCCAACGCCTTTCCATCGGTCCAGAGTGAAGACGGCGACGCCGAACCGGCGTGTCCCGTCGTGAAATTCACTCTCGGCTGGGTGGGTGTTTGACCCCCGGTCGCACAGCCTGCCAGCATGAGCCCTTGTGACCAACGGGTACCGGGACATCCCGGTGGGCGGCCCCTACTTCGACGACCTGCGGGTGGGCCAGGTGTTCGACTGGGCGCCGTCGGCCACTCTGTCTCCCGGTCTGGCCGGCGCGCACCAAGCGATCGTGGGAAACCGGTTGCGGCTGACACTGGACGCCGGACTCTGCGCCGCCGTCACGGGTGCGCCTGCCGCGCTGGCCAACCCCGGCCTGGTCTGTGACGTGGCGATCGGTCAGTCCACGCTGGTGACCCAGCGGGTCAAAGCGAACCTGTTCTACCGCGGGTTGCGGTTCCACCGATTCCCGGTGATCGGTGACACCCTGTACACCCGCACCGAGGTGGTCGCGTTGCGGGCCAACTCGGTCAAGCCGGGCCGGCCGCCAACCGGGTTGGCGGCGTTGCGCATGACGACCATCGACCAGGCCGATCAGTTGGTGCTGGACTTCTACCGCTGCGCGATGCTGCCCACCAGCCCGCAGTGGTCCGGGTCGGGACCCGCCGACGACTTGTCCGCGATCGGGGCCGAAGCGACGGCACCCGTCGTCGACCCCACCGAAGCCTGGGACTCCGAAACGTTCCGGCTGCGGGTGCCGGGTCCGCACTTCGACGCCGCACTGGCCGGCACAGTGCTGCACAGCACCGGCGACGTGGTGACCAGCGCGCCCGAACTGGCCCGGCTCACCTTCAACATCGCTGCCACCCACCACGACCGGCGGGTCGGCGGGCAACGGCTGGTCTACGGCGGGCACACCATCGGGCTGGCCTTCGCGCAGGCCAACCGGCTGCTGCCGAATCTGGCGACGGTGCTGGCCTGGCAATCCTGCGACCACACCGGCCCGGTGCACGAGGGGGACACCCTCTACAGCGAACTGCACGTCGAGGCCGCTCAGCCGACAGCCAGCGGCGGGGTGTTGGGCCTGCGCTCGCTGGTCTATGCGGTCAGCGAGGAGGCCGGCGAACCGGACCGGCAGGTGCTGGACTGGCGCTTCGACGCGCTGCAGTTCTGACGTCCCGGTCCGGCCCGCCCGTCTAGCCGGCCGTGCCGGGGCTGCCCGGGTCGCCCTGGGTGCCAGGCTGGCCGCTACCTGCGCCGACGCCCGCCGGACCGCCGTTGCCGGCGCTGCCGCCGCCACCGCCCACGCCGGTGCTGCCGGTGGTGCCGGAACCACCGGCGCCGACCCCGGGTGTGCCCGCCGCGCCGCCGGCGCCGCCGTCGCCACCGCTGGGGCCCTTGCCGCCGTTGCCGCCGTTGCCGTCGGTTCCCGTACCGGCGTTGCCGCCCCACCCGCCGGTCTGGCCGACGAGTGCGCTGCCGCCGCTACCGCCGGCGCCGCCGCTGCCGGCGTTGCCGCCCTTGCCGGACACAGCACCGCCGCCATTGCCACCCGCGCCGCCGACGCCGCCGACACCGCCGGTGCCGCTGTCGCCGCCGTTGCCGCCGTTCGGGAAGGCCTCGGTGCCGCTGGCGCCGTTGCCGCCGGTACCGGGCGCTCCGCCGTTACCACCGGTGCCGCCGGTGCCGCCGGCACCGCCCGTACCGATGCCCTGAGCGTTGCCGCCCGCTCCGGCCTTACCACCCGCGCCGCCTGCGCCGCCGTCGCCGCCGGTGCCGCCTTGACCCGCATTGACGTTGATGTCGCCAGCAGCACCGGTGCCGCCGGCACCGCCCGTTGCGCCCTGGCCGCCGTTGCCGCCCGCGCCGCCGTTACCGGAGGTAGCGCCACCCAGGCCGCCGGCGCCACCGTTGCCGCCGGCACCGCCGGCCTGCCCGATGCCGCCGGTGGTCCCAGCGGTACCTGCGGCGCCGTTGCCGGCGTTGCCGCCCTTACCGCCGTTGCCGAGCGCGCCACCGTTGCCGCCGGCGCCGCCGTCGCCACCGTTCGCACCCGGAGTCACGGCGTTGAAGCCGTTGCCGCCAGCGCCGCCGTTGCCGACCGGACCGGTGACCGCGGTGCCGTTGGCCCCTGCGGTTCCGGTGCCACCGGTACCCGCAGCGCCACCGATGCCGACCGTTCCGGGGTTGCCGCCGTTACCGCCCGCACCGCCGTTGGGGTTGGTGCCGTTGGTGGCGTTCGCGCCGGTGCCACCGTTGCCGGGGGTTCCGGCGTTACCGCCCTTGCCGCCGCTGCCACCGGCGCCGTTGGTGCCGGCGTTGCCGGTGCCGAGCACCGAGCCGGCGGTGCCGCCGTTGCCGCCCTGGCCGCCGTTGCCGCCGTTGCCGCCGTTGCCGCCCTGCTGGGCGCCACCGATGCCGGTGCCGTAGGTGTTGCTGTTGGCGACACCATTGCCGCCGATAGCACCGTTGCCGCCGTTCCCGCCGTTGCCCGCGGTACCACCGGCCCCGCCGCTGCCGGCATTGCCTGAGATCGAGCCGCCGTTACCGCCGTTGCCGCCGGCCCCGCCGTTGCTGCCGGCCAGGCCGTTGCCGCCGGTGCTGCCGGGCGTGCCCGGGGTGGTGCCCCCGACAGTGCCGGCGATGCCGTTGCCGCCCTTACCGCCGTCACCGCCGTTGCCGTAGGTGCCGCCGTTACCGCCGGCCCCGCCGTCCCCGCCGTTGACTCCGACGGTGGTGGAGTTGAAGCCGGTCCCGCCGTTGCCGCCGTTGCCCACCGCGGTGGCGAACCCGGCGCCGTCGGCACCGTTGTTGCCGCTGGAGCCGGTGCCGCCGCTGTTGGTGCCGCCGGTGCCGCCCTTGCCGATGATCGCGGTGCCGCCGTAGCCGCCCTTGCCGCCGTTCGGGTTGGTGGCGTTGCCGTTGGCGCCGACCCCACCGTCACCTGGGGTGCCGGCCTTGCCGCCGTTGCCGGCATTACCGCCGTTGCCGTCGGTGCCGTTGGTTCCGACGCCGAGGGCCTTGCCGCCCAGCCCGGCGTTGCCGCCGTTGCCACCGGCACCGCCGGTGCCACCGTTGCCGCCGTTCTGGCCGGCACCGCTGTTAGTCCCGGCCACCCCACCCGCGCCGTTCACGCCGGCACCGCCGTCGCCGCCGGTGCCCCCGACGCCGCCGTTGCCGCCATTGCCGGCGTTGCCGCTGACCGACCCGCCGTTGCCGCCGGTGCCGCCATTGCCGCCCGCGCCGCCGGCCATGCCGTCGGTGCCGCTGGCTCCCGCGCCGGACCCGGCGTTGCCCGCGGTCCCGGCCGAACCGTTGCCACCGCTGCCGGCGTTGCCGCCGTTGCCGTGACTGCCGGCGTTGCCACCGTTGCCGCCGTTACCACCGGCAGCGCCCGGGGTCGCGGCGGTCTGGTTGTAACCGTTGCCGCCGGTGCCGCCGTTGCCGACCGCGCTGCCCACGATCGCGCCGTCCTTGCCTGCCGTACCGGGTTGGGTGTTGGAGGTGCCGCCGGTGCCGCCCTTGCCGGCGGTCTCGTTGCCGCCGCTGCCGCCGTTGCCGCCGTTCGGGTTGGTGACGGTGCCGTTGACCCCGTTGCCGCCGTCGCCTGGGGTGCCGGCCTTGCCGCCGTTGCCACCATCGCCGGCCACACCGTCGACGCCGTCGCTGCCGACGCCCTGCGCCTTGCCGCCCACGCCGCCGTTACCGCCGTTGCCGCCGTTGCCGCCGACGCCGCCGTTGCCACCGTTCTGGCCGGAGCCGACCCCAGTGCCGTACTGGTCGACGTCGGTGACCCCGTTGCCGCCGGTCACACCGTTGCCGCCGGCACTGCCGTCGGCACCCTTGCCGCCGGCGCCACCCTGACCACCGTTGCCGGAAGTCGAGCCGCCCTTGCCGCCGGCCCCGCCGTTACCGCCGGAGCCGCCGGCGCGGCCGTCGACGCCGGAGTCGCCCGCATTGGTTCCGTTGGCGCCGGGCAGGTTGTTCACGCCGTTGCCGCCCGCGCCACCGTTGCCGCCGTTGCCGATGTTGCCGCCGTCGCCGCCGTTACCACCGTTGCCGCCGCTGGCGCCCTTGGTCAGCGGGTTGTAGCCGGCGCCACCCTGGCCACCATTGCCGGCCGGACCGGTGACCGAGGCACCGTTGGTGCCGCTGGTCGGTGTGCCGCTGCCGGTGCCGGCGGTTCCGCCCAGGCCGGCCTTGCCGGCGTTGCCGCCGTTGCCGCCGTTGCCGCCGTTGGGGTTACCGACGGTGCCGGCCGCGCCGGTGCCGCCGTTGCCGGGAGTGCCGGCCCGGCCCCCGTTGCCGGCGTTGCCGGCGGTGCCGGTGGTGCCTGCGGTGCCGGTGCCGTTGTTCAGAGCGCCCGCTGCGCCGCCGTTGCCGCCGTTGCCGCCGTTGCCGCCGTCGCCACCGCTGCCGCCGGCCTGCCCGGCGCCGTTGTTGATCCCGGGGAGACCGGCCCTGCCGCTGACGCCGTTACCGCCCTTGCCGCCATTGGCGCCGTTTCCGGCGTTCCCGCCGCTGCCGGCGTTGCCGGAGATCGAACCGCTGGCGCCGCCGGCACCACCGTTGCCGCCGGACCCGCCGGCGATGCCATTGGTGCCCGAGTCGCCGGCCTTGGTCCCGTTGACGCCGTTGGTGCCGGCCGTGCCGTTGCCGCCGGCCCCACCGTTACCGCCGTTGCCGATCGGTCCGGCGTTGCCGCCGGCGCCGCCGTGACCGCCGGACTTGCCGGGGTCGGTGGCCGGGTTGTAGCTGAAGCCGGTGCCGCCGTTGCCACCGTTGCCGCCGGTTACACCGGTGGGCACGCCACCGTCCTTGCCGTTGGCGCCCGCGACATTGCCGCTGCCGCCCAGCCCCTTGGCGCCGCCGGCGCCCAGGCTGCCGCCGTCGCCGCCCTTGCCGCCGTTGGGGTTGGCGGCGGTGCCGTTGCCACCGTTGCCACCGTTGCCGCCGACGCCGTCGTTGCCGCCGTTGCCGCCGGCACCGCCGTTGCCGTCCTGATAGCCGGCCGCGATCGCCTTGCCGCCGTTGCCACCGGTACCGCCGTTGCCGCCGTTGCCGCCGCCACCGCCCTTGCCGCCGTTGCCACCGGCAATGCCGTTGCCGCCGTTGCCGCCGGTACCGCCGTCGCCGCCGTTGCCCGCCGCGCCGCCGTCCCCGCCGTTGCCGCCGGAGGTGCCACCGAGACCACCTTGGCCGCCCTTGCCCGCTGAGCTGCCGTTGCCGCCGCCAGTGCCGTCGGCGCCAGGACCACCCATGGATCCGCTGGTGCCGACAGCGCCGTTGCCGCCCTTGCCGCCGGTGCCGCCGGTGCCGTACTTGCCGGCGTTGCCGCCGACGCCGCCGTCCCCGCCGGCCTTGGCCGGGTCAGTGGAATTCCAACCAGCACCACCGGTACCGCCGTTGCCGGCGATGGTGGTGGGGCTGGTGCCGGCGGTGCCGTTGGCGCCGGCGCTGGAGCCGGTGCCGCCAGTACCGCCGTTGCCGCCGCTGCCGGGGTTGGCGCCGTTTCCGCCGGTGCCGCCGTTGGGGTTGGCAGCGGTGCCGGCCGCGCCGGTGCCACCGACGCCGCTCACCCCGCCGTTGCCACCGTTGCCGGCGCCCCCGCCGGTGCCGACGGTGCCATTGGTGACGGTCCCGGCGTTGCCGCCGTTGGCCCCCTGGCCGCCCGTGCCGCCGTTGCCGGCGTTACCGCCCTTGCCGCCGTTGACACTGAAGTCACCGGTGCCGCCCTTGCCGCCGACACCGCCGGTGCCACCGTCGCCGCCCTTGCCGCCCTTGCCGCCGTTACCGCTGTTGCCGGCCACGGTGCCGCCGTTGCCGCCCTTGCCGGCCGCGCCGCCGTTGCCGCCGGTCCCGCCGACGCCGCCGTCCTGGCCCGGGCCTCCGGTGCTGCCGGTGACGCCAGTCCCGCCGGTGAAACCGTTGCCGCCGTTACCGCCGTTTCCGTAGGCGCCGGCATTGCCACCGTCACCGCCGGCGTAACCGGTTTGGCCGGCGCCGGGGATGCCGAAGGCGTTGCCACCGTTGCCGCCGTTGCCGGTCGGCGTGGTGGGTGTGGTGCCGGCCGTTCCGTTCGCACCGTTGCCGTTGACGCCGCTGGCGCCGGTACCCGCGCTGCCGCCGGCGCCGGGGTTGCTGCCGTTGCCGCCCTTGCCGCCGCCGAGGTAGCCGTCGCCACCCTTGCCACCGGCCGCGCCCTGGCCGCCGGTGCCGCCGTTGCCGCCGCTGCCGCCCTGGCCGTTGTTGATGGTCGGGTCGTTGTTGATCGAGCCGTTTCCGCCGTTGCCCCCGGCCGCGCCGTTGCCGGCGTTGCCGCCGGCGCCGCCGTGCCCGTTCAGGGTGCCGCTCTTACCGCCGTCGCCGCCGGCACCGCCGTTACCGCCGGCCTGGCCGTTAGCCCCGTTGGGGTCGGATGCGGTCCCGCTGCCGCCGTTCGCGCCGACTGCGCCCGCACCGCCCTTACCGCCGGCACCGCCGTCGCCGTACAGGCCGCCGTCACCACCCGCGCCGCCCTTACCGCCGTTGGCCCCAGGCGTGGTGGCGTTGTAGCCGTCGCCACCGGCGCCGCCGTTGCCGCCGACGCCCGTGGGTGTGGTTCCGTGGCTGCCGTTGCTGCCATTGGCGGCCGAACCGGTGCCGCTGCCGTTGGCTCCGCCGCTGCCACCGGTGCCACCGCCGGACCCGACGCCCGGGTTGCCGCCCTTTCCGCCCTTGCCGCCGTCGGGGTTTTCCAGCGTGCCGGCGGCGCCGTTGCCGCCGTTGCCCTGGGTGCCGCCGTTGCCGCCGTTGCCGGCGTTGCCGCCCTTGGCGCCGCTGCCCGCGGTGCCGTTGCTCGCCGTGCCGCCGGCGCCACCGGCGCCACCGTTGGCGCCCGCTCCGCCATTGCCGCCCTTGCCGCCGTCCTGACCGCCGCCGACGCCGTTGTTGTAGAGGTTCTGGTTGGCCACGCCGTCGTGGCCGTTGGTGCCGTTGCCGCCGTTGCCACCGCTGCCGGCGTTGCCGCCGATCCCGCCGTTGCCGCCGTCACCGATGACGGTGCCACCGGCGCCGCCGGCACCACCCTTGCCACCGGCCCCGCCGTTGCCGCCGTTGCTGCCCGAGGCGCCGGTGTTGCCGTTGTTGGTGCCGGTCGCACCGTTGGAGCCGTGACCGCCGGCGCCGCCGTTGCCACCGTTACCGTTCGTGCCGCCGGTGCCGCCGGCCCCACCGGCACCGCCGGCCAGGCCATTGCCATTGGCGTCGGTGGCGTTGGGCGACTGGCTGTAACCCGTGCCGCCGTTACCGCCGTTGCCGGACTTGCCGGTGAAGCTGGCGCCCGTTTGACCGTCCAGGCCGCTGGGGTCCTTGGCGCCGTCCAGGCCGCCGGTGCCACCCTTGCCGCCGGAACCGGCGTTGCCGCCGTTGCCGCCCGCGCCCCCGTCGGGGTTGGCCACCGAGGTGCCGTCCGCCCCGTGGCCGCCGCTGCCGGACGCTCCCGCAGCCCCACCGTTTCCTGCGTTACCGCCCGTACCGACGGTGCCTTCGGTGCCGTACAGCCCGGCGGTGCCACCGGTACCACCGGCACCGCCGTTGCCGCCCACCCCGCCGTTGCCGCCGTTGCCGCCGTTCTGCCCGGCACCGTTGTTGACGCCGATGACGCCGTTGCGTCCGTCCTGGCCGGTACCGCCGGCGCCGCCGTCACCGCCGGTGCCACCGGAACCGCCGGCGCCGCCGTCGCCCAGGTTCGCGCCGGCGTTGCCGCCCGCACCACCCTTGCCGCCGTACCCGCCGGCGCCGCCGGTGCCGCCGTTCTCGCCGTCGCTGACACCGTCCTTGCCGACATCGCCGCGCACACCGTTGCCGCCGTCACCGCCGGCGCCACCGCTGCCGTAGTTGCCGCCCTTGCCGCCGGCCCCGCCGTCGCCACCGTTGGCGCCGGCCGCCGTCGAGGTGAATCCGTCACCGCCGCTGCCGCCGTTGCCGCTGGGCGTCGTCGGCAGCGCCCCGTCAGTGCCGTACTTGCCGAAGCCGACACCGTTGCCGTTGCTGCCACCCTCGCCGCCGGCGCCCACACCGCCGGCGTTACCGCCGTTGCCGCCGGCCCCGCCGTTGGGACTCGTCGAGATGCCGTCCGCACCGTCGCCGCCACTGCCGCCGATGCCTGCGTCGCCACCGTTACCGGCGGCCCCACCGAGACCCGACTTGCCCGCGATGCCCTTCGTGGCCGACCCGCCGACGCCGCCGTTGCCGCCGTTGCCGCCCTTGGCGCCGCTGCCGCCGCTGCCGCCGTTCTGGCCGGCGCCGACACCGTTGCCGTAGGTGTTCTTCCCGGCCTCGCCGTTGGCACCTTGTGCCCCGGCGCCGCCGTCGCCACCGTCACCACCGCTGCCACCGGCACCGCCGCTGCCGCCGTTACCGGCGTTCACCCCGGCCTTGCCGCCGCGGCCGCCGTCGCCACCGGACCCGCCGGTCTGGCCGTTGCCGCCATTGAGGTCGGTGCCAGTGCCGGCTTTGCCGGTGGTGCCGTCCACACCGGCCACCCCGTTGCCGCCGTTGCCGCCGTTGCCACCACTGCCGTAGTTGCCGCCGTCACCACCGGCGCCGCCGTGCCCGCCGACGCCGCCGGCGACCTGCGGGCTGAATCCGTTGCCGCCGTATCCGCCGCTGCCGACGATGCCGGTGATCCCGGCACCGTCCGCGCCTTTGGCCGCTGTGCCAACGCCACCGTTGGCGCCGCCGGCGCCGCCCTTGCCGACAGCGCCGGCGTTACCACCGTTGCCGCCGGCGCCACCGTCGATGTTGGTGCTGGTGCCGGCTGCGCCGTGACCGCCGGCGCCGGGTGTGCCGGCGTTGCCGCCCTTGCCGCCGACGCCGCCGGTTCCGTTGGTGCCCGCGCTGGCGCCTGATCCGCCGGCCGCCCCGCCCTTGCCGCCGGCGCCGCCGGCTCCACCGGTGCCACCGTTGCCGCCGTTGCCACCGGCCTGGCCGCCGCCGACGCCGTTGTTGTAGGTGTTCTGGTCGCTGACGCCGTTGGCGCCGGTGATACCGGTGCCACCGTTGCCGGCCGCACCACCGACACCGCCGTTGCTGGCGTTGCCGCCGTTGGCGTTGGCGCCAGCGCTGCCGCCGGTCCCGGCCCCGGCCGCACCGCCGGTGCCACCCGCACCACCGTTGCCGCCCTTACCGCCGGCGCCGCCTTCGCCACCGGCATAGCCCGAACCGTTGTTCACACCCGTGGTGCCGTTCGCACCGGCCGCGCCGATGCCGCCGTTGCCCGCGGTGCCGGCGTTGCCGCCCGCACCGGCGTTGCCGCCCTTGCCCGCGGTGCCCGCTCCGGCGCTGCCGTTCGACGCGCCCGCGGCGCCGCCGGCGCCGCCGTTGCCGCCGGCCCCGCCGTTGCCTGCGTTGCCGCCTGCGGTGCCCGCGCCACCGACACCGCTGGTGGCCGCGCCGTTGCTGCCGTCGATGCCACTGCCGCCGTTGCCGCCGAGGCCACCGGCGCCGCCGTTGCCACCGGCGCCGCCCTTGAAGGTGGCGGTGCCGGCGCCCTTACCGCCCGCGCCGCCGGCCCCTCCGGTACCACCGGCAGTGCCGTCGGTGCCGTTCGCGTTGCCGCCGTTGACTCCGTTGTTGCCTGCCGTGCCGGCGGCGCCGTTGCCGCCGTTGCCGCCGCTGCCGCCGTTGGCGCCGGTGCCGGCCGCGCCGGCCGTCCCGGAGCCGCTGCCGCTGCCGTTCGCGCCGCCCGCGCCGCCGCCGCCGACCGCTCCGGCGTTGCCGCCGGCCCCACCGGCGCCGCCGGTGGTGTTAGTGGTCGTTCCGGCCGCGCCGTGACCGCCGTTGCCGGCCAGGCCGGAGTTGCCGCCCTTGCCTCCCGCTCCGCCCGCGCCGTTGGTGCCCGCGTTAGTACCGGACCCGCCCTTGCCGCCGGCGCCGCCGGCCCCACCGGTGCCGCCGGCACCGCCGTCACCGCCGCCCTGGCCGCCGCCGACGCCGGTGTTGTAGTTGTTCTGGTCGCTGACGCCGTTGGCGCCGGTGATACCGGTGCCGCCGTTTCCGGCGGCCCCACCGGCACCACCGCTGCTGGCGTTGCCACCGTTGCCGTTGGCGCCCGCGCTGCCGATGGTGCCGCCATTGCTGGCGCCGGCAGCGCCACCGGTACCGCCGTTGCCGCCGTTGCCGCCCTTGCCGCCGGCGCCGCCGTTACCGCCGGTGTACCCGGCGCCGTTGTTGACACCCGAGGTGCCGTTGGCGCCTGCCGCGCCGATGCCGCCCTTGCCCGCGGTGCCCGCGGCGCCACCGTTGCCACCGGTGCCGCCATTGCCCGCGGTGCCCGCGCCGGCGCCGGCGTTGGCCGCACCCGCGGCGCCACCAGCGCCGCCGCTACCGCCGTTGCCGCCGCTGCCGGCATTACCGCCCGCGACGCCCGCACCACCGACACCGCTGGTGGCCGCGCCGTTGCTGCCGTCGACACCGCTGCCGCCGGCCCCGCCGACGCCACCGTTGCCACCCAGACCGCCGGTGCCGCCCTTGAATCCGGCGCCGGTGCCCTTACCGCCGGCGCCGCCCGCGCCACCCGAACCCCCGGCGGTGCCGTCCGCACCATTGGGGTTGGCTGCGTTGACGCCGTTTGCGCCGACGGTGCCGGCCGCACCGTTGCCGCCGGTGCCGCCGTTGGCGCCGTTGGCGCCGTTGCCGTTGGCGCCTGCGGTGCCGGTGCCGACGCCGTTGCCGTTCGCGCCGCCGGTTCCGCCGGTGCCCAGGCCGCCCGCGTTACCGCCGGCCCCACCCGCGCCGCCCGTGATGTTGCTTGCCGTACCCGCGGCGCCATTGCCACCGTTGCCGGCCAGACCGGCATTGCCGCCCTTGCCACCGGTGCCACCGGTGCCGTTGCTCCCGGCGCTTCCGGTGGTGCCGCCGCCGGCGCCGCCCTTGCCGCCCGCGCCGCCGACGCCGCCGGTGCCGCCGGCACCGCCGTCGCCACCCGCCTGGCCGCCACCGATGCCGGTGCCGTACGTGTTTTGGTCGCTGACGCCATTGGCGCCTGTGATACCGGTGCCACCGGACCCGGCCGCACCGCCGGCGCCGCCGTTGCTGGCGTTGCCGCCGTTGCCGTCGACGCCCTTGACGCCACCCGCGCCGGCGCCCGCGGCACCACCGGTGCCACCGGCACCGCCATTACCGCCCTTGCCGCCGACGCCGCCCTCACCGCCGGAATAACCCGCACCGTTGTTCGTGCCTGAGACGCCGTTGGCGCCGTTCGCACCGGTGCCGCCCGCCCCGGCCGTCCCGGCCGAACCGCCCTTGCCGGCGTTTCCACCGCTGCCGGCGTTTCCGGCGTTGGCACCGCCGGTACCCGCGCCCGCGGCGCCACCGGCCCCGCCGTCACCACCGAGGCCGCCGTTGCCGGCGTTGCCGCCGGCCTGACCGGTGCCGCCGACACCGGTGGTGGCTGCGCCGTTGCCGCCGTTGACGCCGGAACCGCCGGCCCCGCCGGCGCCACCCGTGCCCCCGGCACCGCCGTTGCCGCCCTTGAAGGTGGCGCCGTTACCGGTGCCGCCGGAACCGCCGGCGCCGCCCTTGCCGCCGGCCGAACCGTCGGTGCCGCTGTCGCCGGCGTTGACGCCGTTGCCACCGGCCGTGCCGGCCGCGCCGTTACCGCCGGCGCCGCCGTTTCCACCGTTGGCGCCGGTGCCGTCGGCGCCGGCGGCCGCGCTGCCGCTACCGCCGTTGCTACCGCCGGCGCCGCCCTTGCCGAGGATGCCCGCGTTACCGCCGGCGCCGCCCTTGCCGCCGTCGATGAAGTTCGTGGTGCCGTCCGCGCCCCGGCCACCGTCACCGGCGACACCGGAGTTGCCGCCCTTACCGCCCACGCCACCAGCGCCGTTGGAACCCGCGGTCGCGCCGGCTCCGGCGGTGCCGCCCTTGCCGCCGGTGCCGCCCGCGCCACCGGTGCCGCCGTTGCCGCCGTCGCCACCAGCCTGGCCCGCACCGTTGTTGACGCCCGCGGTGCCGTTGGTGCCCGTGATACCGGCCCCGCCGGATCCGGCAGCGCCGCCCAGGCCGCCGTTGCTGGCGTTGCCGCCGTTGCCGTTGGCCCCTGCGTTGCCCGCGGTCCCGCCGTTGCTCGCACCGGCAGCGCCGCCGGTGCCGCCGTTACCGCCGTTACCACCGTTACCGCCGGCCCCACCGTTGCCGCCGGCGTAGCCCGAGCCGTTGTTGATGCCCGAGACGCCATTGGCGCCCGCCGCGCCGGTGCCGCCGTTTCCGGCGGTGCCCGCATTGCCGCCCTTGCCGGCGTTGCCGCCGTTGCCGGCGGTGCCCGCGCTGGCGCCGGCGTTGGCCGCGCCCGCGGCGCCTCCGGCACCGCCATTGCCGCCGGCGCCACCGCTGCCCGCGTTACCGCCTGCGGTGCCCGCGCCACCGATACCGGTGGTGGGTGCGCCCGTGCTGCCGTCTATGCCGCTGCCACCGACGCCACCTGCGCCACCGTTACCGCCCAGACCGCCGGTGCCGCCCTTGAAGCCGGCGCCAACGCCCTTACCTCCGGCGCCACCGGCACCGCCCGTGCCACCCGCGGTGCCGTCCGCGCCGTGCGGGTTGCCCGCATTGACGCCGTTGCCGCCGGCCGTGCCGGCCGCGCCGTTACCGCCGGCGCCACCGCTTCCGCCGTTGGCGCCGGTGCCGTCGGCGCCGCTGAGTGCCGAGCCGCCCCCGGCGCCGCCCTTGCCCACTGCTCCCGCGTTGCCGCCGGCCCCGCCGGCGCCACCGGTGGTGTTGTTGACCGTGCCGGCCGCCCCGTCGCCACCGCTGCCGGCGATTCCGGAGTTGCCACCCTTACCGCCCACGCCGCCGTTGGCGTCGAGTCCCTTGACTCCGGTGGTGCCGCCGCCGACACCGCCCTGACCGCCGACACCGCCGGCGCCACCGCTACCACCGGCCCCGCCGTCACCGCCGGCCTGGCCGCCGCCGATGCCCGTGCCGTACTTGTCGAGATCGGTGGTTCCGTTCGCTCCGGTGATGCCGGCTCCGCCGGATCCGGCCGCGCCACCGGCGCCGCCGCTGCTGGCGTTCCCGCCGTTGCCGTCGGCACCCTTGACGCCGCCCGTACCGGCGCCGGCCGCGCCGCCGGTGCCACCGGCCCCGCCGTTGCCGCCCTTGCCGCCTGCCCCGCCTTCGCCACCGGTGTATCCCGCGCCGTTGTTGACGCCCGAGACACCGTCGTGGCCGTTGGCGCCGATGCCGCCCTTACCGGCCGTACCCGCGGCCCCGCCGTCACCGGCGGCGCCGCCGCTGCCCGCGGTGCCCGTGGTGGCGCCTCCGGTGGCCGTGCCGGCCGCGCCACCGGCGCCGCCGTCACCGCCGGCACCACCGTCGCCGGCGGCACCGCCGGCCTGACCTGCCAGACCGGCACCGGTGGTGGCGACGCCGTCGGCGCCGTTGATGCCACTGCCACCGGTACCCCCGGCGCTGCCCCTGCCGCCGGCGCCACCGTCGCCGCCGTGGAAGCCCACACCGTTGCCCTGACCACCGGCGCCACCGGCGCCGCCCTTGCCACCGTCGTGGCCGTTCGTGCCGCTATCGCCGGAATTGATCCCACTGCCACCGGCCGCGCCGGCCGCGCCATGTCCACCGGCACCACCGCTGCCACCGTTGGCGCCCGTGCCGTCGGCGCCGCTGAGCGCCGAGCCGCCCCCGGCGCCACCCTTGCCGATACTGCCCGCGTCGCCACCCTGGCCGCCGCTCCCGCCGTCCAGGAAGCTGCTGGTTCCGTCGGCGCCACGGCCGCCTGCCCCGGCCGCACCGGCGTTACCGCCCTTGCCGCCCATCGCTCCATTGCCGTCGGCGCCCTTGACCCCAGAGGTGCCGCCACCGCTACCACCGGTGCCTCCGGCGCCCCCGGCACCGCCGGTGCCGCCGGCACCACCATTGCCACCGGCTTGACCAGCACCGTTGTTGATTCCGGCGATCCCGTTGGCGCCGGTGATCCCGGTGCCGCCGGAGCCCGCCGCCCCACCGAGGCCACCGTTGCTGGCGTTACCGCCATTACCGTCGGCGCCAGCGGTCGCGCCCGCTCCGCCAGCGGCGCCACCGGTGCCGCCCGCGCCGCCGTTGCCGCCCTTGCCGCCCGCGCCGCCGTCACCGCCGGCGTAACCCGCGCCGTTGTTGGTGCCGGCGATCCCGTCGTGGCCGCTGGCGCCGATGCCGCCCTTACCTGCGGCGCCCGCGGCCCCGCCGTCTCCGGCGGCGCCACCGTTGCCGGCGTTGCCCGCTGCGGCGCCGTCGGCGCCCACTCCGGCGGCACCACCCTGGCCGCCGCCACCGCCGGCACCGCCGCTGCCGGCGTTGCCACCGGCCTGGCCGGCCAGACCGGCACCGTTGGTAGCGGTGCCGTTTTCGCCGTTGATACCGGTGCCGCCGGCACCGCCGCCGCCACCCTTGCCGCCCGCGCCACCGTCGCCGCCGTGGAAGCCCACGCCGTTGCCTTGCCCGCCGGCGCCACCGGCGCCGCCCCGGCCACCGGCCGTGCCATCGGTGCCGTTGTCGCCGGAGTTGACTCCGTTCTTACCGGCCGTGCCGGCCGCGCCGTTTCCGCCGTCGCCGCCGCGGCCACCGTCCGCGCCGGTCCCGCGCGACCCGTCGGCGGCCGCGCCGCCCTGGGTGCCGCCATTGGCCCCGCCGTCGCCGCCGGCGCCGATCGCGCCTGCGTTACCACCGGCGCCACCTCGCCCGCCATCGTGGAAGGTGCCGGTGCCGTCGGCGCCGCGACCACCGTCGCCGGCAGTGCCGGCGTTGCCACCCCTACCACCGGCCCCGCCGAGAGCGTCGTTGCCCGCGCCGGCCGTCGCGCCGCCAGCCTGGCCGCCGGTACCGCCGGCGCCACCGGCGCCGCCCTTGCCGCCCGCCCCGCCACTGCCACCGGCCGTGCCGGCGCCGTTGTTCACACCCGCTGTACCTGCGGCGCCGTTACCGCCCGCGCCACCTGCACCCGCCGCGCCGCCGACACCGCCACTGCTGGCCGCCCCGCCGTCACCGTCAGTTCCCGCGGCGGCACCGAGACCGCCGGCGGCGCCACCGGCGCCGCCCTTACCGCCGTCGCCGCCCGTACCGCCGGCGCCACCGTCGCCACCGGCGTATCCGTTGCCGCCGTTGGGTGCGCCGTCGTGGCCGTGCGCACCGATGCCGCCCTTACCCGCTGTTCCGGCCGCACCGCCGGCGCCGGCCGCGCCGCCGTCCCCGGCCTGCCCGGCGATGTCACCACTACCGGCGGCACCACCCTTGCCGCCGGCTCCGCCGTCACCACCACTGCCGGCGTTGCCGCCGGCCTGGCCCGCGCCACCGATGCCGTCGGTCGCCACGCCATTGCCGCCGTCGACGCCGCTGCCGCCCGCGCCGCCCGCGCCACCCTTGCCGCCGGTCCCGCCGTCGCCGCCGTGCGTGCCGGTGCCGCTGGCCGCGCCGCCGGCGCCGCCGTCACCGCCGTGGCCGCCGGCGTTGCCGTCGGTGCCGCTGTTACCCGGGTTGATGCCGTCGTCGCCGTCCCTACCGGAGGTGCCGTGACCGCCGTCGCCGCCGTCGCCGCCGTTCGCGCCGGCACCGTCGGCTCCCTTTGTCGCACTGCCGCCGCCGCTGCCGCCGTCGGAGCCGCCCGCGCCGCCTACACCTACTGCGCCGGCGTTTCCGCCGCGCCCGCCGGCTCCGCCGTCGACCCAGCTGCTGGTGCCGTCCGCGCCGCGACCACCGTCGCCGGCGGTGCCGGCACTGCCGCCCCGGCCACCGACACCACCCTTGCCGTCACTGCCCGCGGTCGCCCCGGAGAGGGCTTTACCACCGGTGCCGCCCGCGCCGCCGGCGCCGCCTTGGCCGCCGGCGCCGCCGTCGCCCCCGGCGACGCCGGCGCCGGAGTTGATCCCGGCCACCCCACCGGCCCCGCTGACCCCGGCGCCACCGGCACCGGCCGCCCCGCCCGCGCCGCCGTCGCTCGCGGCACCACCGGCGCCGTTGGCGCCAACGTTGCCGCCGCCGCCACTACCCGCAGCGCCGCCCTTGCCGCCGGCACCACCGTCACCGCCCTGCCCGCCGGCACCACCATTGCCACCGGCGTAACCCGCGCCGTTGTTGGCGTTTGCGCTGCCATGCGCCCCGGCCGCGCCGGTCCCACCGGCACCGGCCACGCCGGCGTCGCCACCCTTACCGGCCGCGCCGCCATCTCCGGCTGTGCCGGTCATGCCGCCGTGAGTGCCCGCCGACCCCGCGGCACCACCCGCGCCGCCGTCGCCGCCGCTGCCGCCGGAACCGGCGTTGCCCCCGGCCTTACCCGAGCCTCCGACACCGCTGGTGGCCGCTCCGTTGCCGCCGTCGAGACCGCTGCCGCCATGGCCGCCGTCGCCGCCCTGGCCGCCGCCGCCGCCGGTACCGCCGTGGGTGCCTGCGCCACCGGCCGCGCCGCCGGCGCCGCCGGCACCGCCCTTGCCGCCGACCGCACCATCGGTTCCGTTCACTGCGGCACCGGTGCCGTTGTTGCCGTCGTGACCCAGGGCGCCGTCGCCGCCCGCACCACCGGCACCACCGTTGACGCCGGCGCCTGCGGCACCGTCTGCAGCTGAGCCGTTGCCGCTGCCGTTGGCTCCGCCCTTGCCGCCGGACCCGGCTACCCCGGCGTTACCGCCGGCGCCGCCGCTGCCACCGTCGAGGTGCTTGACGTCGCCGTCGGCGCCGCGCCCACCGTCACCCGGGGTGCCCGCCGCCCCGCCGTCGCCACCGGCGCCGCCGGTGCCACTGGCCGCGGCGGCACCCTTGCCCAGCACCGCGCCGGCCTTGCCGCCCGCTCCGCCCGCGCCGCCGGACCCGCCGTCACCACCGCTGCCACCGGCAGTGCCGGACTGGCCGGCACCGAAGTCCGCACCCGACCTGCCATCGACACCGTTACCGCCGGCACCACCGGCACCGCCGATACCGCCGGCCCCACCGCCCCCGGCGTTGCCGCTGATCGAGCCGCCGTTGCCGCCCGCCCCACCGGCACCGCCGCGGCCACCGGCGGTGCCGTTGCCACCGCTGTCCCCGTAGCCGCCGCCGTGGCTGCCGGCGCTGCCGGCCGCCCCGTTACCACCGACGCCGCCGGAACCGCCATTGCCGTAATTACCGCCGTTGCCGCCGCGACCGCCATCGCCACCGCTTGCGCCGGCAATGTTGCCCAGGGAGGCGTCATAGCCCGCGCCGCCGTTGCCGCCGTTGCCACCCGCGCCGGTGATGGTGGCGCCGGTCTTGCCGTGGGCACCGATGACCGATCCGGACCCGCCGGTACCGCCGCTGCCGCCGACGCCGTTGAAGTTGCCGCCGTTGCCGCCGTTGCCACCGTGCGGGCTGCTCGCGTTGCCCGCAGCGCCGTTGCCGCCGTTGCCGGCAAGCCCGCCGGTGCCGCCGTCGCCGCCGGCTCCGCCGCGGCCGATGATGCCGTTTTCGCCGAACAACAAGCCGCCGCGGCCGGCCGCGCCACCGTTACCGCCGTTGCCGCCGGTCGCCCCGGTGCCGCCATCGCCGCCGTCGCCGCCGTTGCCGCTGGGGTAGGCGCCGTCGGCGCCGTCGAGACCATGGGCGCCGGTTCCACCCCGGCCGCCGAGGCCGCCGTTGCCCCCGTTGCCGCCGTCGCTGAACAACAGACCGCCTCGACCGCCGGCACCGCCGTTGCCGCCGTGGCCGCCGTTGACGCCGGTGCTGCCCGCCCCGCCGTTGCCGCCGTTGCCGCCGACCCCGCCGTTGCCGTACAGCCAACCGGCGTTGCCGCCGCCCCCGCCGGTACCGCCGTTGAAGCCGGCGCCGCTGCTGCCGCCGCTGCCCCCGGTGCCTCCGGTGCCCAGCAGGAAGCCGGCGTTGCCGCCCAAACCGCCGGTACCGCCGTGGCCGGCGCCGGTACCGCCGGTGCCGCCCGCGCCGCCTGCGCCGTACAGGCCGCCGGTGCCACCCGCGCCGCCGAGTCCGCCGGAGCCGGTGCTGCCGAATCCGCCGGTTCCGCCGGCGCCGCCCGTCGCACCGGAAAGCCACCCGGCGTCGCCGCCGGCACCACCGGTACCCCCGATCCCCGCCACGCCGCCGGTGCCGCCGGCTCCGCCGGCGCCGGCGAGCAGGCCGCCGTGACCGCCGTGCCCGCCGAATCCGCCCTGGCCGCCGACCGACGGGCCGGTGCCGCCTGCGCCACCGGCTCCACCGGCGCTCAGTAGCCAGGCGTTGCCGCCGTTGCCGCCGGTCCCGCCGACTCCAGAGGGGCTGGTGTTGGCCCCGCCGGCACCGCCCGCGCCGCCGTCGCCGTATAGCCATCCGCCGCTACCGCCGGCTGCCCCGAGTCCGCCGTTGGCACCGGAGCCGCCGGCACCACCGATTCCGCCGGCGCCGAGAAGCCAAGCGCGACCTCCGGCTCCGCCGGCGCCGCCGTATCCGAAGCCGTTCAGATTGGCACCACCGATACCGCCGGCGCCACCGCTGCCGTATAACCAGCCGCCGCTGCCGCCGGCCCCGCCGACCCCGCCGTTGCCGGTCGTCGAGGCGCCGCCGGCACCGCCGACGCCGCCGTGACCGATCAAGCCGGCGTTACCCCCGGCACCGCCGGCTTGGCCGGTGGCACCGGATGCCCCGGCCCCTCCGTTGCCCAGCAGCAAGCCGCCCGCCCCGCCCGCGGCGCCGGGCGTCGCGCCGTCCGCGCCGTTACCGATCAGTGGACGTCCGAGCAAGGCGTAGCTGGGCGCGTTGATGGCACCGAAGATGGCTTCGCCGAAGCCTTCCAGGGAGGTCAGGTTCGACGCCTCGGCGACGGCGTATTGGCCGGCCCCTGCCGTCAGGGATTGCAGAAACTGGGTGTGGAACGCGGC
This sequence comes from Mycobacterium asiaticum, assembly GCF_001673315.1. Taxonomy (GTDB): domain Bacteria; phylum Actinomycetota; class Actinomycetes; order Mycobacteriales; family Mycobacteriaceae; genus Mycobacterium; species Mycobacterium asiaticum_B. The sequence goes on along the minus strand of NZ_LZLQ01000092.1, from coordinate 23,534 downwards.
GGCTTGCGAGCTGACGGCCTGATAGGCCTGGCCGTGGGTACCGAACAGCGCCGCGATCGCGGCGGACACCTCGTCTTGAGCGGCAGCCAGCAGGCTCGTGGTGCGGGCGGCGGCGGCTGCGTTGGCCGACTCGAGGGTCGACCCGATACCTGCTAGGTCTGACGCCGCTGCTACCAGCACGTCTGGTGCTGCGATCAAGTACGACATGGGGAACCCGTCCATTACTCGGACACGACCCAAGAGGCCGTGTTGGTGTCCCCCGGTCATGTTGATTGGCAAAGCCGATACGAAGATAACTTGAATCGGCGCAGAACAAACTAGATTTCGTTAAATAAATAGATAACCATTCAAAAAGTTCCGCAATGCTGGTCACGACCACAATTGGCAGGTGAATGCCGATAGAGAGCGTCTCAGCAGGATCGTTAGATGTGATCCACGTAACTATCGGTACCGGATCGATGCCGGAACTGGCAGCGGGTGTTTACCGGAAGATCCCGTCCCGGCCTGCGCTGCCGCCGGAGCCGGGAGTGCCGGTCGAAATGCCCGGGCCACCGGCGCCACCCGCCCCACCGGCGCCACCGATGCCGATGAGGGTGGCGCTGCCTCCGTTGCTGCCACCCCCGCCGGGGCCGCCGACATTCGCCGCGTTGGCACCGCCGGCACCGCCGGATCCGCCGCCCCCACCGTTGCCGTAGATCAGGCCGGCGTTGCCGTTGGCGCCACCATGTCCGCCCGCAGCGCCTGCCCCGTTCGCGTTGGTGCCGGCACCGCCCGCGCCGCCGTGGCCGCCGAATCCGCCGTTCCCGAGCAGGACGGTGGAAGCTCCGTTGCCCCCATTCCCGCCGGCACCACCGGTAGCGAGGAGCCCGCCTGTCCCGCCGTCACCACCGTTGCCGCCCCCGGCGGCATTCCCGGCGAAGAAGCCGCTCCCACCGGCCTGGCCGCCTTGGCCGCCGGCTCCGCCCGACATGGCGGTCCCGGCCTGTCCGCCGTGGCCGCCGGCACCGCCGAACCCGCCGGTACCGAGCAACCAGGCACTGCCACCGCTGCCGCCGGTGCCACCGATACCGGCCGGACTTAGCAGGGTCCCGGTGATACCGGTGCCGCCCGCCCCGCCATCGCCGCCGAAGCCGAACACGAACCCGGCGCTGCCACCGTCACCCCCGTTGAAGCCGTTTCCGTCGGCGATTCCAGCTACCCCGGGGCTGCCGGCGCCGCCATGGCTGCCGTTGCCGAACAGCCAGGCCCTACCGCCACTGGCGCCGCTGCCGCCCAACTCGACGCTGCCATCGCCACCGGCACCGCCATTGCCGAACAGCAGACCGCCGTTGGCGCCGTTGCGTCCGGTCCCGCCGTCGCCGCCGTGCCCGATCAGCAGACCGGCCCGCCCCGCGCTGCCGCCGATCACACCGTTTCCGCCGTCACCGCCGTTGCCGAACAGCATCGCGTTACCGCCACCACCGCCGATGCCGTCACTGCCGGCGGCGCTGATTCCGGCGGTTCCGCCGTCGCCACCGCTGCCCAACAGGAAGCCGCCGTTGCCGCCGGTGGCTCCGTTGCCGCCGACACCGCCGGCGGCATTGGTGCTGTTGCCGCCGCCGCCACCGTGGCCGCCGCGCCCGATCAGTCCGGCGTTGCCGGCCGTGCCGCCGTTGCCGGGTGCGCCGTTCAGCAGGTTGGTGCTGCCGCCGTTTCCGCCGGAACCGCCATTGCCCAACAGGATTCCGCCACCGGCACCAGCCCCACCGGCCCCACCGACACCGGTCGAGCCGCCACCCCCGGATCCGCCCGAACCACCCGAGCCGAGCAACCAGGCCTGGCCGCCCGCGCCACCCGCGCCGCCGGCTCCGGTGCCACCAAGATTGGCGCCGCCGTTCCCGCCGTGCCCGCCGCCGCCGAGGAGAAGTCCGCCGCTGGCGCCCGCTCCGCCGGCGCCGCCGAATCCGGCCAGGCTGCTGCCGCCCGCGGCGCCGTCACCACCCCAGCCAAGCAGCCAGGCTGCTCCGCCCGCTCCACCGGCGCCGGCGTCGCTGCCGACGCTGTTGCCTCCCGCACCGCCGTCGCCACCGAGACCCGCCAGGTAGGCATTGCCACCGATACCGCCGCCACCGCCAACCCCGGTGCCTGCGGCGTTGCCACCGGCTCCGCCGGACCCGGCGATGCCCAAAACCGCATTGCCACCGTCGCCGCCGGCGCCGGCCGCACCGAAGCCGGCCGCGTCACCACCGGCACCACCGGACCCGGCGTTGCCGAACAAGCCCGCGTTGGCACCGGCGCCGCCCGCACCGCCCGCGGTGCCGCCGTTGGTGCCCGATCCTCCGGCGCCCCCGTTGCCGATCAACCACCCGCCGGCTGTCCCGTTCTGGCCGGTCCCCGCAGCACCGTTGCTGCCGTTACCAATCAGTGGGCGGCCGGTGGCAGCCTGAATGGGCGCGTTGATCGCGTCCAGCAAGCTCTGTATCGGGGCCGCGTTGGCGGCTTCGGCGGTCGCGTACATCGAGGCGCCGGCGTTGAGGGTTTGCACGAACTGCTGATGGAACAGCTCGGCCTCGGCGCTGAGCGCTTGATACACCTGCGCGTGCCCGGAGAACAGCGACGCCAGTGCCGCCGAAACCTCGTCCGCGCCGGCGGCCAGCACGCCGAGGGTGGGGGCGGCCGCCGCAGCGTGGGCAGCGCTCAACGCCGTGCCGATGCTTTGCACGTCCGTGGCCGCTGCTGCCAGCAGGTCGGGGGCAACGTGAACAAACGACATCGCGGTACTCCTGGTCGCAGTCGAAGTCATGGGAACTTGTCCAGACTGCACAGCGGTACACCCGAAAACGTCAGTCAGAAGACGTAGATGGCGCCAGGTGCGGGTCGTAGATTCGCCCTGCCGCGGTGACGTACGGCTCAGGCGTGCGATACCGCTTCGTGGGCAAGCTGCACACGCGAGCTGATGCCCAGTTTCGCGTAGACGTGCGTCAGATGGGTCTGCACGGTCCGCCGGGAAACGAACAGTCGCGCGGCGATCTCGTTGTTGGCCAGTCCTTCAGCGACCAGTCGCACCACGTCGCGCTCGGTGGGGGTGAGCGATGCCCAGCCGCTGGCTGGCCGCTTACGCTCGCCGCGGCCACGGCGCGCGTAAGCGATCGCCTCGTCCAGCGAGAGGCCCGACCCCTCGGCCCAGGCTTCGTCAAATCCGCTGTGGCCAAGGGCTTCGCGCAGGGTCGCCAGGGTGGCCTGGTGGTCGCCTTCGAAGATGTTGAACCGGACCGATCCGAGCCGGCGCCGAATCTCGTTGGCCGCGCCCAAGAGTCGTGCCGCGTCGCGGTGGCTCAGACCGTCGGCGGCCAGCCGGCCCAGGCACTCGAGGATGTCGGGCACGGCCAGGTGCGCCGCGCATTCCGCAGCGCACGCGAGCGCCTTGTGCGCGTCCCGCTCGGCTTGCTCAGGATCGCACTTCGCGATGAAAATGCGGGCGCGCGTGGTCAACGCCCGGGCCAGATGCCAGCCCACCGACGCCGCCACCTCTTGATCGGCCCAGCGACCAGCCGTGATCAGATCCCCACGCGCTAGGGCCACTTCGGCCATGGGGTTGATATTGGCGCCGGCCAGCTCGCCTTGCACGCTCAGACGCTGCTGGGCGGCCTCGCTCGCTTCCGCCGCTGCAGAAACGTCGCCGGCTGCCACCGCCGCGGTGGCCAACACCGCATAGCTGAAACCCTCGTTGTGCGGCCAGAGATCGCCGGCAGCCGCCAGTGACTCGTTACCCGCAGCTCTGGCCCCGTCGGTGTCACCCTGGAACGCGAGCGCATTGCACAAGGCGAGCCGGCTGCCCCACCTGAACAACACGTCGTGCGCCGCGTCGGCATCCGCTGTTACCGCCCGGAACTGGCTAACAGCCTCGGCCAGTTCACCTTTCATCATCTGCGCCAAGCCGAGTGTCCACCGGCAGGAGCGCGCGTGGAACTGATCGCCGATCTGTTCGGCGAGTTCGTTTCCTTCCCGGGACGCCGCATACCCGGCGATCGGATCTCCCGCGTAGAACGCTCCATATGCCTGCCACGTCAGGATCTGGGTCAGACGCCAGCGGTCTCCGAGTTCACGAGCAATACCGATCGCCTCTGCCAGGAATGGACGGGCCGCCTCAGCGCTGGAGGAATTGATCGCCCCGCAGGCGGTGAGTGCGCGGGCCAGCAGCGCCGGGTCCTTCATCTGCCGGGCGATGGCCACCGCCTGCAGCGCCTGATCCAGGTTGTCGTGGATGCTGCGCGACGCATCCAGAGCGGCCCTGTCGGCAAGCGCTCGTCCGCGCACCACCGGTGCGACCCGCGCCAAGGCACTGCGGTCGGTGAGCACCGCGTCGAACCAGGCGAGCCCCTCCTGTATCCGGCCCCGCGTGAGCCACAACGGCTGCAGCGACGAGGTGAGTTCCAGGGCCGGCCCGATTTCGTCGTTGTCCCGGCACCACGCGAAAGCCGTACGCAGGTTGTCGATCTCGGACTCGACCTGCTCGATACGGCGCTGATGCTCGCCGTCGGCCGGGCTATCCAACTGCGCAGCCATCTGCGCGTAGTGGTCTCGATGACGCGCTCGCAGTGCGCCGATCTCGCCGGACTCAGACAACTTTTCCAACGCATAATGCCGCACTGTTTCCAACATGCGGAACCGGGTGCGATCGCCTGAGGCTTCAACCAGCACAAGGGATTTGTCTACGAGCATCGTGAGTTCATCGAACACGTGGTGCGCACGCAATTCCTCGTCTGCGCTGACGGCCCGCGCAGCCGGATGATCGAAGCCGCCACTGAACACGGCCAGCCTGCGGAACAGAATCCGCTCGGGTTCGGTAAGCATGGCGTGGGACCAATCCACCGACGCCCCCAACGTATGCCTGCTCGAGGCCGGCGCACTGCCGGTCAGCAGCCGGAAACGGTGCCGCAATCCGTCCAGGATCTCGCGGAGCGACATCACCCGCACTGCGGCCGCCGCAAGCTCGATGCCCAGTGGCAAACCATCCAGCCGGGCACAGATATCGCGCACCGCGCCGGTGTCGGCAGCAGTGATGGTGAAGTCGGGCCGAGACAGGCGGGCACGGTCGATGAAAAGCTCGATCGCTTCGTCGGTGAGGGACAACGAAGGCACGCGCCAAACCAGCTCGCCGGGAACGCCGATCGGCGCGCGGCCGGTAGCCAGGATCGTCAGGTGGTCGCATGCGCCCAACAGCTCACGCGCCAGATCCGCGCACGCGTCGGCCAGGTGCTCGCAATCGTCCAGGACCACCAGCGTGGACCGGCCGCCGACGAAACGTGCCAGGGTGTCGACTGCGGATCGGCCCGGTTGGTCCGGCAGTCCGAACGCACGCAGCGCGGCCACCGGTACCAGCCCGGGTTCGCTCACCGGTGCCAGATCCACAAACCACACCCCGCCGCCGAACTCCGCCGTTGCCCCCCGTGCGACCTCGGCCGCCAACCGCGTCTTTCCCACCCCACCGGCGCCGGCCAGGGTGACCAGCCGGTGGTCGCCGAGAATTCTGCGCACGTCGTCGATCTGTGCAGCGCGCCCAACAAAACGCGTCAGCTGTACTGGAACGCCATGCGGTGCAACATTATTGGGACAAATCAGCGGCGGGAACTCGACTCGAAGATCCGGATGGCACAACTGCGCCACCCGTTCCGGACGGGGCAGGTCGCGCAACTGGTGAGTCCCCAGATCGGCCAGCCACACATCGTCCGGGAGGTGGTCGACGACCAGATCGTGCGTAGTGCCGGACACGACCACCTGACCGCCGTGCGCCAGCTCACGCAGCCGCGCCGCCCGGTGGACGGCCGGACCCGCGCAGTCTCCCGAATCGATCAGCTGCACCTCGCCGGTATGCACCGCGACACGTAACTGGGTCGGCGCCAGCGGCGCCTGCTGCAAATCAATCGCGCACGCCAACGCATCAATAGCTCGGGCGAATATCGCCAGAAACGTGTGGGGGCCACGGTCTGGACAAACCACCTCCGCGAGATCTGGTTGCACCGGCGCCACGCCCCCGTGGGCCGTGATGATGTCGGAGATGGCGGCGTCCAGCCGGTCAACCGTGGCGGCACCTGTTTCCGGCAGGGTCTCCCACGGTTGCGGCGAGCGTTCGGCGTCGGCGAGTAACAGGGTCACCGTTCTCGTCGGTACAAACTCGCTCACGCACATGTCACACCTGTCTCACACCGTTCTCATGATCTATGGCGACTAACAAGCGACTAACACAGTGTCACGCAATTCGGCTAGCAACGGTTCAACATGAGTCAAAGAGTTTGCTCCTTGACCGGATTTGTGGGATCGCGTCCGACCTACGACCCCCTCTGGTCGCCATCTACGACCCCGTCGACCGGCGGATTTACGCCCTGTGACCGACGTTCGCCGCGCCGGCGCCCCGCATTGTTTCCTTCCGCGGGACCGATCAACAGGGATGCAACAGGGATGGTGGGCATGAATTTCGCGGTATTGCCGCCGGAGATCAACTCGGCGCGGATGTATCTGGGCGCAGGACCCGGTCCGATGCTGGCGGCAGCGGCGGCATGGGACGGGCTGGCCGGAGAATTGGATGCGGCGGCCCGTTCGTTCGGATCCGTGGCATCGGGTCTGACGGACGCGGTATGGCAAGGTCCGGCAGCGGCCGCGATGGCCAGTTCGGCCGCGCCATATGTGGGGTGGCTCTCGGCCGCGGCGGCGCAGGCGCAGGGTGCGGCCGGTCAGGCGCTGGCCGCGGCGTCGGCCTTTGAGGCTGCGGTGTCGGCGACGGTACATCCGGGCATGGTGGCGGCCAACCGCAACCAGTTGGTCTCACTGGTGGTGTCAAATCTCTTCGGCCAGAACGCTCCGGCGATCGCGGCGGCCGAGGCGGGCTACGAGCAGATGTGGGCCCAAGACGTCGCCGCAATGCTGGGCTACCACGGCGGCGCCTCCGCGGTGGCCGCGCGGCTGGCCCCCATGCAGCAGGCGCTGCAATCCCTTCCGGGGCCGCTCGGTCAGATCCAGACCGCTCTGGGGAGCATACTCAATCTGGGCAACACCGGCGGACAGAACGTGGGCAGCGGCAACCACGGCAACCAGAACGTCGGCAACGGCAATTTCGGAGATGCCAACCTCGGTAGCGGCAACATCGGCACCGGCAACGTCGGAAACGGCAACCGCGGCAACCAGAACCTCGGCAGCGGCAATTCCGGTTCCAACAACGCGGGCACCGGCAACAACGGCATGGGCAACGTCGGCGGCGGCAACCTTGGCAACGGGAATCTGGGCGGCGGGAACCTCGGCAGTTCCAACGTCGGCAGCGGCAACCGCGGTGATGCCAACATGGGCTTCGGGAACCGCGGCAGCAACAACGTGGGGTTAAGCAACACTGGTAGCCACAACGTCGGGTTCGGCAACACCGGCAATAACAACATCGGATTCGGGCTCACTGGTGACAACCAGATCGGTTTCGGCGCGCTGAACTCCGGCACCGGAAACATCGGCTTCGGCAACTCGGGGACCGGAAACATCGGCTTCTTCAATTCCGGTACCGGCAACGTAGGAATCTTCAACTCCGGCAATCACAGCTTCGGCTTCGACAACTCGGGCAGCTTCAACACCGGCTTCACCAACGCGGGCCAGGGCAATACCGGCTTTTTCAATGCCGGGCTCAACAACTTCGGTTCCGGAAACGCTGGCGCGAACAACATGGGAATGGGTAACGGCGGTTCGCAGAACCTCGGTAATGGCAACGCAGGCTTCCAGAACACCGGAAGCGGGAACGCCGGCTCGATCAACACCGGTGACTTCAACGCCGGCGACATCAACACCGGTTGGGGCAATTCGGGCCGGAGCAACACCGGCGGCTTCGACTCGGGCAACCTGAACACCGGCTTCGGCAGTGCCATAACCCCGGCCGGTGTCAAAAACTCAGGCTTCGGCACCACAGGGCTGGATTCATCGGGATTCTTCAACTCCGGCGGAGACAGTTCGGGCTTCATGAACACCGGCCTCGCATTCGAGTCCGGCTTCGGAAATTCCGGTAACGGCAACAACGTCGGAATCAACAATCACGGCAGCTTCCTCGCCGGCATCGGAAACACCGGGTTCGACAACATCGGCATCGGCAATTCGAACGTCTTCAACTCGGGAATCGGCAACTCCGGAAACGACGACTCCGGATTCTTCAACAAGGGTGACGCGAAGTCGGGGTTCCTGAATTAAGGCCTGCGGGTGGCACGGGCGGCATTCGTACATATCGAGGAGACTGACATGTCCTACGTAAGCGCGGCGCCCGACGTACTGCACGGTGCCGCCGAGACCCTAACCGGTCTTCGTGCAACGCTGGCCCAGACCGCCGCCGCCGTCGCGGGCCCCACCACCGGGATAGCCGCTGCCGCACAAGACGAGATATCGGCCGCGATCGCTGACCTCTTCGGCGGCTTCGGCGACGAATTCCAGGCCGTCAACGCCCAAGTCCACGCCTTCCACGTCCAATTCGTCGGTTCGTTGAAAGCGAGCGCGGCAGCCTATGCGAGCACCGAATTAGGTTCCCTCCAAACGCTTCTCGCGAATTCGTCGGCCAACCTACAGAGCCTGGGAAGCGCCATCGCCGCCAACCCGGCACCGCTGCTCCGACAGTTCGTCAACAACCAGACCGGCTACGGGCAGACGATCGTCTCCGCACTCGGCAGTGCCATTCAAAACCCGCCGCCACTGGGGCTGCCCCCCACCAACCCGGCGGCTCTGGTGCAAACGATCGTCAGCCAGCAAATCGGTTATGCGCAAACCGTTTCCACTGCGCTGAGCGCCGCCGCGCAGGATTTCGGCACCGGGGTGATGGCATTGCCGGCATCGTTGCAAGCCGCCGCCCAGCAATTGGCGACGGGTGACGCGCCGGGCGCGGTGCGCAGCATCGCAACCGGTTTCGGGAATCTCTTCTTGACGGGTCTGGCCGCCAGCCAAGACCCGACGACTTTCCTGATCAACATCACCCCCACGGGTGCCGTCGGCGACCTGCTGCCGATCCTGACAATCCCCGGGCAAATGGCGCAGAACTTCACCGACCTACTACCAACCGGGTCTGTTCCATTCCAGATTTCGCAGCACATCACTAACGTGATAAAGACTGTGACCGACACTTCCCAAACGCTTGATCTGACCACCGGTGTCCTGCATGTGGGGCTGCCGCTGGTGCTCGGTCTTGATGCGCTGGGTCCGGCGGCCACCACGCTGGACGCTTTCGGGTCCAGCGCCAGTGCTCTTATGAGTGCGTTGCAAACCGGTGATGCGCTGGGAGCCGTCACCGCATTGTTCGATGCTCCGGCGAATGTGCTCAACGGTTTCCTCAACGGCCAGGCGACGCTGCCACTTTCGGTTGCGCTCGGGGATCTGACCACGACCACCAACATCCCGCTCGGCGGTCTGCTGACTCCCGCTCAGTTCGCCTCGCTGACCCTGACCGTCTTCGACATGACAGGAACGATCCCCCTATTCGGTACCCCGTTCGGCGGGCTTATCCCGGGCCTGCTGAGTTTCCTGCCCGAACAACTCGCAGAGGCAATCGGCGCGGCTGTACCCGGATAAGTCGGCATGGATGAGGCACACGATGAAGCGATTTCTCACGATCAGTTATGGCGTAGCCGCCTACTTCGTCGGCTTCGCGGCGTTCCTCTACGCGATCGGCTTTCTGGGCAACTTCGTTGTGTCACATCGCGTTGACGACGGTGTCGCAAGACCGGTGCCGGAGGCGCTAGTGGTCAACCTGCTGCTGCTGGCCGCATTCGGCGTGCAGCACAGTTTGATGGCGAGGCCATCGTTCAAACGCTGGTGGACCCGGATAGTGCCGCCGTCGATCGAACGCAGCACCTATGTGCTGGCGACGGGTCTGGTGCTGGCACTGGTGTTCTGGCAATGGCGCCCGATGCTGCCGGTCATCTGGGACGTGTCCCGGTCCGGTGCGCGGATCGTGGTGCAACTGTTGTTCTGGCTTGGCTGGGTGATCGTCCTGGCATCGACGTTCATGATCAACCACTTCGACCTGTTCGGGTTGCGTCAGGTGTACCTGGCCTGGCGCGGACGGCCCTACACGGACCTCGAATTCCGCACGCCGCTGTTGTATCGCGTGGTGCGCCATCCGTTGATGCTGGGATTTCTCGTGGTGTTCTGGGCGAGCCCGCGAATGACGTTGGGCCACTTGTTGTTTGCGCTGGTAATGACCGGTTATATTCTTTTCGCGCTGCGATGGGAGGAACGCGACCTGACCGCCGCGTTGGGCCGGCAATACAGTGATTACCGTAGTCGAGTGCCGATGCTGATTCCTCGGCCGCGGAGTGGTCGCGCCGCTCCGGTCGGCCGAAAGTTGAACTGACACATCACCTACGACCCCCCAGTTCCTTTCTTACGACCCCCCGCGGGGCGAACTACGCAGGGTAACCGACGTACATCGGCGGCCCGGCCCGCATCCTTGACTCAAAAGCGGGAGGGCCCAAATGAGTTTCATGATGCTGCCACCGGAGATCAACTCCGCGCTCATCTATGCCGGTGCGGGAGTGTTACCACTGTGCACCGCGGCCGCGGCCTGGGATGGGCTGGCCGCAGAATTGCGAGCCGCGGCCAGTGCATTTGACGGAGCGGTCGCATCCCTTACCAGCGGACCCTGGATGGGACCTGCGTCAACCATGATGGCCGCGGCGGCCGCCCCCTATGCCGGGTGGATGACTTCGGCTGCGCGTCATGCGGAGTCGGCGGCCGGACAAGCTCGGGCCGCCGTGACAGTCTTCGACACCGCACTTACGGCGACGGTGCATCCGGCTGCGGTGATGGCGAACCGGATGTCCTTGATGTCGTTGGTGACGACTAATTTCCTGGGTCAGAACACGTCGGCGATCGCTGCCACTGACCTCGACTACGAGCGGATGTGGGCCCAGGATGTGTCAGCCATGGTCGGCTATCGGGCCGGGGCGGCGTCGGTAGCATCGGCGCTGGCTCCACTGGCCGTGCCGCCGGCTGTGGTGACGGACGTGGCTTCTCAAGCGGTGAACGGGATTTCGTCCGCGCTCCAGTCGGTGGTCACCGCCGTGCCATTGGATTCTCTGTCGTCACTCGCACAAGTCGCGACGCTTCCGGTCAGCATGCTGTTGTCGCCGATGATGTCGCTGGCGCAGTCGGCAAATGGTGCGGGGGTTGCGGCCGCCACCAGCCTGGGCGCCGATGCGCCTGCCTTGGCGGGCAACGTGACGGCGGCGACCCCGCCGGTCGGCGCCGGGGGACTGGGGTCGACGGTCGCTGCGGACCTGGGCCGGGGACGTCTGGTGGGTGCCTTGTCGGTGCCGCCTGCCTGGACGGGCTCTGTGCCGGCGCGGATGACGCCCACGCCGGTGCCGGGGTTAGCTGGACTTCCCGCCGGGGCTACCGGGGCAACCGGGACGGGTGGACTCGGTGGGATGCCGATGATGCCGATGCCGATCGGCGGTGCGGGCGCTGGCGTGCCTGGCGGAATGCTGGGCCGTAGTGGCGGCGGTTCGCACGTCGTGCAGCAGCGCCCGAGTGTCATACCCCGCACCGGCGTCGGGTAGGGCAGTCAGCACGGCAGGACCAGGCTTGAACCAGGCTTGGAAAGCCCTTCGGTGTTCCTGCGGGCTTCCTGAATCGCCTGTCCGGCGCCTGCGTCGTTAGCAAGACTAATCGACGTGCTTCTAGATTTTTCGTGGTTGCCGCCGGAGATCAATTCGGCGCGGATCTTCGGTGGAGCCGGGTCGGGGCCTCTACACGTGGCAGCGGCGGCGTGGGAGAGTTTGGCCGCCGAGTTGGCGGTGTCGGCGTCGTCGTTCAACACGGTGATCGGCGGGTTGGCAGATGGACCGTGGGCCGGGCCGGCGTCCGCGTCGATGGTGGCTGCGGCGACGCCCTACGTCGGATGGTTGAGCCAGGCTGCGGCACAGGCCCAATCGGCGGCCGGACAGGCCCGAATGGCCGCGACCGCCTTCGAGACGGCGATGACCGCGACGGTGCATCCGGCCGCGGTGGCGGCCAACCGGGTGTCGTTGACTTCCCTGGTGGCGACCAACTTTCTGGGCCAGAACACTCCGGCCATCGCCGCCACTGAATTCGACTACCTCGAGATGTGGGCCCAGGACGTCGCCGCCATGGTCGGCTACCACGGCGGCGCGACCGCAGTGGCCGCAAGCATCACACCGTTTGCCCTGCCGCCGGTCAACCTTGCCGGACTGGCCGCCAACGTGGCCGGGAACGTGGCCAGCAACCTGTCGGCGGCCGTCAGCCCGTTGGCTCAGGGTGTCGCGATGGTGGCTCCCGGACTGGTGTCGGGCGTGCAGTCGGTGGCGTCGGCGGTGCCGGTGCAGTCATTGATGTCAGTCGCGCAGATCGGGACGCTGCCGGCCAGCATGCTGATCTCGCCGATGATGCAGTTGGCGCAGACTGCTAATGCCGGTACGGCAGGTTTGGCCAACGCCGCGACCGCGGGGCTGGCGGACTCGACGAAGTTCGTCGGCGACGCGGCGCCGGCAGCGAAGGGGCTGGGCGGCGCTGGGCTGGGCGCCGGAATGGCGGGTGATCTCGGCAAGGCGCATCTGGTGGGCGCCATGTCGGTGCCCCCGGCCTGGGCGGGTTCGACGCCCAAAGCGATGGCAACGTCGGCACTGCACGGGCTCGGCGCAACGAGTGCCGCCGCAACGAATGCCGCCGCGGCGGCACCCGCCGCGCGCCCCGGCGGTATGGGTATGCCGATGATGCCGATCCCGACCGGCGCGGGCGGGGCCGGCGCCGGTATGCCGGGCGGGATGATGGGTCGCGGCGGCGCCAGTCCACACGTGACACAGAACCGGCCCGCCGTGGTTCCGCGGACCGGGATCGGCTAGCCCGCGGCCACCACCTCGGCGGCAGCGCGTTCCCCGGAGCGAATCGCGCCGTCGATCCAACCGCACATGATGGTCGAACTCTCGGTCCCGGCCCAGTGGACCCGCCCGCAGGGCGTGCGCAGGGCGTGCCCGAACTCGGTCAGCACGCCGGTCGGGGTGTGGCTGATCATCCCGCCCCCGGAGTAGCGTTCCAGAGTCCAGTTCTGCTCGTGGAATTCGATTGGGTCTCTTGCCTTTTCGCCGAACCGGTCGACGAGTTCCCTGATGACGATCGATCGGCGTTCGCTTTCGTCGAGGTTGGTCAACCGGCGCGCGGCCACCCCCTCGGTGATGACGCACATAATCCCCGGGTCGCCTTTGTCGGTGCACGCATCGATGGTCAACGTCGCCGGTGTGCCCGGCGCGGCTGACTGGCCGGATAGCCCGTCGGCCCGCCAGAACGCGTCACCGTAGATCGCGGAAATCTTGATAACAGCCCCGCTGGGCATCCGCTGATTGAGCATCGCCCGGTCCACCGGCAGTGTCGGCTCGTAGACGATCGAGCTGGCGATCGCCATCGGAATCGCCACAATGACCCGGCGCGCCCGAATCGTCAGACCCTCAGCGCTCACCGTCACCCCGTCGGCGTCCTGGCTGATCTGGCGCACCGGGCGTGACAAGTGCAGCGCGTCACCCAGTTCGGCCACGATGGGGCGATAGATGGCGCCCATCCCGCCGACCGGACGCGCGTCCTGGGACCCGCCTTTGCCCGAGATCACGAACGTCGGGCCACCTCCGGATCCCGTCTGGTGCAGCATCCACAGCAGGGACACTTCCGATGCCGCCGACGTATAGCTGCCGCCGAGGGCCATGTCCAGCATTTCCCGCGCTGGCCGGGACAACACGTTGCGCTCCAGCCAATCGCCGATGCTGGTCCGGTCCAGTTCGGCGGCATCCGCAGCGTCCCAAGGGTTTTCGCGCGGCAGCGCTTTGCACATCTGCTCTATGGTCGCCAGCCCGATACCCAGGTTGGCCACCGCCCACGGGCTCATACTCCAGGGCAGCTTGCCGCCGTAGCGGCGCTTCTTGCCGCCGACGATCATCATGGCGTCACCGTCGTTGTGCTGCTTGTACTCTGGGACGCCGAACTCTTGCATCAGCGCGTAGATCCGGTCCTGGCCCGGCCCGATCCAGGCGCCGCCGCGGTCGATCCACACCCCGTCGTCCCGGGTAACCGTGAAGGTCCGGCCGCCCACCCGGTCCCGGGCCTCGAGCACCGCCACCGAGTGACCCGCTTGTCTCAGTCGCAGGGCTGCGGTCAGTCCAGCGAAGCCGGCCCCCACCACGCAGTAATCGACATCCGTCATACCCGACTCCTTGGTGACCGCTCGGTGCCCCAGCAGCAAGCTACACCGTTTACCCGGGGTTTCAGATCGGATCCAACGAGTTAACGGCCCGGGATCTGGGCAGGCCGCTAGAACACGTTCTAATCTGTCAAACCATGGGATTCCTGAAGCCCCAGCTGCCCGAGATCGAGTTCGACGAGTGGAGTAAGGGCACCCGCAGCGACAAGATCCGCCCGATGGCCAAACACTGGGCCGAGGTGGGTTTCGGCACGCCGGTGGTGCTGCACCTGTTCTATGTGGTGAAGATCCTGCTCTACATCTTGGTTGCCTGGCTGATCGTGCTGAGCACCAAGGGCATTGACGGGTTCACCAACGTCAGGGCCTGGTATGCCGAGCCGATCGTGTTCGAGAAGGTCGTGCTCTACACGATGTTGTTCGAGGTGGTCGGCCTCGGTTGCGGGTTTGGGCCGCTGAACAACCGGTTCTTCCCGCCGCTGGGCTCGATCCTGTACTGGTTGCGGTTCGGCACCATTCGGCTACCACCGTGGCCCGACCGCGTCCCCATGACGTTCGGAACCAAACGCAAGCCTGCCGACGTCGCGCTGTACGCCCTGCTGCTGGTCTTGCTGGTGACCGCGCTGTTCACCGACGGCAGCGGCCCGGTACCGGAGTTGGGCACCACGGTCGGGTTGCTGCCGACGTGGGAGATCGTGGCGATCCTGGTGACCCTGGCGCTGGCCGGCCTGCGCGACAAGGTGATCTTTTTGGCGGCCCGTGGCGAGGTGTACGGAACGCTGACGGTCACCTTCCTGTTCGCCGGGGCCGACATGATTGTCGCCGCCAAGCTGGTATTCCTGGTGATCTGGATGGGCGCGGCGACCTCGAAACTGAACAAGCACTTCCCGTTCGTGATTTCGACGATGATGTCGAACAATCCGCTGATGCGGCCGCGGTGGCTCAAGCGGTTGTTCTTCGAGAAGTTCCCCGACGACCTGCGGCCCGGCCGGCTGTCTCGGATCGTCGCCCACCTCAGCACCGTCATCGAGATGTTTGTGCCGCTGGTGTTGTTCTTTGCTCCGGTGGGCACGCCGGTGAAGGTGGCGGCGATCGTGATGGTGCTGTTCCATTTCGGGATTCTCTCGGCCATCCCGATGGGCGTCCCGCTGGAGTGGAACGTGTTCATGATCTTTGGCGTGCTGACACTGTTCGTCGGTCACGCCGGCGTCCGCCTGGACGATGTGAAACATCCTGTGCCGGTGGCGATCCTGTTCGCGGTGATAGCCGGCGTGGTGATCGCCGGCAACATGTTTCCGCGCAAGATCTCGTTCCTGCCCGGCATGCGGTACTACGCGGGCAACTGGGACACCACGCTGTGGTGCATCAAACCGTCGGCGAGCGACAAGATCTCCCGGGGGATCGTGGCGATTGCCAGCATGCCGCAAGCCCAGCTGGAGCGGTTCTACGGCAGCCCGGAGGCGGCGCAGATTCCGCTGTACATGGGATATGCCTTCCGGGGCTTCAACACTCACGGTCGCGCCCTGTTCACACTGGCTCACCGCGCAATGGCGGGGCAGAACGAGGACGACTACGTCATCACCGACGGCGAACGGATCTGCAGCACTGCCATCGGGTGGAACTTCGGTGACGGTCACATGCACAACGAGCAACTGATAGAAGCGATGCAGCGGCGCTGCCAATTCGAACCGGGTGAGGTGCGGGTCGTCCTGCTCGACGCCCAGCCGATCCACCGGCAGACCCAGCGGTACCGGTTGGTCGACGCCGCGACCGGGGAGTTCGAGCATGGCTACGTCCGGGTGGCCGACATGGTGACCCGACAGCCGTGGGACGACGATGTCCCGGTCCACGTGCTGTCGGACTGAGCTGAGCGCGGCGAGCGTAACCACACCGCGAGAAGTTGAACCGAATTTCGCAGTGCGGTTACGCTCGCGAGAGCTAGGCCCTGGCCCGCACCTCCTGGGCCGCGGCGACCATGTTCTGCAGCGACGCCTTCACCTGCTCGACATTGCGGGTCTTCAGGCCGCAGTCCGGGTTCACCCAAAGCCGTTCAGCGGGAACGGCCTTCAACGCAGCCCGTAACGACTCCGCCATCTCCTGGGTGCTGGGCACGCGCGGCGAGTGGATGTCGTAGACGCCCGGGCCCACGCTGTTGGAGAAGCCGATCGCGTTGAGGTCATCCAGCACTTCCATGCGCGATCGGGCTGCCTCGATGGACGTGACATCGGCGTCCAGGTCCGCAATCGCCCCGATCACTTCGCCGAACTCCGAATAGCACAGATGAGTATGTATCTGAGTCGAGTCGGCGACTCCGGAGGTGGCCAGGCGGAAAGACCCTACCGCCCAACGCAAATACTCATCCTGATCGGCGCGGCGCAGCGGCAGCAGCTCCCGCAGCGCGGGCTCATCGACCTGAATGACCGCGATACCGGCCTCCTGCAGATCCACCGTCTCGTCGCGAATCGCCAGCGCCACCTGATTGGCCGTCTCGGCCAGCGGCTGGTCATCACGGACGAACGACCACGCCAGAATCGTGACCGGCCCGGTGAGCATGCCCTTGACCGGCTTGTCGGTCAGCGACTGCGCATAGGTGATCCAGTCGACGGTCATGGGGTGGGTGCGGACCACGTCCCCGTACAGGATCGGCGGACGCACACACCGGCTGCCGTAGGACTGCACCCAGCCGTTGTCGGTGGCAAAGAAGCCCTCCAACTGCTCGGCGAAGTACTGCACCATGTCGTTGCGTTCCGGTTCGCCGTGCACCAGCACGTCGATCCCGAGTTCTTCCTGCAGTTTGACGGCGTCGGCGATCTCCTGCTTCATCCGTCGCTCGTACTCGGCCTGGTCGATCTCCCCGTTGCGCAGCGCCGCGCGGGCGACGCGGATCGCCGAGGTCTGCGGATAGGAGCCGATGGTCGTCGTCGGCAGCACCGGCAGGTGCAGACGGGCATCCTGGCTGGCCCGACGCTGGGCCGAGTCGCCGCGCTGGGCGCCGTCCGCGACGATCGATTCGATCCGCGCCCGGACCTGACTGTTGTGCAGCCGCGGATCCTTCTTGCGGGATGCGACGGCGGCATTGGAGGCGGCGATCTCGTTGGCGACCGCGTCGCGTCCCGCCCGCAACGCGTGCGCCAGAACGACCACTTCCCGAACCTTCTCAGCGCCGAATGCCAGCCAGCTGCGCAGGCTTTCGTCCAAATCGGTCTCGGGTTCCAGCGAGTACGGCACATGCAGGGTGGAGCACGATGTGGAAACTGCAACGGCCCCGGCCGATCCCAGCAGTGCCGCCAGCTTGCCCAGGGCGGCCTCCAGGTCGGTGCGCCAGATGTTGCGGCCGTCGACGATGCCGGCCACCAGGGTTTTCCCAGCGAGCTCGGGAACCGCCGCCACCGACGTGTCGGCGCCGTAGACCAGGTCGACGCCGATCGCCTCCACCGGCGTGCGGGCCAGTCCCGCCAACGATGCGCCGGGGTCCCCGAAGTAAGTGGCGACGTAGATGGCAGGTCGGCTGGCCACGGCACCCAGGGCGTTGTAGACGGCTTCGGCGAGCGCGGGTGCGTCTGGGGAGATGTCGGTGACGAGTGCGGGCTCGTCGAACTGCACCCACTGTGCGCCGTTGTCGGCGAGTAGTGACAGCAGTTCACCGTAGATCGGCACCAGCTGCTCGAGCCGCTCGACCGGTGCCGGCGCCCCGTCCACCGCCTTGCTCAGCAGCAAGAAGGTGATCGGGCCGATGACGACGGGGCGTGCCGGAATGCCTTGTTCGAGAGCCTCTTTCAGCTCTGAAAGCACCTTTTCGGGATTCAGCGTGAAGGTGGTGGACGGTCCGATCTCGGGAACCAAGTAGTGGTAATTGGTGTCGAACCATTTCGTCATTTCCAGCGGAGCGACGTCGTCGTTGCCTCGTGCGGCGGCAAAGTATCGGTCCAACTCGTCGGAGATAGCGCTGACCCGGTCCGGTAACGCGCCGAGCAGCACCGCCGTGTCGAGCATCTGGTCGTAATAGGAAAAGGTGTTGACCGGCACCGAGTCCAGGCCGGCGGTGGCCAGTTCCGACCAGGTGTCACGGCGCAGCGTGGCGGCCACGGATTCGAGATCGGCGCGGCTGCTCTGCCCCGCCCAATAGCGCTCAGTGGCTCGCTTGAGTTCGCGCCGTGGACCGATGCGGGGCGAACCGGTGATGGTAGCGGTGAAATGTTGCAGGTTCACGAGCTGGTTCTCGTCCTTCAATTGATGGAGTGCACACCGCCCGCGGACGCGCAGCCTGTCCGTGGTGGCGTTGGACTGTCCTGAGTCGCAAACACGTCAACGGAGTCGGCCACACGCCCATTCCACGAGGCGATGCGCCGCCGGGCGCGGCGCGCCCGGCACAGCCGGCAGGTCTTCGGACTCGCAGGCACGCACCGGGTCGGTGCTCCGCGCCCGGCTGACGACGCGCCCCAGAAGGGGCCGCTGACGAGCCGGGCAGGGTTCCTAATGGCCGTCGCTTCCCAGCCTTGCGACCAGTGCGGATGACGGCGTTCGTTCCTGCATACCGCTGCGGGACAGTCCCGGATTCCCACCGGGTTCCCTCTTACGAGGCGGGTGCCTCGCTCGATGCCGGCGCCGCGTGCTGCGACGCCGGCAGACCAGCTGCGGGAGTAACACTACGCCGCGTGCTCAGTGCGATTGCTACGTCCGAGTCGGTGCCACCTGCTCGTCAGCGGCGGCGCGGTCGCCGCGCCACTGCAGGGCCTTGAGCGCTACAGCGACCTCGATCAGGTTTTGCTCGAGCGGTCGAGGTAGCAATCGCTGTACGGTCTCGAGCCGATGCAACACCGTGTTGCGGTGGGTGAAGAGGCTTCTTGCAGCGCGGGAGGCGTTGCACTCTGCATCGATAAATGTAAGTACGGTCGTGTGCAGCACCGGGCTGGCGGTCGCGAGCGCGCCGAGCGTCGTCTGGATGAAATCGTCCGCTCCGGTGGAGTTTTCGGTCAGCAAGGCAACCATCTCTATATCGGCGAACGAGGCCATGTGTTGCGGTGATCGCAGCCGGGTCAACATTCGCTGGGTGGTGAGTGCCTCCGTGTGGCTGCGGCGGAACCCCTCGATTCCTGGGGCAGTGGTTCCGATCGCGATCTGCGCATCCGGTGTGGATTCGGCGACTTCGCGCATGCGTTCGTGGTCGAGATTCGCGATATTCCCGACCCACATCCAGCGAGTTCCGGCGCTGGCTACCACGATGAGCGGTCGTTGGGAACCCACGGCTTGGCTGAATTGCTCGACGACTCGGTCCAGCGGAGTCGCGCCAACGTTCGGCTCGTCGGACCACACGACTGCTGCGGTGTGCGAGTGCTCAAATGAGTAACCCAATCGCGCTGCTACGTCGTGGCGATTGATGGGAGCACCGTTGAGGACGAGTTCGACCAGCTCACGCCGTTCGGCGGCATCATCGCGCTTCAGCTCGGAGTATTCGGCCTGCATCTGCGCGGTGATGCCGGCCAGCATGCCGTCGACGTACTCGGTGGCCGATCGGAAAGAGACGTCGAGCAACTGGTGGAGCTCGGCGGGGTCAGAGGTTAGTTCGAACGCAATTTCTGTCCAGCGTCGCCAGGCCACGTTGTGTCCGATGCGGTAGACCTCGAGCGCTGACGCGTCCAAGCCGCGCCGCACCAGGTCCCTGGCCATCCGCAGCGTCTCGGCGTTGAGGTCGGGTTCCACCGGTGCGCCCGGTGTTTGCAGCATGGAGGAAGCGAAGTGGACGAGATTGATGCGGTTTGAGCGTGCCACGACCGACGCGAGGCCAGGGTCTCGGGCGATGGGTCCGCTGGCATTCAGCGTGACTCGATCGAATTCTTCAAGCCACTCCCGGCTGGGGTTGAGCGCGAGCCATGCCCCTCTACGGATCAATTCTTGTATTCGAGGCGAAGGCTCGCGCCATGTCACGCACAGGATCGTAGTGCAGTTTGCATGACTGTTTTGCAAGCAATAACCGAATTCATATTTTTGCGGTTCATCCTCGGATTCCATTAAGTCGCAATACGATACCGAAATAGTGCTGCGGATGGGTGCCGTTAGTTTCGGCAATCGTCGTCGGCGGCCAGCGAAGCGCGGTCTCGCCGCGGATGTGCACTTTGCCTAGTGTCTTCGCGCTGAAGTAGAGGAATTGCCCTTGGCGCAGCGTTGCGGAGTTGGAATCATCGGGCGCTGCCGTGTGTCCTGCGAGCGTTCCTCGCTCGGGCTCGCTATTTGGCTGGGTTGTCACCTGATGGCCGGCTGTCAGGTGGGAGGTTGTGGGTGTCGTTTATCACTGTTGCGCCGGAGTTGTTGGCGTCGGCGGCTGCGGACGTAGCAAGAATCGGATCGTTTGTCGGTGCGGCGAATGTAGCGGCCGCGGCGGCGACCACCGGTGTGGCGGCTGCGGCTGAGGATGAGGTGTCGGCGGCGATCGCCGCCTTGTTCGGTGCGCACGGCAAGGAGTATCAGTCGCTGAGCGGCCGGGTGGCCGCGTTTCACGACCGGTTCGTGCGGACGCTTCATGCGGGCGCAGGCGGCTACTCGGCCACCGAGGTCGCCAATGCCGAGCAGAATCTCCTCCGCGCGATCAACGCGCCCGTCCAGGCGCTGACGGGGCGGCCACTCATCGGGCATGGCGCCCAGGTCACGCCCGGTCAGAGCGGCGGGGAGGGCGCATGGTTTCACAGCAATGGCGGCGCCGGACTGACGGGTCAAAGCCAGACCGCGGCAAGCACCGTCACGGGCAGCGGCAGCTCTGTGGGTGCCAACGCCGGAGCTAGCGGCAATGCGAGCTTGGCCAGCGGCAGTGGCGACACCGCTGCCAGCAGCCCCGTCGTCAACGTGCCCGCCTCCAACACCGCCGTTGCAAATTCAATCACTAACCCGACCGCGACCACCGGCCCGACGGGTCCCAGCACGGCCGCATCCGTGGCGGCTACGGGTCTCGGCAACCAGGGCAACGCCAACACGGGCAACGGCAACATCGGCGACGGGAACGCCGGCAACGGCAACAACGGCAACAACAACCTAGGCGGCGGCAATCTCGGCGGCGGCAACACCGGCGACGGCAATATTGGCGACAACAACCTAGGCGGCAGGGCAACCAAGGCAGCGGCAACACCGGCGACGGCAACCGCGGAAACGACAATGCGGGCAGCGGCAACACGGGCGGCGGCAACCACGGTAGCGGCAACCAGGGCCGCGACAACGACGGCAATGGCAATCGCGGCGACGGCAACCAGGGCAGCGGCAACACCGGCAGCGGCAACGAAGGTAGCGGCAACACGGGCAGCGGCAACTTCGGTGACGGCAATCGCGGCAACGACAACCAGGGCAGCGGCAACACGGGCAATGCGAACACCGGCGATGGCAACATCGGCAACAACAATTCGGGCGCGGGCAACAACAACAGCAACAACCCGGATGGTGGTAACTCGGGCGATGGCAACCTGGGCAGCGGCAACTCCGGTGATGGAAATAAGGGCAACGCCAATCAGGGCGACGGCAACGTCGGTGACGGCAACGTCGGTGACGGCAACCATGGTGGTGACAACGAGGGCGTCGGCAACTTGGGCAACACGAATACCGGTGATGGGAATAAGGGCAACGGCAATCGGGGCGACGGCAACGTCGGTGACGGCAACGTCGGTGACGGCAACCATGGTCGGGGCAATGAGGGCGACGGCAACTTAGGTAACACGAACTCCGGTGACGGTAACAAGGGCAACGACAACGAAGGCGACGGCAACCTGGGCAGCAGCAACACTGGCGACGGCAACAAAGGCGACACCAACTCCGGCTTCGGCAACACTGGCGACAACAACAAGGGCAACGGCAACAACGGCAACGCCAACACCGGTAATGGCAACGTTGGTAGTGACAACTCGGGTCAAGGCAACCGCGGTGACGGCAACTGGGGCGACGGCAATATCGGCGACAACAACAAGGGCTCCGGAAACCACGGCAACACCAATCAGGGTTCGGGCAACCTGGGTAGTGACAATCAGGGCAGTGGCAATATCGGCGACAAGAACACCGGCAACGGCAACATCGGCAGCGGCAACTCAGGCAGCGGCAATCAGGACCCCTTCGGTGGCGGCGCGACCAACAACTCGGGCAGCGGCAATATCGGTGACGACAACGCTGGCAGCGGCAATATCGGCGACGGCAACTCGGGCAGCGGTAACCGGGGCAACGGAATCGCGGCCGGCGGCGACAACAACCGAGGCAGCGGCAATCAAGGCAGCAACAATGTCGGTAGCGGAAACATCGGCAACGACAATCAAGGCAACGCCAACCACGGCAACGCTAACTCCGGCAGCGGCAACTTCGGTAGCAACAACCAGGGTGGCGGCAACTACGGCAGCGGAAACGTGGGCGAGGGAAATATCGGTGACGGCAACACCGGCAGCGGCAACATCGGCAATAAAAATCCCGGCATGGGGAACATCGGCACCGCCAATCAGGGTGGCGGGAACAATGGTGCCAACAACATCGGTTGGGGAAATACCGGCAACAACAACGTCGGCTTCGGCAATCATGGCAACAACAACTTTGGATTAGGACTCACCGGCGATAACCTAGTAGGCATCGGTGGCTTGAACTCAGGTTGGCTTAATCTCGGCCTCGGGAATTCCGGCAACTTCAACATCGGCTTCGGCAACTCCGGCCATGGAAATATTGGCTTTGGTAATTCTGGGAACTACAACATCGGCTTCGGGAACGCTGGCAACGGAAACACCGGCTGGTGGAACTCGGGCACCGGAAACACGTTCGGGTCGAATTCGGGCAACTACAATACTGGGTTCTGGAACTCGGGTAACTTCAACACGGGTTTGTGGAATTCCGGCAACAGCAATACGGGACTTTTGAATTCGGGAAATACCAACACCGGACTTTATAACTCCGGCAACACAAACACCGGACTCTATAACTCCGGCAACACGAACACCGGGCTTTATAACTCGGGCGGTGCCAATACCGGTAGCTACAACTCCGGCGGCACCAACACTGGCAGCTATAACTCGGGTGGTACAAATACGGGA
Source organism: Mycobacterium asiaticum (assembly GCF_001673315.1). Classification (GTDB taxonomy): domain Bacteria; phylum Actinomycetota; class Actinomycetes; order Mycobacteriales; family Mycobacteriaceae; genus Mycobacterium; species Mycobacterium asiaticum_B. The sequence goes on along the minus strand of NZ_LZLQ01000092.1, from coordinate 302 downwards.
AATTACAATGCTGGTGGTACCAACACGGGCGACTTCAACGCCGGTGGTACCAACACCGGTGACTTCAACGGTGGTGGCACCAACACCGGCAGCTATAACTCGGGTGGCACCAACTTCGGCAGCCACAACTCCGGCGGGACCAATACGGGCAGCTTCAACGCCGGTGGCACTAATACGGGCAGCTATAACTCCGGTGGCACCAACACCGGCAGCTACAACTCGGGTGGCACCAACACCGGGGACTACAACTCGGGCGGCACCAACACCGGCAACTACAACTCGGGTAACACCAACACCGGCAA
>NZ_LZLQ01000091.1 GCF_001673315.1 Mycobacterium asiaticum | reverse complement strand
CGGTTACTGGCCGCCGTCGACGATGCGCTGGGACCGCACCGGCCGGGACGTCGAGCGCACCCGCCGGCCGGGCAGCGGGATCCGATCGGCGATGTTGCTCAGTGGGTTGACCACCATGGTCAGCGAGATCACCGCTTCCTGCAGGGTGGCGATGGCCGGCTCGAGTGCCTCCATGCCGGGCGCCAGCCGGGCCAGGGTGTCGGCGACGTCGGCCAGCTGCTCAAGCGGACCGTTCTTGGCGGTCAACTTGTCGATCATGCCGCCCTCGGACAACAGTTTGTCGGCCAGCCCGTCCTCGGCGAGCACCCGCTCGATCATCCCGTCGGCACCCAGCAACTGATCGGCCAATCCGCCCGGTTGCAGTGCGCGATGCAGCCCGCCGCCCTCCGCGGTCAACCGATCGATCAAGCCGCCCTCGGACGTCAACAGATCGACCACGCCGCCGGGGCGCAGCATCCGGTCCATCGGGCCGTTGGGTGCCACCGCCCGCCCGAGCGGCATGTCGTCGTCCAGCAGCCGGGCCAATCGATTGGCCCGCGCCAGGGCGTCGTCAATCCCCAACATGTTCGCCATGGCGTTGGATCCCCGCGGACCACCGGTGTCACCGAGCGCTTGTTTGGCCAGACCGACCGCCGCGCCGGCGAGATTCAGGCTGGCCTCCGCGGCGGCAAGGCCGGTGCGCGCCGGCGCGGTCGCAAGCTCAACAATGGCTTTGCCCAGGTTCATTCTGTGAGTCTATTCACGTCAGGGCCCAAATTCGCCCGCGGGTCCAGGCAATTTCGTCGATTCCTGGCACACTGCTAACAGTTGACTTGCAACGACCTCTCAGGAAGTTTTCAATGATTGCAGAGCTAACACACAAGTTCGGGTGGAGGTGCTGACCTCATGACAGGGAGCGCTACGGCCGAGACGACCAAACCCGAGGCCCGCATCCTCGTCGTCGATGACGAAGCCAACATTGTCGAATTGCTCTCAGTAAGCCTGAAGTTCCAGGGATTCGAGGTTTTCACCGCAGCCAATGGCGCCCAGGCATTGGACCGGGCCCGCGAATCCCGGCCGGACGCGGTGATCCTCGACGTGATGATGCCCGGAATGGACGGCTTCGGAGTGTTGCGTCGGATGCGCGCCGACGGCATCGATGCGCCCGCGCTGTTCCTGACGGCCCGAGACTCGTTGCAGGACAAGATCGCCGGGCTCACCCTAGGTGGCGACGATTACGTCACCAAGCCGTTCAGCCTCGAAGAGGTGGTGGCCCGGTTGCGGGTGATCCTGCGACGCGCCGGCAAGGGCAACAGCAACGAACCACGCAATTCGCGACTTTCGTTCGCCGACATCGAACTTGACGAGGAAACGCACGAAGTGTGGAAGGCCGGGCAGCCGGTGTCGTTGTCTCCCACCGAGTTCACGTTGTTGCGCTACTTCGTGATCAACGCCGGCACCGTGCTGAGCAAGCCGAAGATTCTCGACCACGTGTGGCGGTACGACTTCGGCGGTGACGTCAACGTCGTCGAGTCCTACGTGTCCTACCTGCGCCGCAAGATCGACACCGGGGAGAAACGCTTGCTGCACACGCTGCGCGGCGTGGGTTACGTGTTGCGCGAACCGCGCTGAACCGAAGCGAAATGGCCAACCGGTATCGACGGGGTGTGCCGCTGCGGGTAGGCCTGGTGGCGGCCACCCTCGCGCTGGTGATGTGTGGTCTGTTGGCCTCGGGAGTGGCGGTCACCTCGATCCTGCGGCACAGCCTGGTCAGCCGGATCGACTCCACCCTGATGGACGCAACCCGCAGCTGGGCGCAGGCTCCCTGGAAACACGCGACACCCAACAGCGAAGGGCCCGACCCCGCGCGGCCACCATCGAAGTTCTATGTGCGGGCGGTCAGTCCCGACGGGCACACCACGACGGCCATCAACGACCGCAATGCCGAGCCTGCCCTTCCGGCCGACAACGATGTGGGTCCGAACCCAACGACGCTGTCATCGGTGCGCGGCTCCGATATCGAGTGGCGTGCGGTGACCGTGCACGGACCGCACGGTGGCCTAGCCACGGTCGCGATCGACCTGTCCGACGTCGACCACACTGTGCGGTCGTTGATGCTGCTGCAGGCCGGTATCGGGGCAGCGGTATTGGTAGTGGTCGGTATTGTCGGCTTTGCGGTGGTGCAGCGCAGCTTGCAACCGTTGACCGAAGTCGAACAGACTGCTGCCGCGATCGCAGCCGGCCACCTGGATCGACGTGTCACCGAACGTGACCCCCGCACCGAGGTGGGCCGACTTTCGTTGGCGCTCAACGGAATGCTGTCCCGGCTCCAGGAGGCGCTGGCCGCCTCGGAGTCGTCGGCGGAAACGGCCCGGGGTTCTGAGGAGCGGATGCGACGGTTCATCACCGACGCCAGTCACGAACTGCGTACCCCGTTGACCACCATCCGCGGGTTCGCGGAGTTGTACCGGCAGGGCGCCGCGCGCGACGTTTCCATGCTGCTGTCGCGTATCGAGAGCGAAGCCAGCCGAATGGGCCTGTTGGTCGACGACCTGCTGATGCTGGCCCGCTTGGATGTGCAACGGCCGCTGGAACACCGGCGGGTGGATCTGCTGGCGCTGGCCAGCGACGCCGTGCACGACGGCCGCGCGATCGACCCCGACCGCGCCATCAACATGGAAGTGTTCGACGGGCCCGGCACCCCGGAGGTGCTCGGCGACGAGCCACGTCTGCGCCAGGTGCTGGGCAACCTTGTCGCCAACGCGATTCAGCACACCCCGACCAGCGCCGACATTGCGGTGCGGGTCGGCACCGACGGTGACGACGCGGTGCTCGAGGTCGCCGACAAGGGCCCCGGCATGAGCCAGGAGGATGCCGAGCGCATCTTCGAGCGTTTCTATCGCACCGACGCGTCTCGGGCGCGGTCCAGTGGGGGCACCGGACTCGGGCTGTCGATCGTCGACTCGTTGGTGAAAGCGCACGGGGGCCACGTCACGGTGTCAACGGGGCCCGGCGAGGGTTGTCGTTTTCGTGTCACGCTGCCACGGGTCAGCGACGTGCCTGCCGAAGTGGGCCAAGTGCGCTGAGCGGGAGAAGTGGGCCGAAGCGGGCTAACTGGGCTAAGCGGGCTTAGTGGGCTAGGAGTTTGCGGGTTTGTCGCGCATAAGCGGGCAAATCTATCGGGGCTCGTTCTCGGCGTGCGAAGGTCGGCGTGCGAAAGCCGCGCGACGGTTCAGCCCAGCTCTTCCAGCGCAGCCTTGATCCTGGCCTGCGCATCGTCCAGCGATTCCGCCGACGGGTTGCGGTCGACATTGGCGAAGCCGAAGTCGGCCAGGCTGCGGGTGGGAAATACGTGGACGTGCAGATGCGGCACCTCTAGGCCGGCAATGATCAGTCCGGCGCGCTCGGCCTGGAACGCCTTGCACACCGCCCTGCCGATCAGCTGGCTCACCGACATCACCCGCCCGAAGGCCTCGGCGTCCACGCCCTGCCACTGGTCGATCTCCTCGCGCGGCACCACCAAAGTGTGGCCTTGCGTCATCGGCTCGATCGTCAGGAACGCGACCACGTCGTCGTCCTCGTAGACGAATCGGCCGGGGAGTTCACGGTTGATGATCTTGGTGAAGATCGACGCCATGGCTCAAGCATAGGTTCGGCGGTGCGGCACAAGTGAGCAAGGTCTCGCGCCAGCACCTACATGCGACAAGGACGCCAGACGCTGACGCTGAACCGTTAACGGACCGTTGCCATGTCGTTCCTAACGGTCGCCACACTCCGATGTGACCCAATTCACTGGAGGGCACGTTGGCGCTATGTCCCAAGGCATTGCTGGCAGTGCTGACCACCTGCGCTGTTTCCCTCCTACCCGCGGTCAATCCCGCTCACGCCGCTGACGCGTTCGGGCCGCTGGCACCACCCAACCCGTATATGGCGCCCAACGGCATCGCGTCCATGCATAACGATGCGGGTTCGGCGGACGCGGGCCCACTGCCCGGTCCGGGTGCCCGCCTGGTCCCGATTCTGGCGTTCCCGTTGCTGGCCGCTTGCCCGACGATCACCCAGGGCACCGACGGTCTGGTGCTGGCACTGTGCACCACAATCACCGCGCAGGCTCCGGTCCTGCATCTGATCGACCCCGGCGGCATCGTGCCCCAGATTCTTCCGTTGGCATCCATGGATATCGCCAAGGGCGGTCTGCTCGGCGGTGTCTATGCCTATCTGGACAACAACAACCAGATGGTGCTTATCGACGGCACCAATCATCTGCTGCGCATCGCTCACACCCGCGATGAGCGGGGCCGGTGGCACCTGGTCGTCACCGACTCCGTTGACTTGTCCAGCGTGATACCGCCCGGCGACAACTCGGTGGGGGTCGTCCCCGACTATCTAGGCAACGTCTGGTTTGCGACCGGCAACGGTGTGGTGGGTGTGGCCAAAGCCGGCGGTGGTGTCGCCAGTCTGCAACTACCCGCCGGACAGCAAGTGGCCAACAGCATTTCGGTGTCGCCGCAGAACCGCGTCGCGGTAGCGACCACCTTCGCTCTCTACGAGATCAACCTCAACGGTGCCGGGAACCCGCAGGTGCTGTGGGGCCAGAATTATGATCGCGGGCCCGCCCGCAAGCCGGGGCAATTGAGTTGGGGGACCGGTTCCACTCCAACGTATTTCGGCCCGACCGGTGCGGACTATCTGACCATCGTGGACAACGCCGACCCTCAGGTGCACACGCTGGTCTACCAATCCGGAACGGGCGCTTTGCTTTGTCAGCAGACGGTTTTGACTCTCGGCGGACCCGGCAGCGAGAACTCGCCGATCGGCGTGGGCAATTCGATGTTCATCGCCAGCACCTACGGCTACCCCTACCCGGCCGTTCCGCCCAACGCGGGACCAGCGGTCCCGCCGACGGCGCCGTTCGTGGGCGGCATGACCAGGGTGGACATGAATAATCCGGGTCCTGGCTGTCACACGGTATGGGAGAGCAAGGTCCGCAGCGCGGCCCTGCCGCATCTATCCACCGGCGACGGCCTCATCTACACGATCACCCGTATCGGACTCGATCAGACGACACCGGCGGACCTGTTCGCCTTCAGCGTGATCGACCCGAGCAACGGGCAACTGCTGTACCAACAACTCAAGTCCGCAACCATCCTGAGCGACCCGATTCAGACGTCGTCGATGGTCCTGATGGGCAACAAGATCATGCAGGGCAACATCACCGGTATCGGACGCATCGGCTAGGTTGCGCCCGCTGGGTCCGTCACTCCTGCTGTCCGAACTTCATCATCTCGAGGTTCCAGTAGCCCCGCATGTTGGTGATCAGGCCCTCGTCGTCCACGCGGTAGGTGAACACCCCACGGACGCTACTGGTGAGGCCGCCCTCGAACTTGCTGTCCAGCACCAGGATATGAGCGATCTCGTTCGGCGAACTGGACGGGAAGGTCTCCTCGCAGGCGATGGTCAGGTTGTTGGCGGCGATGTTGGTGTCGTAGAAGGTGGCGACCCCCTCTTTGCCCTTCACTCCGGCGCCGTCGGGATTGGTGACCGACTTGCCGATCGGGTCCTCGACCACGACATCGTCGGCCATCAGCGCCAGCCACCCCTCGCGATCGTGCGCTTGCACGCACCGCCAGGACGCCTGCGAGGCGGCCAACGCCGGTGATTCGACGGTTTGAGTCATTGCGTTCACTCCTTCTCTAAACGGCACCCGGGGCGCAGCCGTCGGCGGCGAAGCAGTGGCAGGCGCGCCGTGCGGGCGGCCCTTCCGCAGCGCGCCGGCCTACCGGTCTGCGTCCGTGTAGCGGATGACGCCGCGAATGTTCTTGCCGTCCAACATGTCCTGGTATCCCTCGTTGATCTGCTCCAGGCGGTACTGGGTGGTGACCATGTCGTCCAGGTTCAGCTTGCCGGCCTTGTACATCGCCAGCAGCTGCGGAATGTCGTACTGCGGGTTGCCGCCACCAAAAATGGTGCCCTGCAGGTTCTTCTGCATGAGGGTCAACATCGCGAGGTTCAGCGTCACGTTGGTGTCCAGCAGGCTTCCGATGGCGGTAGCCACGCAGGTGCCGCCCTTGGCGGTGATGTTCAGGTAGTTGTCGATGTCGGACCCGTGTAGTTCTCCGACGGTCACGATCACCTTGTGGGCCATCAGCCCGTAGGTCACCTCGGCAATGCCCATCAGGGCGGCGTTGATGTCGGGGTAGACGTGCGTGGCGCCGAACTTCAGCGCCTGGTCTCGCTTCCATTCAACCGGGTCGATGGCGAAGATGTAGCGGGCTCCCGCCGCGGCGGCGCCCTGCAGGGCCGCCATTCCGACGCCACCGACACCGACGATGGCCACGTCTTGGCCTGGGCGGATGTCGGCGGTGCGGACGGCGGAGCCATAGCCGGTGGTGACGCCGCAGCCGACCAGCGCGGCCACCTCGAAGGGCACCGACGGGTCGATCTTCACCACGGAGCTGCGGTGCACGACCATGTACGGCGAGAACGTCCCCAACAGCGTCATCGGGAAGACGTCTTGGCCGCGGGCCTTGATCCGGAAGGTTCCGTCGCTCACCGCGGCGCCGCCGAGCAGTCCGGCTCCCAGGTCGCAGAGGTTGCGCATGCCCGCTTGACAGGTCGGACACTGGCCACAGGACGGGATGAACGACAGCACGACGTGGTCACCGGGGGCGATGTCTTCCACGCCGGGGCCGACCTCGGTGACGATGCCCGCGCCCTCGTGACCACCGAGCACCGGGAACCCAGCCATCGGGATGCCGCCGGTGACCAGGTGATGGTCGGAGTGGCACATGCCCGCCGCTTCCATCTGGATCTTGACCTCATGCGCTTGCGGGTCGCCGATCTCGATGTCCTCGATGGACCACGGCTGGTTGAATTCCCAGATCAGTGCGCCTTTTGTCTTCACGATGGACCTGACCCCATTTCGCCTTTGAATTGAGAGTGCCTGACTTCCTGCCGGGCAGCGGTGGTGACGAGTGCCACAGGCACTCCTGTTTCGTCAGCATAGCGGGTCCAACAAATCAAATGCTTGGTTGGGTGCTGGGCTGACATCCGGGGGCCGCTCACCAGATCGGCACCGGCGCCTGACCCAGTGGGTAGTAGCCCGGCAATTTCTCCCCGGCCAGGCTGCGTTCGATCCTTTTCTGCATGCCCGCCGACAGCTTCCCGGACTTCATCAGGTCCAGGTAGAGCTTTTGTACGTGGCCGAAATCGAAGAAATCACGCTGCCACTCGATGAGCTTGTCGGTGTTGAGCCGGAACCAGCTGCCGCCGATGCCGTAGATCTCCTGCCGACCGCCGTCACCGTCGAGCACGACCTGCTTCCAGAAGCCGACGATTTCACCCTGCTGGTCGTCGATCAGGACCTTCTGGTACGGGTACTGCCAATTTTCCAGCCCCTCCATCTCCAAGCCCAGCGCAACGTCGCGGATCTCGTCTATCCCCACGCACATCACGTCTTCTTTAGGGCCGATGTTCCATCCATAGGTGGCTTCGGGGGCGTAAAAGTCGGCCAGCGGCTTCCAATCGCCGGCTTTCTCGCAGTCTTTGTTGGCCTGCAGCCAGGACTGCACCCATGCCTCGAGTTCTGCACGTTCGAAAGACGCCATTGTCTTCAGTCTTCTTTCTCTTTGATCAATAGTGCTTGAGTGGGGCACATTTCGACCGCGCGCTCAACCTCGTCGCGGGCGTCTTCGGGCGGTTCGGGGTCGAGGATCTCGACCTTGCCCCGCTTGGGCACGCGAAAGTAGTCCGGTGCCTCCAGTTCGCACATGGCGTGACCCTGGCACAGGTCCATGTCAACCTCGATGCGAAATCCCATCAGTCCTGACCCTCACACGTTGCGCTTGCGGTACCGGACCTTGGCCGGTCTGGCCAGCTGCACCACCATCTTCGAGTGGTCGTTGCGATAGCTGTCCGCCGGCTGGGCCATCTCGAATTCGTACTCCCGCAACAGGACCGAGAAGATCGCCTTGATCTGCATAGTCGCGAAGGCGGCACCGACGCAACGGTGCCGACCCGCACCGAACGGGATCCAGGTCCACCGGTTGGCGATGTCGGCCTGCTCGGGCTTGTTGTAGCGGTCGGGGTTGAAAGCATCGGGGTCGGGAAAGTCCTCCGGGATGCGGTTGGAGATCGCCGGGGATGCGGCGACGAAGTCGCCGTTGTGAATTGGGAAGCCCTCGACCTCGAACTCGCCCTGCGCGACGCGCATCAGGATGATCAACGGAGGGTGCAGTCGGAGCGTTTCTTTGACCACGTTGTCCAGCTTCGGAATCTGGCGCAGCGCATGGAAACTCACCTCCTGCCCATCGGCGTACAGCTCTTCGAGTTCGGCGAGCACTTCCGCGTAGACCTCGGGGTGACGGATCAGCTCGATCAATGTCCACGCCGAAGTGCCGGAACTGGTGTGATGCCCGGCGAACATCAGTGAGATGAACATTCCGGTGACCTCGTCGGCGGAGAACCGCGGATTGCCCTCTTCGTCCTTGATCGAGACCAGCACGTCGAGCATGTCGCGATCGCGCTTGTCCTCGGGCGGGTTGGCGACCCGCTGGTGCATGATCTCCTGGACCAGCGCCACCAGATCCTTACGGGCCTGATCGCGCCGCTGGAAACTTTCGATCGGCAGGTACGGGTCGACGTAACACAGCGGATCAGTGCCGCGCTCGAGTTCGTGATAGTAGTGCGCGAATCGGGAATCCAGCTGATTGCGGAACTTCAGTCCGATCAAACAGGCCGTCGAGGTGTAGATGGTCAGCTCGGCGAAGAAGTCCAGCAGATCGATTTCGCCTTCGTCGCCCCAATCGGCGACCATGCGCTTCACTTCGCCTTCGATGGTCGCGGCATGGCCCTTCATGTGCTCACCGCGCAACGCCGAGTTGTGCAGCATCTCTTTGCGCCGTTCCGGGCTGGCGTCGAATACCACGCCCTTGCCGAATATCGGGGCCATGAACGGGTAGGCCGCGGCCTGGTCGAGATCCTCATCGGCAGAACGGAAGAAGAATTCGTTGGCACCGGCACCAGAGAGCAAGATGACGTGCTTGTCGGCGAGTTGGAACCACCCGACGTCGCCGCACTCGTCACGCACCCGCTGCATCAACCCGATCGGGTCGGTGCGGAACTCTTCGAGGTGGCCGTGTTCTTCCTCGCCGCCGGAAACCCGGGGCACCGTCGCTGTTGTCATTCTGAATTCAACGCTTTCTCATCGACTTTCAGCTGCTGACGCTCTTTGACCGTTGCCAGCGGAGCCTCGGGCTGGAGCTCCATGTTTGCGATGAACCCACCGCGCGGTGTCTCGGCGACGAATGTGATGGCCCGCGCCAGGTCCGCTGCGCGCAGAAAGTAGTCGTGTCGGGCCTGACCCCACTTCGCCCAATCCTCCAGAGCGGGACCGATCTTTTCGGCAGGCAGACTCCAACCCATCGAGGTCTTCGTCGGACCGGGGTGCACGATCGAGGCCCGGACACCGGTGCCCTCGAGTTCCATCTGGAAGTTGGTGACCATTGCCACCAGCGCCGCCTTGGCGGCTCCGTATGCACCCATGTGCGGCCGCTGGCGCAGCGCCACATCCGATCCCACGAAGATGAGGTCGCCGCGCTGTCGATCCAGCATGCCCGGCAACACCGCCGCGGCAAGCCGGTTGGCACCGACCAGGTGGATCTGTAGCTGTGATTCGAACTCGTCGGTGGTGATTTCTGCGAGCTTGCCGAAATATGTGTCACCTGCGCCGGCAACCAGCACCTCGATCTCGCCGAGAGCGTCAACCGATTGTGCAACAAAGGATTTCACTGAGTTCGGATCGGTCACGTCGAGATGGAAGCCGACCGCCTCGCCACCGTCGGCGTTGATCTTTCCGACAATGTCGTCGAGTTTCGCGACACGGCGGGCCCCGAGGGCGACCGGAAAGCCCCGCGCTGCAAGGCTGATAGCGGTGGCCTCACCGATACCGGACGAAGCACCCGCCACGATTGCGGGGCGCCGTTCGGGCAGGGGGTCGAAGCGGGGCATTTACCTGGCCTCCACGGTGATCGGTAGGTGGGCGAACCCGCGGACATTGCTGGAGTGGACGCGGACGGCGTTGGCCTCGTCCACTTCATATCCGCGGATTCGCTTGAACAGTTCGGTCAGCGCCACCCGTGCTTCCATCCGCGCCAGGTGGGCGCCCAAGCAGAAGTGGGCGCCGCTGCCGAAACTAAGTAACTTGGAACCGATCTCCCGTCCGATGACGTAATCGTCGGGGTTGTCGAACACCCGCTCGTCACGATGCGCAGAGCCAGGCAGCAGCAACAGCACGTCACCTTCGGGAATTGTGGTGTCGTAGAGTTCGAGCGGGCCGGAGACGGTGCGGGCCAGGATCTGACTGGACGTGTCATACCGCAGGGTCTCCTCGACCCACAGCGGGATCCGGGACAGGTCTGCGTAGAGCGGGGTCAGCTGATCGGGATTGCGATGGCCCCAAAAGGCGGCATTTGCAAGTAGTTTAGTGGTGGTCTCGTTGCCGGCGATCACCATCAGGAACATGAATCCGAGGACTTCCTCGTCGGTGAGCCGGTCGCCGTCGATCTCGGCTTCCAGCAACGCCGATGTCAGGTCATCGGTCAGCTTCTTGCGCCGCTCCTCAATCATTCCCTGGTAGTAGACGATGAGGTTGATCGACGCTTCGATCGCGGATGCCGGCACATCGTTGACCCCGTCCTCGCGGTGCATCACCCCATCGGCCATCGCCCGGATGCGATCGCGGTCGGCGACGGGGACACCCATGAGTTCAGAGATCACGTCCATCGGCAGCTTGCCGGCGAATTCGGCGACATAGTCGACCGTTCCGTCGCCGGCCTGCAGCATGACGTCGAGGTGTTGCACGGCGAGTTCGGTCACCCGCGGCTCGAGTTCACGAATCCGGCGCGGGGTGAACCCTTTTGACACCAGGGTGCGCAGCCGCAAATGCGCGGGGTCGTCCATCGCCAGGAACGACATCGTCTTTGCCGCGTGCGGACCGCGGGACACCGGATCCAACGAGACGCCGTCACGGTTGGACAGTGTGGTGCTGTTACGGAAACCCTGGTGCACATCGCTGTGCCGGGACACCGCCCAAAACCCCAGTGCCTCATTGCGGTACAACGGCGCCTCGTCCCGCAACCGCCGGTAGTACGGGTACGGGTCTTCGTGGAAGTCGTAACTATAGGGATCCAGGATCAATTCGGGATCTCCGACGTGGACGGTCATTCGTCACCGCGGGCTCTCTGCTCAGCGCCGGACAGGATCAGACTCGCCACATCGGCCAATCGGTCGGCGATCTCGTGATAGGTCAACTCGCCGCTACCGGCTTGCACGAGCGCCCCGAAGAACGCCATCTGCAGCGCCGCTGCACAACCGGGTTGCGCGCCGGGCCCGATGGCCGAGGCGATGCGGCGGTGAATTTCGGCGCCGATTCGCTCGCGGACCGCGCGCACCGCGGGATCCGGCCCACCTCCGAGCAGGGCCGCCGTGCATGCCGCGCCAACTTCCGGTTCGTCGGCTACCACCAATGCCAGATGCCGCAGCGCCCGATGCACGCGGCTAGGCATGGGTTCGTTGACGTCGGTGAAATACGGCACCTGCCGCACCAGGTCGAGGTACACCTCGGCGATCAGATGGTTCTTCGACGAGAAGTAGGTGTACGCGGTGGCGGGGGCCACCTTGGCGCGAGCCGCCACCATCCGGACGGTCAGGTCGCCGTACGAGTGCTCGCGCAATGTCTCCATGCCGGCGGCGAGCACCTTGCGGAACGTTTCTTCCTGGCGGCGGTTGCGCGACGGCTGTGGGGGGGAGGGCGCGGGGGAGGGCTCCGTCTCGGAATTCACCGTAACCAGTGCATCGCTGGACACATGTCCAAGCTAGAGTATGGCCGCCGTGTCAGGCAAGTCCCGTTGGTGAATAAGCACGTTAACGAGGAAATATCGAGTGCTCGGCAGCGGGTTGGCGGGTTGGGCTCTTGCACCGCCGATGGGCGGAAGGCTATGGTTCGATCCAGCAATATCGGACAGCTGTCCACCTGATTGGAGCTGGAAATGGCGTTGTTGGCCGACGGCGTTAGCGCCCTATTCATCGACGGCAAGTTGACGGACGGCCGGGCAGGCACCTTCCCGACGGTCAACCCGGCGACCGAGGAGGTGCTCGGCGTCGCTGCGGACGCCGATGCCTCGGACATGGAACGCGCCATCGAAGCCGCGCGGCGGGCTTTCGACGACACGGACTGGTCGCGCAACACCGAACTGCGGGTCCGGTGCGTGCGCCAACTCCGTGCCGCCATGCAGGAGCACATTGAAGAGCTGCGCGAGATCACCATCACCGAGGTCGGCGCACCCCGAATGCTGACTGCCATGGCCCAGTTGGAGGGCCCGGTCAACGATCTGTCGTTCGCTGCCGACACCGCCGAGTCCTATGAGTGGAACCAGGATCTCGGTCAGGCGGCGCCGATGGGCATTCCCACCAAGCGCACTATCGCCCGGGAAGCTGTCGGTGTCGTCGGCGCCATCACGCCCTGGAACTTCCCCCATCAGATCAACCTGGCGAAACTGGGCCCGGCACTGGCGGCGGGCAACACCGTCGTGTTGAAGCCCGCTCCCGATACGCCGTGGTGTGCGGCCGTGCTCGGGGAACTGATTGCCGAGCACACCGACATCCCGCCGGGGGTGGTGAACATCGTGACGTCCAGCGACCACAGTGTGGGCGCTCTTTTGGCCAAAGACCCACGGGTGGACATGGTTTCGTTCACCGGATCGACTGCCACCGGGCGCAGCGTGATGAGCGACGGTGCGGCCACCATCAAAAAGGTCTTCCTGGAGTTGGGCGGCAAGTCCGCGTTCGTCGTCCTGGATGACGCCGACCTCGGTGGTGCGGTCGGCGTGGCGGGGTTCTCGGTATGCATGCACGCCGGGCAGGGATGTGCCATCACCACCCGACTGGTGGTGCCGCGGGACCGCTACGACGAAGCTGTGGCGATCGCGGTTGCGACCATGTCGGGCATCAAAGCCGGCGATCCCAACGACCCCAGAACCATCTGTGGTCCGTTGATTTCGGCGCGGCAGCGGGATCGGGTTCAGGGTTACCTCGATTCGGCGATCGCCGAGGGCGGCACCTTCGCGTGCGGTGGTGGCCGTCCGGAGGGCAGGGACGTCGGCTTCTTCATCGAACCGACGGTGATCGCGGGCCTGGGCAACGACGCCAAGGTCGCTCGCGAGGAAATCTTCGGGCCGGTACTCGCGGTCATCGCCCACGACGGCGACGAGGATGCGATACGCATTGCCAACGATTCTCCTTATGGCTTGTCCGGCACGGTCTACGGCGCCGACCCGGACCGGGCCGCGGCGGTCGCATCGCGCATCCGGGCCGGCACCATCAACGTCAACGGCGGCGTCTGGTATTCGGCCGACGCGCCGTTCGGCGGTTACAAGCAGTCCGGCAACGGCCGCGAGATGGGCCTGGCCGGTTTCGAGGAGTACCTCGAGACGAAACTTATTGCGACAGCAGCTAACTGAGGGAGCGCGCAGCGTGGCACGATTCGAGGACAAGGTTGCGATCGTCACCGGATCCGGTGGCGGCATTGGCCAAGCTTATGCCGAAGCGCTGGCCCGGGAGGGCGCAGCGGTGGTGGTGGCCGACATCAACGCCGAGGCGGCCGAAGGGGTGGCCAAGCAGATCACCGCGGACGGGGGCACCGCTATCAGTGTTCCGGTCGACGTGTCGGATCCGATGTCGGCCAAGGCGATGGCCGATCGGACGCTGGCCGAGTTCGGTGCCATCGACTACCTCGTCAACAATGCCGCGATCTTCGGCGGCATGAAGATCGACTTTCTGCTCACGGTGGACCCCGAGTACTACAAACGGTTCATGAGTGTGAATCTCGACGGGGCGTTGTGGTGCACCCGCGCGGTGTACAAGAAGATGGCCAAACGCGGCGGCGGCGCAATCGTCAACCAGTCCTCCACCGCCGCGTACCTGTACGCCAATTACTACGGTCTGGCCAAGGTGGGTATCAACGGTCTGACGCAACAACTTTCGCGGGAACTCGGCGGCCAGAACATCCGGATCAACGCCATCGCACCCGGTCCCATTGACACCGAGGCCAACCGCACCACCACTCCGAAAGAGATTGTGGACGACATCGTCAAAGGACTGCCCCTGTCGCGGTTGGGCACTCCCCAGGATCTGGTTGGCATGTGTCTGTTCCTGCTCAGCGACGAGGCGTCGTGGATCACCGGGCAGATCTTCAATGTCGACGGCGGACAGATTTTCCGCGCATGAGTCCGCGCCGGCGACGATGCAGAGCGAAGCGATGAGGAGGAGTGGCGCATGAGACCGCGCCGGCGACGATGCAGAGCGAAGCGATGAGGAGGAGTGGCGCATGAGTCCGCGCCGGCGACGATGCAGAGCGAAGCGATGAGGAGGAGTGGCGCATGAGTCCGAAACTCGGATACATCGGGCTGGGCAACCAGGGTGCGCCCATGGCGAAGCGGCTCCTCGATTGGCCCGGCGGGTTAACGGTGTTCGATGTGCGCACCGAGGCTCTGGCCCCCTTTGTCGAAGGGGGTGCCACCGCGGCCGCCAGTGTCGCCGAGGTTGGTGAGGCGGACATAATCCAGATCACCGTCTTCGACGATGCGCAGGTGCGTGACGTCATCACCGGCGAGGGTGGCCTGGCCTCCCGCGCCAAGCCAGGCACCATCATCGTGATTCACTCCACGATCAGCGACGGCACCGCCGTGGAACTGTCCGATCAGCTCAAGCCACAGGGCATTCACATCGCCGACGCCCCGGTCAGCGGCGGGGCAGGTGCGGCCGCCAAGGGTGAGCTTGCTGTGATGGTCGGTGCCGAGGACGAAGTGTTCACCAGCCTGAAAGAGCCCTTCTCGCAATGGGCTTCGTTGGTGGTCCATGCCGGCCGGCCCGGCGCGGGCACCCGGATGAAGCTGGCCCGCAACATGCTGACCTTCGTCGGGTACGCCGCGGTGGGGGAGGCGCAGCGGCTCGCTGATGCTTCCGGGTTGGACCTCAACGACTTGGGCAAGGTGGTCCGCCACACCGACGCGCTGACCGGCGGGCCCGGGGCGATCATGTACCGCAGCGACGCGAAGGACCTCGCCCCCGACCACTTTTTGTACGGACCTTTCCAGCACACCCGAGCTCTCGGGGAGAAAGACCTGAGTTTGGCTCTGGCGCTGGCCGAGTCGCTGTCGGTCGACCTCCCGCTGGCACAGCTGGCGCGTGAACATTTCGCGGCGTACCTGGGTATTCCACACGAAGACTCCGAACAAAAGGACTCCTGATGGATGAGCAGCGGCGCAAGGGCCTTGAGAAGATGAACGAGGTCTACGGCTGGGAGATGCCCAACATCGAAGGCGACGCATTCTTCGACCTCACCGTCGATCACCTGTTCGGCAGCATCTGGACCCGGCCGGGCTTGTCGATGCGCGACAAGCGAATCATGACGCTGACGGCGGTGACCGCGATCGGCAATCGGGATCTGGCCGAGATCCAGATCAACGCCGCGCTGCTCAACGGCGAACTCTCCGAGACCGAGCTAAAGGAGATGGCCGTCTTTTTGACCCACTATCTCGGCTTCCCGTTGGGCTCCGCGCTCAACGGCGCGGTGGACACCGTCGTGGCCAGGCGCCGGAAGGCCGCGGCCAAAGGCGCTGACGAGGACAAGAAGGCCAACGTCGAGGGCGCCGTCAACATGCACAGGGGCAAGTAACCCGCCGACCGCGGGACGGCTAGTCTGACGTGTCGTGCGCGTCCTGGTGATCGGCTCCGGTGCCCGTGAGCATGCCCTGCTGCTGGCGCTCAGCAGGGATCCGCAGGTGACCGGCTTGATCGTGGCCCCCGGCAACGCCGGTACCGGCCGCCTGGCCGACCAGTACCAAGTCGACATCACCTCCGCTGACGAAGTCATCGCCCTGGCGCGCAAGGTCGAGGCCGACCTGGTGGTCATCGGTCCGGAAGTGCCGCTGGTGCTCGGAGTGGCAGACGCGCTGCGCGGTGCCGGTTTCGTGTGCTTCGGTCCGGGTAAGGACGCCGCACGCATCGAAGGGTCCAAAGCATTCGCCAAGGACGTCATGGCCGCGGCCGGAGTCCGGACCGCAACCAGCGAAATCGTCGACAATCCGGCCCATTTGGACGCGGCCCTCGAGCGTTTCGGCCCTCCGGCCGGGGACCCGGCTTGGGTGGTCAAGGACGACTCACTGGCAGCCGGCAAGGGGGTGGTGGTGACAGCGGACCGCGATGCCGCCCGCTCGCATGCCGCAGGGCTGCTCGAATCGGGACACCCCGTGCTGCTGGAATCCTTCCTTGACGGGCCTGAAGTCTCCTTATTCTGCGTGGTCGACGGCTCTACCGTGGTCCCGCTGCTCGCCGCGCAGGATTTCAAGCGGGTCGGCGACGGGGACGCAGGTCCCAACACCGGCGGTATGGGTGCTTACGCCCCGGTGCCGTGGCTGCCCGACGACATTTATCAGGGCATCGTGAGTCGGATCGTCGAACCCGTTGCCGCCGAGCTGGTTCAGCGGGGTAGCCCGTTCTGTGGGCTGCTCTATGCCGGTCTGGCGATCACGTCGAATGGGCCGGCGGTGGTCGAATTCAATTGTCGCTTCGGTGATCCCGAGACTCAGGCGGTGCTCGCGCTGTTGGAGTCGCCCATCGGGCAGTTGCTGTACGCCGCCGGCACCGGCGCGCTCGCCGAATTCGATCAATTGCAATGGCGAGACGGTGCTGCGGTCACCGTGGTGCTGGCCGCCGAAAACTACCCCGGGCGCCCGCGGGTCGGAGATGTCATCACCGGATCAGAGACCGAAGGGGTCTTGCACGCTGGGACCGCGCGACGTGACGACGGCGCGATTGTCTCCTCCGGCGGCCGAGTGGTGTCGGTGGTGGGCACCGGGTCGGATTTGGCCGAAGCCCGCCAGCGCGCTTATGAGATCCTGAGTTCAATCCGGTTGCCCGGCGGGCACTTCCGCACCGATATCGGGCAACGCGCGGCCGAGGGGAAGATCACCATCTAGAACGCCGCGGCCTGCCCGTCGCGGCGCGGATCGCTCACCGCGAGGTAACCGTCTTCGAGCCGCCAAATCGCCTGGCAACTCCCGAACGCGTTGTAATCGTCCACGGTGAGCAACTCGTGTCCCCGCTCACGCAACCCCTCGAGCGTGGCTGGCGGAAATCCCTTTTCGCAACTGACCTGCATGCCGTGCACCCAGCGGAACCGCGGACCATCGCATGCCGCCTGCGGATTCTGGCCGTAGTCGGCTATGCGCACCAGCACCTGTACGTGGCCCTGTGGTTGCATAGGCCCGCCCATCACACCAAAACTCATCACCGGGGCACCGCCCTTGGTCACGAAGCCCGGGATGATCGTGTGCCGGGGCCGCTTTCTGGGACCGACCCGGTTCGGATGTTCCGGCGTCACAACGAAATCGGCACCGCGGTTCTGCATTGCGATACCGGTGCCCGGCACCACCACGCCCGAGCCGAAGCCCATGTAATTGGACTGAATCATCGACACCATCAGGCCCGACGCGTCGGCGGCTGTCAGATAAACCGTGCCGCCCCGGGGTGTTCCGGCTGATACCGGACGTGCCTGTCGTATATCGATCAGCGCCGCGCGCTGCTTCAGATAGGCCCGGTCCAACAAGTGCTCGGTTTTGACGGTCATGTGCTCGATATCGCCCAGGTGAGCCTGCGCGTCAGCGAAAGCCAACTTCAGCGCCTCGACCTGCACGTGCACGCTGTCGGCGGAATCGACTGGCCAGGAGGACATGTCGAAGTGCTCGAGGATCCCTAGCGCGATCAGCGCCACGATGCCCTGGCCGTTGGGCGGAATCTCGTGGACGGTATAGCCACGGTAGTTAGCGCTGATGGTGCCGACCCAGTCGGCTCGGTGGTCGGCGAGATCTTCGGCCCGCAGCACGCCGCCGTTGGCGAGGGCATGCGCCTCGAGCTTTTCGGCCAACTCACCGCGGTAGAAGACCTCGCCTCCGGTGGCCGCGATCTGTTCCAGACTGGCGGCGTGGTCGGGCAAGACGCACAGCTCACCGGGTCTCGGCGACCGCCCGCCAGGAAGAAACGTCTCGGCGAATCCCGGTTGGTTCGCAAAGACCGGAGCTTGAGCAGCCCATTGGGTGGCCACTCGCGGAGAGACCAGAAAACCGTTGCGACCGTAGGTGATCGCGGGCGCGAAGAGTCGTTCGAACGGTAACCGGCCGAACCTTTGGTGCAGTTCGGACCAGGCCGACACCGCACCAGGCACGGTCACGGAGTTCCAACCGAACGCGGGAACGCCGGTGTCGCCGAAGTATTGCGGTGTCCACCCCGCGGGCGAGCGGCCGGATGCGTTGAGGCCGTGCAGTTGTTGCCCGTCCCAGATGATCGCGAAAGCGTCCGATCCGATGCCATTGGACACCGGTTCGACCACCGTGAGAGTGATCGCGGTGGCAATGGCGGCGTCGACGGCGTTACCTCCGTCGGCGAGCATCTGCAGCCCGGCCTGAGCGGCCAGCGGCTGGGACGTGCACACCGCGTTTGCGGCCAGGATGGGTGTGCGCGGCCAGGCATACGGAAAGTCCCAGCCGAACGTAGCGCTCACGACCGCGAGCGTAGCGCCGAGCCTGCAATGGCGGCGTCCAGACTGCGATGACGGCGTCCAGACTGCGATGACGGCATCCGGACTGCGATGACGGGATCCGGACTGCGATGACGGGGTCCAGACTGCGATGACGGGATTCGGACTGCAATGGCGGCGTCCCATCCACCCCTCGACACGCACTGACCGCAGTATCGATACCGTCAGCGCAGTTTCGGCCGCTAGCGCCACCGCTCGCACCCCGCCGTCAGCGCAGCTTCGGCCGCTAGCGCCACCGCTCAAATCCCGCCGTCCGCAGCTTGGGATGCTAGCGACGCCCCTCGCATCACGCCGTCAGCAGTGGCGCGATCCAGGTCAATTCGGCCGGCAACTGGGAGCTCCAGAATTCGCCGTTGTGACCGCCCGGCGAAAAGCCGCCCGCCGGCGGGTTGGGCAGTTGGGCGATGAATTGCTTGGTGGCGGAGTAGAACGGGTCGCTGTCGCCGCAGTCGATCCTGATCGGGATGGATGCCAGGGCGGGCATTCCCCAGACCGAGTTGGCCGCGTAGTCGTCGGCCCCGTCGAACGCACCCGGGGCGGCGGCACCCGGGGACGTCCACAGCGCGGGGCTCACCGCGCAGATGGCCGCGGTGCGTCCGGCCCCGAGCCGGCCGCCGAGGAGCAACGCGCCGTACCCGCCCATCGACCAGCCCAGGAAAGCGACCCGTGAGGTGTCCAGACCGTGGCTGTCCATGATCGGCATCAGCTCGTTGAGGACCATCGCCCCGGAGTCCTCTCCAGAGGCCCGCTTGTGCCAGTAGCTGCCGCCGCCGTCAACGGCTACCACCGCGAAAGGCGGCAATCCGGCATTGACGGCCTGCGCCAAACCCTGTTCGACGCCGCCGGCCATCACGCTGGACGCGTCGTTGCCCTTGCCGTGCAGGGCGATCACGGGGCGCAGCGCTTTGGTCTGGCCCGGCGGTCGCGCGATCGCCCAGTTGGTCGAGATCCCACCGCGCGCGGCGGACGCAAAGGAGCCCGTCACCATCGTCGGGGCGGCCTGCGCGGGCGGAACCGGATCGAGCGGCCGTGCCGGCGCCAACGGAACGTTTGTCCCAGTCCATGGCGTCGGCGCCGCCTGCGAGGGGTGGGCGGGAAACAGCACGTCGATGGCATAAGCGCCGACTGCACCGCATGTCGCGGCGGCGCCGAGGCCCAGAACGGCGCGACGGCTGATTTCTGGCATGCCGGTCATCATGCCACGCTCGTTTCACGAAAATGGCAACGCCGTACCACTTTGACTGGCAGCATGGGTGGGCGTGACGGCAGCAGTTACTCCCAAAGGGGAACGTAGGCGGTATGCGCTCGTAAGCGCGGCCGCCGAGCTGCTCGGTGAGGGCGGGTTCGAAGCGGTGCGCCACCGGGCGGTGGCCCGGCGGGCCGGCCTGCCACTGGCGTCAACCACCTATTACTTCTCTTCGCTCGATGACTTGATCGCTCGAGCGGTCGAACACATCGGGATGATCGAGGTGGCCCAGCTGCGAGCGCGGGTCAACGCACTGTCCCGGCGGCGTCGGGGGCCTGAGACCACCGCCGAGGTATTGGTGGATCTGCTGGTCGGGGACGTATCCGGGCCCGGGCTCGCGGAGCAGCTGATTTCGCGTTATGAGCGGCACATCGCCTGTACCCGGCTCCCCGCGCTGCGGGAGAGCATGCGGCGCAGCTTGCGTCAGCGGGCGGAAGCGGTCGCCGAGGCCATCGAGAGATCAGGACGGTCGGTCCAGATCGAGCTGGTGTGCACCCTGATTTGCGCCGTCGACGGTTCGGTAGTCTCCGCCCTGGTCGAGGGGCGTGACCCGCGGGCGGCCGCGCTGGCAACTGTGATCGACCTGATCGATGTGCTGGCCCCGGTCGATCTGCCGGCGGTGCGGATCGTGAGCACGTCGGCAGATAACGACGGCGTGCCGATGATGCCGCTCGCCGAAGAGCTGTAGCCGCGACGCCAACGCCTAAGCTGTGTGTTCGTGATGGCCAAGTGAGCATTCCGAACGTATTGGCCGCCCGCTATGCGAGCGCCGAGATGGCTGCCATCTGGTCGCCCGAGGCCAAAGTAGCCGCCGAGCGACGGCTGTGGCTGGCGGTGCTGCGAGCGCAGGCGCAACTCGGTATCGATGTTCCCGCCGCAGCGATCGCCGATTACGAACGTGTCCTCGACCACGTGGACCTGGCCTCCATCGCGGCCCGGGAACGAGTGTTGCGCCACGACGTCAAGGCGCGCATCGAGGAATTCAACGCGCTCGCCGGCCACGAGCAGGTGCACAAGGGGATGACGAGCCGCGACTTGACCGAGAATGTGGAGCAGCTGCAGATCCGGCAATCCCTGGAGCTGGTCTTCTCGCACGGGGTGGCGGTGGCGGCACGGCTGGCCGAGCGGGCGGTCAGCTACCGGGATCTGGTGATGGCTGGGCGCAGTCACAATGTCGCGGCGCAGGCGACCACATTGGGCAAGCGGTTCGCCTCGGCCGCGCAGGAGACCTTGATCGCGTTGACCAGGCTCCGGGAGCTGATCGACCGCTACCCGTTACGGGGCATCAAGGGTCCGATGGGAACGGCCCAGGACATGCTGGACCTGCTGGACGGGGATGCGGCCAAGCTGGCTCAGCTGGAACGCCGCGTCGCCGAATTTCTGGGCTTTGCAAACGTTTTGAACAGCGTCGGGCAGGTGTATCCGCGTTCCCTGGACCACGACGTTGTCTCGGCGCTGGTGCAATTGGGGGCGGGACCGTCATCGCTGGCGCACACTATCCGCTTGATGGCCGGGCACGAGCTGGTCACCGAAGGATTCGCGGCAGGGCAGGTCGGCTCGTCGGCGATGCCGCACAAGATGAACACTCGCAGTTGTGAGCGGGTAAATGGACTGCAGGTGGTGCTGCGCGGCTATGCCTCGATGGCTGCCGAGTTGGCCGGTGCCCAGTGGAACGAGGGCGATGTGTTCTGCTCCGTGGTGCGACGGGTTGCATTGCCGGACAGCTTCTTTGCCATCGATGGGCAGATCGAGACGTTCCTGACGGTGCTTGACGAATTCGGCGCCTACCCGGCGGTGATCCAGCGTGAACTCAGCCGCTATCTGCCGTTCCTGGCCACCACCAAGGTGTTGATCGCGGCGGTGCGCGCGGGGATGGGCCGCGAGTCTGCGCACCACGTGATCCGCGAGCACGCGGTGGCCACGGCGCTGGCCATGCGGGAGCGCGGCGCCGAGCCGGACCTGCTGGAGCGGTTGGCCGCCGATCCGCGCCTGCCCCTGGACCGGGCGGCCCTCGATGCCGCACTGGCGGACAAGAAAGCATTCACCGGCGCGGCCGGCGACCAGGTCGACGAGGTCGCCGGTCTGGTGAACGAGTTGGTGAGCCGCTACCCAGCCGCGGCCAAATACACGCCGGGGGCGATTCTGTGACGCTCGCCGGCGCTTTGGCCGGGATCGACTTCACCGACCTGGACAATTTCGCCGACGGCTTCCCGCATGAACTGTTCGCCGTTCATCGGCGTGAGGCGCCCGTATTCTGGCACGAACCTACCGACAACACTCCCGACGGCGAAGGGTTCTGGTCGGTAGCGACGTATCCGGAAACCCTTGAGGTGCTTCGTGATCCGGTGACGTATTCGTCAGTGACCGGTGGTGATCGACCCTTCGGTGGCACCTTGCTGCAGGACCTGGCCATCGCCGGTCAGGTGCTCAACATGATGGATGATCCGCGACATTCCCAGATCCGGCGGTTGGTGAGCTCCGGTCTGACGCCCCGGATGATCCGTCGTGTCGAGGACGACCTGAGGTCTCGGGCGCGCCGGCTACTGGATGACGTGGTGCCCGGTGAGCCGTTCGACTTCCTGGTCGACGTCGCCGCCGAACTGCCTATGCAGATGATCTGCATTCTGCTGGGAGTGCCTGAGTCCGAACGGCATTGGCTGTTCGAGGCTATCGAGCCGCAGTTCGATTTCGGCGGTTCCCGCAAAGCCACATTATCGCAGCTGTCGCAGTTGTCCGTCGAAGAGGCCGGGTCGCGGATGTACAACTACGGGCAGGAACTGATCGCGGCCAAACGCGCCGAGCCGACCGACGACATGTTGTCGGTCGTCGCCAACGCAATGCTCGACGAGGCCGACGGGGCGGCACTGTCTGATCTCGAGGTGTACCTGTTCTTCAGCCTGCTCTTCAGTGCCGGCGCGGAGACCACACGCAATGCCGTCGGAGGCGGACTCCTGGCGCTCGCCGATCATCCTGACCAAATGCGTACGCTGCGCAGCGATCTCGATATGCTGCCGACGGCGGTCGAGGAAATCATCCGGTGGACCTCGCCGTCGCCGTCCAAGCGGCGCACGGCGACCCGCGATGTCACGCTCGGTGGACTAAAAATCGAAGCAGGACAGAAAGTACAGATCTGGGAAGGTTCAGCCAACCGCGACGAGAATGTGTTCGACCACGCAGGCGCTTTCGACATCACTCGAAAGCCTAATCCGCACTTGGGCTTCGGTCAGGGTGTGCACTACTGCCTCGGCGCAAACCTGGCCCGGCTGGAGCTGCGGGTGTTGTACGAGGAGCTGCTGTCGCGGTTCGGCACTGTGCGACTGGTGGAGCCTGTGGAATGGACACGCAGCAACCGCCACACCGGAATCCGGCACCTGGTCGTGGAACTCCACGCGGGTTAGTGGCTGTTCAGCTCGGCCGTATCGCGCCGTCGCCGGATGTCTTCGCCGTCGTGATGACGACCGGAATCCTGTCGGTTGCCGCGCAGCGGCATCACTACACCAGGCTGAGCGAAACCCTCGGCGTGCTGGCCACCGTGGGCCTCGTGGTGCTGGTGCTGCTGGTTGCGGTGACCAGACCAGCCTGGGATCTCAGGGATCCCGACGTGACCCTGCGGCTGTTCACCTTTGTTGCCTCGTGCGCGGTGCTGGACAGCCGACTGGCGAATGTCCATGGGGTGGTGCTGACGCTGGGTGTGACGGCGCTGGTTTCCTGGCTGCTGCTGGCCATTCTCACCGCACGGAATATGGCGGCGAACAGTTGGACGGTGCTGCGGGACCGCGCGCACGGCGCATGGGAACTGGGCAGTGTCGGCACCTGCGGTATGGCGATCGTGGCCACCGAGGTGTCGCGGCATACCGTTGCGCGCAGCTGGTTCATGGTCGCGGTACCGGTGTGGGTGATCGGCTTGGGTATCTACGGGCTGATGACCGGACTGATCCTGTGGCGGGCGGTCCACCAGCGGCAGGACCAAGACGGAATAGAACCGGATGCGTGGATTCTGATGGGCGGCTTGGCTATTGCCACGCTCGCGGGTGACAACATCCACGCCTTGGCGTCCGGGTGGCTGGCTCCGACGGTGCGCACCGTGACGGTGCTGACCTGGGTGTTGGCCACCTGCTGGATACCGTTGCTGATTTTTTTCGGGTTGCGACGGATCCAGCGTCGGCCTGCGCTGCTGCGCTTCGCCGGCGTGTGGTGGGCCATGGTCTTCCCGCTGGGCATGTACGCCGTGGCGACGGCGGCCACCGCCGCCGAACTCGGCCGGCCAGTGCTGGGCACGGTTTCTCTGGTCTTCTTCTGGATCGCCTCGACAGCCTGGGTGATGGTAGCTGCTGCCGGGTTGTTGTGGCTGCGACGCGAATTCGTCGCCCGTAGCTAGGCTTCCGCCGCGCGCAGCCTGATGCCGGCCGCGCGCAGTTCCAAGGCGGCCAGCGCCCGAATCACGTGGGGGTCCTCGTAGCGCCATCCGCCCACCGGATCGGCGCTGACGGCCGCGAGTTTCGCCGGCGACCGGTTGGCCAGGGCCCGCAGCGCCAGTAGTTGTTGGCCGGCCGCGGTGCCGGCCAACGCGGTCACGGTCAGCTTGCGCCGGAAGAACCGCAGCCGCAGGTACAACCAGGGCACGGTCACCGCAAGGATCGGCGGCAGTGCGACTGCCAGCGCCAGCACCCACGCCAGCCAGCTAGCCGTGGTGTCTAGATTGTGCCCGGCGCCGGCGATGTCCAGCGCCGCGTCGCTGGCTGCGGTCAGCGGCTTGCTGAGCGCGTCACCCAGCAACGGAATGTTGTCGGCGCTCCGCCCCGCCGACGCCAAGTTGCCCGCCACCCCTTTCGAGCCTTCTTCCACTTGCCGTCCGGCCTCAGCAATTGTCGCGATAGCGTCGTGCACCGCCAGACCGACGAACACCCAGATCACCGTCCACAGCGAGATGGTGATGTCGCTCATCAGTTGGCCGAACAGGCGGACGGGTCGGGTCGAGTAAGGCAAGAACCGGGTCATATACCGATACCAGCACAGCTGGCAGCGAAATGGTGTTGGCTTGCCCGATAGGCTGACGCGATGCGACCCGCATTGTCCGATTACCAGCATGTGGCCAGCGGCAAAGTTCGCGAGATATACCGCGTCGACGACAGCCACCTGCTGCTGGTCGCCAGCGACCGGATCTCGGCGTACGACTACATCCTGGACAGCACGATCCCGGATAAGGGCCGCATTCTGACCGCGATGAGCGTGTTCTTCTTCGGTCTCGTGGACGCTCCCAACCACCTGGCCGGACCACCCGACGATCCCCGTATCCCGGAGGAAGTGCTTGGTCGCGCGCTGGTGGTGCAGCAACTGGACATGCTTCCCGTGGAATGCGTGGCCCGTGGGTATTTGACCGGGTCGGGACTGCTGGACTATCAGGCGACCGGAAAAGTCTGCGGCATTGCGTTGCCGCCTGGGTTGGTCGAAGCCAGCAAGTTCGAGACACCGCTGTTCACCCCGGCCACCAAAGCCGAACTGGGCGACCACGACGAGAACATCTCGTTCGACCGGGTGACGGAGATGGTCGGCGAAGAGCGTGCCGACCAGTTGCGCGAGCACACCTTGCAGATCTATGTGCAGGCCGCCGACCACGCCCTGAGGAAGGGAATCATCATCGCCGACACCAAGTTTGAGTTTGGTACCGACCGCGACGGGCAGCTGGTGCTGGCTGACGAGATCTTCACGCCGGACTCCTCGCGGTATTGGCCGGCCGACGAATACCGGCCCGGTGTGGTGCAGACGAGCTTTGACAAGCAGTTCGTGCGCAACTGGCTCACCAGCCCGGCTTCGGGCTGGGACCGCCACGGCAGTCAATCGCCGCCGCCGTTGCCCGACGACATCGTTGATGCCACGCGCGGGCGTTACATCGATGCCTACGAGTGGATCTCGGGTCTGAGTTTCGACGACTGGATCGGCCCGCGAGCATGACCGACAACCTCGTGCCGCCGGAGGCCAAGCGGGTGGATACCCGACGGGAGCACCATGGCGACGTGTTCATCGACCCCTACGAGTGGTTGCGGCAGAAGGACAACCCCGAAGTCATCGCCTACCTTGAGGCCGAGAACGACTACTCCGACCAGCTGACGGCGCATCTGGAACCGTTGCGTCAGAAGATCTTCGACGAAATCAAGGCTCGCACGAAAGAGACCGACCTGTCAGTGCCGACCCGGCGCGGCGACTGGTGGTATTACGTCCGTACCTTCGAGGGGAAGCAGTACGGGGTAATGTGCCGTTGTCCGGTTGCCGATCCCGGCGACTGGAACCCGCCTCGCTTCGCCGAACACACCGAGATTCCCGGTGAACAGGTTTTGCTCGACGAGAACGTCGAAGCCGAAGGCCACGACTTCTTCGCGTTGGGCGCCGCCGCCGTCAGTCTCGACGCGAATCTGTTGGCATACTCCGTCGATGTAGTGGGTGACGAGCGATACACACTGCGATTCAAGGACTTACGCACCGGAGAACGGTATCCAGACGAGATCGCCGGCATTGGCGCGGGCGCGACCTGGGCGGCCGACAACCGCACCGTCTATTACATCACCGTGGACGAAGCGTGGCGTCCGGATACGGTCTGGCGTTATCGACTGGGCTCGGGCGGATCGTCCGAGCGGGTGTATCACGAACCGGACGAACGCTTCTGGCTCGGGGTGGGACGCACCCGCAGCGACGCCTACGTGCTGATCGGGGCGGGATCATCGATCACTTCGGAAGTCCGTTACGCTGACGCCACCGACTCCGACGCCGAGTTCACTGTGGTGCTGCCCCGCCGGGAAGGTGTCGAATACTCGGTGGAGCATGCGGTGCACGCCGGGCAGGACCGATTCCTGATCCTGCACAACGACGGAGCGGTGAACTTCACGCTGGTGGAAGCTCCGGTCGGCACGCCCACGCAACAGCGGGTGCTTATCCCGCCTCGCGACGACGTCCGGCTGGACGGCGTGGATGCCTTTGCCAAT
The DNA here is from genome assembly GCF_001673315.1 of Mycobacterium asiaticum. GTDB lineage: Bacteria > Actinomycetota > Actinomycetes > Mycobacteriales > Mycobacteriaceae > Mycobacterium > Mycobacterium asiaticum_B. The sequence goes on along the minus strand of NZ_LZLQ01000091.1, from coordinate 13,532 downwards.
CACCTGGTAGTCAGCTATCGACGCGAGGCGTTGCCGCGGATTCAATTGTGGCCGTTGAGTTCTGATGGCGAGTATGGCGAGCCGGAAGAAATCACGTTCGACACTGAGCTGATGTCCGCGGGGCTGGGTGCCAACCCGAACTGGGACCCAGTCAAACTGCGGGTGGGCGCGGGATCGTTCGTCACTCCGGTGCGGGTCTACGACCTCGATCTGGTGACGGGGGAGCGCACCCTCTTGAAAGAGCAGCCGGTGCTCGGCGGCTACCGGCGCGAGGACTATGTCGAGCGCCGCGATTGGGCGCAGGCGGAAGACGGTGCCCGGGTGCCGATTTCGATCGTGCACAAGGCAGGTATTGACTTCCCCGCTCCGGTGCTGGTGTACGGATACGGCGCCTATGAGATCTGTGAAGATCCGCGGTTCTCAATTGCGCGGTTGTCACTGCTGGACCGTGGCATGGTGTTCGTCACCGCCCATGTCCGCGGTGGCGGCGAGATGGGCCGTCTGTGGTACGAGCACGGCAAGCTGTTGGAGAAGAAGAACTCCTTCACCGACTTCATCGCGGTCGCAAGGCATCTCATCGACACCGGGCTGACCCGACCAGAACATCTGGTCGCTCTCGGCGGCAGCGCCGGCGGCCTGCTGGTGGGCGCGGTGGCCAACATGGCACCGGAGCTGTTCGCCGGAATACTGGCACAGGTGCCGTTCGTCGACCCGTTGACCACCATCCTCGACCCGACCTTGCCATTGACCGTCACCGAATGGGACGAGTGGGGAAACCCGTTGAGCGACAGTGATGTCTACGCTTACATGAAGTCTTATTCGCCGTATGAGAACGTCGCTGACCGGAAGTACCCGGCCATCTTGGCGATGACGTCTTTGAACGACGCTCGGGTCTATTACGTCGAACCGGCGAAGTGGGTTGCAGCGTTGCGGCACGCGAACACTGACGGTAATCCGGTGTTGCTGAAGACCCAGATGAACGCCGGTCACGGCGGGATCAGCGGCCGCTACGAGCGCTGGAAGGAAACCGCCTTCCAGTACTCATGGCTGCTGGACACCGCTGGCGCCGGGCAAGATTAGCGCGGTCAAGTCTCGCCCCGGTTGTTCGTAGCCCTCGTTCGTAGCCGTCGTCAAGCACCGACGGCGACCACGGCGGCCGCGGCCAGGAAGATGGCTTCCTCGACGCTGCGCGTGGACAATCGCGTCGTCATCGATTTCGGCGGATTGGGCATCCGCGCGGCGTAGACGTTGGCCGGGAACATCGCCAGCATCAGCACCAGCAGAGAAAGTGCCGCCGCGGCCCGGGTGCTGGGGAACAGCAGGGCCGCGGCGCCCATCAGTTCCAGCACCCCGCTGAGGGTGACCAGCAGATCCGGCGCGGGCAGCCGGGGTGGAACGATCGCGATCAGATCGCGCCGTAGCGGCGGCGCGAAGTGCGCTATCCCGGTGAGAGCGAACATGCCCGCCAATCCGACGGCGACCGCGCTCGGCCAGTCGCTCACGTAGTCGATGCCGCACCGGCCGGCGAGCCGGGAAAGGCCGATACCGAGTATCAGGGTGATCAGGGGAGCCATGGCGTCCTCCACAAACTTGACAGTGACAAGATCTCGTGTGACTTTAAAGCCGGAATCTAGCCAGTGTCAAGTTTGGGTTGTAGGGTGGCGCCATGGGTCGGCCCAGCTATCACCACGGCGCTTTGCGCGATGCGATCCTGAACGAAGCCGCGCGGCTGGTCGCTGAGCGCGGCGCGGACCGGGTCTCGCTTCGTGAGCTGGCCCGGGACGCAGGGGTGTCACACGCCGCGCCCGCGCACCATTTCACCGATCGGAGAGGCCTCTTCACCGCGCTTGCAGCACAGGGCTTTCGGCGGTTGGCCGCGGTTCTTCAGGACGCACGCCCGCAGTTCTCCGACGCGGCGCTGGCCTACGTAAGGTTCGCTCTCGATAATCCCGGCCACTACCAGGTGATGTTCAACAAATCGTTGGTCGACGCGACCGACGCCGACCTCGCCGCTGCCGAGGCGGCGGCAGCTACCGAGCTGTTCCGCGGGGTGGCGACGTTGCATGACCCGCGAGCACAGGCGGACCCGTCGGGCGCGGCCTTGGCGGCTTGGTCACTGGTACATGGCTTTTCAACCCTATGGCTCAACGATGCGGTGAACGCCGACGTGCAGTCGGCCGACCCGATGGACGCTGTCCGGCGGATCGCGACGATGCTCTTCGAGAACTAAGCCGGCGGCGTCTTCGGCAGGAACGCCGCCGGAATGAGCGTCGCAGCCACCACCACGACGGCGATCGCCAGAATCAGGGTGTAGGCGTGTGACAGGTCGTGTAGCAGATTGACGGCAAACCCAGGGTCGCGCGTCCGCTGCGGTACGGCCGAGGGGTCCAGAGGCACGCCGCGCCGGGCGGCTTCCTGATCGAGCCGTGCCAGTTGGTTCGCGGCGACGATGTTCTCGCTCCGGTTGAACTGGCTGGTCAGCACCATCGACATGAGTGCAGTCCCAATCGAGCCGCCGACTTGCAGGTTCACACTGATCAACGTCGAGCCCCTGGCAATCTCGTGCGGAGCCAGTGTCTGAACCGATGCTCCCGAGAGCGGCATCATCGTGCAACCGGTGCCCATCCCCATGATGGCCAGGCCTACCAGCAACATCGGTAGGTAACCGGACTGTCGGGCGACCCCGAGGGTGAAGATCCCCAACCCCAGCGCGATGAGCGTGATGCCAAACAGCACACACTTCCCGGGGCCCTTTCGGTCCATGAAGCGACCGGCAAACGGCATGGTCAGCATGGCGCCGAGTCCTTGGGGAATCAGGTGCACCCCGGATTGCATCGGCGTCTGGTGCCAGACCTGCTGCAGGTAACTCGGGAGCAGCAGCACCGAACCGAAGAATGCGACCGCAAACAGAAATGCGGTCACATTGGCGTGCGTGACCACCGGATTCTTAAAGAGTCGCAGATCGATGAGCGGATGATCCGCCCGATGCAGGGCATGCACCACGAACGCAGAGATGAATCCGAGGCCGATGATCACCGGAAGCACGACGTCGCGATCGGCCAGGGTGCCCTCGCCCGGTATCGACGACACCCCGAACAGAAAGATCGCCAGGCCTGGTGAGAGCAGCAGCACCCCGACGGCATCGAAGGTCTCCGACGGGGTGGGTTGGTCCCGGGGGAATATCGCCAGCGCGAGGAGGAATGCGCACAGCCCGAACGGCAGGTTGATCAAGAAGATCCACGGCCAGCTGAATGAGCTGATCAGCCAGCCACCCAGGATTGGTCCGCCGATCGGGCCGAGCAGCATCGGAATGCCCAGCACGGACATCAGGCGGCCCAGCCGCTTCGGGCCCGCCACCCGGGTCAGGATCATGAATCCCATCGGCATCAGCATGCCGCCGCACATACCTTGAACGGCGCGAAAGACGTTCAACAGCAGAATGTTTGGCGCCAGAGCACACAACAGCGAACCGGCCATGAATGCCACCACCGAGCCCATCCACAGCCGTTTGGTGCCAAACCGGTCTGCCGCCCAGCCCGCTATCGGGATGACGGTGGCCAGCGCAAGCGTGTAGCCGGTCATCGTCCAACCCACCACCGCCTGCGTCGACTCGAACTCGGCAATGAAGGTTCGCTGCGCGACACTGACCACCGTGGTGTCCAGCGCCATCATGAACGAGGCGAGAATGCACACCCCGGCAATGCGCAACGTGGCGGCATCCAGCTTGTCCGGATAGTCAGGCGGGCTCGACTGCTCGGTAACGGCGGTGGGTGACGCTTCGTTGGTCGAAACGGGAAATGCCTTCTCCATGGCGTTGCTGAGCATATCTACACAAGCCTCTGGCCAGTGACACTGGGACCGCTGCTGGACGTCTGCCGTCCGCGTGTCCGTCACCGTCCAGACATCTGCGATCGGCAAACTACAAACGTGTCTGGAAACGTGTCTGGAAAGTTGATCGTGTCTGTCTCCGGTATCGGTGAGCACACCCTGCCCGAGGTAAATGATTTCTGCGCGCAGATGGATGCCCGTTCGGTCCCGGTCTCGCTACTGGTGGCACCGCGGCTGGGCAACGGCTACCGGCTCGACCGCGACCCGCAGACCGTCGACTGGCTCACCGAGCGGCGACGCGGCGGCGACGCGCTGGTGTTGCACGGCTATGACGAGGCGGCGACGAAGAAGCGGCGGGGCGAATTCGCGACCCTGCACGCGCACGAGGCAAACCTGCGCCTGATGGCCGCCGACCGGGTACTCGAGCACCTGGGCCTGCGTACCCGCCTCTTCGCGGCGCCGGGTTGGCTGGTCTCACCCGGGGTGGTCAAGACGCTGCCCCGCAACGGCTTTCGGCTCCTGGCCGATACCTACGGGGTGACCGATCTGGTCCGCAACACCACGGTGCGGGCCCGGGTACTGGGCATCGGCGAAGGATTCCTGGCCGAGCCCTGGTGGTGCCGGATGGTGGTTATGTCCGCCGACCGCATCGCCCGCCGCCACGGGGTGGTCCGTATCGCGGTGGCCGCCCGTCATCTGCGCAAGTCCGGGCCGCGGCAAGCCATGCTCGACGCCGTCGACCTGGCATTGCTGCAGCAGTGTGCACCCGCCGTGTACAACTGGCGGTCCAGCAAAGCGATACTCGACGCCGCTTAACGCCCGGGGATCGTCACCGCAGGGGTGGCACTAGCGTGGTCCGGCATGAGCGATGCGAGTCCGGGTCTCGACAAATTCCACGACGTCATCATTGTTGGGGCCGGCCTGTCGGGTCTTGTTGCAGCTTGCGAACTGGTGGACCGGGGTTTGCGCGTGCTCATCGTGGATCAGGAGAACAGCGCCAACGTCGGCGGGCAAGCGTTCTGGTCGTTCGGCGGACTGTTCTTCGTGAACAGCCCCGAGCAGCGTCGGTTAGGCGTCCGCGACAGCCACGAACTCGCCTTGCAAGATTGGCTCGGGACGGCGGCGTTCGATCGGCCGGAGGACTACTGGCCCGAGCAGTGGGCGCACGCTTATGTCGACTTCGCCGCCAATGAGAAACGCAGTTGGTTGCGGGCCCGCGGCCTGAAGATCTTCCCGGTTGTCGGCTGGGCGGAACGAGGCGGTTACGACGCTCAGGGCCACGGGAATTCGGTGCCGCGGTTCCACGTCACCTGGGGGACCGGACCTGCCCTCGTGGAGATCTTCGCCCGGCAACTCCGCAACCGGCCCAACGTGCGGTTCGCGCATCGGCATCAGGTCGACAGGCTGATTGTCGAGGGCGATGCCGTGACCGGCGTACGGGGCACAGTCCTGGAACGATCCGACGAGCCGCGGGGCGCGCCTTCGTCGCGAAAGAGTGTCGGCAAGTTCGAATTTCGCGCCTCCGCGGTGATCGTGACCAGCGGTGGCATCGGCGGCAACCACGATCTGGTGCGCAAGAACTGGCCGCGGCGGATGGGCCGCGCTCCGAAGCAATTGCTCAGTGGCGTGCCGGCCCATGTCGATGGCCGGATGATCGGTGTCGCACAGAAGGTCGGCGCGCGAGTGATCAACCCGGACCGGATGTGGCATTACACCGAAGGCATCACCAATTACGACCCGATCTGGCCGCGCCACGGCATCCGGATCATCCCCGGTCCCTCGTCGCTGTGGCTGGACGGAGCCGGCAACCGATTGCCCGTTCCGCTCTATCCCGGGTTCGACACCCTGGGGACGTTGGAACACATCGTGACCACCGGCTATGACTACACCTGGTTCGTGTTGAACGCCAAGATCATTGAGAAGGAGTTCGCGCTTTCCGGCCAGGAGCAGAATCCTGACCTGACCGGGCAGAGTCTGCGTCAACTGATTCGGGCGCGCGCCAGCTCGGGCCCGCCGGGACCGGTGCAAGCGTTCGTCGACCGAGGGGTGGATTTCGTCACCGGCAATTCCGTGGCTGAGCTGGTAGACGCGATGAACGGACTTCCCGGTGTGGCACCCCTGGACTACGAGACCGTCGCAGCGGCGGTGCTGGCTCGGGATCGCGAGGTCGCTAACAAATTCACCAAAGACGGTCAGATCACTGCCATTCGAGCAGCCCGCCGCTACCGAGGCGACCGGCTGGGCCGCGTGGTGGCGCCGCATCGGCTGGTGGACCCGAAGGCGGGGCCGCTGATCGCGGTCAAGTTGCATATCCTGACCCGAAAGACGTTGGGCGGCATCGAGACCGACCTGGACTCACGCGTACTCAAGGCCGACGGGACGCCGATCACCGGCCTGTACGCGGCCGGGGAGGTAGCCGGCTTCGGCGGTGGTGGCATGCATGGTTACCGGGCCTTGGAAGGTACCTTTCTCGGCGGCTGCATCTTCTCCGGCAGGGCCGCAGGCCGCGGCGCCGCCTCCGATATCACCTAGATGAAGCAGCCGAGCAGACGCAAAATCGCACGTTTGGATCCAGAATTGGACGATTCTGCGTCTGCTCGCGAGGGAGCCGTGTTTAGAAAGTGACCCCGTCCTCCTCGGGCAGCACCTGAAAGTCGGCGGTCGTCATCTCGCTGAGCCGGCTGTAATAGATGCCGCGCGCGTCGGGAGCCACGATCCCCTGGTGGATGGGCACCGCCCGCTCCGGAGCCACCGCGCGCAGATAGTCGACTGCCTCGGAGATCTTCATCCACGGGGCCGCAGCGGGCGTGGCCAACACGTCTACCGGCTCGTCGGGAACGAACAGCGCATCACCGGGGTGCATCAGTCTGGCCTGGTGTTCACCGTCGCCAACCAGATACGAAATGTTCTCTATCACAGGGATTTCCGGGTGTATCACGGCGTGCCGTCCGCCGACGGCGCGGATGGTCACCGACCCGACAGACAGTTCGTCGCCGACATGCACCACCCGGCACGGTTCACCCAGCTGGGCGGTGGTCTCTGCGTCGGCGTACAGCGCAGCCTTCGGGTTGCCCTCCAGCAGGGCCGGCAATCGGGATACGTCGACGTGGTCTGGGTGCTGATGGGTCACCAGGATCGCGGACAGACCGGTGATCCCCTCGAAACCGTGGGCGAAGCTGCCGGGGTCGAAGAGGATCTTGGTCTCGCCGAACTCGGCGAGGAGACATGAATGCCCGAAATGCGTCAATTGCATGTCTACGATTGTGCCCTGATGGGGGCCGTCCAGCTGCGGGTGTTTGTGGTGACCATGATGGTCGCCGGTACTTTCGCGATCGCGCTGATCGCACCGACCCCGGCGCGGGCGGAACCGGAGACCTGCCCCCCGGTGTGCGACCAGATTCCCAACAGCGCGTGGATCCAGCGGACCTCGGTCCCGCTGAACGGGGTGTACCGGTGGCCAGACCTCTCTAGTGCTAGCGGCGCAGTGACCGGAACGACGCCGCAGTTCAAGTTCGAGCAGGTGTGCGCCACTCCCACGTTTTCGCAGGACAGCCGCGATTTTTCGGTGGCCGCCCGTGCGGTGGTGGCGCGCCCGGACGGGCAGTGGCAGGTCCAAGCCCAAATCCTGCACTGGCGTGGGGACACCGCCCGTGGCGGCGCACTGGCCGGGTCGGTGTTCGCCGCCGCCGTGGCCGCGCTACGAGCCTGTCAACTGGGTGCCCCCGCCCAGTCGCCCTCGATCACCGACGACGAACCGACCCGCATGGCCGCCGTCATCAGCGGGCCGGTCATCGTGCACACCTACCTGGTGGCCCACGTTGCGAGCAGTACCATCAGCGAGCTCACACTGTGGTCGGCGGGAGCGCCGCAGGTGGCCTGGCCGGTGATTTCCGACGCCGCCGTGCTGGATGCCATGACCGCGCCACTGTGCGACGCATACATCGCCTCATGCCCGTGATAGCGCACTGGCACAAGATCTTTCGAGTGATGAGACGCCATGATCAGCGTTGACGTGCTGTTCAGCGCGGCCACCCACCCGTGGCCGGAGCTACGCGACAAGGTGTTGCGAGCCGAGGGCGACGGCTTCAACAGGGCGTGGGTGTTCGACCACCTTTCCGGTGCGATGCTCTCGGGCACCCGGATGCTGGAATGCTTCACGCTGGCCGGCGCGCTCTCCGCGGTCACGTCGACGATCGGTATCGGCACCCTGGTGGTGAACGCGGCCAACCGTCCCGCGGGGGTGACGGTGGCCGCGGCCGCTTCGCTGCAAGAACTCAGCGGCGGACGCTTCGTGTTCGGACTCGGTGCGGGCGCGTCGCCCGCCAGCCCATGGTCCCGGGAACACGACTTGGTGGGCATCCCGCTCAGTGCCTCGGTGCGGACGCGACACCAACACCTGATCGACGTGCTCGACCTGTGTGATGCCCAGTGGCGCCCGGATCGGGACCCGAAATGGGCCGGTTTCCCGTTACCGTCGCCACCGCCACCGGTGTTGCTGGGTGTCAACAGCACCGCATTGGCCAGGGTCGCCGGGCGGCGCTGCGACGCGCTGAACGTGCACCTCGACAATCCCCGGATCGACGAGTTCTTCGATGCGGCACGCGCGGCGCGCGCCGAGTCCCCGCGAGCGGACACGCGTCTGGTGCTCAACGCCTGGACGCCGCTCAGCCAGGCCGCGCTCGATCCCGACGGCCCGGCGCACCGTCGCATCGCCGCCCTCGGTGGGGACGGGCTGATCCTGGTTGCCGACTCGTCCCGCTAACTCCCACGGCCGTCGATCGCCGGTAGAGTTGGCGCCGACCTGTTGCCCGCGCTCGCGTCGCCGGGCGGGGTCGACCAATTTGAGGAGGAGTGCGGTGGCCCGGGTGGTCGTGCATGTGATGCCCAAAGCCGAGATCCTCGACCCGCAGGGTCAGGCGATCGTCGGTGCCCTGGGACGGTTGGGACATTCCGGAATAACCGACGTCCGCCAAGGCAAGCGGTTCGAATTGGAGGTCGACGACTCCGTCGACGACGCCGCGCTGGCCGAGATTGCGGAATCGCTCTTAGCGAACACCGTCATCGAAGATTGGACGATCAGCAGGGAGCCGCGGTGACCGCTCGCATCGGCGTCATCACCTTTCCCGGAACTCTTGACGATGTGGATGCCGCCCGCGCGGCGCGTCAGGTCGGCGCCGAAGCGGTCAGCCTGTGGCATGCGGACAGCGACTTGAAGGGCGTCGACGCCGTAGTCGTGCCGGGCGGCTTCTCCTACGGCGATTATCTGCGCGCGGGTGCGATCGCCAGGTTTGCTCCGGTGATGGGAGAAGTGGTCGCGGCCGCGAACCGCGGCATGCCGGTACTGGGTATCTGTAACGGCTTCCAGGTGCTCTGCGAGGCCGGTCTGCTGCCCGGTGCACTGACCCGCAACGCTGGGCTGCACTTCATCTGCCGCGATGTCTGGTTGCGCGTGTCGTCGACCTCAACGGCGTGGACTTCGCGCTTCGACTCCGATGCCGACCTGTTGATACCGCTGAAGTCCGGCGAGGGTCGCTACGTGGCCCCCAAGCAGGTGATCGAGCAACTGGAAGGTGACGGCCGCGTGGTTTTCCGTTACCACGACAACATCAACGGCTCGCTGCACGACATCGCCGGTATCAGCTCGGCCAACGGCCGTGTCGTCGGGCTGATGCCCCATCCCGAACACGCCATCGAACCGTTGACCGGCCCGTCCGACGACGGGCTGGGTCTGTTCTACTCGGCACTGGACGCGGTGCTGACCGCCTGAGCCCAGCTGGCTCACGCCGAAAGCGTCGCGTACTGTGCTGCGGTGCTTCGTAATTCGTCGAATGCCGCGCTGAGGGCGTCGGTCGCGTCGTGCGCATCCGTGAACGTCTGGTCATCGGTGAGTACCGCGATGCCCAGCTGGTCTGCGTAACTCCACACGGTGATGTTGACCGGTGCGCCCGGCGAGAGCACGCCGGTGGAATAGATTTCGCTGACCGGCGCGCCGCCGAGGTGGCCACGGCTACGCGGCCCCATCACGCTGGACACCGCCACATTCATCATCCGGTTCGACGACTGCCGGCCCAACCAGCGGAATGCCGCGGGTGCGAGCGCAGCCGGTAGATAGTTCATCAGGCGGCCGTAGAGGCGCGCGCCCATCATCTCGTGGTCTTCTTTGGCGATACGGGTGGCCAGCGCAACCAGTCGCACCCTTTCCACGGGATCGGCGATGTGGACCGGCAGCGACACCATCAGCCCGCTGATTTCGTTGCCCGAGACGCGGTCGGACTTGTCCGTGGCAGTCGGCACCGATGCGATGATCGGCCGATCGGCAACCCCGTCGTAGTCGAGTAGCAACGTCCGTAACCCGCCAGCGGCTATCGCCAGGATGAGATCGTTGATCGTCACGTCCAACTCGGCTGCGGTCGCTTTGACCTGGGCCAAAGACAGTGCGGCGCTAGCGAACCGCCGCACCGGGGACACCCGGTGATTGAGGAAGGTTGGGGGAGCGTCGAATTGGGCGGCCAAGTCAGGATGACGCCCCCGTTCCGCGGCGCGCCGATGCACCCTGGCCATCCCCACCGCGGCGTCCTTGATGAGTCGGGGCAGTTCGGCGAGCTGCCGCATGTGGTCGCGCACTGCAATTCGCACCAGCCCAGTGAAAGTCGTTGTAGGGCGGGCGGCGTCACCCGCGGTCGCATCGGTCAGGTCCATCGCACGCGCCAACAGGTTCGCCGATGCGACTCCGTCAGCCAATGAGTGGTGCACTTTGCCGATAACGGCGAACCGGTTGCCGGCCAATCCCTCGGCGAAGTGAAACTCCCACAGCGGTCGGCTGCGATCCAGCGGCGTGGAAGCAATCTCACCGATGACTTGGTCCAGCTCTCGGCGACCGCCCGGTGCCGGGATCTGAACCCGTCGAAGGTGGTAGTCCAGATCGACATCGGAGCCTTCCAGCCACATCGGGTGATGGAGGCGGCCGGGGACATCAAGGAGGCGGTAGCGCAACGGTTCCAGCACTCGCAGCTTGCGGCGCAGATGCGCCCGGAAGTTCTCGAACCCGAAGTCGAGGCCGGACGCGTCCATGACAGCCACTTTCAAAGTGTGGGTGTGCAGATTCGGCGTCTCGCTGTAGAGCAGCATCGCGTCCATGCCGTTGAGTCTTTTCATGCGGCACCCGCTTTCAGCCCAGAATGGGCAGTCGGCGCTGCGCGGCCAGGCGGTCGAGCGCCTCCTGCATGACCGCGCGGACATGGGCGTCTACCTCGGCGATGTCGGGATCCTCACCGAACTCGGCGATTACGTCGATCGGCTCGAGTACCTCGGTCACCACCTTGGCCGGTAGCGGCAGGTTGGGCGGGAACAGCACGCTCAGGCCGAACGGGAAACCGAAACTGATCGGCAGGATGTCCATGCGCGCCTTGCTCAGTCCCAGCCGTCGGGCCAACCAGTTGCCGCGGGTGAGGAACAGCTGGGTTTCCTGAGCGCCGATCGACACCGTCGGAACAATGGGAACTCCGGCCTCGATGGCCGTCCGAACGTAACCAGTGCGTCCGTTGAAGTCGATGGTGTTCGCACCAAGCGTAGGTCGGTAGGAGTCATAGTCCCCGCCCGGAAACACCAACACAAGCGCGCCGGAGTGCAACGCCGCGGCGGCATTTTCCCGGCTCGCCTCGATCACCCCGAGGCGCCGCAGCCAGCCGTCGAGCGGCCCGAGGAACAGACCGTCGTGGCCGAGCGTGTAGACCGGTCGGTCGTAGCCGAACGCCTCGTAATAGGCCGGCGAGAAGATGAATACGTCCGGGGTGAACATGCCACCGGAATGGTTGGACACCACCAGGGCGCCGCCGGCCGCCGGGATCTTGTCCAGGTTCCGGACCTCGGCGCGGTGCCACAGCTTGATGGTGGGCGCCACGGTGTCGATTACTTGCTTGGTGAACCCGGGGTCCCATTTGGCGACTTCCGAGTTGTTGCTGGTTGCAGCTTTCATGGCTTCTCCGATGTCTGTGTGCCCGCTTGTGATGAGGATTACCCATTCGGGCCTCTCTACATCCGTAGAGGATATGCTACTCTCAAAATAAGAGAATGTCATTATCCTAACTGTGGCATACCGCACACGAAGCGAGTGCAGGGAGACATCGATGAGTGAAAAAGTATTGGTTACAGGGGGTTTCGGGCTCGTTGGATCACAGACCGTACGTCGGCTGGTGGCCGACGGGCATTACGTCGTAGCGACCGATCTGGGCACTGCGGCGCAGCGCAAGGCGGCCAGCGCACTACCTACCGGCGTCGAAGCGCGCTGGGTGAACCTGACCGATGCGGACGCGGTCGCGAGCTTGGTGGCGGAGACAGCACCGACGGTGATCATCCACCTGGCGGCGGTGATCCCGCCGGTCATCTACGGGCAGGCCGAACTGGCGCGTCGGGTGAATGTGGACGCGACGGAGTCACTCCTTCGTGCCGCCGAATCCTGCCTTCGTCCGCCACGGTTCATTCAAGCCTCGAGCAATGCCGTACACGGTGCCCGCAATCCGCACCGCCACCCCGGATTACTTACCGAGGACACTCCGGTGGCGCCCTCTGACCTGTACGGAGCGCACAAGGCCGAGGCGGAATACCACGTCCGGAGTTCCGCTCTGGGGTGGGTGATCTTGCGGTTGGGCGGGGTGATGAGTGTCGACCCGGGCGCCATGCCCTTCACCTTTGACGCATTGTTCTTCGAAAGCGCCCTGCCCACCGACGGGCGCATGCACAGTGTCGACGTGCGCGACGTTGCTGCCGCATTCGCCGCGGCCACCAGCGCTTCCGCGAACGACGTCGCGGGCGAGACCTTCCTGGTCGCCGGCGACGAGTCACACCGCCTTCGGCAGGGGGAGGTCGGCGCCGCCCTGGCCGCCACCCGGGGTCTTGTCGACGTCCTGCCCGGTGGCCGCCCCGGAGATCCCGAAAGCGACGAGGATTGGTTCGTCACCGACTGGATGGACACCGGCCATGCTCAACAGGTGCTGTCGTTCCAGCACCACACCTGGCCCGACATGCTTGCGGAGATGCGGGCCGCGGCGGGTTGGCGACGTTATCCCATGGGGTTGGTCGCACCGCTTGCCCGACGGTTACTCAAGCGACGTGCCGCTTACCGGAATACCCCCGGTCAATACGCCGACCCGTGGGGCGCTATTCGTGCCAGGCTCGGGGAACCGCGGCCGGACCAGGTCTTGGCGGGACGCTTGAACTAGCCGCTAGCCGGCGTCGCGAAGCAACGGCGGTGACGGCAGGTCCGCGGCAACGGTCAATTGGTTGAAGAGTTCGCTCGCCGCGGCGGTGACTCGGTCGGTGAACGTCGCGAATTCGGCAAAGGTGATACGCGCCTCGATCCAGCGTGACTGTTCGGCGGCGACGCCGATGCGTCGCGGGTCGGACGAGCCATGCACGATCGCGGTGACGTCGTCGCTTTGTTCGTTCCACATCTCGGCGAACCGCGACAAGCGGGCATGGTCGTCTGCTGGGAAGAAGCATGCGGGCGACACGTGGATGGTGAACACGTCTGGCTGCAGCAGCGGGATCTCGAGGTGGACGTGCAGACGGCGATTGGTGTCGAGTACGAAGAAGAACTCACCGTCGTGCCGGCCGCGGAAGTACCGCCGCCCCCGGGAACACAGGTAGCGCTCAATCAGACTGGTACTCAGTGGCTCGCCTAACGGCTCGGTCATGGTACCCATGCT